>DASCMS010000105.1:0-49632 GCA_036011085.1 Candidatus Latescibacterota bacterium
CGCCCAACATCGCCACCGCTGCGGGGAGGACCGGATCACCAGCCACCCGGACCGAAACCTCGCCCACTGGGGACGGTGTCTGGATCCTGATCCGATCAAAGCCCTGATCGCCAAACCGAAACACGGGATTGAGTACGTAGGTGAAGGTCTGCAGTGAATCGAATTCCACCTGCCGCGGGTGAATCCTGCTCGTCACGCCGCCGCTGATCAACGCATCGTCGAAGTGCAGCGAGATATCACGTAGCAATGGCGCCACGTCGGGGTTGTCGTTGCCCAGCTTGACCTGCAGCTGCACGTAGCGGCGGGGCGACGGAGACAGGAAAACACCCTCCGGCTCGGCGTAGACCTGGCTCCAGCCCGACCAGTCAGTCCCTGGTAACTGGAGCTCGACGATGTCCAGCTTCTGCGATTTCGGCAGTTTGTTCCATTGTGCTTCCGAGATCGCGACGCCGTTCTTGTTGTAGAACTCCTCCCTGATGACGAAAGTGTCGCCCGTCTGCGTGCGGATCTCCACGTACGTGCCGGCTGGCAGCTCCGCATCCCACGTCAGCCTGCGAATGCTGCTCGTGCCTCCCAGATCGATGAAGTCGGAGACCATTTCTACTTCGGCTACATACCCATCGCCGTAGAGAGCGTGCTCCACCACCAGGTAGAAAATCTTTCGGGCCGGCTCGAAGGAGGAAGAGCGCCGGAAGAAGATGTGTCGGGTCTTGCGCGGCTCGAACTGCAGATCATAGATGGCACGCACAGGAGTCTTGGAGGCGTCGATCAGAGACAGCAGATCATAGTCGAAGTTGCTGCGGATCCTGTCGGTGGTCAGACCGCCCGACTGGGTACCGTCCGACGTGGAGATCTCCATGTCCTTGATCACAGCATTGCCACCGTAGACGATGGGTGCGCCCACCTCGACGACCATACGGTTGAGCCAGAAGGTGGCGCCCAGATCCCACTCGTACCAGTGGCCGTTCTCTTCCCAACTGATGGCTCCGGACAGCGCCCAGGTCGTGTTGTGGTCGCCATCGCTGAACAGGGCACTGTTGCCCTGGCTCGTGCCAGCGCGCACCGAGCCACCCCGCCCAACAGTTCCCAGCGCCACGTTGTCACCGAGGGCCTCCACTTCGATCTCCGCCAGAGCGGCCCCGTCGTGGATCTCCTCGGGCACGAAGCGGACATACTGAACGGGAGCGAAACTCAGCGTATCAACGGCCAGTAGGTGCTCGCCTGTGGCCGGACCGGGATCGAACGTGCTCAACTCATACTCGACGACGCGCGACTCGTTCGGTGAGGTCGTGCGTCCCACTCGAGTGAATTGGAAGATGTCCTTGGCTGCTGTCGAGCGTTCACCGTCGTTGACGTACACGCTGAAGTTTCGGAACGGAACGGCGTCGGTAGTGTCCGGGAAGGTCAACCTGATTTTCGTGGCGTTGACCATGCGTCCCAGGTCGACCTCGACCCACCAGTCGTCGATCACGTCGGCCTGGGAGGGTTGCCAGTACGTTTCGCCCAGGCCGTCTATCAGATTCCCCACGCTCTCCTCATTGGAGAATCCGCGCACGCCACCGGGGACCGGATCACGTGTACGTTTCACCGTGTGCAGGAATTCTGTCGCGTTGCTCGCGGCGTTGATTGCCTCGTCCACCCGGCTCAGGGTAATGCTGCCATTGTCATTCTGTACAAGCACCCCGGGTGGGAAGGCCCAGGAGTCCCAGTCCTGCTTGCTGTTGAACTGGAACACGTCCGCCATCGAGGCGCCGCTCACGAGAGTCAGCACGACGGCCGCTTGCGTCACTGTGGACCGCAGTTTCGTGTGGTGCCTTCTCAATTTCCCCTCGTCTCTTGCAGCACCGTCATCAGCAGTTGCACAAGTGGCCACGTTCCGCACCCCGAGATCAGTACGCGATTGCAATCGTGCGTGTTTTCTCGAAGGTGCCCAGATCGGTTGCCACGGCCACGCGCAGCAGGTAGGTGCCGGGCGGCGTTTGTGTGCCCTTCACCATGGTATCCCACGACTCGGCATAGCGCCCTTCTCCGCGGGGCTCGGATACCAACCGGTGAATCAACCGTCCCGAAAGGTCATAGATACCGACGTCGACATTGGCCCCCTCGATCCCGTGCAGCGTGAAGGACAACTCGAGGACATCATTGACACCATCGACGTTCGGCGTCAGTACCGGGGAACTCAGATCCAGTTCCGAGAGTACCTCGAGTCTGTCGAGAGGAGCGAATACACGCAGATCATTGGTCGACACCAACGAACTGGCGTCTCCGCCGTCAATCGACTGGGGCAGGTTCTCGCCGCCGATCTGGAAGACCTCGCCCTCAAACAGGGTGTTGAAATTGAACACCCGTGTACTGAAAGTGAGACGGATCGGCGTGTTCGTCGCCTCTGCTACCGGGTTCGACGGGAAGTAGACTGCCAGGGAATTCTCATTGACGATCAAGCTGTCAGGTTGCACGTCGACCAGCGGCTCCCCCATCTCGAATCGCTGAAATTCCACGGCCTCGGGCGTATTGAGGCGGATGGCGCTGAACCCCGTCTGTGACGACGAGGAGAACTCAGCCCGCACGTCGTAGGTCAGAGTGATGGGTTCACCAAGGGGCACCTCGACAACCCCATTCTGGGGGTTTGGTTCGTCCACCAGGGCCACTTCACCGAGTACCGGATTGGCCAGCAGCGGCGAGAACTCGATGGACATGGACTTCAGCCTGCCGAAAGCGAGGACCTCCTCGCTCGTCAGAAATGCTCGTACCTGGATGAACTGACGTCCGTCCGGCGCACGGATCGCTTCACCGGACGTCAGGTGGGCAGCGGACCAGAAGCTCCAGTTGGCTACGTCGTCGAGGACGTCACCTCGCTGGCCGGGCGCCACGCCCTGGAACTTCACCGCGTCCGAGCCGCCGCCACTGGGGGCCGGGGCGCGATTGAACGTCTTCAGATCCACGACGCGCTGGCTGCCCAGTTCGGTGATGACGTGGTAGATCAGCGGCGTTTCATCGCGTCCGGTGCGCGTCTCTACGGCAAGCTGGACCGCCGCGTCAGGAGCCAGGACCTGTTCGGTGCCAAAACCCGTCGTCCGGTGTCTCTCGAAGACATAATGCAGCCGACCGAAGTTTACCGGTTCGCCCATATCGAACAGCTGCGACACATACTTTGTCTGCGGGGCGAATCCCTCGCCGTAGACAAAGACCTCGGCGATGAATCCCGGAACGGGAAAACGCAGGCGCAGAAAGCGGAAGAACTGGGTGGCAAACCGCACGTCGGCGACGCGCTCACTCTGGTTGAGATTGTGTTCCAGCACCACGTCAAAGTCATCTTCAAACCTATTGCTGAACAGATACTCCGCGTCGCTGAGGCTGCCGGAAACGACATACTGTCGAGGATACAGATCCTTGACGAGAAGTCCTGAGGCGCCCAGGGCTCTGGTCGTCGTTCTGCCTCTCGAGGGAGGAAAGAAGACCACGCGACTGATCGGCAGGGGTAGGCCGAAGTCGAAGCTGTAATTCCTGACCATGTCTGTCGAGGTGGGCAGGCTGGTGTCGCCGTCGGTGACCTCTCGCCGGCCACGGGACCCATACACGAAGGGGCTGCCATCGGTGGTCAGAATGTCGGGTGCGTTTGTCGAAATCCCCCAGATGCCGCCGAAGATGTTGGTGAACTGACCGCTCTCGGTGAGGGGACCCACGTTGATGTTCACCGACGGATTCAGTTCGACAGGCTGCAGCCCGTTGGCAGCCAGGGCCGTGTCCAGGCCGATCGTCTGCTCGATCGTACTGGCCCAGTCCGCACCCCCCTCACCGATGACGAGGGTCTGCACCTGGGCAGCCAGGGACGCAGGCAAGGCCAGCAAGCCGGCCAGCAGCACTCGGGTTGAGGTCCGCATAGTCACCTCAGTAGGCCACCTGAACGAGGCGTGTCTTGCTGATATCCCCGGTGGCCGTTTCGATGTTGATCCGGGCCATATACACACCCGGAGGCACCGGACTCCCCGCCCCGTCGGTGCCATCCCATGCCGGTGCGTAGATACCGGCCGTCAGAGTTTCCGATGAGACGTCACGTACGAGTCGACCGGACAGGTCGTAGACTGAGACCTGACTTGCCGCGGGCTCTACTAGATGGATCAGGACAAAGCTGAATTCGGCCGCATCGTTGATCCCGTCACCATTCGGTGTGATGACGGGCGGAACGATCTCAAAGCCCTGTACGAGATCCTCTCCGGCACGGTCGAATATCATGCGCAGGGAATTGCTGCCCACATCGATGCTCGCATCGCCCTCGGCGAGGGCCTGCGGCAGACTGCCCCTGGTATCGAGAAGTTGGCCGGAGAACTCGGTGCTGAACAGGAACAGGCGGGACCGGAAGGTGACGCGCAGTCGCTGGTCCCGGCCCTCAGTGATTCGGTTGGAGGGAAAATAGACGAGCAGCTCGTCGGTCTCCTCGCGAACACTGTCGGGTGCAATGTCGATCAGGTCGGCGCCAAACTCCAACTTGACGAATTCGGCAGCAGCAGAGGTCGCGATACGCAGCCCGTCGAAACCGCTACCGGGATCAGCACCCATGTCGACGCGTACATCGTATGTGAGTGTGGTATCGACACCGGCCCGAACCGATGGGATGCCGAAGGCAGGGTTCGGATCATCGAGCAGCGCAACCTCAGCGACTGCCTGGGCGGCCAGGGCCGGTGAGTTGGTGATGGCCAGGCTGTCGACCTGCACACCATCTGTCGCCGTGCCTTCGAAGGCCAGCCGGTACTGAAAGAATGGGCGGGGACCCGGAAGTTCAAGGCGGGCACTGTAGACGCTGTCCACATCGGCAAAAATGGGTTCGGTCCATGGCGACCAGTTGGTCAGGTCCGGTCGTATCGAGCCTCTTTCCTCGGTGGGCGCCGCGTCGTACTCATCCTGTGTGACGACCTGTTCGGCACCCGTCTCCAGATCTACGATCTGGTAGTACTCCAATGGTGTCTCGTCGCTGCCGTTGCGCATCTGAACCGTCACACTGCCACCGGCGTGAGAGGCATCCGGATTGTCGCCGATCCGTGAAGCCTTGAATGTCAACTGGCCGAAGTTGACGGGATCCGGCAGTTCGACAAGCTGTGACAGGTACGACCCTCTCGGCACGAAGCCCTCACCATGCACCTCGACTTCAGCGATCTCGAACGGCCCCGGCGAGCGCACGGTGAGTTTGATGAAACGCAGCAACTGGGGAGGGAAACGGATATCCACCCGCGGCTCGCGGTTCAACTCCACCAGACGAAGAGTCTCGTAGATCGGGGTATTGCTGGTGTTGTAAAGCCTGCCATCGTTGATGGCGATGGCATAGGCCCGGACAAAGTCAATCTCGCCCTGGGGGCTCGGAAAAAAGCTGATCTGGCTGGCGGGAAAGGAGGCTCCGAGATCGAGGAAGAAAATCCGACCGGTCTGATCGATGCCGAAACTCTTGAACCGCTCTCCGGTAGTAGTGGTGGGGTCGCCGTCGACGATCACCGCCGGCGATCCCTGGGTAGCAGCATTGTCCCAGACGTGCCCCTGAGACTCGCTGACGAAATCAACCGTACGATTATCTTCCCATGTGATCGCCTCGATCACATTGTCGTCCAGTTCGAAATTGACCGGACGCAGTTCGCCGGCGGCTCCCACGACCAGGCCGGCGATGACGTCGGCGGGCACCTCCCAGGATTGCCCGCCCTTGCCGACAACCCAGACATCGATCTGGCCGGTGGCGGGGAGCGCGGTCAAGGCCCAGACCAGACCGACAGCACTCAGAAGGTGGGGGGAACTGAGTCGCGTCATTGGATGTCACTGAGCCATTCGGCCGGAGGCTGGTAGCCCTTGTGGACTTCCCGCTCGAAGCGGAAACTGAGATCGATCGTCTCGACGGGTTCGCCCTTATAGTCGAAGCGTACGGCCACATCACTGACGTTGACGACGAAGGACTCGACATCCGGATCGAGCGCCGGGAAGACGATGTAGCTCTCGGCCTCCTGACCGCTGAACAGCGGGTCGCCTTTGAACATGGTTCTGTTGAGGATATCCTCGCGGGCCTTGAAACGTTTGTAGTCGTTCCCCGCGTAGGCGATGATGTGGGAGTAGTAGTACTCGACAATCTCCAGCATCTCGAGTGTCTTGTAGGTGCGGTAGCCGTCATCGGAGATCAACTCGATCTTGGCCGGATCGACCCGGATCTTGGGATAGGCATAATTCTTGATCCGCAATCGCCAGACGCTGTAACGGGGCGGAATCCACTCTTCGCCCATGCGCGTCCAGTTGCCATAGGTGTACGGGTTTGTCGAGGCGGCTCCTTTGTCTGAAATGCCCGGAAACTGTCGATTGAGTTCCCCGTCCGACATGGGCAACAGACCGATCTCGAGGCGCTCGTACACGTAGGTGACTGATCTGTCATCCTGCACGACCATGTGGTCGGCTTGCTCGGTCTCGGACAGCGGCTGGATCACGCCACCGAAGTAGCGACCGCAACCTCCGAGCAACACGAGGGCACATAACAACAAGACCGGCGACCTTCTCATCATCTCTGCCTTCTCTGGAATAGACTGGGGGTGAGGCAGGAACCATGGCCCCTGCCTCACCTCCAAACTGCATGAAACAGACTGCTAGCGGGCGAATGTTGCCTTGATCTTGCCCCACGCCTGGGCTTCGACGGCCGTGCTGCCGGTGCCCTGGTCGTCGTACTCGCCGATTCCCAGCAGCGTGTATTCGGAAAGGAAGTCCCCGTTGCCGGAGGCGCCCTCCTCACCAGCTGTGGCGACCTGGTGCGTACGACGAGTCTCGGGGTTGTCAGCTTCGTTCAGCTGATAACCGAAACCGATGGTTTGCCCCACCTCATTGAGGTGCAGCGTGCTGGCATCCTGGCCATCAGGAAGAGCGGTATCCCACAACGGCATGGCGAACTCGTAGTGGACCGTGACATCCGTCGCACCGTTGCCCTGGCCGGCGGGTACCGTGGTGGTCGTGGCTTCGACCAGCTCGTCGAGCCAGTGCATCTCGGGCGCGACCTGCCAGCGGAGCCACCAGGAACCGTCGCCGTAGTCTGACTCGTACCCGTTGGTTGCCAGGTGCATCGTGAACTGCTGACCGGCGACGCCACGGGTGTCGAACTCACCCTCCATCGGGCCGCCACTGAGGTCAGGATCGGCAACGACCTCGAGGTCGTCATCGCGCCAACCGTCGTCCAGCAGGGTCTCGATGACGGTCAACGTGTCATCGGTGACACGGACGAAACCGAAAATCTTGTTGTCGCGGTCCGTACCGGTCCACGCCGTATAGGCGGCGATGTCGAGATCGGCCTTCGTCGGCATCTCGCCAGCGAGAATCTCGGTCATGTCGTCCGGCCCGTAGATGAAATTGGGGTCGAACCAGGACCAGTCACTGATGTCGCCATCGGCGGTGATCGTGTGGCCTGCCGGGACTTCGAGAGCGAAATAGCCAATGCCGTTGGCATTGGAGCCGGCGATGCTGGCGCTTGCCATGGCAAGGACCAGCCCCGCGGCGGTAGCGAAACGTCTCATGCTTCTCTCCTGAAAGAGTGATCGGGGGAACAGCTTCTTTTGGGTAGTTTGGCTCCTGACCCGCATCCGGGCGGAGTAAACGCCTGTACAACAGATAGTTATGGCCTCCTTTCGCGCTTGGTCATGCATTGATTTCTAGCACTCGAACGCCGAATCTTAGCGGAATCCTTCGGCGGTTGTCAAGACGTCGTCATAAACGACGACAGAAGTGGCATAGCGTTGCCGCAGATTCTCCAGGTAGCTGTAGAAGGATCGGGTGATCTCTTTCCTGAATTCGTGTCTCATCTGGCGTCGAACCGTGTCCTGGACGGTCGGATCGTCGTAAGCGAGAACTTGTGCCGGCACCACGGCCAACGCCTGCACAAGCAGGTATCCCAACGAGCCATCTTCAAATGGTAATTCCAGGGGTCCGCCGATGTCGCCAGGCTGCAGGTTGCGCACCAACTCCACCGCTTTCGCCCACCGTGCCCCATGGGAGGCGTCCGTCCTGGAAGTGGTAAAGTGGAACACATCGTAGGTACGCCACTGCTCCGAGAACGCCGGGTATTGCTTCATGATGGCAGCAAGACCTTCGCCGCGTCTCAGGCGCGCCAGGACCTGCTCTGCCTCGGTCTTCGATTCGACGAGGCCGCCTTCGAAGAAGATTCGTTCCGGCTCGAGGAAATCCGGTTGATGGTTCTCGTAATAGGCGTACCGGACTTTTTCTGTGAGATACTGGTCTTCAATGACTGTCCGGCGCAGCATCTCGACCATGGCCTGGTCACGTTTCTCATCCAGGTAGGAGGCGACGTCGTCATCCTCATGCCAGCCCTTCCGCTCGGCCACGATGGGCAACACCACCCGTTGCATGGTCTCCTGCTCGACGTACTGGGCAATGGCGGTGCTGTCCACCGCCCGAGGGCGGTCGTCCATGGTCGTGTCCCGCAGCATTTCCAGATAGTCGCCGAGACTGATCTCGCCTTCGCTGTGTCGAGCCAGAATCCTCGTGTGTTCCGCCGTTGCGATCGGCGGCATGCGGTACACCGCAAGTCGGCCTTCGTCGAGCAGATACTCCAGGGTTCCGGTGTCGACGGTGACTGCGAAGCGATCGCGTTCCTCGGCGAGATATTCAACCCACCGGGCTCTCTTTTTCTGTCGTTGCAGAGCCCGTCGTATCTGGTCAACCTGCCGTTCGAAGCCCAGCAGTCGATGCTCGGTTACCTTGACCAGATGGAACTTGCCTCGGGCGTTCCGGTAGGGCTTGGCAATCTTGCCCAACTCCACGCCGATGAACTGCTGTACGAATGAACTCCTGCGAGCGTCCTCTTCCTGCCAGAAGCCGAGATCGCCCCCCTTCTGTGCCGTCGGCGCATCGAGGGACAACTCGCGGGCCAGATCGGCAAAGTCCTCGCCGGCATCCAGACGATGCATGATCGCCTCGAGATCTTCGGGCTTGTCGACGAGGATGTGGCTTGCCCGGACCTCCCGCTTCTGGTCGAGTCCGTTGTCCACGAAGTGCTGCCGGGTCTCGGCGTCGGTGACCACCACGGAATGAGAGATCTCCTCGCGGTAGACCTTCTCGGCCAACTGCCGGCGGCGAATCCCGGCCAGCGTCCGCTGCACTCTCGCCGATGTGTCCAGGCTTGTCTTGCGCGCTTCCAGCAGCAACAGTTCGCGGTCGATGAAGGGCTGCAGTAGCTCCCTGTTCTCCTGGTTCTCCCGGAAACGGCGCAGTCGGCGTTCGGCACCGAGCAGATCCCCCATGGTGATCTGCCGTTCGCCAACCCTGGCCACGACGGCGGAATCCACGGATCTGGCCGCCGCCCTGACCGGCGTTGCTGGCATCAGGGCAAACAAGCATATAAACGCAGCCAAGGTGGGCGTCTTGATCAACAGGGTCCTCGTAACCATCGCAGGGGAGCGGTCCCTGTCCTTGCTGGGACCATTACAGCAGTTATATAATAGGGCCCGATTCCCACGCAAACAAACTTTACAGCACACTTAACCGGGAAGAACCGGTTCTGAGTATGGCTCGTGCCCCAAGAAGCTGACCCGGGTCGCCCTGGACCTGGCCGAGGTGTCTCCCTCCGGGCCGTAGGTCTCGGGGTCCTCGGCTGTCTGACCATCGCCGCCGGTGAGCCCTACGGTGTGCTGATGATGCAGAGTTCGCCCATGGCGGCCGATTACTCCACCGGGGCCGCCATTTTCCTGTTCTTCCTCATCACCCTGTTGCTCAACCCCCTGTCGCGGGGCCTCACCGGCACCAGTCTGAGGCCAGGCGAGCTCGCCACGGTCTACATCATGATGATCGTCGGCGCTGCCATCCCGTCCTGGGGGCTGTCGATGAATCTGATCCCTTTACTGGGTGGGTTTCTGTATTACTCGACACCCGAGAACGATTGGGTCGCCCTCATCCTGCCGTACCTGGAACCGGCTCTGGTGCTGAGCGACGGTGACGCAGTGCAGAAGCTGTTCGAGGGACGGGCCAAGGGCGAACCCATCCCATGGGGTGCCTGGGTGGGCCCCCTGTTCTTCTGGACTCTGTTCATCCTCACCAACTACTTCGTCACGCTGTGCCTGCTGGTCGTACTCCGCCGGCAGTGGGTGGACCGCGAGCGTCTGACCTTTCCGCTGGCGACTCTCCCCCTGCAGATGAGTGCCGATACCGAGGGCCGGTTGCTACCACCGTTCCTGCGCAACTATCTGACCTGGGTCGGCTTTGCCATACCGGCGCTCATCGGCTCGATCAACGCCCTGCATCGCTACTTCAACTACATCCCCTGGATCGACCTCAACGTCTACCTGCCGATTCTGCGGCGTTCGGTCTGGCTCAACCTCAAACCCCACTTCGAGGTCATCGGCCTGTCCTACCTGCTCAACCTCGATGTCTCGCTCGGGATCTGGTTGTTCGCCCTGCTCAACATCCTCGCCATGGGCA
Organism: Candidatus Latescibacterota bacterium; assembly: GCA_036011085.1. Classification (GTDB taxonomy): domain Bacteria; phylum Latescibacterota; class UBA2968; order UBA8231; family UBA8231; genus UBA8231. Next base: position 10,441 of record DASCMS010000105.1, read on the forward strand.
CCCTGCGCATGGTCGGTCTGACCATCGGTCCCGAGCAGCCGTACTCCTCACCCTCTCCTCCGAGTCTCGCCCATATCGCTCTGGGGGCGTTATTCTTTCTCGTCGTCTCCAACTTCTGGTCAGGGCGGGAGCACCTTCGATCCGTGGTGCGCAAAGCGCTCGGGCGGGCGCCCGAGCTGGATGACAGCGAGGAGCTGCTACCCTACCGCGTCGCCGTTTTCGGCTTCCTCATCGGCTTCGTCGCCGGTATTATCTGGCTCGTATTTGCGGGCATGAACGTTGCCACGGCCTTCGTCTTCCAGCTCTCAGCGCTGGTTATCTTCATCGGCCTGGCGCGGATCATCTCGCAGGCTGGCCTGGCCTACTGCCGGGCCCCGGTGGCCCCGCCGGTGTTCACCGTCAACACCCTCGGCAGTTCCTTCGTCGGGCCTTCGGGAATCGCCACGCTGGCCCTCAACTTCCCCTGGTCCGCCGACATCCGGACCTTCGTCATGGCGTCGGCAGCCACGGGGCTGAAGCTGGCCGAGGTCACCCGGCTCGAGTACCGGCGACTGTTCTGGGCCATCGTCACGGCCATCATCGTGACCATGGTCGGATCAGCTTTCACCGTCATCTACCTGGGATACACTCACGGCGGCATCAATCTGGCCAGTTGGCAGTTCGGCCATATGACGACCTATACGGGAAACTGGATCACGCACAACATCAGCAATCCGGCGCCCGTCGAGATCTGGCACCTGTCATTCACCGGCGTCGGCGCCGGACTGATGGCCTTGCTGACCTTTGTGAAGAACCGCTTCGTCGGCTTTCCCATACACCCCATCGGTCTCGCCGTCGGTCTGCCCCATCCCGTACAGCTGATCTGGCCGTCAATCTTCTTCGCCTGGCTCCTGAAAGCCATCATCCTCAAGTACGGGGGGCCCCTGCTCTATACCAGGCTGCGCCCATTCTTTCTGGGACTGGTCCTGGGCGCCTTCGGCACCGCCGGCATCTGGCTCATCATCGACTTTCTCACCGGCATGACGGGCAACCGGCTGATCAGTATCGGTTGATGCCCGTCACCCCTTGACGGCACCCAGCTGGATGCCGCGCACGAGGTGCCGCTGGAGCAGCACGAAGATGAGGATCATGGGCACCACCGACATGGTGATGGCCGCCATCAACAGGTTGGTCTGCTGACCCTGGGTCGAATCGAAGAACATCAGGCCGATGGGGAGCGTGTAGCGATGGACGCTCTTCATCATCACCAGGGGCCAGAAGAAGCTCTGGTAATTGCCGATGAAGGTAAAGATCGCCAGCGTGATCATACCCGGGCGGGCCAGAGGCAGAATCACATCCCAGCACAGTTGCCATTTGCTGGCGCCGTCGATCTCGGCTGCCTCGTCCAGTGAGGCCGGGATTCCGAGCATGAACTGGCGCAGCAGGAACGTGCCGAAAGCGCTGAACGACGCCGGAATGATCAGTCCCCAGTACGTGTCGACGATACCCAGCTTGATCATCAACTGGTAGTTTGGCACCATCATCACGAGAAAGGGCAGCATCATCGTGCCCAGGTAGAGGAGAAACACCTTGTCTCGTCCGGGCCACTTCAGTCGGGAGAAACTGAAGGCGGCCAGCGAGCTGGTGAGAACCTGCAGGAAGGTGACGGTGGCGGCGATGTAGAGACTGTTCCAGTACCAGCGGCCGAACTGGATGCCCTTTGTCGCGAAGACATCCGAGAAATTCGACCACATGAACTGCTCCGGCAGCCAGGTATCCATGCCGGCTTCCTCGATCGTCTTGAGGCCGGTGAGGGCCATCCAGACAAAGGGCAGCGCCAGACTCAGACTGCAGAGGGTCAACACCACGTGCAACAACGCCGTGGTCGTCAACTTGCGCCGCAGGAACGCCCGGGTGCGGTTTTCGATCATCTCAGTCATTGATCTGCCGGCTGCCGAATTTCCAGTTGAACAGCGTCACGGAGAACACCAGAGCGAACATGGCCCAGGCGACGCCGGCGGCGTAGCCCAGGCGGCCCGTGGTGAAGCCCTCGTTGTAGACGTAGTAGCTCAACGTCGTCGTCGAGCCGGCGGGACCTCCCTCGGTCATGACGCGGGCCATCTCGAATCCCCCCTGCAACCCGCCGATCGTACTCATGACGACGATGAAAAAGGTCACTGGCGCCAGCTGCGGCCAGGTGACGTGCCAGAACTTCTGAAATGCCGTCGTACCGTCGATCTCGGCGGCTTCGTAGAGTTCGCCGGGCACGTTGGACAGCCCGGCCAGGTAGAGCAGCATGTTGTTGGAGCCGATGGCCGCCCACAGCCCCATGAACATCAGCGAAGGCTTGGCCCAACTGTAGTGGGTGAGCCACTCGGGCGTCTCCAGCCCGGCTGCGGCCATCGCCGGCAGGTCGTAGAGCACGTTACCGAGTCCGAGCAGGCCGAAGCCGATGACCATCAGGGTGGCACCGAAGATGATGCCGTCTCCCAGACCTTCGTCAGCGCGACAGACATATTCACGGCCACGGGCAGCGCGGCCGGCAAACAGGAGAACACTTACGGCAGCACCACCTGCGATCAGTATCGCTGCGATGGGCTGGTTGGCCCAGACCAGAGCGCAAAGGGCCGGCAGGGCCATGAAGGCGAGCCCGAGCAGCACCGTGAAACCTCCCATCTCCCCGTCTCTCCAGGACAAAAAGAGCCTGCGAACCCCCTGATAGAAGCCTGCGACCATAAGCAGCACGCAGAGCCACGAGCAGATCTGCACCAGCTGCGTTGGCAGGGCGGCAACCAGGGCGCCCGTGACGTCGAGCAAGGGCTGCAACGCGGTCGTCACGGGGCCCGTGCTCGGATTGTAGAGCTTCTTCCACAGGATGAACGTCGCCACCCCTGAGGTGAAGTGGGGCAGGAAAAAGAGCGTGCGGTAGACGGTGGTGCCGCCGGTGGTGCCACCCAGCAGAATCGCCCCGGCCAGGCCAACGATGAGGATCGTGACGGCCGATGAACCGGCTCCGGCCAGAACCAGGCAGCTGACACCGAGGACCAACCCGGCGCCAGCCATCAGTCGTTGACGCACCCAGTTGCTGCCGCCGTCGGTATCCTGACTCAACAGGATAGCGGCCACCAGACTGCCGGCGATGGCGAAGGGGATGGACATCATCAGAAACAGCGTGTTGCCCAGGTACTGCCAGAAGTCCGGATCCTCGAGCATGCGGGAGAAGTTCTCCAGCAACACGAACCGGAGCTCTTCCTCCTTGAACATGTTGTGCAGGCGCAGGTCCCAGTTGGTGAACGCCAGGTACATGCTGAACAGCAGCGGACCCAGGGTGAACACGAGGAACCCCAGGATATTCGGCGCCAGGAACCCCAGCCCGATGCTGACGTCGCGTACGTCGCGGCGGTTCACGCTCCGCTCCTCGTCGTCACCGAATCGACCCACCCTTTTGACTCGTAGTACACCCGGTGAAAGGGGTTCTTGATCCACTCGATCGGTATGGGTCGGCCTTCCTGTCGGTGGCTGTCGATCTTCTGTTGAAGGGTGACCGCCTCGGCGTAACGGCGGCGCAGGCTGGGGCTGTCCACCAGGGTCAGCTGGATCTCGGCGTCGATGCGGCTCGACGCCTCCGCCGCGGCGTGCTCGGGCGTGGCCAGGCCGGCCATAACCTGCTCCAGAGCCTTCTTCTTGTAGCGGTCGACCGTCGACGACGGCACGAAAGGACTGGTGGACAGGGTGATGGCGATCGTTTCCGCTCCTTCTGCAGGCACTTCGTGGGCCCCCCATTCGTTGGGGTGTGCCGCAGGTCTCAGGTACCCCTCGGTGCGGGTGAACTCGGGACTTGGCGGCATGGCATCGGCGGATTCGACGATGCCAATGTTGTACACCTCACTCGCCAGGTAGGCCAGAAACAGCTGGGCCTCATCCAGATGCGGCGAGCCGGCGTAGACGGCGGCCGTGCGGGCGGCGATGAGAGCGTTCGGGAACCCGCCGTGGGGGAAGTGACTGGCCGACACCCTGGGCGGCTTCTCGAACTGTCGCAGCCGGATCAGCACCCAGCGTCCGATCGTGTAGGCGCCGTAGTTGCCCTGGTTCAGCAAGGTCAGACCGGCGCCGCTGTAACCAGACTCAGCCGAGAAGGCCGTCTCCTCTGCTTTGCTGGCGGCGATGTGGTCTTCGAAGGTCCACTTGTGGATACGGGCCATTGTCTCGGCGAATCCGGCGTGGTTCAAGCCCGATGCAGTCATCGTCTCATTGAAGTCCGAGACCCCGAGACTGCGGTGCAGTGCGCGGATGAAGAAGGCGTGCTCGATACGGTTGACGAAGAATACCGTCTGTCGTTGGCCCGGGGGATTTGCCCGTCTGACAAACTCCTTGCCGATGCGTTCGAAGGTATCCCAGTCCCAGTACGTCGGCGGCGGCGCCATCCCCAGCTTTGCGAAGGTGTCGACGTTCACCCACAGTCCCATGACATAGACGTTGCAGGGAAATCCGTACTGCCGTCCATCGACGGTGAGCAGCGGCTCCAGCGCCTCGTAGGTGGAGTCCATGCCGAAGCCGTAGCGCTCGGCGGCATCGGTCACGTCGGCGAGAATGCCGATCGACTGGTACCAGGGGATGTGGCAGTCCATGATATCGGCAGCCACGCCGGAGACACCCTGGATGATTCCCTTGCGATCGGCGGCCACCGTCTCCAGGCGCAGCTCGACATTCGCTCTGCCGTCTGTCGTGGTGTGACCGTTCTCCACCAGCCATTCGTGGAACTGGTCGACTTGCCGGATTCGTGCCGGGTTGGGATCGGTGGACCAGTAGATGACGGGAACATCGCTGGCCATATCCGGCTCGGTCAGCAGGGTTGCCATCCCGGCGCCGGCGAGCACGAGAGAACAGAGGAGTGTCAGTTTCCGCAGCGACTAGGCGCCCTTCTGCACACCCGTCGTATCGGCCCAGCCCATGGCCTGGTAGTAGGCCCTGTGAAAGGGGTTTCTGATCCATTCCAGCGGCACTGGTCGTCCCTCACGGCGATATCGGTCGATCCTCTCCTGCACCTCGATCGCGGCGGCGTACCGCTGGCGCAGGACCGCGCTCTCCTTCAACGTCAGCGCGATCTCGGCATCGATCCGCCGCGCCGCCTCGGCGGCGGCCTCTTCCGGCGTGGCCAGCTGGGCCATCACCTCATCGAGGACCTTCTTCTTGTAACGGTCCACCGTGGCCCCGGGCACGTAAGGGCTGATGGCGGTGGCGATGGCGATCGTCTCGGCACCCTCCGCAGGGAGCTCGTGGGCACCCCACTCATTGGGAAAGTCCGCCGGACGGGTGTATTCCTCGATCTGCGTGAACGCCGGACTCGGCGGCAGGGCATCGGCGGAGTTGACGATGCCCATGTTGTACTTCTCGCTGGCCAGGTAGGCCAGAAACAGCGTCGACTCCTCGGGGTATTTCGTCGCCGCGTAGACACCGGCAACACGAGTACCGATGACGGCGTTGGGAAACTCGGCGTAGGGATAGTGGCTGACAGAAACCCTGGGAGGCTGCTTGAATTCCCGCAGACGGATCAGGATCCAGCGACCGATGTTGTACAGACCATAGTGGCCCTGCTGAAACAGCGTCAGCCCGGCGCCGCTGTATCCTGACTCCGTAGAGAAGGCCGATTCTTCGGCCTTGCTGGCAGCGATGTGGTCCTCGAAGGTCCACTTGTAGATCCGTGCCAGCGATCGGGCGTAGCCGTCATGGTTCAGCCCCGAGGCCGTCATCGTCTCGTTGAACTCGGAGGCACCGAGGCTGCGGTGCATGGTGCGCACCAGGTAGGCGTGCTCGAAGCGATTGACGAAGAACACCGACTGGCGCTCGCCGGGCGGGTTCGCCCGCTGGATGAACTCTTTGCCGTAGCGCTCGAAGGTATCCCAGTCCCACGTCGGCGGCGGCGGCTCCATGCCGATCTTTTCGAAGGTGTCCAGGTTGATCCACAGGGCCATGACATTGACGTTGCAGGGGAATCCGTACTGGCGGCCGTCGACCCGCAGCAGCGGCTCGAGGGCCGGGTACGTCTGATCCATACCGAAGCCCTGCTTCTCTGCCGCCTCGCTCACGTCCTTGAGCAGGCCGATGGCCTGATACCAGGGCACGCTGCACTGGATGATGTCGGCCGACACGCCGGACACGCCCTGGATGATTCCTTTGCGGTCGGCAGCCACCGTCTCCAGGCGCAACTCGACTCGGGGCCGTCCGTCAGGGGTTGTGTGCCCGTTCTCCACGAGCCACTCGTGGAAGTCGGCGACCTGCTGAATCCGCGCGGGATTTGGGTCGGTCGCCCAATAGATGACGGGCACATCGCTGCCCATGTCCGGCTCGGTGAGCAGGGTGGCCGCCCCGGCGCCGGCGAGGACGAGGAACGTGAAGATCGTCAGCTTCCGCATCTCTCAGTCAGCGCGCCTGCTGGTCGACGATGGCTGCCACCGCTTCGAGATCGACGGACTGACTCTCGGCAGGATAGTCATATGGCAACAGCCACCAGTCTTCGGTGAAGGAGGAGGATTCGCCGGGCGCCAACAGCTCACGCGGACCGATCGGTTCCAGTTCGGTCATCTCCTCCTTGTTGTACCAGATCGAGATCGTCAGGCCCGCCATCTCGTTGTACACCCGTTCGGGGTACACAGGATACCGCTTGACCCACATCAGGTCGTTCTTCGACACGTACGAGAACCAGCCAGCCCTGGAGTCCATGCCGAGCTTGGCACGTTCGGGCGGACCGGTGATCTCGAGGAACCCATCTCGAACCCGGATGCTGGCATCCACCGGACGGTAGTTGATCACCGGCCCGGGACCATACATCACGTAGTGGTTGGGAAACCGGCTCTGGCCTGCCAGCGGAATGACGACGATGCCGCCGCCCAGGCCGAAGGTGCGACTCCAGTGACACCATTCCGTCGTCCCGTCGGAGATGTTCCGTATCGTCTGAGTCACACTGAGATGCGATGAGTTCTCGTCGAGAACGAAGTCGCGCATCAGCTGCACGCCGGTAGCCGCATGCTCCACGCTGGTCAATCGTGCCGAGCGGGGGCCGGTGATCTCTGCCTGCCACTCTCCCAACCACAATTCGGGTCGGCGGGGAATGATCGCCTCGGGGCCGATGTCCAGCCGACCGCCCGTGGGATCGACAGTGGGTTCACCCGGCACGTAGACCCAGCCCTCCTGGGCCGGATCCAGGTGGATGGCGTTCTCGCCATCCCGTGAGTATTCCAGAATGCGCCCGCCGTGGGTGGTCAGGACGACCCGGATGTCGTCATTCTGCAGCGCCACGCAACCTGAATAGCCGAAATAGTCGATCTTCTCCGCCTCCGCGGTTGCCTGACTCTGATCAGCCAGCAGGGCCAACCCGATCAGCAAGGTACCAATGGACCTCATGGCAGTCTCCCTCTTTCTTCGACTCGCGTCCCGGAAGTATAGTCTGCGTGCAGGCAACCGTCATTGGACCCAAACCGGTGAGGAGATCTCTGGATGAAGTACCGAGCGCTGCTGCTGCTGCTGTGTCTGACGCTGGGTTCCTGCGGCGGCGGCTCCGATAGTGGCTCCCCGACGTCTCTCAAGCAGGTACCGCGCAATCGTACGCTCATCTTCGGCATACTGCTGTTGACGGACTATGACTCTTTCAACCCCTTCATTCTCGGTACGTCCTCTCCGGGCTTCGACTATCAGTACGAACCACTCTACTTCTACAACGCCTACGTCGAACAGGACAACATCATCCCGTGGATCGCCACAGGGCATGAGTTCAACGACGACTTCACACAGGTAACCATCCACATCCGCGACGGCGTCACCTGGAGCGATGGTCATCCGTGGACGGCCCACGACCTGAAATACACCGTGGACATGCTCAGAAACCATGCGCCGGAACTGGCCTTCTCTACAGACATGGCCACCTGGGTCGAGAAGGTCGACGTACCCGACGATCTCACCGCCGTCATCAGCCTGACCGCACCCAACCCGCGGTTCGTCTTCTCCTATTTCACCTACAACTTCGGCAACGGCCTGCACATCGTGCCGAAGCACATCTGGGAACACCAGGACCCGACGACCTTCAGGAATCTGGACCTGGCCTCGGGACTGCCCGTGGTCAGCGGCCCGTACCGCCTGGCCCTGTCCCAGCCGCTGCAGCGCATCTGGGATGTGAGACCCGACTGGTGGGCGGCGACGATCGGCTTCCAGGATCTGCCGAAGGTGGAGCGTATCATCTACCTGCCCCAGGGTGACGAGAACAAGTGGGTCCAGCTGTTTATCACCGACGAGATGGACATGTGTGTCGATTTGCGCCCGGCCAACATCAAGGCCCTGCTCGATGCCAACCCCAGAGTCACCACGTGGTCCGGACGCGATCTGCCCTATGGTTACCGCGACTGGTGGCCGCCGGTGCTGGGCTTCAACAATCTGGAGCCGCCCTTTGACGATCCACAGGTCCGCTGGGCAGTCAACTACGCCATCGACCGAGCCCAGCTGGTCGAGATCGGCTGGCAGGGCGCCGGCGAGTTCAGCCTGCTCCCCTTTCCCGACTTCCCTCCCCTGGCCAGGTATACGGCGCAGGTCCAGGACCTGGTCGAAAAACATGGCGTCAACGTGCACGATCCAGGCAAGACGACCGAGATCATGCAGAGCAAGGGATGGGTCCTCGACGAGGAAGGCCTCTGGGTCAGAGACGGACAGCGGGTAAAGGTGCCCATCGTCGTCTATCCAGGCCTGTTCCAGGATTTCACCCCCGTCCTCATCCGTCAGTTGCGTAACGCCGGTTTCGACGCCACCTTCCGCATGTACTCTGATGCCTACACGAACATCTCCCAGGGAACGGCGCGGGCTTTCATCATGGGAGTCGGTGGTTCGGTGCGTGATCCGTACTTCACTCTCAGGCTGTTCCACAGTCGTTTCGTCGAGCCAACAGGTACACCCACGCCGTATTACTATCGCTGGTCGAACGACGAGTTCGACGATCTCGTCGATCAGATGGGCCAGACCTCACCAGATGATCCGGCGCTGATCCCGCTGTTCCGCCAGACCATGGACATCTGGCTCACAGAATTGCCCGCCGTGCCATTGCTGCAGTGGTTTCACCGTATCCCCCACAACCAGACGTACTGGACGAACTGGCCTTCGGCGGAAAACCCCTACATGAACAGCGCCTTCTGGGTGCGCTCTGTCCTGATCGTGTTGCTGGGCCTGGAGCCAACACAGAAGTAATCATCAGGGAGTCATGAAGCTACCGGCAGCCATCGCATTGCTCCTGCTGAGCACCTGGGCCTGCCTGGCCGATGAGTATCGTTTCGACCGCAAGGCCGACTGGGATGGTTGGACCTTCCCCCGTGGTGCCGTGGTGCAGAACGAGGATGGTAGTATCGGCCTGGGCCGGATCAACCGGTCGATCGATGCCGTCACCGCGGCGCGCGACTTCCGCCATGTGATCAAGAGCAGCAAGGACCCGGTACCCGGCGGCATCCGCGTGGTGGGGTCCGGGGCGGAATCGGCGGACAACATCATCGACGGACGGAAAGACACCTGGTGGCAGCCGCCCCAGGATCACGTGATCGAGGACTGGTTCATCGAGGTCGATCTGGGCCGTATGGTCCTGGCCACCAAGATCCGCCTGACCTTCCCCGACACGCTGGACGCGCGACCTTTTCGCAGTTTCAGCCTCTACACCAACGATGGCCTGCGGGCCTCTGCGGCCCGCGACGTGTTTCAGTATTCCCGTGCCGGCCGTGCCAGCGAGCCGAACGAGGAACGCGTTGTCGAATATGATCTGCAGACGATCTGGCCCGGTGGGGCGACGGGTGAACACCTGGTCACCGGCGATACGCTGGACCACGCCATGGTGCAATACGTGCGTTTTGTCGCCGAGGGACAGAACCCCGGGGCGGCTCTGGCCGAAATCGAAGTGGTGGGTATCGGCGACAACGCGGCCCTTGGGAGCCTTGAACGCGGCGGTGGCGTGCGCGGTGGAACCGACCTGAACAATCTTTCAACCCTCATCGACGGCGACAAGAACACCTCCTGGTCTCTGTCCGGCCCCAACGACTGGGTACTGGAGGGTCATTGGTTCGAAATCGACCTGGGCGCCACCTACTGGATCGACCGGGCCTTCATGCACGTCAGCAGGTCGCGAAGCTTCTTCGGCAGCTTCGAAATCGCCACCTCGGACGGCACGCAGGCCGCTGGTGTGACGACGGACCGTGTGCGCGGCAACTTCGATTTCCAGCAACTGACCCGCGTGGACAACATCGCCAGCCCCCTGCGTCGGGTGTTCGACTTTCGATTCCCGCTGCGCAAGACTCGCTACATCTTCTATCATCGTCTCAACTTCACGCGAATCGCGGGAGCTCAGGGAGGCACACACAACCCGTTCTATACGCTCACCGAGTTCATGCTCTTCGGCGACGGCTACGTGGCCGGCGCACAGATGGAGTCCAACTTCATAGATCTGGGTGGTACCAAGAGCATCCGCACATTGAGCTGGGACGCAGAGCTGCCACCCGAAACCTTCGTCGAGATCCGTTCGCAGACGGGGGACACGTTCCTGTTCGAAGAGAAGTACTACAACAAGAACGGTGTGGAGATCTCACAGGCGCAGTGGAACAAACTGCCGAAGTCGCAGAAACAGGACATTGTCGAAATCCAGCGGCGGGGTCCTGACTGGTCGGGCTGGAGTCAGGCGTACGATGTCCCCGGGGAAGTGTTCCTGTCACCCACACCAAGGCGTTTCGTGCAGTTGCAGGTACGGTTGGGTAACGACAACCCCGCCGTAGCGCCGCTGTTGCGCAGTATCTCTCTCCACTTCGACGATGCTCTGGTCAGCGGTGGCGTCACCAGTCGCATCCTGCCACGGCAGACAGGCTTTGACTCACTGCAGACGTTCAGCTTCGTGCTCAAGCCGGTCTTCCGATCTGGCGACCACGGGTTTGACCGCGTCCTTATTCGGACCCCCGCCCCTGCTGCTACCACGCAGGTGAAGGTGGCCGGCGACACTGTGGCGCCGCTGGCGGTGGCCATGGCGGGCGACACGTTGCGGATCGACCTGGCGGAACGCGTGCAGAGCGACTCGGTGGAGGTCGTGTTCGACGCCCGGATCCAGGCCAACGCGACAGCCTTCGAGGCCTGGGTGAGCCTGTCTGGATCTGGTGTGATGCAGGGGGCGCGACCGGCTGAGCAGCACGCGGCCACGGTGTTCGTGCCCTCGGTGGCCCTCGCCGGCGCCCTGATCCGGTCTGTGGACGTGACCTCACAGGTGACCCCCAACGGGGACGGCGTCAACGATGTGGCCTCGATCCGCTTCGCCCTGGCCAAGGTTGAGTCAGCCGTGCCGGAGGTGACGATCCACGATCTGTCAGGTCGAACGATGCGGGTGGTGGCAGCTGGCGCGGATGGTTATGGGTGGGACGGTCGGGATGATGCGGGGCGCCTGTTACCGCCTGGAGTCTATCTCTGCCGGATCGCCGTGGCTGCTGATGTGGGTGAGCGATCCGTGCGGCGAATCATCAATCTGATGTACTAGTTCCAGCAAGGCAGCCGCCCCTAGTCTGGCGGAATCGCGGCGTTCGCCAACAACTCCCTGGCTGCCTCACAGTCGGCCGAGAACAGAAGACGGGAGACACGATCCAGCAACCGGGTGGCGACCGTGTCATCGGATGCCTGCCTCCGGAGTTCGTACAGCCGTACGGGCAGGCGCAGGTCATCGGCCCGAAAGGCGAACGCCTCGTGAGCCTCGATACTCTTCCGCTGGACCATTTCGAGATAGCGATATCCGTCTGTGCGCGTCGGCTCGATGGCGGTGCCCTCACCATGGTCGTTCCAGGTAGCGATCTGGATCATCGGCGAGGGACTCTCCCAGGCCCGGTCGAGGGTTTCCTGAAATGTCCTGCCCCCCCGAGCGTCGATGGTTCCATAGCTGTCATGCAGCCCGGCCTCCGCGTATATATCGTGGTACTTGGGGAACACGGGTGCGAGGACGGACTCTCCCTGCTGGCCCCGGGCGTACAGATCGGCCAGGTATTGCCGCCATACGGAGGGCAAGATCTCGGTGCCGCCGTATACGGGAGGCCAGCCGAAAACTCCGTCTGCGCCAGCCACACGGGAAAGATGTGGTAACGCATATAACCAGGGTCGGGGTGTCAGGCCGGCCGTCATCGTCACCCATTCAGCCTCTGTGAAGTGCTGTGGACCGAACACGAGGAGTACCGGTCTGCCGTCGACTTGCAGATAGGCATCGTCGGCAAACCAGTTCTGCTGCAGCCACGCAAGCACTTCGGTCCCATGGGCCACGTCCTCCTCTGCCTGCAGAACGCCACCCTCCATCATGTGCCGCACTGCCTGGTCCTCATAGCAGACGGCGAATCGGAGTCCGGCTTTCCTGATGTACTCGATCAAGTGTCCGGCATTGCGGTGAATCGCGGCGTAATCTCTGTAATCCTCAATACCGTACCAGTCGATGATCACCCCATCGATGCCACTCAGTTTCATCAATAGCAGGTGACACTCGAGGGCGTGGGGATCGCTGGAGTCATATGGGCCGATCAGGGGGTAGTCGTGGGCTGCCACTGAGCGGGTCCCGTTGTCTGACAGCCGTTCGGGGTCAAAATGGCCCATCGTCCAGTGCCAGCCCCAGTATCCACTGACCGGTTCTGAAGCAAACCAGGGCATGTAGTGTACCAGCGTCGTCTTGGGCACATCCTGGGCCGGCAGCGGTGCCGCCAAACAGACCGAAGACACCCAGCACGACAGGTTGACGATGTGGCGACGGCTTGGAATCATGCGTCGAAGTAACTCAGCAGATCTCCTTCCGCCGTCCACAGCTCTTCGAACATCTCGCGGATCTGCGGCAGCGGGACGACGGCCGCCGTCAACGGGTCCAGGGCGCAGGCATGGAAGGCCGCCTCCCGGTCCCGGTTCAGCACGGCCTCCACGGCCAGCTCCTGCACGCTGACATTCGTCCGGTTCAGAGCCGCGCACTGCGTCGGCAGATCACCGACGAAGGTGGCATGGACGCCTTCGGCATCGGCCAGACACGGCACCTCCACACAGCAATCCTCGGGCAGGTTGGGGATCGAGCCGTTGTTCATCACGTTGCCGTTGAAGGCGAAGGGCGTGTTCTCCATCCGGGCTTCGATGATAAGCGACGCGTACTCGTGTGAAGCGGTCAGCGGCGGCACGTCGTCTTCCCCGTCGTCCTCGACCCCCGAGTCCTTCATCCAATCCCGCTTCCGGATGTTCTCCATCGATACCGGATTGCGCTGGGGCACGCCATAGAAATCGCAGAGCTCCGTCGTCCGCCGAAAGTAGGGCAGATACTCGGCGTTGTGGCGGGTGCTCTCCGTGACGAAGTAGCCGAACTGCCGCATCATCTCCACACGCACCTTGTCCTGTTCGAACGACTCGTGGGAGTCGATGGCCTGCCATAGTGCGGGGTAGAGATCCTCCCCCCGGTGCTGGAGACTCAGCACCCAGGCCTGGTGGTTGATCCCCGCCACCGTGTAGCTGACCTCATCGTAGGGGGCACCCACAGCGGCGGTGAGTTTCTTCGTCGTACCCTGCACACTGTGGCACAGGCCGACATTCTCGATCGTCGTTCCCACCGAGTGCAGCCAGGTGAGCATACACATGGGGTTGGTGTAGTTGAGCAGCAACGCCTGGGGACACAGCCGTTCCATGTCGAGGGCGAACTGCAGATGCTCGTCGGCCGTGCGCAGGAAGCGGAAGATCCCGCCCACGCCGATCGTGTCGGCCACCGTCTGCTGCACGCCGAACTTCATGGGAATCTCCACTTCGGATCGGTACGGCTCACCCCAGTAGGCGGCACCGCCGATGGACACGGCTGTGACCACGCAGTCGGCTCCGGGCAGCAACTGTTCGCGGTCGGTGGCCGCCACCACCTTGCCGGGCAGATTGTGGCCGTCCACAGCCCGCTGCACATAACTGCGCACACCCTCGAGTCGCTCCTCGTCGATGTCGCAGAGAGCGATGGTGGAATCCTTCAGTGACTCGCGCGACAGTATGTCGATGGACAGACGGCTGCCGAAGCCGCTCCCCGCGCCGATGATGACAATCTTGGCCAAAACTGTTCCTTTCTGATCCAGTGCGTTACACGCCAGCAGTTGGCTCCGGGATATAGTGGAGATCAAGTGCCCTGACAAGCCACACATGGAGCTCAGACCTGCCAAGGTCGCCGCGCCCATGCCATTACCTGCACAGCTTGCTCGCCTCCTGTGGGCTTGCTATCATTTTTGTACTTAAGGTGAGGTATCGACAGGTCGATCCTCGGTTCCATCCAGACGCCACCGTGTCAGCCTGCGGCACGAGTGCGACTGCATTCTCCCCCTGAGGCCGGAGCCTAGAGCGTGCACACGCGGAATCACTTTGTCCTCGCGATGGCCTTCTGCCTGCTGGTGCTTCCCGCTGCGTCGACGGCGCAGGTCTCCCACCTCGTGATCGGACAGGGAGGACTGGACTGGCGGGGATCCGCAGTGGAAACAGTCGGCATTGACACATCTGTGACTGCAAGCCTGCAGCCCTTCGAGCTTGATCCTGCTGCCAATATCGCCGTGGGACCGGTCACCGAGGGCGGCGCCTTCACGACCGTCTTTGGCCACAGGTGGGAAAGATCCTTCAGCGCTCCGCCCGCCGTTGAGGACAAGCAGCCCTGGGTCTACGGTTCGCGTGGGCAGATCCTGACCATCGACGGCGACGACGACCAGCCCACGGATATCGCCGAGGTAGGCGGCTACAGCTTCGACCTGGGAATGCTGTTGCCCATCAACCGGGTCGTGTTCTTTCCGCCCGAGAAGGGTACGACCACCGGCGCCGGTGTGGGGACCTTCGAAAACGCCTTCTCCGAAGGCTCACAGGGACAGCTGTACAAAGACCAGTATCCACGACACTACATCGTCTCTGCTTCCGTGAACGAGGGTGAGTTCTTGCGGCAGAGCACCGCCAATGACTTTGACACCATCGTCGGCAGCAATACCAACCATTCCCAACGGGTCGCGGACGTGCGATTCGACACCGATTTCCTCCGCTTCATTCGTCTTCGGTTCCCCGTCACGGGATTCATTGCCGAAGTCAAGTTCTACGGCGAGGGCTTCGTGCCGGAAACACGCTGGGTGTCACAGCTGTTTGACATGGGCGAACCGGTCAACTTCGGGCGTCTGAACTATGATTTTGAAGTCTATCGCAGTCCCGGGTTTGGCCTGGAACCCGAACTGGACCCCCATGCCGATGTGCGGGTCGAAATAGAGCTCCGCAGCGGACGCGACGACTCGCCTCAGATACACCATATCGTCACTGAGATCGGGACCGAGGCAGTCGTGAGTGAGAAGGACTTCAACCGGGCTCCGAGCACCTACCTGGGATCGGGCAGCGGCATCGCCATCCCCGGTCAGCAGGGCTCGATCCTGGACGATGTGGAAAACTGGAGTTTCTGGTCGGCGCCGCACACTTCACCGGGAGAGGAGATCCGCTCGCCCGATGGCCGTCAGTTCATCCAGGTGCGGGCCTTCCTCACCAGTTCCGACGTGTTCGCCTTCGGCCGCCTGAAATCGATGGCCATAGAGTTCTCACCCCTGCTGGCCAATCCGGTCCTCGGCGAGGTGGCGCTGATGGATGAGCCTCAGCCGGAAGACGGTGTGGTTGAAGTCCCGTTGGGCGAACCGGTCAGCCTGACCTACGACGTGCGCGCCGATTTCACCTCCGACTCACAGGTCGGCTTCGACGCGATCCGCCTCGAAACGCCCGAAGCGGTCGAGTTCCAGCGCTTCGAAATGGGCGAGCCCCTGGTGGCCGTCACGCCCGACAGCCTCATCGTCGGGACGGGCGCTCTCGTCGTCTACTTCCCGTCGAATCCTGTGCTGCCTGCGGCGAACACCCCGCTGCGGCTCACTTTCAACACGCGCGTCTTCAACTTCAGCACCGAATTCAGCGGCCAGGTGTTCCAGATCGGCGGTGAGAACCTGTCCCAGTCGATCGAAGGCGGCGACGCCACACCCACGGTCTCGACCAACGACCTGCGGGTGATCGCCCCCCTCGACAAGCTCGAGGTGCTCTCCGAGCTGGACCTGGAATCACCGGTGATCACACCCAACGGCGACGGCATACACGACGAATTGCAGTTGTCCTATACGCTGCACGGCATCGCCTCAGGCGGCGTCGAGGCCGGCGTCTACGACCTGGCCGGCCGGCTCGTGCGGCGTCTGGCGTCCGAGTCGCGGAGCGAGGGCCGGTACATCGACAGTTGGAGCGGCCAGATCGAGGGCCGTCAGGTGCCACCCGGAACCTATCTGGTCCGCGTAGCTGTAGAGACCGATCTGGGCACGTTTAAAAAGATCCGAACCGTCGCCATTGCTTACTGAGGACGCGGCATGAGAGAATTCAGCATCACTCCGAGGCAGGTCCTCAGCACCAAGGCGCTGCGCCGCCTGGCCGTTGTGGCCCTCTTCGGTGCCGTGACAGCCTACGGGGACGTGCTCGAGTTTGACAGCCGGGCCGACTGGAACTCGTGGGCCATTCCGCCGGGCGTGCTGGAGTTCGGCGCCAGCGGTGATATCAGTCTGAGCCGGATCGACAAGAACATCGACGCCGTCGCCAACGCCCGGGACTTCCTTCACGTCATAAAGGGCTCTCGTGACCCCATTCCCGGCGGCATCCGCGTCGTCGGCTCTGGAGAGGAGACGGCGGACAACCTGATCGATGGCCGGCAGGATACGTGGTGGGAACCAAGCCAGGAAGACCGGCTCGACTTCTGGTGGATCGAGGTGGACCTGGGTCGGATGGTCCTGGCGCAGAAGATCAAACTCACCTTCCCCGACACGCTGGACGTGAAGCCCTTCCGGAGTTTCAGCGTCTACGTCAACGACGGGGTCCGGGCCACGGCGGCCAGGGACATCTTCCGCTTCACCCGCGTGGGGCGTACCTCCGAGCCCAACGAGGAGCGTACCGTCGAGTATGTCCTGGAGACGGTGCATCAGGGGGCAGGCACCGGTGAGTACCTGACGACGGGCGACACGCTGGACTTCGCCCTGGTGCAGTACGTGCGCTTCGTCGCCGAGGAGTTTCAACCCGGGGCGGCGTTGGCCGAAGTCGAGGTGACGACCATCGGCGACAATGCCGTGCTCGGCACCGTCGAACGTGGCGGCGGCGTGCGGGGTGGGACGGATCTGAGCAACCTGCTGCCCCTGGTCGATGGGGACATGAACTCTGTCTGGACGGTATCATCGACTGGAGAGTGGCGCGAGCAGGGCCACTGGTTCGAGCTCGATGCCGGCGTCGTCTACTGGGTGGACCGGGCCTTCCTCGACGTCAGGCAACACCGGGGTGGCTTCAGCTACGCCCTCGCCACATCGGCAGGTGAGCAGTCCACTGGACTGACCGCCGATCGGATTCGCAGCGGCCTCGATTTTGAGGAAGTGACCGTAGTGGACAACGCCACCAGTCCAGTACGCTTGTTGTTCGACATGCAGTTCCCACCGAGGAAGGTACGATACGCCTTCTGGAATTCCAGCGCCAGCGTAGCCAGGCAGATCGCCGCAATCACGGAGTTCATGCTCTTCGGCGAGGGCTACGTGGCGGAGGTGGAGATGGTGTCGGATTTCATCGATCTGGGTGGGGCCAGCAGCATCCGGCGATTGACGTGGGACGCCGATCTGCCACCGGGGACATTCGTGGAGATTCGTTCGCAGACGGGAGACACGTTCTTCATCGAGAGGAAATACCTCAGCAAGAACGGAATAGAGATCTCCGAAGCCCAGTGGAACAAGCTGCCCAAGTCGCAGAAGCAGGACGTGATCGAGATCCAGCGCCCCGGCTCCGACTGGTCGGGCTGGAGTCAGGTCTACGACTTCCCGGAAGAGGTCTTCCTGTCGCCGTCGCCCCGCCGTTACGTGCAGCTGCAGGTGAAGCTGGGCAATGACGATCCCGAAGTGACGCCCGTGCTGCGCAACATCGCCCTGCACTTCGACGAGGCGCTGATCAGCGGCGGTGTCACCAGTCGGATCTTCCCGCGACAGGTGGCTTTCGACTCATTGCAGACATTCACCTACGTGCTCCAACCGACGTTCAGCTCAGGTGATCAGGGCTTCGACCGCCTGCACATCCGGGTTCCGTCTCCTGTTGGTGAAGTGGCGGTACGGGTTGCGGGCGTGGCGGTGTCCCCAGTGGCTGTGGCCATGCTTGGAGACTCTCTGCAGGTCGATCTACCCGAACTCATCCAGGGTGATTCGGTGGAGGTCGAGTTTCAATCGCGAATCCAGGCAAATGCCACGCTGTTTGATGCCTGGGTGAGCATCTCTGGCCAGCAACTGCTGCAGGGCGTGCGCCCTGAGGACCAGCACGCCTCCACGGTGTTCGTACCGTCTGTGGCTACAGGTGGCTCTCTGATCCGTGGCGTCGACGTGCCGACGGTATTTACCCCGAACGGCGACGGCGTCAACGACGTGGCATCGATCCGTTTCGTGCTCGCCAAGGTGGAGACAGGCGCGGCACACGTATCGATCCACGACCTGTCGGGGCGAGTGGTACGGCTGGTCGCGCAGGACGGGACCGGTTTTGCCTGGGACGGGACAGATGACAGCGGCGTGTTGCTGCCCCCTGGGGCGTATATCTGCAGAATCTCGCTGGTCGCCGACGTTGGCGAGCAGGCGGCTCACAGGATCATCGGTCTGGCGTACTAACCGGACAGCACATCGGCCGCGCGCCTGTCGACGCTAATAGGCGAGATTGATCAGGCGTTGCACGGTCTGCTCGCCAGTATCGGCGGCCAGTTTGATCTGGCAGACGTAGATGCCCGGCGGCAGCAGCATTCCCCGTTCATCGCGTCCGTCCCAGGAATAGACATCGGCACCCGCAGCCACCGTCTGTACCCGCCGACCGGACAGATCGTAGATCGAGACCTCAGCTTCGCTCCCTTCGACCTTGGCCAGAGCAAAGCGGATCGTCGCTTCATCGTTTACGCCGTCGGCGTTCGGCGTCACCAGCGACGTCACCTCTACCTGGCGAATCAGACGGTTGCCGCTGGCGACCGACGGTACGAACACCGTCGCCGCTTGCCACTTCTGGGGACGCGTCCCCTGTCGCAGATCCTGCCCTACACGACCCACCCAGGCGTCGAATGCCGTGGCATTGGCCTGCACTCGTGCTTGAAAGGACACTTCTACCGAGTCCCCTTGGACCCGCTGCGGCAGATCAACCTGCAGCGAGTCACCACGCATCTCCACGAGCAGCGGGATCACGGCTTCCCCGCCTACCTGCACCGACACCTCCTCGACGGCGTCCGGAGTCAGGATCAGCACGCGGTCGAAGCCCTGGTCACCGCTACGGAACGTCGGCTTGAGCACGTAGGTGAATGTCTGTAACGAGTCGAAAGCGACCTGTCGCGGAAAGATCCGACTGGTGATGCCACCACTGACCAGTGCCGCGTCGAATTGCAGCGCCACATGATGCAGCCGGGGCGTAACCTCGGGGTCGTCGTTGCCGAGTTTGATCTGCAGCTGGGCGTAGCGGCGCGGGGATGGCGACTGGAACACGCCCTCGGGAGTCGTGTAGACCGGGCTCCAGCCGGACCAGTCGGAGCCCGGCCGCTGGATCTCGACAACATCCTGTTTCTGCGACTTGGGAAGCTTGTTCCATTGAGCCTCGGTGACTTGCTCACCGTTCTTGTGGTAATACTCCTGCTCGAAGAGAAATGTATCACCCGTCTGCGACCGGATCTCCATGTAGGTACCCTGGGGCAGGTCGGCGTCCCATGACAGGCTGCGGATGCTCTTGGTTCCGCCCAGATCGATGAATCCCGACGTCATCTCGGCTTCCGCCGCATACCCCCTGCCATATAGGGCATATTCCAGAATGGTGTACCACACCCTGATGTCGGAGAAACTGACGCGACGGAAGAAGATGTGGCGCGCCTTCCTCAGGGGGAAGTTGAGGTCGTACCAGTGCTGAACAGGGCTGCCGGTGGCATCTACCAGGGTGAGTGGCTTGTAGTCGAACTCGCTCTGCGCCCGATCGACGGTCAGGCCGTCCAGAGGCGTGCCGTCTGATGTCGATATCTCAAAGTCTTCAACGTACAGCGTGCGGTGCCCGGGAACACTGACCTCTATCACCATACGGTCCAGCCAGTAGGCGGCACCCAGGTCCCACGCCATGAAGTGCCCTTCCTCGATCCAGCTGTTTTTTCCTGTTACGGTCCACTTGGTGTTGTGATCTCCGTCACTGAGGGAGGCACTGTTCTGGACATCGGTACCGACGCGGATCGACCCACCACGATCGATACTGTCCAGCGCCAGGTTCTCACCGATCGTGATCACCTCGATTTCGGCAAGGGCCGCCCCTGGCTGCATCTCCTCGGCGACGAAGCGCACGTACTGCACGGGGGCAAAGTCCAGCGTGTCCGATGTGGTCAGATGATCTCCTACGCTGCCGCCTGGATCCAGTGTCCGCAGCGAGAATTCAACCACACGATCTTCGTTGGGAAGAATCGTACGGCCCGCGCGTGCAAAGGCGAACACGTCTTTTGCCGCGACGTATCGCTCACCGTTGCTGGTGTAGACACTGAAATTGCGGAAGGGTTCAGCGTCGGTGGTATCAGGAAAGATCAGGCGGACCTTGGTGGCGTAGACCATGCGGCCCAGATCGACCCCGAACCACCAGTCGTCGATCCCGTCGGCCGGGTCGGGTTGCCACCAGGTATCGGCCCTGCCATCGATGACATTCTTGACCGCGTCAGCTGCAGAATGTGAAGAGCGAACTCCGCCGGGGATGGGCTCTCTGCTGCTTTTCACCACGTGGAAGAACTGCTGCGCATCCGCCACGGCATTGATCTCCGTCTCCACCCGTCGCAGGCTGATGCTGCCGTCCTCGTGCTGTGCCAACACACTGCGAGGGAAGGTCCACGAGTCCCAATCCACCTTGCTCTCAAGACGAAGCTCGTCCGCAGAGGAGGCGATGCAGGCAGCGACAACACATGTAACGATCGTGAATCTGAGTCGCATCGGTCGCTATTCTCGTATCTCGGAAGCCGCGGAGTGACTGTGAGAATCCCTATACGGTAGTCTGACTACCGACATGGGACAAAGCCTCAATTCACTGCGAACTCGACGTCAGTACATACGAATCCGGTTTCCCGTCATGCCGGTAATGCCGTCGGCGATGGTCCAGACACCGCCGGCGACGAACTGTCCCAGGACCATGCCCAGGAAGAACCAGCGCGTGGCGCGATAGCCGTTGGCTCCCAGATAGTGGAGCACGAGCACCTTGACCAGCCACGCCAGAAAGATGCTGAACCAGATGCTGTTGAGAATCCAGGTACCGCCGGCGATGAAGCCGATGGGGTGCAACGGCCACCACAGCAGGTTGTGACGCGCCCAGATCAGACTGGCCACGACCACCGCGCCGACGCCGTTCCACAGCCAGCCGTCCCAGTTCGGACCCGTGGGATTGCGCGCCAGATTCGCGGCAAAGCGGAAGGGCTCCCTGGCGAACCAGGCCCACGAACCGTGGTAGTTATTGGCCCCGTATTCATAGCTCAACACGATGATCGTAGCCACGCCGCCGACCAGACCGATACCCATGGCCAGCGCCATCATCACCAGGATCCGGCGTCGGTAACGGCCCAGACCGTGGAGCATACGGATGCCGTTGGCACAGGGAGCCATCATGAACACGAGCAGGTCCCCCGCCCACGCCAGGGTCATTCCCGACGCTACCACGGCTTTGACGCCGAGCGCGGTGGAACCCAGGCTCGAGACCAGGACGCCGCAGCCGGACATCCCCTGCACTGCCGCCGCCAGCCCCCCCTCGACGATCATACGTGTCAGGGCAAAGAAAATGATGAAAGCCGCAGCCAGGAACAGGCAGACGGCCCACAGAGACAGACCCGAACTCCAGAGCCAGCAGCCCATGACAGCAACGCCTGACAGTACCCCGATGACCGCCACGCGGTAGGAGATCAGCTCCTCGGCATCAGATCGATCGCCGTTGCGCCAGACGTGCTGTACCACGTCCCACAGATGCCGCCTTGCCGTCCAGAGTCCCAGCATGACCATGACGACCATGCCGCCCAGCACCTGATGACTCAGAATCCCCGTGTGCGAGGTATGGCTGAAGATATCGAGCCCCTCGGTATTGAACACGCCGATACGAACAAAGAAGGCCTGCTCGAGCTTGGCCAGCAGGAAGAAGAACCACAGGCTGAAAGTGATGCTGGTGTTGACCAGGTAGGCGAGGCCGGTCCACATGCAGTCGAAACGCAGGTGCAGCGTCACCAGGTTCGGGACCAGCGTGAACCAGTGGGAGGGCTCCAGCGTGCCGATGAACTCAAAATAGTGGCTCAGACCGTTGATCCCGTGCAGGATGCAGGGTACCGAGGCCCCCACCCACATTGCTGGCTGTCTGAGAAATGGCCGTCCCGGGGATCTGCCGTCCTGCACCATGCTCAACGGTACCTGCGTCAGCGGATACAGCAGGCGCTCATGGTCCATCCACTGCCGACGCATCACCACCATGAAGCAGACCACGACGGTGTAGAAGGCGATCATGAACACGAACCACCATGCCAGCGGCTCGACCCACGGACCCCACGGAATCGACTCGCCTTCGGACAGGCCTTCGTAGAACCCTTTGATGGCGCTCGGAGACTGTGGTGTCATCCACGTGGGCACGTGCGGCACCAGCAGGTCCGCCCAGTCGTTCTCGGGAGTCGCAAAGTAGCCAACCCCGCTGATGATGGGGATGGCGATGCTGACGAAACCCCTGCCGGCGATGGCGGTGGTGATCATCATCATCACCGACATGCTCAGCAGCTCGGCCCGCGTGAAGGACCATCCAGGCCTGATCGCACCGAGTACGGGTTGCACGAGTGCGACCAGCAGAAAGAGTAGAAAGAAAGCCGCCGGCGTCGACGAATTCAGCCCCATCTGCGTCCCGTTGAGGACAAACTCTCCGTACGGCAGCCCCACGGCGATGACGCCACACAGGAGTACCCCGGCGAGTATGGCGCGTACCCGGATGCCGACATGCGTGGGACCCGCGGTCGTCAACCTGACTCAGCGACCCTCTACGGCCCCTGGGCGCCCGTTGCGAGGATCGTGCCGGCTGGGGGCAGCTCGTCGAGGCGAGCCGGCAGGTCATCGCCGATGGCCTCGAGCCAGGTGATGAGCTGGGCATGGAGATCGCCTTCTCTCATCGCCATCTCGGGCCGACCAGCGAGATTGGTCATCTCGTGTGGATCGACGGCAAGGTCGTAGAGTTCGTTGATCGCCTGTGGATTCCACACATACTTGTAACGTTCATCGCGAATGACACGGACTTCGAAACTGTAGCCGTTGTAACGATAGTAGACACCGTACGCCCTGGCGGGCCAGTCGTGCCGGCACGTGCCGACGAGGGGATTGCTCATAGACGGTTCTGGATTGTTTGCCCGGTTCAATAAGCGACGGCGACGGTGCGCGTTTGCTCGAACGTGCCCAGATCCGTATTCACGGTGACGCGCACCAGGTACATCCCCGGCGTGACCCGCCTGGTGCCATCAGTGCCAGTGCTGCCGTCCCACGTCTCCGTGTAGCGTCCTTCACCACGGTTCTCGTCCACCAGGCGGTGCAGGAGGCGGCCGCTGAGGTCGTAGACCTCGACGCGCACCGCGCCGGCGACGATCCCCTGCAGCGTGAACGAAATCGGCAGGTCGTCATTCACCCGGTCAGCGTTGGGCGTCAGAATCCTTGCTCCCAACTCCAGTCCAGTCAACACCTGCAGTCGCTCCAGCGGCGCGAGAACCCGCAGATCGTTCGTCGACACCAACGGCGACGCATCGCCGGCGTCGATCGACTGCGGCAGATTCTCACCCCCAGGATCGAACACCTCGCCCTCCATGAGCGTGTTGAAGTTGAACAGGCGCGTGGCGAAGGTCAGCCGAAGGGGCGGATGCGAGCCGGGTGTGATCGGATTCGACGGAAAGTAGACGAGCAGCTCACGATCGTCGATGACGAGGCTGTCCGGTTCGATGTCCGCCAGGGGATCTCCCATCTGGAAACGCTGGAAGTCCACCGCCTCGGGGGTCTGCAGACGGATGGCGCTGAATCCGGTCTGCGACGAGGCGGTGAAGTCAGCGCGTACATCGTAGGTCAGGGTGACCGGCTCTCCCAACGGGACCTCAACGATTCCGTCGGCGGGCCGAGGATCGGTCATCAGTGCCACCTCACCCACAACGGGGTCGGCCAGCAGGGGAGAGTATTCGATCGACAGTGAGTTCAGCCGCCCGAAGGCGAACACTTCCTCACTGGTGATGAAGGCGCGAAGCTGGATGAACCGTCGGCGGTCCGGAACCTGCAACTGCTCTCCGGTGATCTGCTGAGGCACCGACCAGAAGCTCCAGTTGACCACATCGTCGAGGACGGGGCCCTGATGACCTGGTATCACCGCGGCGTTGACGTTGTAGGTGCCCGACGGCGCCCGATTGAACTCGGCCTCGGTGACCTCCTTGTCGGCGCCGATATCGGTGACGATATGGTAGATCAGCGGCGTGTCGTCGAGACCACTGCGGGCCTCCACCGCCAGGCCCACAGGGGCATCCGGAGCTGCCACGGGGTCGTCACCGGATGCCGAACTGCGATAGGTCTCAAAGTCGAAATGAACCCGGCCAAAGTTGACCGCCTCGCCCATGTCGAACAGGCGCGACACGAAACGGGTCTGCGGCAGGAATCCCTCGCCGTAGAATTCGACCTCGGCGATGAACCCCTGAACCGGGAACCGCAGGCGCAAAAAGCGCAGGAACTGAGTGAAAAAGCGCAGGTCGGCGACGCGTGTGGTGTGGTTGAAGCTGCTGCCCAGGTCGATGTCGAAGTCGTTGGCGAAGTTCTGAAACAGAAACTCCCGCTCGTTGAGCGATCCCGAGAGCGAGTATTGCCGGGGAAACTGGTCCTTGATCAACTGCCCCGTGGACCCACGGGCCCCGACAAGATCGCCGGACGTGGTCGTCCTTCCCGTCTCTGGTGGAAAGAACACGACGCGGTTGATGGGGACAGGAAGACCCAGGTCGAAACTGTAGTGGGAAACGGGCGCGGTATTCGTGGGATGGTCCAGGTCGCCGTCGATGGTGAACAACCAGCCCCTGGACCCATACACCCAGGGTGACTTGTCCTCTACGGCGGTGGGTGGGTTCGAGTTTACTTCCCAGACGTGGCCGAAGATGTTGGTGAACTGACCACTTTCGGTCTGCGGACCCACGGCGATGTTGGCCGTCGGATCCAATTCGACTGGCTGCAGGCTGCCGCTGGCCACCGAGTCGACCAGACCCAGCAGATCCTCGCTGGCCTGGCGCCAGGCCAGACCGCCCTGACCGATCACCAGGTGCTCCACCTGAGCCGCCGATTCTGACGGCAGAACCGGCCAGATGATCAGCAACAGCCGAACGACGTGGTTTCGCATGATCGCTCTCGATTCGCCGCATGGATGGGCGTGGCGAACTCCGCCGACCTCCCCAGGACTCCGCCGGACCGGCATACGATAACCAGATTCTGGGGCGAATCATAGTTACGCCGGCGAGAAGCCGTCGCCGTCCGCTGGAGTCGGCTTTTCGTGTCGTCGGCTGAGGCGGCGAAGACACCCCATCCCAACGGTCGCTCCTGGTTCGCGACGCGGGATTCGACGTCGTGCTGGCAGGGCAGACAGAACCCGTAGCCGATGACGAAGCCGTAGAACACGATCCTTTTCCGGCCAGCGCCTTCCGTAGTGAGTGCTTGACTGCGGGCCCATTCGGTTCTATGTTCCTTGTAAATATCTACTATGTATGGAGATTTACAAGGATATGCTCGCCCGCGACTTGAGTGGTACTCTCCGAAATGCCCTCCAGGCCGCGCCTGTCGTCGCGCTGTTGGGGCCCCGGCAGGTCGGCAAGACAACCCTCGCTCGCCACGTCACACAGACGTTGGACGGCCCGGCGATCTACCTCGACCTCGAACGACCCTCGGACGCGAACAAGCTGGCTGAGCCCGAGCTGTATCTGACCCGGCAGTTCGGCAAGACGGTGGTGCTGGATGAGGTCCAACGGCAACCCGACCTCTTCCCGTTGCTGCGGAGCCTCGTCGACGAACAGATCCGAGCAGGCTCTCGATCCGGACAGTACCTGGTCCTGGGTAGCGCTTCTCCGGATCTCCTCCGCCAATCGTCAGAGAGCCTCGCGGGACGCATCATCTATCTCGAATTGACACCAATGCACCTGAAGGAGCTCGAAGTGCAGGGCGCCCTCAACCTCGAGCGCCACTGGATTCGGGGAGGCTTCCCGCTCAGCTACCTGGCGGAGACGGAGGAGAACAGCTTACTCTGGCGAACGAACTTCATCCGAACCTATCTCGAACGGGACCTCCCGCAGCTTGGTCTACGACTGCCGGCGGAACAGTTGCAGCGGTTCTGGGCCATGCTCGGGCACGGGCAGGGAAACCCGCTGAACGCGTCGAGGCTGGCCTCCAGCCTCGGCGTCACCGGCACGACCATCCGCAAGTACCTCGATCTGCTCACGGATCTCTACATGGTCCGGCAATTGCGTCCGTGGTCGGGGAACTCGACAAAGCGGCTCGTCAAGTCACCGAAGACATACGTTCGCGATTCGGGTCTGCTGCACAGCTTGACGAACATCCACGACATCGAGACGCTTCTGGCTCACCCTATGTGCGGATCCTCCTGGGAAGGATACGTTATCGAGAGCCTGTGCTTGTGTGTCCCCAATACCTGGGATGCAAGCTACTACCGTACGAGTGCTCAAGCCGAGGTCGATCTCGTCTTCGAGACGCCACAGAACCGCCGCATCGCCATCGAGATCAAACGAACCCTGTCCCCCAAGCCGAGCAAGGGCTTCCGGTTCGGCGCCGAAGACATCGGCGCGACGGACCAGTTCTTCGTGATTCCGCACGGAGAGCGCCGTCCACTGGACGCTCGGATCGACGCCATTGGGTTGATCGACTTCGTGGAACTGCTGGGCGAGGGGACGTTCTGAGGCGTGATGGCGAAGACTGAACGACACAGGTCGGAGCTTCTCGAATCTCGAGTAGTTCGACGGCGATCACTGCCGCCGTAAGTGTATCCTGATCGTAGCCTCCGCGCGTCAGCACCCCGGCTACGAGATGCTGAAACCGACTGTCTCTCGTCAGACCCGCAGCCAGAATCGCTCCGGGTGTCTCAGACCCGTTTCGGAATTGCCCAAACAGCGACTCCACGGCGGCACCAACTTTTTCCTCGTTCCCCAGCGATTACGTGGTGAACTCGCGACCATGAGAGGGTCGACAACGGCACCGTAGACCGCAGCGTAGTGGCCGTAGGTGCCGGTGTCGGCCCTCGCACTGGGTCTCCATCACCCCCGCTCAATCCGAAAACATCGGTGCATACGCGGGTTGCGCTCGAAATCGCGCGGCAGCGTCTTGCGGCTGATGTCCTCGACCTGCAGGCCGGTCAATCCGCCTTCGTCCAGCTTGAACTGGCGGAAGTTCGTCGAAAACAGAAGTACTCCGCCATCGGCGAGCAATCGCGCCGTCTTGCGGATCAGCCACGCATGATCGCGCTGCACATCAAAGGAATCACTCTCCATACGCTTCGAGTTGGAGAAGGTGGGCGGATCGAGGAAGATCACGTCGTAGCGCTCACGGCGTGGCTGCTCCAGCCATTGCAGGCAATCGGCCTGCTCCACCAGGTTCGTGCTGCCCGACATCTGATTGCGCTCGAAGTTGCCGATCGCCCACTCTGTGTAGGTCTGCGACATGTCCACCGTCGTCGTCGACCGCGCCCCGCCGAGGGCGGCGTACACGGTGGCCGTTCCGGTGTAGGCGAAGAGGTTCAGGAAGCGTTTCCCCGCCGCCAGCTCGCCGATCAACCCGCGGGTGATGCGGTGATCGAGAAACAGCCCCGTGTCGAGATAGTCGTTGAAGTTCACCAGGAACGTGCAGCGACCTTCCTCCACCTCGTGGAAAGCACCGCCACCGGCGGTCCGACGCTGATACTGTGACGTGCCCCGTTGCTTCTCACGCACCTTGAAGTGCAACCGATCTGTCGGGATCTCCAGCACCTGCGGGATCGCCTTCAGCGCTTCCTGCAGGCGCGTGGCGGCGCGGGCCGGGTCAACACTGGCCGGTGCACGGTATTCCTGCACGTGGGCCCAGGTCTGCTCCCTTCCCTTGTACACATCCACGGCAACGGCATACTCCGGCATGTCCGCGTCGTAGAGGCGATAACACGACACGTCGGCTCGACGCGCCCACTTGCCGATGGTGCGCAGGTTCTTGCGCAACCGGTTGACGAACATCTCTGCACCCGAGGAACCGCCTGCCGTTGATGCCGGCGCACCAGCCGGGGTCAGCTCTTTGTGCGGCGCTGCCTCAGAACCCCGGTTGACAGGCCGGGCGCCCCCCGTCCGGGCCTGTGCCTCTCGAATCCCGGTGGCCTGATCGGTGGCAGGCACATCTCCCAACAGCAGGCGGCACTCCAGCGGACCATTGGTGAAGGTCTCCGGCAGACATTCCAGGCCCAGGCTCCGGGCCCACTCCGGAATCGTCGTCAGCACCGCCGCGCGCCAGCCGCCGTAGTGAGTGCGCACTGTGGTGGCCAGCTCGGCGTGGAGGGCACGCACACCACCTTCTTCACTCAACCGGTGTCCGTACGGGGGGTTGGTCACCAGCAGCCCAACGTGCCCTCCCGGGGCACCGCCGTCGGCCAGCGACCGCCGTTCCACGTGCACCCTGCCCGACAGACCGGCGCGCTCCAGGTTGGCCGTCGTCGCCCGCACGGCATGCAGGTCGATGTCGAAACCACGAATCGATGGCAGTTGCTGGCTCCCCCTTTCCTGGCGCTGGCGGGCCTCCTCTTCGAGCTGCGTCCAGACCGCTGACCGGTGCCCACGCCAGGCCAACAGCCCCAGGTCCTTCCGGCCGAGTGCTGGCGCTCGGTCCATCGCCATCCAAGCGGCCTCGATCAGCAGCGTCCCGGAGCCGCACATGGGATCCACCAGCGACCCGCCCCGCGCCGCGATCTCCTTCCATCCGGCTCGCGCCACGATGGCCGCCGCCAGGTTCTCCCGCAGGGGCGCCTCCGTTCGATCGAGGCGATACCCCCGGCGGTGCAGACCGCCACCACTCAGATCGATACTGACGACGGCCCCACTCTTGTGCAGGTGCACGTCGATGCGCAGATCCGGCCGTTGCAGATTGACTGATGGCCTGGAGCCATACCCGTCGCGGAAATAGTCGACTACGGCATCCTTCACACGGAGGGCACCGAAGTGGGAGTTCCGGATTTGGGCAGACGTGCCGTTGAAGCTCACGGCCAGGGTGCCGGTGGGCGCCATGTGCTCCACCCACGGCAGGCCGCGCACGCCCTCATACATCGCCTCCGCCGTCGAGGCATCGACACGGCCCAGCTGCAACAACACACGACTGGCCATCCGCGACCAGAGACAGACCCGGTACCCGGTCTCGAGAGTACCGGCAAAGGCCGCTCCCGCGCCGGTGCGCTCGACGTCATCGCAACCCAGATCCCGCAGCTCCGCCGACAGCAGAGGCGCCACACCCCGGGAGGCAGCGGCGAAGAAGATGTAAACGGGTTCACTCAAGGGGGCGCACCATCTACCTTTGTTCTCTCACGATGGAGATCCGATGACCTGCAGAAATATACCCCAGGCCCTGCTCGCAGTCTGTGTCCTGCTGTGCGCCTGCACCGGCCACACCCCGTCTCCCGGGGAGGGCCCTGACGTCCGCGCCCGGCAGATCCATGACCGCGTGCTCACCCTCGACACCCATGTGGACATCCCTTTCGAGTTCGCCAGCGACTCCGTCGACCCGGGGGTCCGCGGACCTTATCGAGTCGACCTGCCCAAGATGGCCGAGGGTGGGCTCGACGCCGTCTTCTGGGTCGTCTACGTGCGCCAGACCAAAGCTCGCGACGAAGCCGCACATGCCGCCGCACACACGGCTGCCATGGTGAAGTTCGATGCCATCCACCGGGCGACGAAGGAAATGTACCCCAACGAGATCGAGCTGGCGTACAGCCCGGATGACGTCGAACGCATTCACGCCGCCGGCAAACGGGTTGCCGCCATCGGCATAGAGAATGGTTCCGTCATCGGCCGCGACCTGGGGCTCGTCGACCGCTACCACGGACTCGGTGCCCGCTACATCACCCTTGCCCACGGTGGCCACAACGACATCTGTGATTCGGCGACGCCCCGATCCTGGGATGAGGCCGACGCCGAGCACGGCGGGGTCAGTGCCTTCGGCGAGCAGGTCATCACACGCATGAACCGTGTGGGCATCATGGTCGATGTCTCCCACATATCCAAACAATCCATGCTCGACGCCGTACGGCTGTCGCAGGCGCCCGTCCTCGCTTCTCACTCCAGCGCCCGGGCCCTGGCCGACCACCCGCGCAACCTCGACGACGAGCAGTTGCTCGCCCTGCGGGACAGCGGTGGCCTGCTGCAGGTGGTGGCCTTCACCGGCTATGTGAAGGTGGATCCCCCGGAGAAAGGGGCCGCGGTAGACGCTCTGCGCCAGTCACACGCAATCGGCAGCGACCGCAAGCTGGAAGACCTTTCAACGGGAGACCGCGCCGACTACGACCGCCGCCTGGCCACGATCGAAGGCGCCTGGCCACCGGCCAACGTGCGGGACTTCGTCGACCACATCGATTACGCCGTCGACTTGATCGGCCTCGACCATGTGGGCATCAGCTCCGACTTCGACGGGGGTGGCGGCATCGACGGCTGGCAGGACGCCAGCGAAACTCTGAACGTGACGACCGAACTGGTACGGCGGGGCTACACCGAAGAGCAGATCGGCAGACTGTGGAGCGGCAACCTGTTGCGGGTCTGGCGAGAAACCGAGCGCGTGGCAGCTCGGTTGCAGGCACGGGGCGACTGACCCCTACGAGGCCATCGCCGCACCGACGCCGGCCAGGACGCGGTCCACATCGTCAAAGTCATTGTAGAGGTGCAGGGAGATTCTCAGCCCGTTCAGCCCACCCTCGTAGATCCCCCGCGTCCGCAACTTGTGCTCACGCCTCAGGAAGCTCTGTAATTCCTGGTACGGCATCCTGTCGATCTTGAAGGTGATGATACTGCTGTGCTCGTCGGCATGCTGCGGCGACAGGACGTGGGCTCCCAGCTCGTTCAGCCCGTCCTTCAGGGCCGCCCCCATGGCGTGGTTGTGTTGCCAGACGTTGTCGATGCCGATGCTGTGCAGCAAGTCCATGGACGCTCCCAGGCCGACGAAGAGAGGCACGTTGACGGTGCCGTATTCGTAGCGCTGCGCCGTGTCGCCGAAGGTGAACTCCCCCGTTGTGATCATGTCCCACTCGCCACCGCCGGAGTAGGCGCCGACAAACCTGGGCTCGATGACCTGCTGCGCCTCACGACTCACGTACAGCAGACCCGTCCCCTTCGGTCCCAGCAGCCACTTGTGACCGCTGGTGGCGTAGGCATGGCAGCCCCAGCTCCTGACGTCGACGGGCATCATCCCGGCGGACTGCGCGCCATCGACGAAGTACCACAGGTTCTTTGCGGCGGCCAGCTCGCCGATGGCCTTCATGGGTAGAATCTGCCCCGTGGCGCAGGTCACGTGCGACAGGCTCAGCACCCGGGTGCGGGGTGTCAGCAAGGCCTCGATGCGATCCACGTTCTGTTGGGCCGACACCATGGACGGCGTGAAGGTCTTGACCACGATGCCGTCACGGCGCTGTCGGGCGATCCAGTCCAGTGTGTTGCCCACGTGCTCGTGAGTTGTCGTGATCACTTCGTCGCCGGCTCTCAGCGGCAAGCCATTGCAGACGATGTTCGAACCCTCGGTCGTATTTCGTGTGTAGGCCAGCTCCTCGGCCTCACAGCCGAGCAGGCGGCCGGCACTGCTCTTGATCTCCTGCCACAGGTCATGCGTGTGGCCCACCTCCGAGATTTCCTCCAGAGCCTCCATCTTGGCCTGCAGCGCATCGATCGAAACCTGGGGGGATGCACCCAGGCCACCGGTGTTGAGGTACGTCCGTCGTCGTGTCAGCGGGAACTGTTCCCGCACCTGACGCCAGAAGTGTCTGTCCCGCGGATTCACCTGCCCGCTCTCCGGGATCTTCAGTGTCGACGCTCCTACCCGCGCCGCTGCGGTGAGAGTGGCGGCGGCGCCGATCGCTCTCACCGCATTCCGGAAAAACTCTCTGCGGAACATGTGACGTCCTTTCTGCTGATAAGAGAATACGCCCCCGGGATACCGTCCCCGGGGGCGTATTCGATAGATACGCTACAAAGGCAGGCCGTTTAGAAGGCCAGATTCAGCGACACGCGGTGTACGTTGTCGAGAATACCGAACTCCGTGAAGGCGTAGTCGACGACCACGTCGTAGCCAGCCAGCGCCACGTCGACGCCGAGACCGAGAGTGTAGCCCTCCTCGGTCCGGTCCGAAGTGAAATCGGTGCTCGTCGGGTTGTTCGGCGACAGGGCCTCACCTGTATTGCCGGTGGTCTCGTCGGTCTTGTCATCCGTGACACCCGAGTAGTTGAGCTTGTACCCGCCACGCAGCTTCAACCGGTGCATGATCTGCAGCTCGCCGGCGGTGAACACCAACTGGTCGCTGTCCTGAGGCTTGGTGGCATCCGCCATCAGCGTCAGCTTCGTGCCCTGGTCGTTCTCTTCGATCAGGTCGATGGCGGAGCCGACGCTGAAAATCAGCGGCAGTGGCGCGCTCTGGCGATCGAAAAAATCGATGTCGTTGCCCAGGTTATTCAACCGGGCGCCGATGCGGGCACCGCGAAAACCGACGCGATAAATGGCGCCCACGTCGAGAGCAAAAGCGGTGGCGCTCTCATCGTCGATCGACTCGCTGATCATCTTGCCTGTGATCCCCATGGCCAGTTTGTCGGTCACCTGACGGGCCCAGGAAACGCCGAAGGCGAGATCCGAATAGTCGTAGGATCCCGAATTCGTGTCGAAGGGTTCGAAGTCCTCGATGAAGGACGGAACGATATCCCTGTCGGAGTCGATCCCTGACAGGCCGAGGCTGACCACACCAATCCCGATGGTGCCGAGACTGCCGAACTTGCGGGTCACACCGACTGCCGTGTGAGACAGATCGGCAATCCACTGGTTGTGGTTGAGTGTCGCCTGCATACCACGCTCGATGGCGATACCCGCCGGGTTCCAGAACATCTGCGTGGCGTCATTGGTGACCGTCGTGTAGGCCGAACCGAGGCCTGCAGCGCGAGCACCCACGCCGATCTTGAGGAATGCCGCGCCTGTGAGGCCGGACTTACGTGCTGCGTCCACAGGGCCGACAGCCAGCGCCGCCAGCGCCAACCCCAGTACGCATTTTTTGTAGAATGTCATTCTCATTCTCCGGTCTCGTTAGCGCAGGATGGCAAAGTGACCGGTCTGCGAACCGCCCGGGTACTCCGCCACATAGATGTAGAGGCCACTGGTGACTTCGATTCCGTCCTTCGAGAACATGTCCCAGAAGATGGTGCCGTCCGCCGGGTTGGTACCCTCGAAGCGCAACACGTCGATGATCTGCCCCGAGACATCCAGGATCGTGATCTTCGCACCAGTCGGCAGATTGCTGAACAGGATCTTGTGCTCCTGACCCGTGTCGTGCAGTGCCTCCACCTTGTACGGATTCGGCGTGACACGGATCTTGGTGACGCCAGCCTGAAGATCCGCCGGCGACACCAGGGACGACTTCAGAATGAACGGCGCACCGATGTCCTTGATGGCCTCTGTGTCGTTCTGGTCCGGGAAGAAGGCACTCGCCGTAGCGTAGTGGTACGTGCCTTCCCACAATCCCGTCTTGCCATTGAAATTGACGCGATGCGATTCCAGCGAGCTGAAAGGCTTGCCGGCGATCGAGCCCCCTTCGTTATCGTAAGCGGCGACGTAGTACCAATAGGTGAAGCCGAAGGCGACCAGGTCGCTGTCGTCCTCGAATACGTACTCGTAGCCATCTGTGGTGCGATCGGGGTTGGTGAACTGACCCACCTCTGCCGCCGTGATGTTGGCGATGAGGTGGTACGGTCCCCAGGCGTTCGGCTCCTGTGGATTGTAGCGGTCCGAGGAGATGTTTGGGTTGTTTGGAATACCGAGCGCCGCCAGTTCGGCATTGCTCATATTCGGTGTCGTCTGCTCGTGGTAGCGGTCGGCGATGCGGATGCCGAGCTCCTGCGAGTCGACCTTCGGGAAAGGTGTCGACCGGTAGACCTTGTAGCCGGCGAAATCCGCTGCCGTTTCGGCGCCGTCATCCCATCTGATCTCGATGTTGCCATCGAGGTTCGGATCGACCCTGATATCGGGCGTCGGCGGCGGTTCGGGTACGTTCCAGTTGTTGTCATAGGCCCACTGTCCTGCCTTGCGCGCCTTGCGCACGCCCTGCAGGCGGAAGCCGCCATACTCGACGAGGACAACGTTCATCGTCTCGCCCACCTCGAGGTCGAAAGGACCCACGGAGGAGCGGTGCTTGCCGTCGAAGTTATACTGGATCGAGAAGCCTTCGTCCCAGTCGCTGGCCTCATCCGGAGCGTTCGGCCAGTTGGTCTCATTGTCCTTTTCCCAGTTCTGGTCGTATTGGCCATTGTACTTCATGTCGCCACGGGGCTGACCGCGATCACCTTCGGCGCGCACCGCGCCGATGAAGGACAGCGGATCACCAGCCACGATACCTGCAGCGTCCGGATCAAACCAGTTCGGATCCGGAACCAGGTTGCCCACGGCCTCCAGCGGCCCCGAGCTGTAGTCGAGGCTGTGACTGCCGATGGCATCACCATCGAACCACACACCCATGGACATGC
This sequence comes from Candidatus Latescibacterota bacterium, assembly GCA_036011085.1. GTDB lineage: Bacteria > Latescibacterota > UBA2968 > UBA8231 > UBA8231 > UBA8231. The sequence goes on from DASCMS010000105.1 coordinate 45,229, forward strand.
GGTGTTCGATCATGGCGTTGTTGCGGGCATCGCTGTCCTTGGTAACCGTCGTATACCAACCGCGCTCGGGGCCATCACCGACGGGATCGCTACCGTAGATCGTCTGCTTGTCATCCTGGCCTGTGCTGCTGCCGGCAGCGGGCAGGGCGCCTTGTTTGGCAGCGATGAACTGGAAGCCGGCGTAGATGTCGTAGTAGTAGCGCCGACCTCGGTTCATGGTATTGCCCAGAAAGCGGGAACCATCGGGGGCCCAAGGCACACCATCGGGACCGGCACCGGCGGTCAGGCCACTCGGCGACGGGCCAGAGAAGATCACCGGCACGTCCCAGGGATTGCCATCGGCATCCGGCGTGGCGTCGTAACCCGACGTCGGACCGGTAAACCATCCGGCTGAGCCACGCCGGCCGTTGGTGCGGTTCGTCATGCTGTTGATCGGCTCGTGACGCATGCTCAGCGTCAGGGCATTGATGCGGTTGCCGGAGCGATCCACGGTACCGTCGGCGTCGATGTCGACCTCACCGGTATTCGTCAACTCCAACTCGATGGCGATGAAGTCATTGAGGTTGGCGTGGTTCACCGAGTACTGGCGAATCCGGTACTTCACGTCCACACCCAGCGTCGTCGGCGTCAGGCCTTCGTACATCTGCGTGTGGCGCTTGGCCGGATCAACCCAGTGCGTCCCCGCGTCGAAGGTGGAGCGCTCCGACCCGGCCATGCCATCCAGGAAGAATCCGTAGGCGTAGTTGCCCCGCATCGGGTCTTCACCGCGGGCATACGGATTGAACGTCGGATCCGGATTGTACTCCACCATCTGGATCTGCTGCTCCCACGGCAGGTGAATGTTCTCACCCCCGGGATACATCATCGAAGGGCTCGTCCATTGACGGTCGAGATTCCCTACACGAATCAGCATGTAGTAGTCATCGGGTGAATCGCCACCCGACTCGCGGTAGCTCTTGTCCACGTTCGTGGGCAGGAACGTCTCCCACAGGTCACCCGCGGTGAAGACGCCGCCATGGGCCTGGGCCCAGGCGCTCGTCGACACCAGCGTCACGAGGGCAGCTGTGAGCGCCGCTCGTGTTATGGTGTGGAACTTGGTCATGATCTGGATCTCCTAGTCTTGATCGTAGTCGGCGGATTAAAAGTCGAGGCTGAACCCGAGGTTCAGACGACGCGCCGGCCCGTAGATGGGCAGGCCGTGACCGTTGAAGGAACGACCGAGTACGCCGGTCGGGTCTTCATCGGTTTCCCAGAGGATCTGATCCTCCGAGGTTCCGCCGCCGTTGAAGGCGATGATATTCTCGCGATCCAGGAGATTCCGGACCTCGAAGAAGGCACTGATACCCTGACCGCCGTAGTTGAAGCTGCGCGACAGCCGCAGATCAACCTTCATGGTGAAAGGGGCGCGCTTGGTCTCGATATCACGCGGATCCGACGACGTTGCCGTCACCCGATACAGGAATCCGCTCTCGTACGTGCTGATCAAAGAGCTGCCGATGTTGTACGGCAGATCGGCCATCAGCGTGAGAGCCAGTCGGTGCGTGCGATCGAATCCGGATGTCAGCGGGTTGCTGCCACCGGCCACGGTGCGCTCGATGGTGTTGAAGGTCTCCCTATCGTCGAAGGGGATGTCCGTATCCCCCTGCGAGGCGGCGAAGGAGCGCTGCTCCGGGAAGGGACTGATATCTCCGGCCAGCGAGGCTGCCTTGATGTAGCTGAGCGCGTAGTTCAAGCGCCAGTTCAGGCGACTCGTGGCACGCCGCTCGAGGCCGAGTTCGAGGCCGCGACTGTCGGCGTAGCCACCGCTGGTGATGAGCGAGTAAGAGCCTCCCGTCACCGGATTGATCGAATAACCGATGCTGCCGTAGTTGTCGATGTCCCGGTAGTAGGCGGCGATGTCGAGCAGGTAATCAGGATGGAAGCTGTATTGCAGGCCCATCTCGTAGGCCGTGGCCTCCGAAGGGTCTCTGGCAACATCCTGCGTACTCGGCAGCGACTCCTGGGCAAAGGTGCCGTAGTTCTCGTAGATCGCCGAGAACGGCGGTGCCGAATAGAACTTACCCCAGGAGTAATACATAGCCGAGTTGTCCGACACCGGGTGCGAAATGCCGAGACGGGGCTGCAGGAACCACTTGATGTCGATCTCGCGATCACGAATCTCGGTGCGGGCGATCTGCCCCGTAGACAACGTGTCGATGCCGAAAGGATTGAAGAAGTCGCTGAACTGATCGACGTTGACGTCGAAGCCGTCGAGACGCACTCCGGCGTTGATGATCACACCCTCATACTCGATGCGATCCTGTACGTAGGCAGCGTATTCCTGCGGGTTCACCTCGAACTGCGTCTGCTGGAAGGGAAACGCCGCGTCGTAGCCGATGGGCACCGTCGTCAGCTGCTCGAGGTTGTTGACCTCGTGCCGCCGGAACAGCAGACCACCCTTCAGCTGGTGGTTGTAGTTCACCTGGCTGGTGATGTCGAACTTCGCCTGGGTGACATTCCTCTCGAGCTTGTTGTAATAGAACGCCGCCTTCTTGAAGCGGTACTGCTCGCGCGAGAAGTCCAGGCTGTAGCTCTGGTCCTGGATCAGCGTGGCGAAGAAGCTCGGGTCGCCGTCGGGGCGCGCACCACTGCCGCTCTCAACGCCCAGGTACAGCGCCGCCTCCTCCGGGGTATCGATGCGGATGAAGTCGCCATCTTCGCCGATCTCGGGCCGGCCGTCGGCATCATCATCGGAGTAGCCGAACTGCGACTCGCGGTTGAGCTGCGACACCTTGATCTCGTAGAAGGTGTTCGGCGACAACGTGTGTGTCAGAGCCAGGTAGCCCATGGTGCCCAGCTTCTTGTTCCCCATGTTGCCTTCGGGGAAGAACTTGTAGACGCCGGAGAAGTCCCGGTTGGTGAAGCCGCCGAGGAGGCCGCCGTCGTCGACCCAGCCACTGGCCGTCAGTTTGATGGCGTCCGACGCCTGATGGGTCAACTTGAGGCTGTAGCGGGCGGAGCGGTGCTGCTCGTAGGAGAACTGCCCGCTGTCCTCAACGAACCGTGCCGTACCGTAGTAGTGCGTCTTCGCGCTGAGCGGCCCACCGATCGACAACTCGGCCTCGTACGGCAGGTCGTCCCCGTAGCCGATCTTGTCGATGGTCGAGTTGTCGAAGGAGTAGTTGGCCGCCTCGTCGCGATCCGCCTGTTCGTCGCTGGCAAGCAGGGCATCGCGCTCGGCCAGGTACTCGCTCAGATCACTATAGACGCCAGTACCGGCGTTCTTGATTCCGGACGGACTGAAGCGGAAGAACAGCTTGGCTTCGGTCTCGTCGCCGCCCTCACGGGTGGTGACGTTGATGATTCCCGCCGACGCCGCGTCGTACTCAGCATTGAAGGTGCCGGCGATGATGTCGAGGCTCTGCACCGACGAGGAGTTGATGCCCACGGCGGTGTATTCGTTGCCGGACGACCGGTTGTTGACTGCATATGGATTCGACACGCCGCGACCTTCACCCGCCCGGAAGTAGGTGTCGGAAACGTCGATGCCGTCCACCAGGACACGCGAATCGGCCTTGCGACCGCCACGGATGTAGCCGTTGAAGACCGAGGGTGCTGTCTCCACCAGTTCCGTCAGATCGGCGACGGGCATGGAGTTGTTGAGTTCGGCCGCACTGATCGAGGACCGACTCGATGTGCGCGACTTCTCCACCAGCGGCGCCTCGGCGACGATGGTGACAACCTGTCCGGCGATGGTCTGCCGCTCCAGATTGAAGTCGGCCACCGTCGTCAGGTCGAGACTGACCGAAACGTCGGTCTGGGCCAGCGCCTTGTAGCCGATATAGCTGGCGGTTACGGTGTACTCGCCGGGTGGAATATTGAGGATAAAGTACTTGCCCTCATCGTCCGTGGTCGTGCCCTGTGGGGCTGTCCCCACGGTGGTGACCACGTTGGCTCCGATCAGTGGTTGACCGGACGCATCCGTCACCTTGCCGGCAAGCTTGCCGTTGCCGGCGATGGCCATGCTGCTCAGTACGAGCAGCGATGCTGTGGCCAGCCACAGCACGGGCCCGGATCGGGTTGGCACAAAACGCATAGCGACCTCCCTCGCGTTGAGAATGCTCACACACATCGAACGCGCTTGTTAGATCGGGCCCACATCCAGAATGGCGGGGTCCCGGATATTCTGATTCGTCTGGGATAGCGCACCGAAATGCATACGATTGCGGTAGCCAATATAGCGCCGTTGCTCAGTGTCTGTAAAGCGGTTCAACTATGCAAGTAAACGCCTGGTTACTTTTGCCTTAGGTCGTCAGGAGACGGGTCTTCGGGACGGGGCTCAGTTGTGGCTGCAACAGGTGGCTCGCGCAACCGATTCAGCAGGACGTTCAGATCCGCGGCAAGGGGCGATTCGAAGCCGACGGT
>DASCMS010000106.1:0-5872 GCA_036011085.1 Candidatus Latescibacterota bacterium
GAGCAGACAGAGCTGGTACGCGAGAACCGCGAGCTCCATGACCGCCTCGAACAGAAGGAGAGCGACGACGCTTTCCGCCGCCTGGTGCGCAGCAGCCCCGCCATGCAGCGCGCCACGCGAACCGTGAAGCAGGTCGCTCTCTCCGATATCCCTGTATTGCTTCGCGGCGAGACGGGGGCAGGCAAGGAGCTGTTCGCGCGCTCGGTGCACGATCGCAGCCGCCGCCATGACGGGCCCTTCGTCGCCGTGAACTGCGGCGGTTTCACCGAGGAGTTGTTCGCCAGCGAGCTCTTCGGCCACAAGCGCGGCGCCTTCACCAGCGCTCACGCAGATCGGCCAGGCCGATTCGCCATGGCCGAGGGCGGCACCCTCTTCCTCGACGAAATCGGCGAGGTGCCTCTGAAGAACCAGGTCGAGCTGCTGCGCGTCCTCGAGTCTCGTGAATACCAGCCGCTGGGTGAGAACCAGGTGCATATTGCCGACGTCCGCTTCGTGGCCGCCACCAACCGCGATCTGGAGGCCTCCGTAAAGCAGGGCGCGTTCCGCGAGGATCTCTACTACCGCTTGAACGTGGTTCCCATCGACATTCCGCCCCTGCGTGACCGCCTCGAGGACATTCCCATTCTCGTGGAGACATTCTTCGAGGAGTCCTGCCGGGCCTATGACCAACCGCGCAAACGCCCCGATGAAAGCGCCATGGAGATCTTCTCCGGCCATCGCTGGCCCGGCAACGTGCGCGAGTTGCGCAACGTCGTTCAGCGCCTCGTCGTCACCACGGATGGCGGCACGATCCGGGCCGAGCACCTGGCCCAGGTCCTCGGCGAGGACGCCTCGACTGCCGCCACCGAGCACGCCGCAGCGACCACGGAAACGGTGGCTGTGCCTCTGGGATCGTCGCTGGAGCAGACGGAGGGGCAGCTGATCCGGCAGACCCTCGAGCGCATGACCTCGAATCGACGCGAGGCCGCCGCCATTCTCGGCATCAGCGTCCGCTCCCTGCAGTACAAGATCAAGAAATACGGGCTGTCAGCGGATCCCCCCTGACGCGGCGCCCGCCGCGTCACCGCATGCAGGAATTGCAGACGGGAGCCTTTCCGCCCACATCTGGATCCACTCTCGCTCTCGACTGATCTCTCTTACCCGCGTATAAACAGCTACTTACAATATCCCTGTCGGACTGTGGCATCACCTTTGCGTGGTCCCTGTCGTCGAAAGCCGCCGTCGTTGAGTACCTGTCGATGGCGGACGATGACAGCCGGCGCAGGTCCTGGGAATCGCCGACCCGGAGCATCGGGTCGTCTGCCGGTCACGCAAAGATTGCAGTGTAGCTCTAAACGACGAATCAAGAACGGTGGACGTGGGTAGACAGGGAATCAGTGCAGATTTTGCAGCGGCGGACGTGGGCGCAGAGGCCCTGGATGAACTGGCCGCCGTCGTACAACATCCCGAACTGATGATTCCGGAACTCGCCGCCGACAGCAAGATCCCGGCGATCAAAGAACTCGTCGACTGCCTGCACGAGCAGGGTGTCATCGACGACAACCTCGCCTTCCTGCAGGCCGTGCTCGAACGTGAGACCCTGCAGAGCACCGTCATCGGCGACGGCGACGTCGCCCTGCCCCACGCCAGAGGCCGGGCCGTTCGCCGGCTGGGTATGGCGATCGGCCGGTGCAAACTGCCGATCGGCTTTCCCTCGGGCGATGATCGTCACGAGGTCCGGCTGATCTGCCTTATCGCGGTTCCGGCGAATGCGCCGGGGTTGTACCTGAAGCTTCTGTCAGCGCTGGCACGCGTCTTCCATGATGCCGCCTTCCGCGACGAACTCGGCGCGGCCGACTCGGCCCAACGCATGCAGCAACTGCTGGCAAGGAAAATGGAACTGTCTTCTTCAATCCCTCCTTACCCATACAGGAGTTAAAATGGCCTACACGCTCCAGGAAGTCCTCAAGAACGAAGAGAGCACCCTGCGTCTCTACTTCGACGACATCGCCGATTCCACCCCCCTGTCGCGCGAGAAGGAAGTAGAGCTCTCCGCCCGCATTCACGCCGGCGACCAGGATGCCCGGGACGAACTGGTGCAGGCCAACCTGCGGTTCGTCATCGACGTGGCCAAGAATTACCAGAATCGCGGCCTGTCCCTGGCCGACCTGATCAGCGCCGGCAACGTCGGACTGATGACGGCGGCTACGCGCTTCGACGGCACCAAGGGGTTCAAGTTCATCTCCTACGCCGTGTGGTGGATCAAGCAGTCGATCCTGCAGACCATCGCCGATCACGCCCGCACCGTGCGTCTGCCGCTGAACAAGCTGAGCCTGTTGAAGGACATCTCGAAGGTCTCTCGCAAGCTCGGCCAGGGTCGCGAGACGGAGCCGGAGATCGAGGAGATCGCCAGTGAGCTCGACGTGTCCCCTCAGGAGGTCCGGGACACGATCCTCGCTGCCCGCACCGTCCGCTCGCTGGACGAGAGCTTCGAGGAGGACGACGATCGCAACCTGATGAACGTCCTGCAGGACGAGAATCAGATCACGCCGGACGGCAACGTCATGGAGCAGGCCTCCCGCACGCAGTTGGAGAGTGTGCTGGAGAGCCTCGATGTGCGCGAGATGAAGATCATCCGCCTCTACTTCGGCCTCGATGGCCATGAGTCCATGACGCTGGAGCAGATCGGTGGTCTGATGAGCCTGACCCGCGAGCGCGTCCGTCAGCTCAAGGAGCGCGCCCTCGGCAAGCTGCGTCACCCGCAGCGATACCAGGCGCTGCTGTCGCTCTGCGACGAGACCGAGGTTTACTGAAATCCTATCGTAGAAGAAGTACCGGCACGAGAGCCGGACCTCCCGCCTTGGAGGTCCGGCTCTTTGTCTAGAAACAAGCAGCTCTCAGGAGATCACATGGCCGACCGACGATATGTCTGTGTGTATTGCGGATCGAGAAGCGGCAACCACGAACGGTATGTCGCGGCAGCACAGAGGATGGGCGCAGCCATTGCCGAAGGCGGCTACGGACTGGTCTATGGAGGCGGCGGCAGCGGCCTGATGGGCGTTCTCGCCGACGCGGTGCTGGCAGCGGACGCCCCGGTTACGGGTGTCATCCCCCGCGCCCTTGTGGCCACCGACAGGGAGCTGAGCCACAGCGGCGTCACCGAGTTGCTCGTCGTCGACGACATGCACCAGCGCAAGACAATGATGACGGAACGCGCCAGCGCCTTCGTCGCCATGCCCGGCGGCTATGGTACCATGGAAGAGCTGTTCGAGATGGTCGCCTGGTTGCAGCTACAGATCCACGACCGGCCCATCGGCCTGCTGAACACGGGCGGGTATTACGATCGCCTGGCTGGATTCCTCGACCACGCCGTTGCCGAGGGCTTTCTCGGATCCGATCACCGTGGCCTGTTGCAGATCGACGACGACCCCGTCGCGCTGCTGCACCAGCTGCTGCCCGATTCGCCGGCAGGCTAGATCCAGGTGTCCCCGTCGGCGGGACGGCTCAGATCGACGATGCCCTGACCTTCCAGCCGGCGCAGCTGCTGCACGATACGCTGTTGGGCGGCCTCCACCTCTGAGAGGCGCATCTTTGGCAGGACGGCCAGATCCTCCAGCAGCCGACCACGACGGCGCTCGGATACAGCGGACATCACCGCGTCGAGCACCCCCTTGCCGGCCGCCTTCAGGGCCACGAGGAGCTCCTCCATCTCGACGTTCTCGAGCAGCAGCCGGATGTCGTTCTCGCTGAGACGGCCGATGTCGTCAAAGGTGAACAGCTTGTCACGGATTTCCTCGGCGATCTCGGGATCCTGCTCTTCGAGACGGACCATCAGGCTCTTCTCCAGGCGAGAGCCGACACGGTTCAGGATGTCGGCTGCCACCCTGGCGCCGCCCACCTGCTGCTGGCCGGAAAGCACCGGGGCCAGAGACTCAGTCAGTCCCGCTTCCACCTGTTCGAGAATCTCCGGCGACACGCTTCCCAGGGTGGCGATACGGTGGGCGACATCGATCTGCGTGTCGGCGGCCAGCCGCTCGAGAAACGCCGCCGACGTGGGCGGGCTCAGCTGGGACAGGATGAGAGCGATGGTCTGCGGGTGTTCGCGGCGCAGGTGCGGCACCACCTGCTCGGGATCCGACTCCTCGAGGGCCTCGAACACGGGCCGTCGCGGACCTTCCAGTCGCGACCACATCTCGCGGGCCCGCTCCTCGCCGAGAGCGCTGGTGAGCAGCCCCTTGGCGAACTCCGATCCGCCGAGAAATGGCAGCCGGCCGGCTCGCAACTCGTCCTCGAACTCGGCCAGTACGCTCTCCTGCACCTCGGCCGGAACACTCTTGAGATCGGCGATGGCGCGGGTGATGTGACCCACATCCTCGTCGCTGAACTGGCGCAGCAGGTCGGCTGCCAGCTCCTCCCCGAGGCAAACCATCAGGACCGCGACCTTCTGCCAGCGCTCTGCCGATTCCGACATGGTGTCTCAGAGCCCTCTCAGTTGATCGCGAAGCTGAGCGGCACGCTCGAACTCCTCGCGGGAGATCGCCCCCTCCAGTTCCTGCTCCAGACGCTCCCGTTCGCTGAGCGGGCGTTGGCCGGTCAGTTCATCGACGAGTTCGTCCAGGGCCTCCAGAGACCGGTCCTTCTCGGCGAAGAACTCCTCCGCCTCGACTTCGCTCAGCGCCTCGATCTGTTGCCGGGTCTCGGCCAGGATCTCGAGGGCCTCATCATAGTTGTCCTCATCGGTGGCCAGCATGGCCCGCGCCGTGGCGTGAATCCGGAGGATGTAGGGCCACCACTTCTGCAGGTTGTTGCGGTCTTCGTCCTGAGCAGCATGGCGATGGACAAAGTCGAACAGTCGCATGTTGCGCTCGGTGTCGGTCACGACTCGATCGTACTCCTTGATCTGCAGCAGGAACACATACCTGCCATAGATCCGGGCACTCTCGTCAAACAGCTCCTTGCAGGCATCACCGTCCAGGCTGAAGCTGCCCTCGCCGGCATCATGGCTCAGCGCCTCATAGTGATCGAGGATGAAATCCGTGTCGTATGGCCGCTTGCCATCGGGACGACCATCGAGATTGAGTTGCAGGATTCCCTGGAACGCTCCCTGGTCCACGCGGACCTGGATCTTTTCTATACCATCTTCGCCCTCGATCTTGCGGACGTTGGCTTCCGGGTTGAAGTCCCAGTTGCTCAGTAATTGTGTGATATCGGGATTCATTGCGGTTCCAGTGCTCGGTACGTTACCCCGCTCGGGTGAAAGTGTCAATCTGCGGCACCAAGGACCCGGTTTGACCCGAGACTCTGCCAGCGCCATCTTTATCTTACAATTTCGTAGTCGACAGACCTCTTTCGGACATTTTTGTTGTTTCTACATTGGAGCATCCATGGCCCAGCCGACACCGACAGCCGTCACCGACCACCAGCACCTCTCCGCCCTGCTTCAGGTCGGGGAAGTCCTCGGCGCGGCAGCCAACTTCGAGCAGGCTCTGCATGAAATCCTGGAAACTCTGTGCGACCAGGTGCAGATGCGCCTGGGAACGCTCAGCCTGCTGGAAGGCGAGCGGGAAGTCGCCATCGATATCGCCTACGGGTTGTCACAGGACGAGATCGACCGTGGACGGTACAAGATTGGTGAGGGCATCACGGGGCGTGTTGTGGCCTCAGCCAAACCGGTCATCGTCCCCCGCATCAGCTCCGAGCCGCTGTTTCTCGACAGAACCGGCGCCCGCACGACGGACGAGAAATCACAGAGTTCCTTCATCTGCGTTCCGATCAGCCTGCAGCGGGAGGTGGTGGGCACCCTGAGCGCCGACTGCCCCTACATCGACGACGGCCGACTGCAGGCCCACGTTCGACTGCTGACCATCGTCGCCGCCATGATCGCTCAGAACGT
>DASCMS010000107.1:0-4608 GCA_036011085.1 Candidatus Latescibacterota bacterium
GAAGGGCAGTGGCGGGGGCAGGAAGCGCTGCGGGCCGAGCCAGCTGAAAGGCGAGGCACGTTCACCCCAGACGGGGTCGAGCAAGATGCGGAGACCGTCGATTTCGACGAGCAAAGTGGAGTGTCCGAGCCAGGTGATACGCAGGCCGGTAGCAGGAGGCTCGTCGAAGTCGGCGGCGGCGCGGGAAACGTAGGCAGGAGGCCGCCGTGGCACGCTGTGCGGGCTGCTGTCGGAGAACCAGGCGTTCATGGCCGGGAGGAATCTGGGATCCTGTCGGGGCAACAGGTCGACGAAGCGGCCATCCTGCCAGCGCTCTGCCGCCTGTACACGCTGCAAGCGAACACCCGAAGCCGGCGCTTCCATCGCCGTCCAGCCGGTGAAGAAGGCGGCAACGGCCACCTGAACTACAAGAACGAGGGCAACTGCAACTCCGAGCAGAACCCGTATCACGGTGCCGACCGCCACATGCCGTGGCGCGCCATCACGTGGCGTCGACGGTGACCGCGTCCTGGTCGCCCAGGCCCTCGACGCCGAGTTGCACGCGCTGACCCGCTTTGAGGTAGGTCTGCGGATCGAGCCCCATGCCGACACCGGGGGGAGTGCCGGTGGCGATGAGGTCGCCGGGCTGCAGGCTCATGATCTGACTGAGATAGTGGATGACGAAGTCGACGCCGAAGATCATCGTCGCCGTCGTGCCGTTCTGGTAGCGATGACCGTCGACGTCGAGCCACAGGGACAGGTCCTGCGGATCGGGCACCTCGTCGCGGGTGACCAGCCACGGCCCGAAGGGTCCGAAGGTGTCGCAGCTCTTGCCCTTGGTCCAGTTGCCCCCGGTTTCCAGCTGGAAGTAGCGCTCCGAGACATCGTGCACGGTGCAGAAGCCGGCAACATGACTCAGGGCATCGGCTTGTGACACGTAACGCGCTTCCCGCCCGATCACGACACCGAGCTCGACCTCCCAGTCCGTCTTCGTACTGCGGCGGGGGATGATGATATCATCGTAGGGACCGTTGATGGCGCTGGTGGCCTTCATGAAGACGATGGGCTCCACCGGGATGGGGTTCCCTGTCTCCTTCGCATGGTCGGAGTAGTTGAGGCCGATGCAGACAAACTTGCCGACGGCGCCGACGGGCGGACCGAGGCGCGGCGAGCCGGACACCACCGGCAGGGACGTCGGATCGATAGCCTGAAGTCGGCTGAGCGTGTCGTCCCCGAGAGTCCCGCCGTCGATGTCATTTACGTGGTCGGACAGATCCCGCAGCACACCTTCGTCGTCGAGCCGTCCCGGCCGTTCCCGGCCGCGGTCACCGTAGCGTAGCAGTTTCACCTTGTCACCCTTCTCTCGGTTTCGGGAATCCAGTCAGCGGTGGCGGTCCACCGCTGCAGGTCAGCAGGAGCACGGCAACCGTGATGAGTCGCAGGTTCATGGGAGTAACAAAGGTGCCGTCATCGGGAGACGCCAGTGCGTAGATTGTGGCGCGTGAACACAGACCACGAGGAGGATGACCGATGAGTGACGGACTGCGCTGGGGGATCCTCAGCACGGCGAAGATCGCCGAGACCGCCTTCATCCCGTCGCTGCAGCAGACAAGGCGGGGAGAGCTGGTCGCCGTGGCCAGTCGCGACGCAGCCAGAGCACGGCAGTTCGCCGATCGGCACGATATTCGGCAGACCTTCGGCAGCTACGAGGACATGCTGGAGAGCGATCAGATCGACGCTGTCTACATTCCGCTGCCCAACAGCCTGCACGCGGAATGGACCGGAAAGGCGGCGACCGGGGGCAAGCACGTGTTCTGTGAAAAACCCCTGGGGGCCAGCGCCGCCGAGGCACAGGCGATGGTCGACGCCTGCCGCGACGCCGGCGTGACGTTATTCGAAGCCTTCGTCTTTCTCTACCACCCGAAATCGCTGCGGCTGCGCCAGGTGCTCGCCGAGGGAGCCATCGGCGACCTGGTGCAGATGACAGCTAGCTTCACCTTCCCGCTGGCGCGGCCAACCGACAACATCCGCATGAATCGAGAACTGGCCGGGGGCAACCTGATGGATGTGGGCTGCTATCCGATCGCCTACGCGCGGTTCGTCTTTGGCGAGGAGCCCCTCTCCGTGCAGGCCGCCTGTCGCCTGGATCCCGAGTACGGCGTCGATACACGCTCGTCGATGGTGCTCACCTTCTCCGGCGACCGCCACGCGGCACTGCAGTCGGGATTCGATGCCCCCGGTGGTCAACGAGCTGTCATCCATGGAGAGACAGGATACATCGCCGTCCCCCAGCCCTGTCATCCCAAGGAGCAGGATGGATTCGTCATCGTTCGCGGTGATCGGGAGGAGGCCGTAACGGTCGAGGCGGGTGTTCGGACATTCACGCCAGCCATCGAACATTTCCACGATTGCGTGCTCGACGGCGTGGAGCCGCTGGTCACGGCGACCAATGCCGTCGGCACACTGCGGGTCATCGAGGCGGTGCGCGAGTCGTCGGCAACGGGCCGCCGCGTAGATCTCTAGTGCTCGGTGAGCCACTCCGGAAGATCCAGGCCGAGCTCCATGGCGATTGTCTCCAGGCGATCACGGTGGTCATCGCCGATGGGGATTCCCGTCTCGGACCACTGGGCTTCACGGCGCCACTCGAGCGTACCCGGCAGGGCCGTCGTGTCGGTGCCGGCTAGTGGCCGCAGGGTCAGGCTCTCGTCGATGACACGGCGGACGCTGGCGCGGAAGGAGTCGGCATCGCCAACCAGGGCAGGATCGATGACGACGAGGAAAAAACCGCGCGTGGCAGCGGCCCAGCTCCGCTGCGGCGGCTCTGTGCTGCCTGCCAGCATCCCTCCCAGAAGAGTCGAGACGAAACGCAAACCCAGACTGCCGAAGGCGGACTTGCCGAAGCCGTCGGCGATGGCTGCCTCTGCCCGGGCGGCATCACCGAACTGATTGGCGTTCATGTCGAGAACGAGGGGCGGTCCGCCGTCATCGGCGGGCACTGCGAAGCACATGGGAGGCGCTTTCATGGCGTCCCAGACGGTGGCCTCCGGATCGTCCGGTCGATTCCAGCCGGAGCCGCCGGCCACACACCAGGCGATGAACCCGTGGTCGAGAACACGGCGGGCATAGATGCCGGCGCTGCCCACGTGACCGTGATTGCAGGTGGTGGCGAGGGCCAGACCGACGTTCTTCGCCCTGGCGCAGACGTCGTCGGTGGCACGGGTTGCCACCAGGTATCCGGCGCCGCCATCCCCGTCGAGGCGGAGACTGTTGTCCGTCTCCCGCAGGATACTGATGGCGGGATTCGTGTTGATGAGACCATCGCGAAACTCGGAGACGTAGCGCCGCAACTGGCGGGTGCCGTGGCTGCGAATACCGCGCCGATCCACATCGACGAGGCAACCGGCGATGAGAGCAGCATCGTCTGCGGGTAGTCCCAGGGCGGCGAGGACCTGCGTCGACCAGGCGCGCAAGGATGCAGGCGCGATTCGAATCAACGATGTGACTCCTATTCGAGAATTGACTCGCAGACGTAGTCGGGGAGAATTCCGGTGGCGTCCATCATCAGCTGAGCATCCCGTCGAGGTGTGTTGCCGGACAGGACGAGGGCGGTATCGATGCCGAAGTGGTTGCCACCCATAATGTCGGTTTCGAGAGTGTCGCCCACCATAAGGATGTCCGTCTTGGCCAGGGGATCGCCATCGCCGCGGATGTGGTCGAGGGCGAAGTTGAACATCTGCGCGTCCGGCTTACCGAAGCGGATGAAGCGCTTGCCGACGACGCGTTCGACCATGTCGGCCATGGCGCCTACAGCGACGGCGACGTCATTGCGCGACACAGGGTAGGTGATGTCGCTATTGGCGACGATGACGGGAATGTTGCGGGCGCGCAGAATGTTGATCGCCTGATTGAGGCCCGGCTCCCAGTCGAAACCCTCGTCATCGAGAAACACGACGGCTCGTATGTCATCCGCCTCGTCGGGGTCGAGTTCTTCGATGGCCACGGTGCTGAAGCCCGCCGCGTCGATGTAGTGCGCCGACACCGGAGTGCCGACGAAGGCGATACGTCCGCTCTTGATCTTGTTGTGCAGATACTCACGGGCGAGCATGCCAGAGGAGATGATCTTCTCTTCCCCGATCATCGCCAGGCCGGCGTCGGTATAGACCGAGGCCAGCAGCAGGGGAGAACGTGAGGCGTCGTTGGTGAGGACGTAGAAATCGATGTCGCGGTCATCCAGAAAAGCGAAGGTGGCTTCGATGCCGGGAATGATCCCCCGGTGATTCTTGAGCACACCGTAGGCGTCGAAGAAGACCGCCTTGTAGCCGGTGACGATGTCACGGAAGGACTGTACGTGGAGCTCGGAACGGCGGGAATCGGCGCTCATACAGGTCTCTTTACAGGGAGAGGGTTGCCAGCAGGCGGTCGACATCGAGTCGGGTGAGTTGCGGCAGATACGTCCGATATGCCTCTTTCTGCAGACGCGAGGCATAGATGTCGTGGAAGAAATACTGACCGTACTTGATCACGTAGTTGAGGATGAAGAAACGATACGCTTCGGGCAGGAAGCGTACCTCGGCCTCGGTCAATGGGAAGACCTCGTGATAGGCCCGCAGAAAGAGGAGGAAGCGATCG
>DASCMS010000108.1:0-11046 GCA_036011085.1 Candidatus Latescibacterota bacterium
GCACGGAACAGCTCTCCTCCGGCATCCAGCAACTCGACGCTGGCCAGCATCCTGTCGAGATCGTCGCTGACGAGCCCCTGCAGCCGCAACAGCGGACCGTTGCCGTCGACCGGCCTGTCACCGGACAGAGCGATGGCCAGACGGCGGCCCTCTGCGACGGGCCAGGACATGATCTCGTGCGCGACGCCGGCGAAGATGGAGCCTTCGGCGTCGACGCTGACCCCGTCGGGAACGACGAGGGTCAGTCCTCGAAGTCCCCCAAGGTCTCGACCGCGCAGCACGTCCATGGGGCCGTCAGCGGGGTCAAACCACAGATCACCGTTGGCGGCCGCCACCGGGCGTGCCGCAGCGGTCACCTCCATGCCGATTCGCCCGAAGTTGTCCGCCAGCAGCAGGAAGTCGTCGAACCCGACCTGGCTGTCGCCGTCGAAGTTGGCCTTGCCTGCCGTGGACCAGTCAGGGCTGCTCGATGAGGAGCCGAAATGGCGCACCAGGATACCGAAGTCAGCCAGGTTGATCCGATTGTCGTCGTTGGCATCTCCAGCGGGGAGCGAATCCAGGCTGGTCGTGTCCGGCGCCACCCAGCGGAAGCTCAGGTTCCGGCGCACCGAGTCGATAGTCACCGTGTCCCCCACGACGCTGCCCTGCAGATGGGTGGCGACCTTGGCGAAGACTCTGTAGGTCCCGGTGGGGATCTGATCGAGGAAGAAGCGGCCCGACGTGTCCAGAGGCACCTGGATGCCTGGCGTCAGTCGATCCTCGTCGTTCAGCGAGGAAGCCAGTGTATCACCGCCGGCATCGATGAACAGCAGCGTCGCCTGATCGGAGGCGAGAGCGGTCACCGAGCGTCGCTGCGGCGCCACCTGCCCACTGACGAAGACATCCCGTACGGTCAGTCGTGTCGTGTCACCGAGCACAGGCTCGATCCAGGCGCCCGTCGAATCTTCCACGACGGCGGAGCTGCGATTGGCTGCCGCCTCGTCGTCGATGGCCAGGAAGGTCGACACCTGCTGACTGGCCAGGAACCACAGCTCAGCGATGAGAACCGGCTCGACGCCGGCGGACAGCGCCCCGCCCCCGGGGGTGGTGCTGATCAGGGACAGATCCACCTTGCCGCTGGCAGACACGTCGTTGTGGAACGCGTTGATCGCCGGCGTGAAACTACCGAGGACATCGCTGCTGACGCGGAAGGGCATGGTGGTGTCAGCCGGCATCGCCAGCAGACGCAGCGCCGACGGCTCGTACGTGAGGAAGACGGAAGCGCCGGCGATGCGATGCCCGGCAGGGGTCAGATAGATCTGGGCCCGCAGCGTGTCGCCGCGGCTGACGCGAGGGGCATTCGTCAGCTTCAGATCGAACAGTGGAGCTCGACGTCGTCATCGATCCGGATACCCGCATCGTCTCCATCACACCCACCGATGGCTCGCGAGAGGGTGGCAGCATCCGCTTCACGGCGACGACGACGAGACAGACGGCGAGCGACTCCCTCGATATTCACATCGCCAACGTCACACCTGTCATCGACGTGCCCGACCTGTTCCTCGATGCCGGGGAGTCGGCCCAGCTCCTGCTCGATGATTTCGCCACCGATGACGATGTCATCAGCCTCCTCACGTGGAGCGCCACACCGCTGGCGGCGGGCGTGACGGCCAGCCTGAACCAGGCGGTCCGGGCGCTGACGTTGACGGCGGACGAAGGCGTGACGGGCGATCTTACCGTCGCCTTTTCCGCCACGGATGAGCAGGGCGCCGCCGGCCTCGACACCATGCTTGTGAGCGTCCGTTCACCCGACGAGGAGCTCCCCGATTCGAGTCTCGTCGACACCACCGGGACCAACGAAGCTCCCGTGATCGAACCCCTTGGCATCCTCAGCTTCCTCAATGGCAGCGAAGGCCGGCTGACCCTCGACAACGTCACCGCGGACGACAACCCCGTGACAGAGTTGCGCTGGACGGCCGAAACCGATCTCGGTGTCACCGCCGTGATCGACGCCGACCGGCGATTGACCGTGACGGCCATCGACGAGTTTACCGGGACCACGACCATCCGACTCTCGGCCATCGACATCTTCGGCGCCCGTGGCACCGCCACACTGGTGGTCGAGGTCCGCGCCCAGGTCGACACCCCCGACATGGGTGATTTCGACGGCAGCGGCCGCGTCGACCTGGACGACTTCTTCCCCCTGGTCGATCAGCTGGGCAACTCCGTGTTCACGCCAGGATTCGACGCCAGGTTCGATATCAACGACGACGGCCGTGTCAGTTTCGACGACTTCTTCCTGTTCCTCGACATCTACGAGGCGCACCGGGTCAATCCCTGACGCCTGCGGAATCCGCACGGCGCACGGCTTGCCGAGGCACGAACTCCGCCTAATTTACCGGGGCTGTTTCCCCCTCACCACCAGGCCCGGAGTCCATTCTCTTGAAGCCCCCATTCCTGCCGCTCTGGCCTGCTGCCTGCGGCGCCTGGATCTGCCTCGTTCCGACGACGACGGCGGCCCAGGGCGATCATCCGCCCGCCTCCGTCATCGTCGCCGAAATCCAGCAGCGTACGATCACCAGCCAGGTCGAGTTGGTAGGCACCGTCCACCCCCGGCGAACCAGCCGGGTGGCCAGCGAGTCCGAGGGCAAGGTGGTGGCCCGTTTCAAGGAACCGGGGCAGCCCCTCGTACGGGGCGAGGCGATCCTGCGACTGACGAACGATGAGCTGCAGGCGCGTCTCATCGAAGCCGAGGCCGACCTTCGACTGCGCGCCTCGCGGCGCGACCACAGCCGCAGCCTGCGCGACAGCGACGCCATCTCCGAAGACGAAGCCATCGAAACGGAGTACGAGTTCGAGCGCGCCCGCTCCGAGCTGCAGGACCTGGAGACGCGCATCGAGGATCTGACGATCCTGGCCCCCTTCGACGGCGCCCTCGTCGAGAGTCTGGTCGAGATTGGAGAATGGGTTGATCGGGGCCAGAACGTCGCCCACATGGTGGCCGCCGATACGGCCCGGGTCTACGTCAACGTACCCGAGCGCTACGTCGACCGACTCCGCCTCGGTGATTCCGCCGAGGTCACCGTCTCGGCTCTGGGAACCGACTCGATCGAAGCACTCGTTGTCGCCATCCTGCCGCAGGGATATGAAGACTCGCGGACCTTTCCTGTGATCGTCCAGTTCCTCAACCCCGGCCGTCGCGTCCGCGGCGGCATGTCGGCAGCGGTTCGGCTGTCGATCAAGGAACCGAGAGAGGATCTGCTCGTACACAAGGACGCCATCATGACCGGCGCCATGGGCAGTCACCTGTTTCTCGCCCGCGAGGGGTCGGCCGCGATGCTGCCGGTGACAACAGGCCTCGCATCTCAAGGAAATGTGGCCATTTCCGGCGATGGCCTGCAGGCGGGTGATCTGGCCATCGTCCGCGGCAACGAACGTCTGCGCGACGGCCAGGCGGTACGCGTCGTGCGCAAGGTTCACTAGGGACCACTGCGACATATGAAACTCGTCGATACGTCCATCCGTCGACCCGTGAGTGTCATCGTGGGTGTACTTCTCGTGGCCCTCTTCGGCCTGATCGCCCTCTTCCGCATCCCCGTGCAGCTGACACCCGACGTCGACCGCCCCGTCGTCACGGTGAACACCTTCTGGCTCGGAGCCAGCCCCGAGGAGGTGGAGCAGGAGATCGTCCAGCGTCAGGAGGAGGAGCTCAAGAGCGTCGAGGGACTGGAAAAGATGACCAGCGAGTCATTCGACAGCCGCTGTCGGGTGGTCCTCGAGTTCGGCGTCGGCCTTGACCCCGACGCCCTGCTGCTGCTGGTGTCGAACAAGCTCGATCAGGTCAGCGGCTATCCCCCAGACGCCGAGAAACCCACCCTGACGTCGGGTTCGGGAGGCAACACCGGGGCCATCACCTGGTTGATCCTCGAGGCTCTGCCGGGCAACGAGGACGTCGACATCGAAACCTACGGTGACTTCATCGAGGATCTCGTCAAAACCGGTCTCGAACGAGTGCCCGGTGTCGCCGAGAGCAATGTCTACGGGGGCTTCGAGCGGGAGCTGCAGATCATCGTCGACCCCGCGGCCATGGCCGCCCACGCCGTCACCGTGTCGCAGATGGCGGCGGCCATCACCGCTGAGAACACCAACATCAGCGGCGGCTCCTTTGACGAGGGCAAGCGCCGCTACATCGTGCGCACCGTGGGCCAGTACACCTCACCGGAGCAGATCGAGGCGGTCGTCATCCGCGACGACGGCCCGGGTGGCCGGGTCCGTGTCGCCGATGTAGCCCGGGCTCATCTCGGCTACAAACGCGCCACGGTGACGGTGCGCCAGCGCGGCAAGTCGGCCATCGCCGTCAACGCCACGCGGGAGACGGGCGCCAACGTCCTCGAGGTCATGGAGGGGATCCGCGCTGCCGCAGCGCGTTATAACAGCGGCCCTTTGAAGCGCGAGGGGCTGTACCTGCGCCAGGTGTACGACGAAACCGACTACATCAACTCCTCCATCGATCTGGTGCGCAGCAACATCTTCATCGGCGGCGCCCTGGCCACCCTGGTGCTGCTCCTCTTCCTGCGCTCCGCCTCCAGCGTTCTCATCATCATCACCTCGATCCCCATCTCCATCGTCGGCACCTTCCTGATCATGTCCCTGATGGGACGCAACATCAACGTCATCAGCCTGGCCGGCATGGCCTTTGCCGTGGGCATGGTGGTCGACAACGCCATCGTTGCCCTGGAGAACATCTACCGTCACCGGCAGATGGGAAAAGACCGGTTGCGTGCCTCCTTCGAAGGCGCCCGGGAGGTATGGGGCGCCATGCTCGCCAGCACGCTGACAACGATCGCCATCTTCCTGCCCATCGTCTTCATCGAGGACGAGGCGGGGCAGCTGTTCCGCGACATCGCCATCGCCGTCTCCTCCTCTGTCGCGTTGAGTCTCATCGTCGCCCTCACCGTGATCCCCATGATGTCGGCGCGCCTCATGCGCAACCGGCTCCCCGGGGGCGAAGAGGATGACAACGGCAACCTGCTGGACCGCTTCGGCAGCAGCATCAGCCGGGCCATCTCCGACAGCGTCTACCGCATCAGTGGCAGCACCGTGCTGCGCGTCGGTGTCGTCGTCTTCCTCATCGGCGCGTCGCTGCTGTCTGCGTGGAGCCTGCTGCCGAAGGCCGAGTACCTGCCCACCGGCAATCGCAACCTGATCTTCAGCATCCTGCTGCCGCCGCCGGGGTACAACCTCGACGAGTTGATCGACGTGGGTCATCAAATCGAGGATGTCCTGCGGCCGCGGTGGGAGGCTCGACCGGACTCACCGGAGGCAGAAGCCCTCGACGGCCCACTGGTGCCCCACATGTTCTACGTCGCTTTCGGCCGTTCGGCCTTCATGGGCGCCCGCGCCCACGATCCGACGCGGGTCAAGGAGTTGATCCCCATCATTCAGCAGCCCCTGTTCGCCGTACCGGGAATGATCGCCATCGTGCGCCAGTCCGGACTGTTCCAGGGCCTCGGTGGCGGCCGGGCCATCGATCTGGAGATCAGCGGTCCGGATCTCGGGAGACTGCTGGCGATGGGTGGCCGCATCTTCGGCCAGGTCAGACAGGTAGTACCGGGGGCCCAGGCCCGGCCGATCCCCAGTCTCGATCTGGGAAACCCCGAGGTCCGTGTCATACCCGATCGCATACGCGCCGCCGATGTCGGTCTGACGGCCCGTGAGATCGGCATCACGGTGAATGCGCTGATGGACGGGGCTCTGATCGACGGCTATCAGTATGAGGGGGAGGAGATCGACATCTCCCTGAAGGGCGAAGACGACTGGTTCCGCACTCAGGACATCGGCCAGTTGCCGATGTACACCGCAGCGGGACCTGTACCGCTGCACTCGGTGGCCGACATCGTCGTCACCAGCGGGCCGGAACAGATCAACCATATCGAACGCAACCGGGCCATCACGATCCGTATCGTGCCGCCCGAGACGACACCTCTGGAAACGGCCCTGGAAGACATCGAGACCCAGATCATCGAGCCGCTGCGCGCCTCCGGAGAACTGGCGCCACCGTACGACCTGCGCCAGTCAGGCACCGCCGACGACCTGGCCAAGACGCAGAAGGCTCTGCAGTGGAACTTCCTGCTGGCCCTGCTGATCACCTACCTGCTGATGGCATCGCTCTACGAGAGCTTCCTGTATCCCTTTGTCATCATGTTGAGCGTGCCCCCCGCCGCCGCGGGTGGGATCTTCGGCCTGGCGGCGGTGAATCTGCTCATCGGCTACCAGGCGCTGGATATCCTGACGATGCTCGGATTCGTCATCCTCATCGGCGTCGTCGTCAACGCCGCGATCCTCATCGTCCACCAGACACTCAACGTGCTGAACGAGGAGGAAGGTCTCGACCATCGCGAGGCGATCCGGCGGGCCGTCGAAAGCCGCGTACGCCCCATCTTCATGTCGACCATCACCAGCGCCTTCGGCATGTTGCCCCTGGTGCTGTTCCCCGGTGCCGGGTCGGAGCTCTATCGCGGCCTTGGCAGCGTCGTCATCGGCGGTCTGCTCGTCTCCACGATCTTCACCCTGTTCCTGGTGCCCACCTTCCTCAGCCTGGCCATGGACATTCGCGCCTGGGCGGCTTCCGCCCGGCGATCAGAAACGTAGAGCGATCAGCGGCAGGCGAAGACCACTGGCGCTGGCCACGCCTCTGGCCCGGTCTTTATAGGCGGCGTTGTCGGCGTTGACCTGATCGCGCAGATGGGCCAGAGATGCCAGCCGGGTCCAGGCGGCAAAGGGCAGCCAGCCGGCGGCGCCATCCTTGCCCGTCGTAATGGCCGTGCCCACCACCAGGGCGGTGAAACCGAGCATCGTATACCCCTGACGGGCATCGCCGGCGTAGAAGAACCCGGCGCCGGGAATCACCACTTCGAGACCAAGGGCGAGGGGTGTCGAGCGTGACGCACGGTACGGGGCGGTGCGCTGGGGAATGCGGCGAACGCCGATCTCACGGGCGGACCGGATGTCAGCCACCCGGTACACGGCGGGGCGAACGTGCAGGGCGCCGATCACTTCGCGCACTGCCACGGTGTCCCCCGTCAGTGACTGCACCTGGATCTGCCGGATGCCGCCAGATTCCAGAGTGATCTCACCCCACAGTGAATCTTCGTGCAGATGCTGCAGCGTAGTGGCCACATCGGCAGCCTGTAGACTCGTGGCACAGAGGGCGAGACTGAGGACGGCACCGGCGACTTTGCAGGTGATGTTCATCTGGAAGGAATCTCCATCGGCTAGGACACCGTATATGTTCTGTCACCTGCCTAGTGTACGGGCCGGTTGGCGGAAGGGTCAAATGACGACACTGAAGGTTTCGGTGGCCCTGCCGATACTAACGGGGAGTGGGTAGATCGGCCTCGGCTGCGATACCCGTTCCCGCCGGACAGGGACGTACGGTGACGGGCACCGCCCGTTTGGAAACCACGGTCACCGAGCAATCGGACACCCGCCGAGTTTCAGACCCCACAGGGATGTGGGGTTTTCTTTTGTACCCTACTTTCAACCGCCATGAGAGATCGACTGAACGTCGCCATGGAGGCCGCCCGTCGCGCCGGCACCCTGATTCTCGAGTTCTACGAGGGCGACTACGACGTACGCGACAAGAACCAGACAGATGGCGACAAGTCGCTGCGCGACGCCGACTACGATCCCGTCACCAGCGCCGATCGCGCCGCCGACGACAGCCTCAAGCGTGAGTTGCGCCAGGCCTTTCCGGAGTATGGCTGGCTGTCCGAAGAGACCGTCGACAGCGCCGAACGACTGCAGAAGGAGTCGGTCTGGGTTGTTGATCCAATTGACGGCACCAAGGAGTTCCTCACCGGGATTCCGGAGTTCGTCGTCTCCGTAGCCCTGGTCACCGATGGTGTTCCGGTGGTCGGCGTGATCTACAACCCTTCGCGAGACGAGCTCTACGGCGCCGTGCAGGGGGGCGGCACCTTCCTCAACGGCAACCGCGTGTTCTGCACCGACACCGCGCAGTTGTCCGACTCCACGCTCATCGTCAGCCGTTCCGAAGACGCCCGCGGCGAGATCGATCCCCTGCGCCAACACCTGAAGGAGATCCGCCCCGTCGGTTCGGTGGCCTACAAGCTGGCCGTCGTTGCCGCCGGCGCCGCCGACCTCAATGTGAGCGTCCAGCCGAAGAACGAGTGGGACGTCTGCGCCGGCGATCTGCTCGTACGTGAAGCCGGAGGCCACATGGTGAACCTGGAGGGCGAGGTGCGCCGCTACAACCAGGCCGACCCGCTGATCCGAGGTGGTCTGGCGGCCGGCAACACAACGCTGGCCGACGCCTCCGTCGACCTTATCCGCCGCGTCTGCGACTGACCAACGCCCCGTGTCTGCAGCCCCTCCCGACAATGCGGACATCGTCGGCTTCCTCAAGCGCCAGGCGGCGCTCATGGAGTTGGCCGGCCAGAACAGCTTCCGTGTCCGCGCTTTCGACAATGCCGCCCGTATGCTGGAGGAGCTGGAGGTGGACATCGTCGAGATGTCAGCGGCCGAGACCCTGACCGAGATCGACGGCATCGGCAAGGGACTGGCCGAGTTTGTCGCCGAGTACATCGAGTCCGGCAGCACGTCCGCGTACGACGAGCTGACCGAGACCGTGCCGGAAACCCTCCTCGACATCCTGCGCATACCCGGCCTGGGCACGAAGAAGGTGAAGGCCATCCACGAGGCCCTCGACATCGCTTCCATGGAAGAACTGGAAGCGGCCTGTCACGAAGGGCAGCTGGACGGCCTGTCCGGCTTCGGCAAGAAGACCCAGGAGAACATCCTCAAGGGGATTGCCGGACTGTCCCGATACCAGGGACAGTATCGGCTGGACCAGGCCCTGACCGATGCCCGGGCCCTCGTCGGGCAGCTCGAGTCCCACCCCGCCACGATCCGCGTCAGCATCGCCGGCAGCCTGCGCCGCCACAAGGAAGTGGTAAAAGACGTCGACATCGTGCTGAGCACGGAGTCACCCGTGGACGTGGCCGAGGCCTTCGCCGCCCTGCCCCAGGTCATCGACGTACTGTCCCAGGGCGAGCGCAAGACCGCCGTTCGCCTCAAGAGCGGCATCCAGGTCGACCTGCGCCTGGTAGCCGACGAGCACTACGCCTCCATGCTCCATCACTTCACCGGCAGCAAGGACCACAACGTCACCATGCGCTCCCGGGCCCTGGCGCGAGATCTGCACCTGAACGAATACGGCCTGTTCCGCGGCAAGGATGGGGGCGGAGACCGCATCGACACGGCGGACGAGGACGAGCTGTTCCACGCGCTCGAGTTGAACTTCGTCCCCCCGGAGCTGCGCGAAGGCCTGGGAGAAGTGGAGGCCGCCGAAGAAGGCGAGCTACCCCAGCTCCTGCAGGCCAGCGACATAAGAGGGATGCTGCACGTACACACCAAAGCGTCAGACGGCGACGACACCCTGGAAGAGACGGTGGCGGCCGTTCGCAACCGCGGTTACGAGTACGTCGCCATCTGCGACCACTCGAAGTCGGCGGGTTACGTCTTCGGCCTGAAGGTCGCCGACATCGAAGAGCAGCACGCCGAGATCGACGCCCTGCAGGCCGACTCCCCCGACTTCCGCATCCTCAAAGGCATCGAGTCCGACATATTGAGGAACGGCGATCTCGACTACGACGACGATGTCCTGGCCCGCTTCGACCTCGTCGTCGTTGCCATCCACAACGCCCTGGCCATGGACGAGTCAGCGCTGACGGCACGTGTCATCAAGGCCATCGAGCACCCCGCCGCCAGTGTGCTCGCCCACCCCACCGGCCGCCTGCTGCTGGAACGCGACGGCTACAGGATCAACCTGGAAGAAGTGGTTGCCGCCGCCGCCAGCAACAACGTTGCCCTCGAGTTGAACACCCACCCCGCCAGATTCGACCTCGACTGGCGCTGGCTCAACCGTGCGAAGGAGGCCGGCTGCAAGGTTGCAGTGAATACGGACGCTCACAGAATCAGCGACCTGGACAGCCTGGAGCTGGGGACGGGTATCGCGAGAAAAGGGTGGCTCACCCCCGACGACGTCATCAACACGATGACGGTGGATGAGCTGTTGGCGTGGGTGCGAGGTTGAGCGAGGGCCTGGCGAAAAAACCAGACGAGTGCTCCGAGCCTTGACTGGTCTCTCAGCTCTGAGACGGACTCGAGTCTGGCAATGACGCCGAAGTAGCCTCGGATGACAGGTCGATCAAGGACTGGCCTTCGATTTCAGGCATAGATCGAAGGTGCGCAACAAGCGTCTCGACATCACACCGATACTCGTTCGCTATATCATCCTTGATCTGCCAGAGCTCTCTGATCACTTCATCGGCCATTGTCGTTAGCTCCCATCAGTTCCTGAGGAGTGCAGATCTCCGGCGTGGCATATCCTTCTGCTATGCACACTGCCCGGACGATCGGTTTGGTTTCGGCGTTGTCCAGATGTCGGAAGTTCCAAGTCAGCAAGTAGTCGATTCCATGCACTGCCGAGACGGCGACGTGGAGAGCATCGTCCAGGGCAGTGGCTGGCAGCGCATTGCGCTCGATCAGGGCCTTAGAAAAATCCATGACAGCATCCGTGATAGCAAGAAGCGGCAAGGCAGACAGGGCATCGACGCGTCGTACCGCCGCATCGGGATCACCTCTCCCCGCTTCCTCCATCGAAACCTGCGACGTGTAGAGATCGAATCGGCTCCTCTGTAGATCCCACCAATCATGCGTTGTCTTCTGCCACGCGGCAGCCAACAAGTCTCCTGTCGGACGGGCAGTAAGATACGAGACGATTGAGGTCTCGATATAGACAGATGTTGCACCCATACAGGTGGCCAGTTTCGAATGTCAGTCTCGGGCTAGTGTGGTCGATTTCTCAGGTAAGGTAATAACCTACCAAGTCGCTTGCCTGTTCGGCTCACCCCAATTCACGCACTGGATACCCTCCACTTCCATGTCGATAGCGGGCGAAGGGGTGGCGCGCTCCCTCAACTCTCGGCGCCTGCCCATCTGGCTTCCTCCCTAGTGCTCTGTTAAAGAGTCGGCATTGAGTTTTGG
>DASCMS010000109.1:0-64736 GCA_036011085.1 Candidatus Latescibacterota bacterium
TACAATGGTTTACCAAGCAACACGTTGCGCCAGTGAGATTTACAGATGCCCCCGTACAGTCACTCGTAATGAGTAGGTCGCCGGTTCGACTCCGGCGGGTGGCTCCATCAGAAAGAAGGGGTTACGAGAACTTGACTGGTCTCGTAACCCCTTCTTCTGTGCTGTTTCGTCCAGACCCGCCACTGACTACTTCGCTTCAGCTGTGCTCAGATGTATTCTTCCAGGTCTGCCGGCGCGCTACAGCGTCTGTACCTCTATTCTGCGAAAGCGAATCTTCAGATCTGACAGCCCCCCCATACCGGCGTGCGTCTGTAGACCAATGTGTCCCATACGGGGCATCGTCTTCCAGGCGTATTTGAACTTGTTGCTCGTACCATCCGGGTTCATCCCCGGCGTGTCGAACAGGTCGAGATCTGCCTCCACGACCAGCACGCCGTTCAGTTCCACCTCGACTCGGGGCCCTTCACAACGCAGCCGCATGCGGTTCCACTCTCCCGCCGGACTCAGTGCGTTTGTCGAGGGCGCGATCATGTCGTAGAGGGCGCCACTGTCACCCTTGTCCAGAGGCGGCTCTTTGCCATATGTGTCCAGGATCTGGATCTCCAGCCCGGTGTGCACCTCATCGTCCAGGTCGGACACGCGCAGGAACACGCCGCTGTTCACCTTGGCGTCGGCATTGTACTCGAAGGTGAGCTCGAAGTCGCCGTACTGGGTCTGCGTGCTCAGATTGCTCATCTTGCCGGCCTCGGAGCTGCCGACGATCATACCGTCCACGACGGTCCACAGGTGAGGGTTCTTGTGGTCTTCCCACCCGGACAGGTCCCGGCCGTTGAACAGCTCGATGGTTTTCGTCATCAGGTATCCTTTCTGTTGCCAGTCTTCCAGATCTTCCCGGTCTTCACCCACTGGCGACCGTGCAGCGCGTAGAGGTAGGAACCGCTGCCCACGGCAGTGCCTGTCGCATCGGTCCCATCCCATGCCACCTGATGTGTCCCGGCCTGGTGGTATCCGTTGGCCAGGCTGGCGATCCTGCGACCCGTGATGTCGTAGACCGACAGCTCGACCTGTCGCGCCTCGGCCAGTTGGTAGGAGATGACGGTATAGGGGTTGAAGGGGTTGGGCACTGCCTGCTGCAAGGCGGATTGCCCCGGGGTCTTCCCGGTCTCCTGCTTGCCCTGCTCGACAGCCGTGACCGTCGTGCCGTCGCCAAAGGTATAGACGGCCCCGTCCAGGCCGGCCACGTAGATGGTGCCCCCGGTGATGACGGGGGGCGAATGGACGCCCCCATCGATCCAACCTTCACCGGTCCCTGGTACGAACCTCCAGCGCTCCTCCCCGGTCCTGCGATCCACGACATAGAAGCCAGGCAGTGTCGTGCCGTGGGCTGGAGCGCCGATGCTGCCGATGTAGACAGTGCTGTCAGTGACGACTGGTTTAGCCCAGGACCAGCCGCGCGTGTCATAGCCCCAGGCAACGTCCCCGGTGTCGGCGTGATACGCCCAGAGTCTCTGGCTGTCCGAACTGCCCACGTAGATCATGCCGTCATCGAACACCGCCGAGGACTCGACCCACGAGCCATCGGTGTTGCGGTGCTTCCACTGCACCTCGCCCGTGAGAGCATCCAGAGCATACACGTGGGTGCTGCGACTGCTGATGAAGATCTTGCCATCGCCGATGGCCGGCGAGCTCTGGATGATGCCCCCGGTGTTGTAGCTCCAGACCTGCTCACCCGTGGTCGCATCGAGGGCGTACACGCGTCCGTTCCAGCTGCCGAAGTAGACGAAACCCTCCGCGATCAGGGGTGTAGAGCGAATGCTTTCACCCGCGGCGAATCGCCAGGTTTCCTTCCCGGTACCGGCGTCGATGGCATGGAGATTTCCGCTGGCGCTACCGATGTAGAGGGTTCCGTCGTCGAGGACCGGTGAGGAATGCAGGTAGTCGTACAGGTAGGGTGCATCGCCTGCCGGCAGGCGACGGGAGAAATCGGCATACTCCAGGTCGAATCGCCAACGCTCGGCGCCGCTGTCCCGTTCCAGAGCGTAGAGGAAGCCGTCGTCGCTGGCGAAGGCGATGCCATCACTCTCGAGCAAGGCCGATCCAGAGCGTACGATGTCCCCCGTGGCGAAGCGCCACTCAATCTGGCGCGTGGCCACGTCCAGAGCGTAGAAGCCACCATCGTCGCTGCCGAAGTAGAGCGTGCCGGCGGCGTGGTTCATGGGCGCCCACAGTCCCTGCTCACTGATCTCGAGATTCCACTGCATTGTGCCAGCGGCTGCGTGCTCGGCATCGCCGGCCGGCGCCCACATGTGCCCGGCGGCGCAGAGAGCACATGCCAGAATCCGATTCCTTGATGTCATGACCGAGTCTTCCTCTTCGTGTTGGTTTCGGCGGCGCTGCCACTCGGCAGGGCGGGGACCAGTAGCATCCGAATCTTTGGGGAGTACCTTTCAAGGCAGACAGGCAACCTCCCGGGTTTCAAACAAAGGGAACATCAATGTCTCCAATAGACCGCTGTTTCGTCTTCGTCGCTCTCACCGGCGACGAGCAGATCAAAACCTATGCGATGGACCTCGACACGGGTGGACTCGAGTTGAGCACCGTCAGCCAGGCCCACGGGCCGATCGGCGCGCTGCATCTGCACCGGGCATCCGGCATCGTCTACGGGGCCCAGGTCGAGTCCACAAAGCTCTCCAGCTTTCGTCTCGACATCGACACCGGAGCTCTGGCGCACATCAACAGTGTCGATACCGGACTGGCCACCCCGGCACTTGCCGTCACCGATCACAGTGGCCGCTTTCTGCTCAGCAGCTACTACACCGGCGGCGGCGTGACGGTGCACCGCATCGCCGAGGACGGTTCCATCGGCGAACAGGTTCAGCACGTCGAGACGGGTGAAAAGGCCCATGGGGTCCTCATCGATGCGACGAATGAGTATGTCTTCATCCCCCACGTCTGCCCCAACAACAAGACAGCGCAATTTCGCTTCGATGCAGACTCCGGGCAGCTGACGGCGAACGACCCTTTCGAGCTGAGACCCCCCGAGGTCTACACAGGCCCCCGGCACATGTGTTTCGGCCCCGGCAGCGACGTCGTCTACACCGTCAACGAACAGGGCAACACCGTCACCGTGCAGCAGTACGATGCCGCCAACGGTACGCTCGAGGCCGCGCAGAGCGTATCCACCTTGCCGGACGGGTATGCCGGAGAGAGTTTCACCGCCCACATCGAAATTCATCCGAACGGCAGATGGGCCTACGCATCCAACCGCGGGCCCGACGACAGCATCGCCGGCTTCCACATCGCCGACGATGGGCTGCTGAGTCCCTTCGGCCATTTCCCGGTACCATCCAGCCCGCGTTCATTCAACATCGATCCCACCGGGCGCTTCTGCTACTGCACCGGTGAGGCCGACGGCCGCCTGCGCTCCTTCCGGGTGGACGAGACATCGGGCAGCCTGACACAACTGGACGAATTCGACGTCGGCAAGTCACCGTTCTGGACCATGGCACTGGGCTTCTGAGGCGAAACGGGTGTCTGGCTCCCGGCCATTCTCAGTTGCCCCCCGCGCGGGCGTTGGCTATCCTCTGCTGCCATGAACCCCCTCGACTTTCTCAGCACCGAAGTGATCGCCGGGATTCTCATCGTCGGCGCCCTGGTCATGTGCGTACGCTCCATTCTGATGTTCACGCGTCAGGCAGGTGACATGGCGCCGAAGATTCAGAAGCTGGACATGGCCCTGGCCAAGATCCGCGACGGCATGGACGAGAAGAAGAAGCTCGTCAAGGATCTCACCGTCATCGTCGATCCTCTGCGAGCCCGGGAGACGAAGCTGCGGCAGTACTACGAAGACATCAAGAACATCGAGCTGACCTACGAGCGCGAGTCGACGGAAAAGGGTGAAAAGGACGAGGCGGAGAAGCGCAAGCGGATTCAGCGCAAGAAGATGGGATTCGACTAGCTCACTGCAGTCGGTAGAACCGAGTCGCAGTGCCTCGCATCAGGGCGTCCCGTTCCCCGACGCTCGCCCCTGAAGTCAGTTCGGCCACCGTGTCCAGCCACCGCTGATAGTCGACGGCCTGCGTCGCCACGGGCCAGTCGCTGCCGAACATCAGCCGCGAATAACCGAAGGCTTCGATGACCGTTTCCGCGAACGGACGCAGATCGGCCAGCGTCCAGGAGCCGAAATCGGCCTCCGTTGCCATCCCCGACAGCTTGCAGCAGACGTGGTCCATCGTTGCCAGCTCACGGATCTGCTCGCGCCAGGGATCCAGCAGACCGGCCTTGATATCCGGCTTGCCGATGTGATCGAGTACCAGAGGTGTGTCGGGCACCTGTCGGGCCAGCTCGATGACGGCCGGCAGCTGATGGTGGTAGATACACAGATCGAAGGAGAAACCCGCCTCGCCCAGCTGGCGCACTCCCGAAACGAACTCGTCCCTGGCAGCAAAACCATCGTCACTCTCGCCCTGTATCAGTCGACGGAAGCCCTTCAGCCTCGGATTGTCCCCCTGTTTCTCGAGGAAGGTCTCGAGCTCCGACGCCCGCTCCACCGGGGCCCAGCCGACCACGGCCGTGACGGGGCCGGGCGCATCCGCCATCGACAGCAGCCAGTTCGTCTCCTGCAGCGCCCAGGGCTCGTCAACGTCGGCCTGCACATGCACGGACTGGACAACACCACTGCCGGCGGTCACACTTTCGTAGTCCTTCAACAGATAGTCATGATCGATAGCTGGCGCCTGCGGCAGCCAGCTGTAGCGGAACCGTCCCCTGTCCCACAGGTGGTGATGGGCATCTACGATATCCTGCACTCTACCGATCCTTCCGCTGTCTGGTGTCTGCATGATTGTGCCGGGGGCAGGCTCAGGTGACCGTCGCCGACCTGCCCCTCATCAACGCCGGGCTCAATTGTGTCAACACAGGACTGCTTGTGCTCGGGGTGCTCGCCATCCGCCGGGGCGACCGTTGCCGCCATCAGCGGTTGATGATCGGCGCCATGTTCGCCTCGGCTCTGTTCCTCGGCTCCTATCTCGTCTACCACACCAGCGTCGGCTCCGTGCCGTATCCATTGCACGACTGGACACGCATCTTCTACTTCATCATCCTGGTACCACATATTCTGCTGGCGACGCTCATGGTGCCCTTCCTCCTGGCCGCCCTCTACTTCGCGCTCCGCGGACGCTTCTCCCGGCACGCCCGGCTGACGGTCTGGGTGTGGCCGGTGTGGATGTTTGTTTCCGTGAGTGGCGTCGTCATCTACTGCATGCTGTACCTGCACGCCGGCGCCATCGCAACCCCTTCGACGCCGGGCTGAATCTGCCGGCACTCGTCCCCATCGTCAAGGTGAACGACAACGGGCCGCACCCCCATTCAGGGATGCGGCCCGCAGCTTGTACGTGTGACTGGTTCTGAACGGTGGATCAGGCGCTCAACCGGGTCCCTGCGTGGGCTTCCCAGCTGTTGCCCGGTCTGGAGCTGTCCTGACCGAGGATGATGGCCTGCCAGGCATCATAGAGATCTCTCATGATCCCCTTCGCTTCGAGGATGGCGTTGCGATCGAGTCGCACGTTGCCCTCGATGAGGCGGCGGTACACATACAGGTACAGGCGCTCGAGATTGTCGGCGATGTCGCCGGTGCTCTTGTCGAGAGCATCGGTGAGTTGCAGGACGATCTCCTGAGCATGGATCAGGCGATCCCCTTTGCCGACCATGTCCCCCTGCTCGATCATCACCAGGGCCTCATCCATGCAGGAAATGGCCTTGTCGTAGAGCAGCAACAGGAACAGCCCCTTGTCCGAGAGCACGGCGGGGGCCCAGGGCATGTCCTCGACGGCGTCGGTGACCGCGGCGCCGTCGTCGCCGGTATACGGATACTGGTTTTCGTTGACCATCCTTGGCCTCCATCGGTTCGTGGGAACCATCCCTTCCGCGGGAACCTCCCGTTCCCGCGGAACAACTCACTCGCCTTCCCGGAGCCGATCTCCTCCAGATCTCTCCGGATGTGAACTTCAGGGCACTTGATACCACGTGGTATGAATTCTCTATCGGCAGAGCATCCGGATCCTGCAGGCTTTTCTCTGAATCCCTTCGTTCACGCGGCGTACAATCAAGCGCAATGGCGTCGCAGTGCTATATTTGTCCCCATGGGTGACGAGATCTCAGATGAGGAACTGCATCAACTGATCACGGCGGCAAAGGAATCCAAGTCGACTCCCGCTGCCGCCGAAGGCTTTGGCGGCACGGCTCTGTCCTATGATTTCCGCCGTCCGCAGCGGGTCAACAAAGATCAGACCCGTCGGATGGAGAGCATCCATGAGCAGTTCGCGCGGATGTTTTCGGCGACGCTGTCGAGCAACATGCGCATGGTGATCGATGTCGACCTGGCCTTCTGCGATCAGGTGGTCTATCAGGAATTCGTCATGGGCCTGGCCAATCCCTGTACGGCCTACAGCCTGACCATCGAGCCCCACGGTGGGCAGGCGATCCTGGCCTTCGGCAATGAGTTGATCATGGCCGTCGTCGACCGCGCCTTCGGTGGACAGGGCCGCGGCTTCACCGGTGATGCTCGGGCCCTGACTTCGATCGAGATGAATGTCATCAACAAGCTGGCGACACGCATCTTCGCCGACCTCGAGGCCACGTGGGAGCCGGTGGCCCGCATCGAGGTCACCGAGGTCGCCCTGGAGACGAATCCGAAGTTCATGCAGATCGCCGCGCCGCAGGACGGCGTACTCGTCGTCGCCTTTGAGGCCAACGCGCGTTCGGCCACAGGACTCATCCACATCTGTTACCCACTGTCCACCCTCGATCCCCTGTTGCCCCGTCTCAATCCGGTGCCCCAGGGGCGCGGGCGGCGGGACGCCGAACACTTCGAGCGGCAGAAACGCGCCCTGGGCAAGACGAAGATCCCGGTGGAGGTGGAAGTCGCCCGCGGCTCGCTGCCGTTGACCGAGGTGGCCGGCCTGCAGGTGGGCGACGTGGTCAAGCTCGATACCCTGACGAATGATCCGGCCATCGTCTTCGTCGGTGACCGTCCGAAATACTTCGGCCGCGTCGGCCTGCAGGGCAGCAAGCGAGCGGTGAAGATCACCGAACGCATCGAGCCTGATGCTGAGGACCTCTACCGCTAGTGTCCTGTCGCAGAGAAACGTTGACGAATTCGGACGGCGAGACGCCGTCCGAATGTCGACGGATTTCTGCGACAGGACACTAGCCCTGACCTTGGGGCCGTCCACCACCGTGCTGGCGTGTTCGGCAGTCGACGCCGATAAGACTGTATAGATGGATCCCTTCACCAATTTCTCCGATCGCCTCGAGGCGGCACGCACCCCTCTGGTCGTGCTGTTCGGCGCCGGCTTCGTCGTCGCCCTCTGGGACCCCAAAGCCATTGTCGTGGCTGACCCTGGCCCTGGGGATCAGCTGCGGCATGCTCGTCCTCGGCCCCTACTCGGCGGCCGCTCTCTACGCCACCTGCCTCCAGTCCCGCTTCGGCGGCCACCTGCGCTGGCCGGTCTGCCTCCTGTTGTCGATCTCCGCCGTTCTCCTGCTGGATGCCCTGCTTCAGTGGAACCGCCTGCAACTGATCCTCGCCGGCCTGACGGCGTCGCTGGGGACCGTCTTCGGCCACGATGCGACCATCGCCGTCCTCGAACTCAAGAGCCTCCCCGGTGGCCGCGTTGATCCGTGGATGGTTCTGCTGTTTCCCCTCATCGTCGGGCTTGCCGTACTCGCCGGGTATTGCAGCCTCGGTTTTGGTGTCGGGCTCTACCATCTCATCGCCGGGCTCCTCTGATGGCCTCTTCCCTGGCCGACACGCTGCAACGCACTGTCGACGCCCTCACCATCGGTCCCCCGCTCTACGATCCGACGGCAAACCTGCCGAACATGGTCGTCTACCCTCTGTTTCCCACACGACCGTTGCCCGCGGAGCCGCCACACGTGATCACCCTGTCCCAGGGCCTGCGTCGGGGGGTCCGCCTGTCGGACACGGGTGTCGTCAGTCAGGTCCACGTGGACAACCCGTTGTCGACGACGATCCTGGTAGGTGAATCCGATATCCTCGTGGGGCCGACGCAATTGCGCTCCGTTCAGTTCAGCTGTCTGGTCCCACCCGGCCGCCGCGCCTCCCTGCCGGTCAACTGTGTCGAGGCCGGTCAGCCCACCGTGTTCCAGGCCGAGTTCACCGAGGCCGAGGCCTGTCCCTGGTACCTGCGCGCCTTCAAGCTGGAACAGCTGGCCCGTCACGGAGAGAACCATCAGCACCGGATCTGGGACCGGATCAAGGAATACCTGCAGCATACCGGCACGGTCAGCTCCACCCAGGACGTGTGCGCCATCTACGACCAGTTCGGGGACGATGTTGACAGTCTCAGCCAGATCTTCCCTCTGCGCCCGGGGCAGGTTGGCTGCATCTGTGCTGTCGGCCAGGATCTGTTTGTCGAGATCTACGGTGAGCCGGAGGTGTTGGAGGACCGCTATGAAGGCGTTCTGCGCAGCGCCCTGGTGGAGGCGGTCGCCCACCCAACGCGCGAGGTCACGCCAAAAGACTCGATACGCAATCTGCTGTCGGAGCTCGTCCAGGCCAGCCACAGCGGCAAGGTCGTGCAGAATCGTAGTCTGCGGGACGCCGGGCGGACCCAGGTGTTTGCTGCCGGCGGCATCACCGGATCCGGCCTGGTCACCGGCGGTGACCTCGTCCATCTGAGTGCGCACAAGCGCTGCTGGGGCTTCGGCCGCCCCTTCTCCGAGCAGCTTGGCGCCCTGGAGACGGATCGCAGGTTGCGCGAGGAGGAGTTGGGAGACCTGTTCAGGCAACTGGAAGAGGAATACGCCCCGCGTCGGAAGCGCTACCGGTCGTATCTGAAGGGTCTGCGACCGGCCACATCGCGCGACCCGGTGAGCCATACCGTCTATGACGAGAATGATGAGGATGTCGCCGATTCAGCTCCTCGTCCGTTGCCTCTCAATCCCACACTGCACCGCTTCTTTCTCGAACTGTTCCGTCGCTGATCGGCGGCTCGACGGCCGGGTTGACAGGGGCCAACCCCCCCGGTAAACTGAGCTACCTCCCTCCGAAGACGCACAGCTTTCTCCCCGTCTGTCGATCGCCCGTCCACCGGATGATCGCCCTCGACAACCGCTGGTGAATCCGCCCGTGACTCGTTCAAGGCTCAAAGTCCCTGCCTTTGTCGGGTTGATCCTCGCCGTTTTCGCCCTCGGTTTGGGCCTGACGATACGGCACCTCGACGGCCCCACGAACTCCGCGCAGCAACAGGTCCGCATCGAGGACGGCATGACGGCCCGCGCCATCGGCACACGCCTGCAGGCCATGGGTGTCATCCGCAGTGCGAGATGGTTCGAGGCGATTGCCAGATGGCGCGGTGTGGCCGGGAGACTGGAGGCCGGCAACTACGCCCTCGACGGTCGACACCCGACGGGGAGGATCCTCAATGACCTTCTCGAAGCACCCCTCGAACTGGTCCGGGTCACCATCCCCGAAGGCCGGACCCGTACACAGACGGCGGCGCTGCTGGCGCAGGCCGGACTCGCAGATTCAGCACGGTTCGTCGCTGTCACCGAAACCGAAGAGCTCATCCGCGACCTCGGCGTCGCCGCCCCGACACTGGAGGGCTATCTCTTCCCCGAGACCTATCTGCTGCCACAGGACATCACCGAAGAACGCATCGCCCGTCTCATGGTGGCGCAGTTCTTCGAGGTCTTCACCGACGCCGATTTCGATCGCCTGAGCCAGGTGGGTCTGTCCCTGCACCAGGCGGTAACCCTGGGGTCCATCGTTGAACTGGAAGCCGTGGCCGCCCAGGAGCGGCCCCTCATCGCCGCCATCTTCCTGCGCCGGTTGGGCTTCAACCGTCGACTCGAGTCCTGCGCCACCGTCGAGTTTGCCCTGGGCGAACACAGAACGCACCTGACCAACCAGGATCTGAAAGTGAAGTCTCCGTACAACACCTACATGCACCGCGGTCTGCCCCCCGGTCCCATCGGCAACCCCGGCGCCGCCTCTCTGCACGCCACACTGCATCCGGTGGCCGACACCGAGTATCTCTATTTTGTCGCCCGCGGCGACGGTACCCATGTGTTCAGCCGTACCAACGCCGAACACGTGGTGGCCAAGAGGACCATCCGGCGTCAGGCTCGGGCTGCCGCCCGCGGCGTCAACTGATGGCCGACACCGCCAACCAGGAGTTGAATCCCGAACAGGGCGCCGCTGTGCAGCAGACGTCGGGGCCGCTGCTGGTGCTGGCCGGTGCCGGCTCGGGCAAGACTCACGTCCTCACCCAGCGCATCGCCCATCTCATCGACCATGCCGGTGTGGCGCCGTGGAACATCCTGGCCGTGACCTTCACCAACAAGGCCGCCGGCGAGATGCGCGAGCGCATCGAACACCTCGTCGGCGACGAAGCCGCCGGGCGACTGTGGATCGGCACATTCCACTCCGTCTGCGCCCGCCTGCTGCGCTATGAGTCCCAGGCCTTCGGCCTGCACTCCGACTTCACCATCTACGATACCGACGACTGCCGGGCGCTGGTGCGCCGGATCCTGGTGGCACTGGACCTGTCGGAACAGGACTTCCCCATCCGCCAGGTGCATGGCGAGATCAGCCGCGCCAAGAACGCCATGACGGACGTGGCCACCTTCGCCGGCAGCGTCGCCCACAACCCCCACAAGCGCCGTGTGGCCGACATCTACCAGGCCTATGAGCAAGGCCTGCGCGCCAACAACGCCTTTGACTTCGATGATCTCATCGTCGAGCCGGTACACTTGCTGCAACGACACCCAGAGGTGCTGGACAAGTGGCGCAACCGCTTCAAGCACATCCTCGTCGACGAGTATCAGGACACCAACCGCCCTCAGTACCTGCTGACCAAACTGCTGGCCGCCGAGCACCGCAATCTGTGTGTCGTCGGCGATGACGATCAGTCCATCTATCAGTTTCGAGGCGCCGACATCCGCAACATCCTCGACTTCGAGAAGGACTACCCCGAAGCCGTCGTCGTCCGGCTCGAGCAGAACTACCGTTCCACCGGACGTATCCTGGCCGCGGCCAATGCCGTCATCGACAACAACGTCGACCGCAAGGGCAAGAACCTGTGGACGGCCATCGGTGAGGGTGACCCAATCCAGGTGGCCGAATGCGGCGACGACAGAGGCGAAGCCCGTCACGTGGTCGATCAGATCCGGCAACAGTGCCGCCAGCACGACTACACCCTGTCCGAGGCGGCCGTCCTGTACCGAACCAATGCCCAGTCCCGCGTGCTGGAAGAGGAGCTGCGCCGGCACAAGATGCCTTACGTCATCGTCGGCGGAATTCGGTTCTATGAACGCAAGGAGATCAAGGACGTCCTCGCCTACCTGCGGCTGCTGGTGAATCCCGCCGATGATATCAGCCTGTTGCGCGTCATCAATGCGCCCAAGCGCGGCATCGGCGACACGACGGTGGAGAAGATCGCCCTCTTCGCGCGGCAGACCCACACCGACCTGTTGCAGGCGGCCCTGCACGCGGCCGACGTTCCCGGCCTCGGCGGACGTGCGGTGAAGGCGGTGGCCGGCTTCGGTGAGCTCATGTCGGGCCTGGCGCAGGAGATCGGCGAGAATCGTCTGAGTCTGCCCGAACTGGCGCAGGAAGTGCTCGAACGCAGCGGCTACCTGGAGGCCCTGCGCGAACTCGACACCCCCGAGGCCGACGGTCGCATCGACAACCTTGGCGAACTGGTCAACAGCATGTCGGAGTTCTCCGCCCGGCACGATGGGCAGGACATCGGCCTGAGCCAGTTCCTCGAAGACGTGGCCCTGATGACGTCTGAGGATGAGGCGCTGGCCGGGGCTTCTGGCGGCACGCTGACCCTGATGACACTGCACGCAGCCAAGGGACTCGAGTTCCCCGTCGTCGCCATCTGTGGCATGGAAGAGGAGATCTTCCCCACACAGAGAGCGATCGAGGAGAGCCGCACGCAGCCCCGTGCCATCGAGGAGGAGCGTCGCCTCTGCTACGTCGGCATCACCCGTGCCCGTCGACACCTGCTGCTGAGCTACGCCCGCTGGCGCTATCTCTTCGGCCAGGGCCGTGAGATGCTGCCGTCACGATTCCTCGAGGAGGTCCCGCAGGAACTGGTGGAGACCGTGGAAGTGCAGGCACAGCTGAACTGGGGCGCACCCGCCGGTGGCCCAGGACGTGGCCGGCGTCAGGGCCGTGGGTCCCAGTCTTCTGCGCCGAGGCGGATCTCCCCCTCAGCGTACGCACAGCCAGCGGCGAAGTCTCCTGCGCCCAGAGCCGAAACGCCTACGGGGGTCCACTACGTTCCCGACGAAGACTTCAGCGACGCCTCCGGAGGGGACGATCCTCTCGCCGTCGGCCGTTGGGTGGCCCATCCGGCCTGGGGCCGCGGCCAGATCGTCGGCCGGGAGGGCACCGGCAGCGACACGAAACTGTCGATCCGTTTTGGCGGCACAACCAAGCGCGTGGTCGCCGCCTACGCCCAGCTGCAGCCGGCATGAGGCTTTAGCCTACCGGAGCAGTGTCATGGGCCGTGACTGACGGAAGCGACGGCCGCCGTCCGACACCAATTCCATCGAGGCCAGATACACGCCGCTGGCCACGTTGTGCCCCGCGTCGTCCCGTCCATCCCATATGGCCTCGTGTACACCGGCCGTGGCTCTTCCGGCTGCCAGTGTACGGATGCGCTGCCCGCTCAGGGCATAGATGACGATACGTGTCGTCGCCGGCTCATCGAGTGCGAAGCGCACGTGTGTCACCGGGTTGAAGGGGTTGGGATAGTTGCCCAGCAGAGAAGGACCGTCGGGCGTTGCCCCCTCCGTCAGATCGGTGACGGCGGTGATGACCTCCCCCGGAAGGGCGAAGCGGATCCCCGGAAGACGATCCCCATCCTCGTCGACAACATGAGCGGCAAGGAAGGTGTCACCGGCAAAGTTGCCCACCTTGAGCAACAGCCGGTTCTCCCCCCGCTGCAGCTGTACGGGAACACGGTCACCGGCCAGATGGAACACCGTACGTGACGGTTTTTCGAACACCACCTCGCCGTTGAGCCAGACCTTCAGGTGTTCGTCGTACCCGAGCCAGAGCATACCGTCCTGGTCGTGATCGGAATGGACCTCGGTGTAGGCGTAGGATGACTGGCGTTGTGCGGTGCCGAAGATGGCGCCCAGGTCGAGACGTTCGGCCGAATACCCGAGATGTTCGGCCCGCACCCATTGCGCCTCGCCCACGGGCATGCCTTCCATGGGCTGCAACCGGTCCTCTGCTGGCACATGCTCGATGTTGATGTCGTTGCCATCGAAGGGTCCGGCCACGAGCCAGCGGCGGATCCCACGGCCGTAGAAGAATCCCCTCTTGTTGCCGCCCCGTGACTTGATGAAGTTGCGCTGCACCGTCTCCGGCTGACGACCGACAACGCGGATGTTGTCCCGATCGAGGGTGCCGAAACCCTTTGCCGCCGCCAGCATGAGGGCTTCCAGATCCATGGGCTGAAATCCCATGGTGAGATTGGCAATCGCCTCCGTCGCCACCGGGTCGGCGCCGGCCACGACCACATTGTGCTGCACGTTCAGCCCCCATTGCGGGCCGTCCCCCTCGGTTCCCCAGAAGCCTTCGATGACCGAATAGGCGGGCGGGTTGTACGACATGAGATCCACATACCCGTGCTCCGGGTTGTTCTGGTAGTGTTGCGCCTTCGAAGTGCCGTCTCCGTACGCACCTGAGGCCAGCGTGCCCACGTAGTTCTTGATCGCCAGCGTCGTGCCGTAGATCGTCGTCTTCATGGCCGGAATGGAGATCACCTTGTCGGCGTCGAGAATCGGTGCGGGCATGAAGAAACCCGCCGACCGGAAGGAGCCGGTGCCATCCACGTGGAAGCCGAACTGGGCGCCATCATAGGAGAGACGCGTCACGCCAAGTCGCTGAATGGCGCCTCCCGGGATAGGCTCCTGGCGCCATGGGGCGTAGTTGAGATCGGACGTGTCGACCACGGTGGCCGTGCCCATGGCGACGAACTCATCCAGCAGTCCGATGTAGGACAGGTTGTCGAACTGCGGGTAGACGGCTGACCAGGCGTCCTGCTCAACACCCGTGGGGAAACCGGGCTCACCGCGTCGGGGTGATTCGGCGCCGCCCTCGGCGATGGTGATACGACGAGGACCCACGTGATCGATGAGATAGGTGATGACACTCTTGACCACGCGCAGATCGGTGATCTGCCCGGGGTGCTCGAAGCCGCCGTAGTAGAAACCGGACTCGCTGTCTCTCTGGTCCAGGCGACCACGATTCGTCACCGAGTTCACCTTGATGAGAACCCAGTCGTCGCTGTTGATGACATCACGGATCGAGTGCCCGGACTGGTCGAGATCCAGAGCGCGGCGCACGATGTCATCCACCTGATCGTAGGTCAGGCTGGCATCCGTCGGCGACGGCGCTGGTAACGACGGGTCGATCGAGGCCGCCACCGCCACGGTGGTTGCGCCATGTCCCAGGGTCAGAGTTCCTGGACGCAACAGAGGCAGTCCCTCCACCTGGAGCGGCTGCTGTGAACCATCCTGCGAATCGGCCGGGCCGATG
The DNA here is from genome assembly GCA_036011085.1 of Candidatus Latescibacterota bacterium. Classification (GTDB taxonomy): domain Bacteria; phylum Latescibacterota; class UBA2968; order UBA8231; family UBA8231; genus UBA8231. The sequence goes on from DASCMS010000109.1 coordinate 14,585, forward strand.
AACAGGGTACGCGCGAGATTCGTGTGCAGGTCCCACGCGATGAGGCCGGCCAACAGTACCAGCAGGACCCCGGCTCGACGCCGCCTCCGCGTTCTTTCAGGATTGTGATGCATCTGCGCGCCCTTTCCGTCATTTCGTGCGGAATACGAAACCGGTGCGTGTCCAAGCTAACCGCAGATGGGCAGCTCCATCAAAGGTGACTGTCGTGTTGCGCCTGGTTGGAGCCGCCCATAGGTTCTTCAGTCTCCCGTCCATCCCCTTCTGCCACAGGACTTTCCCCCAGGTTTGACGACTGCGACCAACTCTCTGGATGCGTTGGCTGATGCCCCGCTGCGTGAGTCGGCCACCCCGCTGCGCGTTGCGGTTCAGCATCTCGGCTGCAAGCTGAACCAGTACGAAGCCGAGGCTCTGTGCGTCGGGTTTCAGGGCCGCGGCTACCAGGTCGTGCCCTTCGATCAGGATGCCGATGTCTACGTCGTCAACACTTGTACCGTCACCGGTTCCGGCGATGCCGACTCCCGCCGTGCGGTACGTCGCGCCAGACGGCGCCAACCCGACGCCATCGTTGTCGCCACGGGCTGCTACGCCCAGCGCCGGCCGGAGGAGTTAACGGATGCCGGTGCCAGTCTCATCGTCGGCAACAGCGCCAAGGCCGGTCTCGTGGACGCCGTCGCTGACGGGCTCGCCGAGGGCGGGGCCATCGATCCGGCCAGGCTGGCGCCGGGCACCGATCGACCTCGAACCGAGAGCTTCCTGCAGATCGACGGGGCCGTCGATGGGGGCCGCACGCGCGGCACCCTGCAGATCCAGGACGGCTGCGACGAACACTGCACGTACTGCATCATCCCCACGGTACGGGGCGCCGGGGTCAGTCGGCCGGCGGAGCAGATCCTCACGCAAGCGCAGCACATGGTCGACGCCGGGTACCGTGAACTGGCCCTCACCGGCGTACATTCCGGCAGCTACGGTTTCGACCTCGGCGACCGCGACGCCCTCGTCGACCTGTTGCGCCGCCTGGAGACCATCGACGGCCTCGACCGCATCCGGCTCAACTCCGTGGAGCCGGGGTACATCACCGACGACCTCATCGACTACGCCGCCGGGTCGACGCACCTCTGCCGCCATCTGCACATCCCCCTGCAGAGCGGTGATGACGACATCCTGCGGCGGATGGGACGGCGCTACACCAGGGCTGAATATGGCGACCGGGTACGGCAGATCGCCGAACGCATTCCGGGATGCGCCCTGGGCGCCGATGTGATGGTGGGTTTTCCCGGAGAGTCGGACGGCCACCACGAAACGACCCGTGTCCTGCTCGAATCCCTGCCGTTGACCTACCTGCATGTGTTCTCCTACTCCCTGCGCGAGGGCACACCGGCGCAGAGGCTTCCGGACCATGTTACGGGTCAGACGAAAACGGCACGGGGCCGTGATCTGATCGGCCTCGGCCAGGCCAAGCGGCTCGCCTTCCATCGGTCGCATCTGGGTTGCGAAGTACAGGTCCTCACCGAACAGATCGCCGACGGCCTCGCCACGGGGTTGACCGATAACTACCTGCGGCTGCGGTACGAACCCGGACCGGACACGGCGCCGAACCGATATGACACCGTGCGGGTGACCCGGGCACGGGAGGATGTCCTGTTCGGCGAATGGAAGGCGGGACCGTGAGCGACACCTTCGCCGAGCTGCCCATGCTGGACGATGTCACCGGACCGCACCGGAGCAAGTCATCGTCGACGGCGGCAACGATCGACTCCCGGCCGACCTCCCGATCCGTCTACGTCGAGACCTACGGATGCCAGATGAACGTCGCCGACAGCGAAACGGTGACTTCCATTCTCGGCGACGCTGGCTTCCGCCTCGTGTCGGCGCCGGAGGAGGCGGACATCATTCTGATCAATACCTGCGCTGTGCGTGAGAATGCCGAGGAGAGAGTCATCGGTCGCGCCAGCCAGCTCAACGGTCTGCGCCGCCAGCGGCCCGACCTGACGCTGGGCATTCTCGGGTGTATGGCGCAGCATCTGGCGGATTCGCTGCCCACGAGGGCTCCCTGGGTAGATCTGGTGGCCGGTCCCGACACCTACGGCCGCCTGCCCGCCCTGCTGGCCGAAACCTCCGATGAAACCCTGCTCGACACCCGCCTCAGTCGGCAGGAGAACTACATCGGTGTCGATCCGCGGCGAAACCGCAAGGCGACCAATGCCTGGGTCACCATCATCCGCGGCTGCGACAAGTTCTGCACCTTCTGCATCGTACCGTATGTACGCGGTCGGGAGCGCAGCCTGCCCGCCGACGAGATCCTGCGTCAGGTCCGGACGCTGGCCGAGGATGGCTTCCGGGAGGTCACTCTGCTGGGTCAGACCGTCAACTCGTATGATGATGGCAACACCGACTTCGCCCGACTGCTGCGCCGCGTCGCCGCCGTGGACGGTATCGAACGTGTGCGCTTCACCTCTCCCTACCCTGTCGATTTCACCGATGACGTCATCGCCGCCATGGCCGAGACGCCCCAGGTCTGCCCTTCCCTCCACCTGCCGGTGCAGTCCGGCAGCGAGACCCAGCTGTTGGCGATGCAACGCGGCTATACCGCCGTCCGCTACCGGCAACTGGTAACGGCATTACGAAAGGCTGTACCCGACCTGGCCCTGACGACGGACATCATCACCGGATTCTGCGGCGAGACGGAGCAGGACTTCCAAGCCACTGTCGACCTCATGGAAGAAATGCGCTTTGATTCTGCGTTTATGTTCAAGTATTCGCAGCGCTCCGGCACGCAGGCGGCACGAACCATGCCGGACGATGTGCCGGACCCGGTAAAGACGGAGCGACTGCAGCGTGTCATCGAGCTCCAGGAAGAGATCTCGCGCCAGATCAACGCCACGATGGTGGGACAGCAGGTGGAGGTTCTGGTGGAAGGTGAGAGCAGGCGCCCCGCCGACGACGGCACCACGACCCAGTTCGGCCGATCGCGTCAGGGCAAGACCACCATCTTCCCCGAACCGGTGCCGGCCAACCGCGTGGTCCGCGTCGCCGTCGAGCGCACGACGTCGCATACGCTCTTCGGCTCGGTCAGTGAGCCGGTGAGGTAGGCCGCTCGAGGCGGAGCCGTTGGCGGACAGCCACCTCACCCGCCTCCTGCCAGAGACCGTCCGGCCAGCGCACCCGTACCGTCGCCGTCGACGCCGTGCCCAGGCCGAAGTGCAGACGATGGTCATCCTGGGAGAGGTACCCGGTTCCGGCCCGCAGCTCCCGCCACTGCGAACGGCCCGCGGCTGTAACCTCCACGCGAGCGCCGATGGCACTTCGATTCGTCGCGGGCCCGACGAGGCTGATACTCAACCAGGCGAGACGGTTGCCCCCGTCGTTGCGCAGCAGGGAAGGCGGTGCATCAAGATTGACAACGAGGATGTCCACATCGCCATCGTCATCGACGTCGCCGAAGGCGGCGCCGCGACTGGATTCCACCACCTGCAGGCCTGGTCCCGACCGCTCACCCACGTCACGCAGCACACCGCCATCGTTGTCGAACAGCTGGTTCAGCTGTTTGTAGGAAGTACCGATCCCGGCGTCGCCGACGGCAGGGTAGACGTGACCGTTGGCGACGAACAGATCGATGTCTGCGTCATTGTCAAAATCGACCAGGCCGGCCCCCCAGCCCAGCGTCGACAGGGTGTGACGTCCCACATCGTGGGCGTAGCTGAGATCCTCCCAGCGACCGGTGCCAACGCTGTCGCCCTGACTGGCATAGAGCGAGACATGGTCGTGAGAAAAGTTGGTCACCGCGAAGTCGATGCCGCCGTCCCCGTCGATATCGGCGGCCGCGATTCCCATACCCGCCTGTTGCCGACCGTCGAGGCTGACGGCCACCCCGGCCGCGGCGGCGATGTCGACAAAGAGTCCGCCGTCATTCCGGTATAAGAGATTCGGCGTCGAATCGTCGGCCACGTAGATGTCGGCGTCACCATCACCGTCGAAGTCGCCGGCGAGGACACCCAGACCATAGTAGGCCGGCCGGGATCGGAGTTGCTGGCTGGCATCACGGTAGAGGCCGTCCCCGTCCATCAGCTGCAACAGATCGACGGCGCCCGGCAAACCCGCCGGGCCACAGAAGGCGGTCACACCGCGCCAGGTGCACAAGGCGAAAGAATCCGGTCGAGTCACGGCCGGATCCGGCCCGAGATCGACATAACTGGCGACGTAGACATCGACATCACCATCCCCGTCGTAATCGGCGGCACCGATCCCGGTGGACCATCCGGAACTACCGAACTGAGCATCCTGATTCTCGCTGAAGGTACCATCGCCGTCATTGTGGTAGAGGACGTCCTGCCCGGCGGCGGTGACTGACAGGTCCGTCCAGCCGTCGCCATCGACGTCCCATGCGGCACATCCCATGCCCCAGCCCTTGTGACCGACACCCGCCGACTGCGTCACATCGGTGAAGCGTCCGGCGCCGTCGTTCCGGTACAGGCGTGACGTCGGGGCGTCGGGTGCATGCCGGTTCAGGCCAAACCGCCAGCCGTTGACGAGGAAGGCATCGACATCGCCGTCGCCGTCATAGTCGAACAGCGCGGCGCCCCCCGTGTTGGCTTCGAGGATATGCCGTTTCTGCCCGGCTTCACCGGCCACGACGGGGTCGCGGAGTCCTGCCGTGGCCGCCATGTCGACGAACTGCGGCCGCCCCTGCGGCATGTCGATCACTGTCTGATCATCGCACGCAGCCAGCACCAGCAGCAGTGCCCACCGCCTCAAACCAGGTCCTCCTCAGCATCCGCCGGCCAGGTGTCGGCATCCTCGAAATCAGCATCCACTTCCTGTCCTGGCGCCGCCTCCCGACCGCGCTCACAGTAGGACCGGTACGGACAGTGCCTGCAGGCATCGAGGTCGGTGGTGCGCTCGAAGCCGGCCTCCTCTACCGCCGCCAGGCGCTGCTCGATCCGTGCCAACGCTGCCGTGATCCGCTCCCGTGCCGCCTCGTGGCCGGCTTCGTCGTAAACCAGTACCAGCGGTGCCTGCGGCGCCTCGGCCTGCCAGTAAGTGAAGCCGATGTCCGATGGCCTCACTCCTGCCTCCCCTGATGTCAGTTGTGTCGACGCCTCGACGGCGACGAATCGATAGACGGTGGTCTGCCAGCTGCGCTCCAGGCGGGTGACATCCTGTGGCGTCCCCGTCTTCCAGTCGACGATGTGGATGCCGGAATCAGATACGATGAGCCGGTCGAAACGGGCCACGAGACGATGATCGCCCAGCGGCACCGTCAGCTCGATCTCGCTGTACACCTTGCCCTCGGGCTGCGGGGGTGGATGCTCGATGACGCTCTCCCACCAGCGTGACAGCTGTCGATCACCCGCTGCACGGACCAGGCTGTCCACGTCCATGCCGAGAGCGGCCTGCTGGATGAAGAGGTGCAGCTCCTGACCGCGGTGCAGGGATCGCTCCCATTCCTGCTCGGACCCGGTGAGCGGCGCCGGCCACTGCAGACGGCGCACGAATCGCAGGTAGAACCGCTGCGGACAACGGGTGAAGGCCGCCAGGGCGCTCTGGCTCAGCTGCAGGGTCACCCTTGCTCCTGTCGAGTTTCGAGCAGCGTGCGCAGACGATGAAAGACCATGGCATCGGGCACATGCCGGGTGCGCTGACCGGCCGATACGTGCTGGCTGAAACTGATCGCCAGGTACCGTCGTGCCCTCGTGATCGCCACGTAGAGCAGACGCAGGCGCTCGCCGATGTACTCCACCTGTCCCGCACGGGCCGTCGCCGCCACGACCGCAGCGCCGGCATCACCTGCTGGGGCCGGATCGAACAGGGCGTTCAGCTGGGTCCTGGCAAGATCCGCTGGATCGCCACCGAGGTGTTCCTGATGGCCACGGAAGTAGTCCTGGGTCGTGCCCGGGAATTCGAGACCGTCGATGCTGACCAGATAGACCAGGTCCCACTCCATGCCCTTGGCCTTGTGCATGGTGGTTACCGTCAGCTGCCCGGGGCGCGGTTCAAAAGCGGCGTCCTCTTCCCCGCCGAGCACTTCGCGGGCAGCGTCGGCGCGCTTCAGATCGGCCGCCAGTTCCGGCAGGCGCCAGGCGGGATTCTGGTCGGCCCGTCGACGCAGGAACTGGGCGACCCGGTGCGCCCGAGCGAGATCCTCCCCTTCGTAGAGATCGTCGGCGATGGCCAGGACCAGTTGATCCACCGTGAACGGGGCCGCCGCCAGCCAGCGCCTGGCTCGTACTGCCAGGTTGGCCAACGGTGTCAGGTCGGCGTCGCGCAGGGCCTGTACGGGTGGGAAGGCGTCGGTGAGAGCGACGCCGGGCCCGGGGTAGAGCAGGCTCTCCGAGCGGTAGCAGCTGCGCACCAGGGGACCGAGATCATCGTTCGGCGACGGCTGTGGATCGCCCGGCGGTTCCGTCGTCGCCCCGAAGGCGCCAGCCAACGCACGGGAGCTGAGAGGATCGGCGACGAAGGCCAGGATGGCCACCAGCTGATCGACGACGGTGCGCGACGATCGAGAGCTCTGCAGGCGCTCGTCGAAGGGGATCTGTTGAGCCCTCAGAACATCCGCCAGCTCATAACCAAGCCGATTCGTCGGCACGAGCACGGCCAGGGTGGACTCCGGCTGGCTTTCGGCGAACCGCCGCGCCCGGCCTGCCACCGCCATCAGCTCCTCATCGCGATGTTCGTAACCGCGCAAGGCGATGCCGCTGCGCTCTGCCGCAGGATTCTGCTGCGGATCACCGGCCTCGGTGGGTGTCATGTGCTGCCGACGGAAGGCGCTGGTGCGCACCTCGACGACCGGATAGGCGGTACACACCCAGTCGACCAGGTCGTTGGCCAGATTCATCACGGGGGGGGCGCAGCGACCCGATACCTGCATCTCCAGAGCGGTCACGTCTTCGCGATCGAGGAATCGTCGCAGGAAGCGGGGATCGGCCGACGTGAAGGTGCTCGTAATCGATTGATTCGGATCGCCGACCCGGATCCAGTGGCCATGCGCTGTCGTGAGGCGACCCAGCAGGTCCTCCTGCAGGGGGACGCTGTCCTGCGCTTCATCCTCCAACACGACCGGCCAGCGTTCGTTCAGCCGCGCCGCCATATCCGGGTGCGCTTCGAGCAGATCGACGGCGAGCCGCACCATGTCGTTGAAGTCGATCCCTGCCGACGTCTCGACCAGCTGCTGGTAGCGGGCGAAGATTTCGGCGCCGATCCGCAGGTAGAGCATCCCGGGCAGTTCCTCGGCCTGCCCCCCCGACCGGCGGATGTCGGCGAGGGTAACGAGCAATCTCTCGGCATCGAGGCGCCGGTTCTTGGCCGCCGCGATGCTCGTACGCGCCAGTCCGGCGGCGATACGCCGCCAGTTCTCCTCCCACGCCGCGTCGTAGGTACTGTCATCCCCCGGTGCCAGCCGGCCCCAGGTGGGTGTGTTCTCGGCATTCCATTCGGCTACGGCCCGATCGATGAGATCGCGCTGCGAACGATCGTCGAGGACGCGGAAGTCGGATGTCGTCCCGGCATGACCCGGCCACATCTGCACGATGCTGTAGGCCAGGCCGTGGAGGGTACGCACCGCATAGCCGCTGGGCGGCAGCCCCTGGCGGGACAGTTGCCGACCGATACGGCTGCGCAGAGATTCAGCCGCCGTGTTCTGGTAGGTGACGACGAGGACCTCGCCGCTGTCGCCGAGCGGGCCCTCGCCCTGGAACCTGCCGTCGAGCAGGCGCGCCGCCAGGGCCGCGATCGTCGTCGTCTTGCCGCTGCCGGGCACCGCGGCGACGCCCATCCACCCTGCCTCATAGGCGAGAATCTCACGCTGGCCGGGTCGCGGCTCGAAGTCCGCACCAGGGGCGACGGTCATGGTGCCTCTTCCAGCGGACCGAGCAGATCCATGGCCGCGCGCAGCAGTGGCGTGTCGGCAGCATGTCCTGAGCCCGCTCCTCCCTCTGTCTCGCTCCAGCATAGATAGATGGTACCCGACGCCCGGCTGCACAGACCCCGCACGAGTCGCGCCAGTACGCGGTTGCGCGTCTCGAAGTCGACGGCATCCGTCCAGCGGCCGCCTGGCTGCCACCCCCGGGCCAGCACGTGGGGGTTGGTCAGCGGCTGGTGCGGTGGTTCCCACCAGCTGATGGACCCCACATCGAGCCAGAACTGGTACCGCGCTGTACGCTCCTCCAGCAGATAGGTGTAGACCGGTGCGACGACGAGTACCGACTCTTCGTCAGCTGCCGACATCGGTACGGTGTGCGCTGCCGACACGACGCCCTCCTCGACCATGGCCACGTATCCTTCCGCCGCTGACAGGTCCCGGGCACCAAGAGCGTCCTCCATGGCGGGCGCCGATCGACGGAACCAGGCTGCCGACGAGATGAGCCGGGCATAGGTGTCGCCAGCACCCGGATCCAGATCAGGACGTGACAGTACCTCACCGAAGAGACGTCTCAAGAAAAGATCGAGAGAAAGCGGCTCCCCGGCCCGGCGGGCCTCCAGCCACGTGCGCAACGCCTCGTAGCCCTGCAGGGCTTCCGGTGTCGCCCGTTCAGCCAGGACCTCATCGTCACCGAGACAACGCAGACCTCCGGCGCGGGGGTCGTATCCGGCCCGAGCCAGCAGCCTGGCGCGCACCGGATCGATCCCGAGTACCACACCCAGCGCTTCGGCGACATCGCTCAGATGAGGAGGACGACGCCAGCCGTCGTGCGCCAGGGCCGCCAGGGCGAGGGCGATCCGGACTTCCGGTTCTTCCCGCAGACTCTCGAAGCGGCGGACGATGGCGCAGGGAATTCCCGCCGCCCCCAGGGCCTCGTCGATGAGGAAACGGAGCACACCGTCGGCATGCGGGGCGATGATGGCGATGTCCCCCGGCTGTGCCTCGCCTTCGCTGACGAGACGAACCACCTCGCGGGCCACGGCGTCGACCATGCCACCGCGGTGACGGTCCACGAGGCGGCGCACCGATTCAGCCTCGGCCGAATCTGCCGACGTACGGGACACTCCCCCGCCCTCGATGCGCCGAGCCAGGGCCTCGCCCAGAATTCGTGCCGGCCGTGGCGGACCCTCGTCGAGAGATATCACGGTGGCGCAGCGGGAGCGCAGGGCGACGGCGCCTTCGGGATCGACGCCGAGAAAAACCCGGAATCCGCCATTCCTCCGAGACACGAGGAAGGCGGAGTCAGCGGCCTCGAGCCGCCGGCCGACGAAGTCCTGAGCCACGGGGACGGTTTCCTCCACACCTTCGACGAGAAGGTGACGGAAGTGCTCGTCGAGATAAGCGGCCACCACCGCCCGTGGTTCGAGCTGGGTACGGAAGACTTCGAGGGCGAGTGAGACGTCGAGAAGATTGTGCTGCAGACAGTGGGCACGAAACCGTTCGACGCATGTCTGGGCCTGCTCGAAGTAGACGAGCCGGTCGCCGTCTCCCGTCCAGGCAGCGCGGAGACGATCGGCCACATGGGCGACATCGTAGCCGTTGACCGCCGCCTTGTTGAGGTTGTCGAGCAGTTGCGAGAGGATCCGTTGCGGACGCAGGGTGAGTCCCTCGAAATATCCCTGGCGCAGCAGTGGCTCGGCGACCTGCCCCATCACGTACTGGGCGGTCTCGTAGGTCAGCTGTACGGGAGCCTGTCGGGGCCGATGGAAGCCGGCGTCACCGGCTGCCACGGGCCAGAACAGCCGCACCAGCCGAGTTGTCAGGCTGTAATAGGTGTGGACCTGCGGCCGCGTGCCGGCCCGTGGTCTGTCTGCGGCAGGAGACTCGTACAGACTGCGCCGGTCGCGCTGCGGCAGAAGGACCAGGATCCGGTCACCACGAACGCCCTGCTCGAGCAGTGACTGCAGTCGAGCGACGGCCAGATCTGTCGCTCCGGGTCCCTGCGGCAGATCGACCCAGCACGACCCCGTCGGCGGTGAGCTGACCGCGGCGACTGTGTCCGCCGACCATGCGGGTCCGAGTCTGGCCTCAGTCAATAACTATAAACGGTTGCACAAAAAGAGGTTGTAAAGACTATATAGTAGAACACTTGAAGATATCGATCACCTCCACGGCACTCCCGGCATCGAGCAACGTTTGCCTGACTTTTTCGTGCTGGAGCACGCGGGAAAGGGCGGCGAGCAGCTCCATGTGCTGTTTCTGGTGTTTCTTCGGTGTCCCCAAAACAGCCACCACGTGTACGGGTTCGCCGTCGACGGCGTCGAACTCGATGCCCTCACGCGAGATGCCGATGGCGAGAATCTGTCGGCGAATCGAATCTTCATGGGCATGCGGTACCGCGACCCCCCTGCCGATACCGGTGGTGCTCTGCTTCTCGCGCAGGATGAGATTCGACAGGAATGACTTCCGATCGGTGACGGCGTCGTCACCATCGAACACGGCGGTCAACTCACGCAGCGCGTCGAACTTTTTTCGCGATTGCAGTCCCACGACAATGTTCTCGGGACGCAGGATTCGATCCCACTTATCCATCAGATCAGATGCAACCGGCCATGAGCGAGAGACTGCGGGAGGTGGAGGAACCGGGGACGGCGAGGCGGCTCGATGGGCGCGGCTTGATGGGCCCCGGTCGGGAGTACTTACGGGGGCGCAAACTAACCTGTGTCCGGGCAGAAGTCAAGGTATGTAGGCCCACTTCGATGCCCGTTTGTGCACTTGCTGAACTTCGGCGTGACGACCGAGGCGGGTCAGAATCGAGGCGGCAAGTTCATACGGCCCGGATCGCGCAGGATCGATATCGATCGCCTTCATGACGAAACCTGCAGCAGCCTCTAACTCATTGAGCCGCAACAGTTGAAGGCCCACGTTATAATTCATCGACCGAGATCTCGGCGCGGCCCGGCCTGCCTGGGAATACCTGTCTGCCGCCAACCGACTCCTCCCCTGTTGTTTCAGCGCCTCCGCCTCCATGTACCAACAGTTGGCCCGCAGCTTGTCCACCCAGGGATCGTCGACCACCCCGGCCTCCGACAGCAGCGCCGTGGGTGCAGGACTGGTGTCCGGCAAAGCGGCTTCGCCCACCCGTATGGCGCGATACGACAACCCCCGCGGGGAGAAGCGGAATCCCCTGGCGGGCATGTTTCGCGCCACGAGGAAATGCACAACCTGATCCGAACTCAGCAGAGATGCCTCGCTGTGGCGTCGCCGACGTGCCCTGGCAGACTCGGGTCCGGTGCCAACCGCCATATCCGTTCCCCGTCCCATCCGGTGAAAGATCCTGACGTCGGGTCTCACACCTTCCACGCGATGCAGGTAGTCGACGATGTAGCTGGCGTCATCACCATCGGTGAGCAGCACCGTGTCTGGCGGCAGCTCCTGCAATACCTGACGTCCGTACAGCTCTGGCAGGTTGGCCCCGGAGCGATCGTTCGTGTCCCAGTTGGCGGCAACGGTCGTGACGCCCGGGCTGAGGATGATCAGTGCCGGCACCACCGAAGACATACGTCGCCGCAGGCGGCGCTCCAGGTCGCCCAGCCCCGCCCCCATCGTGGCACAGGCGCAGGTAAGCAGAAGGAGGAAGAACACATGTATACCCGCCGGGTCGCGATGATAGACGACGCCGGCCGTCAGATTCAGAGCGGCAGCACCGAGCACGGCGACGGCGAAGGGACGGTCCCGGCGCCACGCCACCGCAGTCCCCCAGACGCCGGCGGGCAACAGAAAAGCCGGCCACTCGGAGGCCAGTTGCCCGCCGAGCCGGGCCAGAGCCGCCAGCAGAACCGGTGACGGGGGCAGGACAAAGGAAGCCTGATAAAGAGCCCCCGTGACGTGATCGTACAACTCGCCCGTTGTACCGAGACTGCCCCAGTGGAACCCGGGACCGATGTCGTTGCGTACGAGCAGATACAACAGCAGACTGGCACCACCGGCACCGCCGACGAGGAGACGAGACGTATCCCCGGCAAGTCCGACCAGATGTTTCCGCCCCCGCCAGAGGGCCACACCCAGTGCCGATGGCAGCAGCAGGACCGCCTGCAGATGACAGGTCGCCGCCAGGCCACCCACATACCCACTCAGCAACAGCCAGCGCCCCCGGGAAGAACCCGCGTCGCGGGCCTTCAGGCATACTGCCAGCAGCAGCACCGATACGAGAACGAAGAGCCCGTACACCTCGGCGACGACTGCCTGGCTCCAGAACGTCCTGCCGGAAACCAGCAGGCACGCCGCCGACGCCGCCGACGCTCGCGGCAGGGCGCGCTGACGCAACAGCAGATAGAATACCGGTGCCGCCCCCGCCGACAGCAGCGCCGTGGCCCCGTTCACCGCCGCTGCCGGCGATGCTATGGGCAGCAGCAACGCGACCGACCGCGCCAGCAGCACGTAGAGCGGATACCCCGTCGGATGGGGTGTGCCCAGCCACCAGGCGGCACCGATCAACTCCCCGGACCCCTCGACGTAGACCCAGGCGCACAGGGTCCGCAGATAGACCGCGACCGTCGCCAGGTACAGCCCCGCGGCAACCAGCCAATCGCGCCTCAAGGAAACGCCTCGCGCAGGATCTGCACGGGCTGCAGGCGGTCTGCGGCGCCCACCCAGAGCTCGGTTTCCGTGGCGAATCCGTAGAGCGCTACCACGAGGCCGATCTGCACAGCCAGCGGCATCAGGATGGTAGACTTCTTCTCGTGCAGCTGTTCAGCGCCTTGGCGCAGAGTGCCCCCACCTGGGCGAGCCAGCCGACACAGCGTCAGCCACAACAGCATCGCCGCCCCGCTGATCCAGGCGCCGGCCACCACCGTGCCCGGTCGATAGTCGAACTCGACGCGCTTGTCGGCGGCCAAGACGGGAACCGCACGAAACGTATGGTTGGCGAGTAGGATCTCCCGTTCGACGCCATCGACGCGGGCCAGCCAACCCGGCGCGTAGGTGTCGGACAGGACCAGGTAGCCATCCCCTCCGGGCAGATCGATGGCGACGTGCTCCGCTTCATACCTGACGATACGTACTGCGGCGAACCCGGCCCCCGACACCGGCCCCTGCAGCGGCTCACGGTCGATCACGACCTGCCGCCGAGGGTCGAAGGAGGGCGAACGCATGTGCCGCAATCGTGCCCCCTTTGCTGGCAGAATGATCGCCTCGGGTACGACCCACGCCCGGGGCAGGGACTGGCGCAGGCGGGAGACGGAGACCTGACCGGTGTGCACAGGCTCCGCGATCTGCGCGGGCAACGGTCTGTGTGTCACCACATAACGGGCGTTCGCCAGGCCCAGCCAGGCCGGGTAGCCCTGGGAGAACTCCCAATGGGAGGTCAGGTGCAGGGGGCTCCAACCAGGCGTCGTGTTGGCCAGACCGTAGAGTCCGGCGCTGTACATCCTCAACGTTTCCGCATACAGTCGGTAGGAGGAGGTGTTCAGAGCCCAACCCGCATGCCAGTCGTAGGGTGTGTTCCTCTCCGAGATCAGACTGGCAATACGGAAACGCCCCCAGGCTGGCACCTCCGGAGAGGCTTCTGTACCGGCGGCTGCCTGCCGGTTTCTATCGTCCTGATGGATGGCCCGCGCCGTTGCCGGCTGAAGGGCGTAGGCGTCCTCCGGCAAGACACCATTGAAGTCTCCGGCAAAGCTGTGCAACTCCGCCCAGGTGACGACGAGGACGGCGATGACGGTCAGGGCCGGAGCCGCGGCCTGCCGACGGAAACGCCCGGAAAACAGGACCGCTGCCACAGCCAGGACTGCCAGAGCGCGCCACAGACCGGTGGCCAGATCGGCGTGGAGATGGCTGAGTACGTCCTGGGCCCCGGCAGCCAGTTCGACCGTCTCTCGACTGCCGTCGCCCCACACGAAGGCGGTAGCGCCGATGACGCTGAGGACACAGATCGCCCACGGCAGACGCCAAGGTGTGCGCAACGGCTTCGGGTCGCCCACGAGCCGGTCGACACCGAGACCAGCCAACACGGCGATGGCAAAAGCCCACCAGAGCAGGAATCGGGTCGGGATACGGAACTGACTCAGAAGCGGAATCCGGTGCAGCAGTTCGAAGAACCCCGTATATCGTCCGAGGGACAACGACAGGCCCAGCAGGGCGAGCAGAACAAAGAAGAACCGCGTCGTCGATCGGCCTTCCCGGGCCCCGATGAAGGCCAGCAGCAGGCAGAGGACGCCCACGAAGGGACAGAGCTGAATGAAGAAACCCTCGGCGCTGCCCCAATAGGAACCATGGGCCGAGTTGCCGAACAGGTCGGGGAGCAGCAGCAACAGCAGCCTCTCCGGAGGCAGCGACATCTTGACGAACTGGGCGTAGTCGATGCCCCCGGCGCGGAGTGAAAGCTGCGCCAGCTCGAAGGTGGGCAGCAGCTGCACCGCGGCGATGAGCATGCCGGGGACGGCGATCGCACAGCCGATGATGGCCACCCGGACGCGCTGCAACTGGCCAGCGCGGATGGCGCCATACCCCAGCGCCGCCAGGGCGCCATAACTGGCCGCTTGCGGGTGTCCGGCCAGCAGTTGTAGGGCGACCACGGCGCCGGCGGCACCCAGCCTGGCGGGACGTCGGTGCTGCAATCCGGACTCGACGAGCAGAAAGAGGAAAGGGATGCCGGCGGTGGCGGCGACAAAAGAGGGAGACATGACGCGCACGACGAGATACCCGCTCAAGCCGAAACACACACCTGCCGTCAGGGCGCCGGCTCGACCGACATGCAGCCCGTGGCGCAGATAGAGAAAGGCGCCGGCCGATGCCGCCCACAGGTGCAGCAGGACCGACCAGGTCGATGCACGTGCCGGAGACAGCAGCGTCGCCCCGGCCCAGTTCGGTGGGTAGAGAGCGCCCACCTGGCCCTCGGCGAACAGCGGAAAACCAGCGTTGATGCGGGGCTCCCAGAGCGGCAGCCTGCCGGCGACGAAGGCTTCGTGCAGGAAGTGTCTGAAGGGCACATTCTGCACCATCATGTCCTGCACGAAGAAACAGCCGCCGTCGATGACGACCTGCGGGAAGAAGCCGACCACTGCCAGGGCGAGTCCCCCGAGGCAGAGGGCGTCCGCTTTCCATGGAACGATCCTGTCAGCCATCACGCCCTGACAGTGCAGCGATCCTCAGACGAGCCAGAGCTTCGGCCACCGTCTCTGCCGCCAGCCGGTGACCCGCCTCGTTCCAGTGCGAGTCACGGAAATAGAGCGTCTGCTGTGCCGCTGCGGCGGCAAAGACCGGCGTCAGGTCGACGAGGGGGATCTTCTGACGATTCGAGATGGCCTGCAGCTGGCGGCCAGGGTGACTCAGGTCGTAGTCGCCGGTGAGGTCGTGGAGATCTCTCTTCGTACGCCAGCCATCGGCTTCGATCTGCACGATCGCGGGAGCGTAGACGAGGACGAATTCAGCCCCGTTCTGGCGGCACAGCCGGGCGAACTCTCCGAGAAGTCTCTCCGTCAGCTCCCACACCGACCGGTAGGATGCCTGATCGCGACCGTACAGACCACCGTAGAACTGACGCATCTGCGCCAGCGGCAGCGGTCTCTCCGTCGCCAGCGCCCTGTGTGCCAGCGCCCACAGGTGCAACCGCTCTCCGAGGAACTGTCGCAGTGACGGTGTCCGCGGCGCGGGTTCAGGGATGGGAGTGCCCATCAGCTGCAGGGCGCCTCCCGAAGGGCGGAAGAAAGGCTTGGCGCCGCGCCGGGCACCCATACCCCGCCGGCTCACGTTGTTCCACAGATCATTGGCGTAGAACAGGAGCAGGACAACATCGGGAGACAGCGCCGAACCCACCCGCTCGAAGAGCAGCATGGCCTGATCCGTGCCGTACCCGGCAGTGCCGTAGTTGGTGGTCGCCACACCACGGGAGAAGTGCAGACGTGCCTCGAGCTGAGCCGCCAGTCCGTCCTCGACGTCGACGCCCCAGCCCTCGGCGAAGGAATCACCGTAGAGCTGCAGGTGGACGCCTCCGGGTGATTCCCCCGAGCCATGCTGACGACGCCCGGCGGCATCGATCCGATAGGCCACGTCGAACTCGGGAGTCACGAGCCGTCCCTCGGCATCCGGTTGATGCACCCAGCCGAGGCCGGGATCATGGGTCCAGACATCCGGCAGCCGGTGCACCTGCGGTGCCACGAGAGCCAGAAACAGTTCAGCCGCTACCAGACACACGGCGATGGCGCCGGTACACAGCAAAATACGACCTCTCACGCGCTGACCACTCGCCTCTCCTCTCATGTGACGCTCAACGGCGGCGGCAAACTAACCCGTTTCGGACCGTTTCGTCAACGAGGCAAGTTGCCGTAACCCTAAGTGGGGTCTATATTTGCCTGCTCTTCTCACATTCCGAACAGACGCTGGAGAGCACCCACCCTGAAGCGCATCCTGGTCACTGGCGGAGCCGGCTTCATCGGCTCCCATACGGCCGACTGTCTACTGCAGCGCGGCTACGACGTACGCATCTTCGACTCCCTGCAGCAGCGTGTGCATCCCCACGGGTGGCCGGACTATCTGGACCCGGGCATCGACAAAGTCGTCGGCGACGTGCGCGATACCGACACCCTGTTGAAAGCTCTGGATGGTGTCGACGGCATCATTCACCTGGCGGCGTATCAGGACTACATGCCCGACTTCAGCACGTACTTCGCCGTCAATACGGTGAGCACGGCGTTGTTGTTCGAACTGATCGTCGGCAACAACCTGCCCATACAGAAGATCGTTTCGGCTTCGTCCCAGTCGGTGTACGGAGAAGGCCGTTATGAGTGTTCAGCCTGCGGCGAGATCCACCCGCCCTCCCGACCGGAAGAACAGCTGGCTCGTGGCGACTGGGAAAACCTGTGCCCTACCTGCGGCCAGGTGGTCAGCCCATTGCCGCTGGTCGAGACCGCCCCCGTGCAGCCGCACACCGCCTACGGCATCTCGAAGTACGCCCTCGAGCTGACGAGTCTGAACCTGGGCCGCAAGTATGAAATCCCGGTGGCGAACATGCGCTACTCCATCGTTCAGGGTACACGCAATTCCTTCTATAATGCCTATAGCGGCGTGGCTCGGATATTCACGCTGCGCCTGCTCCACGACCAGCCCCCCGTCGTCTACGAGGATGGACTGCAGCAACGGGACTATGTTTCCGTCCACGACGTGGCCCGCGCCAACGTCCTGGCCCTCGAAGATGAGAGGGCGAACTTCCGCAACTTCAATGCCGCCGGGCAGAAGATGACGACCGTGCTCGAGGTCGCCAGGTTGTTGACCAGGCTCTGCGGCAAACAACAGATCGAGCCGCAGGTCAGTGGCGAGTATCGCTTCGGGGACACGCGCCACACGGTGTCCTCGTGGGAGGCCATCGGCTCGCTGGGCTGGCGCCCGGAGAGAGCCATGGAGGACTTCCTCGCCGAGTATGTCGAATGGGTCGGGCAGCAGCCCAACCTCGAGGATTTTTACGCCCGCAGTCAGGATGCGATGCGCTCGGCCGGAGTCATCCGCAAGGCCGCGCCACGAGCATCCGCCTGACGCGTCTGTCGCCATGAAGGCCATGGTACTCGCCGCCGGTCGGGGCACTCGCCTGCGCCCCCTCACTGACAGCGTGCCGAAACCGATGATCCCCATCGGTGATCGGCCTCTTCTCGAACATGTCGTGAACCTGCTGCGGCAGCACGGCTTCGACGACCTCGTCATCAATCTCAGTCACCTGCCTGACAAGATCCGTGATCACTTCGGCAACGGCAGTGCTTTTGATGTTTCGATCCGCTATTCCCTTGAGCCCCGGATGCTGGGGACCGCTGGTGCGCTGGGCCCGGTAGCCGACCACTTCCGCGACGAGGATTTTCTCGTCTACTACGCCGACAACCTGACCAACGCCGACCTGGGCGCCCTCTGGCGCGACCACCTGGCCGCCGGCGCGGCCATGACCGTTGGCCTGCTCTGGATGCCCGACCCGGCCGGGCGCGGCATCGTCGGCCTGGATGAGAACGGCCGCATCGATCGCTGGCTGGAAAAGCCTGAGCCGGACCAGGTGTTCGACGACTACCTCATCAATGGTGGCATCTACGCCGTACACCCTCACGTCCTCGATACGATTGCTTCGACAGGGAGTCCGGATTTCGCCCACGATGTGCTTCCCGAACTGCTGGCCGACGGCCAACACCTCTATGGACATCGGTTACAGGGGCAGCTATTTTCGACCGATACTCCCGAACGGTATGAAGCCACGCTCCGCGCGGTAGAATCCGGCGCTTTTTCCCCGCCCTGAAGCGTCTGTACATACACCAGCAACCTTCTCATCTCGACGACCGCGGAGCATTGCGTTGATCACCACACGTGCCCCCCTGAGAATTCCACTCGGAGGTGGCGGTACCGACCTTCCGTCCTACTACGAGAAACACGGCGGCTTCATCCTTTCGGCCGGCATCGACAAGTACGTCTTCATCCAGCTCAACACCTTGCAGGTAGAAGACTTCGTACGCGTCAAGTACTCGGAAACCGAGCTGGTCGAGTCCGTCGCCGATATCGCCCATCCGCTGTTGCGCGAGAGCCTGCTCTACAGCGAAGTCGGCACCGGGCTGGAGATCGGCGCCATGGCCGACGTACCGGGCCGAACCGGTATGGGATCTTCCGGTTCCTTCACGGTGGCCCTGCTGGCGGCGCTGCACGAATACAAGCGGCAGCCGCTGCCGCGCCAGCAACTGGCCGAGGCCGCCAACCACGTCGAAGCCGTACGTTGCGCCCAGCCGGCTGGCAAGCATGACCACTACCTGGCCGCCTTCGGCGGGTTGACCTGCCTCGACATCGACACCGAAGGTCGCGTCTCTGTCTCTCCCCTGTCGATCACGCTGCACACGATGGAGGAACTGTGCAACAGCATGGTCGTCTTCTTCACCGGCATCCAGCGGGAGAGCTTCGATATCCTGTCGCAGCAGGAACAGGACACCCTGAAGGGCGACGAACAGGTCATCGACAGCCTGCATGAAGTCAAGGCGATCGGTCTCGACATAAAGAAGACTCTCGAAGACGGCGACCTCGACCGCTTCGGGGAGTTGCTGCATACTCATTGGGAGACGAAGAAGAAGCGCTCGTCGAAGATGTCGAACCCCGACATCGATCGCTGGTATGACGAAGCACGGCGCTCCGGAGCACTCGGTGGCAAACTCATGGGTGCCGGCGGCGGCGGTTTTCTCATGTTCTATTGCCCCGCCCAGCACCGCGGCGCCCTGCGCGAGCGCATGGCCGCGCAGGGATTGCGCGAAATGAGTTTCCAGTTCGATGCCGAGGGCGCCAAGGTTCTGATGAACATCTGAAACCGGTTACCCCGCCCTCTATTCCCCGACACAACCACACCTACCACGACGAGACCGATGAGCAACCAGAGTTATATCGACGGATTTCTCGGACAGATGTCCGATGTGCTCGAACGGCTGCCCAAAGCGGACATCGATGCCGCCATCGAGCTGTTGTTCGACACCTGGCAGCAGGGTGGCACCGTGTTCATCGCCGGCAACGGCGGCTCGTCCTCGACGGCCAGCCACTTCGCCTGCGACCTGGCAAAGTGGACGACATCCGAGGGCAAGACCCGCTTCAAAGTGCTCGCCCTCACCGACAACATGCCCCTCTTCAGCGCCCTGATGAACGACGAGGGCACCGCCTCGGTCTATGCTGAACAGATCGAGCCGTTCATCCGGCAGGGCGATGTTTTGATTCTCATCAGCGTGCACGGTGGCTCCGGTGCCGGCAACGCCGGATCCTGGTCGCAGAACCTGCTGCGGGCCCTGCAGGTGGCGCAGGAAAAGGGCGCCAGGGTCCTCGGACTGAGCGGCTTCGACGGCGGCGCCCTGCGCGAGATGGCCGACGTCTGCATCACCGTCCCCGTGGACTCGACACCGCAGGTAGAGTCCTTTCATCTTGCCCTCGAACACCTCATGTGCGACTGCCTCCGGCAGAAGATCGCCGAGGCCTAAGGAAAGCCCCCATGGAACTGTTCATCGACAGCGTCGACATCGACGAGGTGCGCCAGGCTGCCAGCCTGGGCGTCATCACCGGGTGTACGACCAACCCGAAGCTGGCTGCCAGTGCCGAGCCAGGTGATTTTCGCAAACGCGTAGAGGAAATCCTCACCGTCGTCGACGGTCCCGTCAGCGTCGAAGTGCTGGACGAGACCGTCCCCGGTATGCTGACCGAAGCGGCGGAGTACGCCTCGTGGGATGCGAGTGTCGTCGTCAAGATTCCGATGTGTCTCGAAGGTCTCGAAGTCATCCACAAGCTGGAACGCGAGCGCGACGTGCGGGTCAACGTGACTTGCATGATGAACTCCAATCAGGCGGCCATGGCGATGATGGCGGGAGCCACCTATGTCAGCCTCTTCGTCGGGCGCATCTCCGACATGGGTTATGACGCCGACGCAACCCTCGCTGAGACGGCGCAGATGATCGAGCGCGGCGGCTTCAAGGCGCGGATCATCGCCTGCAGCATGCGCGGCGTGGGTGACATCCAGCGCTCTTTCCTGGCTGGCGCACACATCGTCACCACGCCGTACAAGTTCCTCCCGGGCATGGTCCACCACCCACGAACCATCGAGACGATCCAGGAGTTCAAGACCGCCTGGGACGATGCCAAGCAGCGGGGCGGCGTCGGGTGACGGCTGGGCCTCCGGACCCGGGTTCATGTCTGGAACTCGGGGGCGGAGTGCGGGTCACATCGATCCTCGGCGGCCACATGCGTCTGGACGGGGGTGCCATGTTCGGCGTCGTTCCCCGCCCTCTGTGGGAACGCGCCAATCCACCCGATGAGCGCAACCGCGTCGCCTCAGCCTGCCGGTGCCTCCTGGTCGAGACACCGGAGGCGAAGGTTCTCGTCGACACCGGGTGCGGGGACCGCTTCGATGCGAAAGGTCGCGAACTCTTTGCCATCGACCCGGAAATCACGCTTGTCGACAGTCTGGCCGGCGTCGGGGTCGATCCGCAGCAGATCACCCACGTGTTGCTCACACATCTGCATTTCGACCACAGCGCCGGCGCCCTGCGGCGGGATGGCGATGAACTGGCACCCGTGTTCGCCGGGGCCCTGCACATCGTGCAGCGGGGCGAACTTGACGACGCCCGCAACGGGCGCTCCATCATGCGCTCCAGCTATCTGGCACAGGACCTGGCAGTACTCACGGATGCGGCGGCCTGGACCTGGACCGAAGGAGACGCTGAGATCGTCCCGGGCGTTCGAGTCGAGAAGACCGGAGGACACACCGAACATCATCAGTCCGTCATCATCCACGGTGGTCGCTATGACCTGTTGTTTCCCGGTGACGTGATCCCCACCCGGGCGCATCTGCGTCCGTACTGGGTCATGGCCTACGACATGTTTCCGTACGATACGTTCCAGCAGAAGCAGAAGCTGGCACAGCGCGCCTGTGAGGACGACTGGATCGTTGCCTGGGATCACGATCCGGACACCCCCTGGAGCCGCCTTGTCGAAGACGACCGGTCCGGCTTCACCGCCGTCGATCCGGAGTTCGACTCATGACTGCGATACCAGGCCCCTTCCGTCCGCTGCCCGATGTTCTGTACGCCGACGATTTTGATCGGGGCCTCGAAGGGTGGACGGGACTCATCGGCAACTACGAGCACTCACTCGACTCGATCCTTCCCGAGTATCAGGACTTGCGCCCACCCATGCTGAGCAACGCCACGACCTGGGACACCGGCACCGGCGGCAGCGCCCTGGGCACGTACTCGATGAAGCTGGCGACCCGTGCCCGGCGCCACTCCCTGGCGGTGGGCATCAAGCGCATCACCTACCCTGTCGCCTGCCCGATCCAGGTCGAACTCCTGTTCACGTTCAAGCCGGAGGCGTCCGCCTTGCGGCTGTCGCTGGCCGATGTCGGTGCCGTGGGGGTCCTCTTCGACCTGCAGAATGATCACCAGCGGGTCATGCCCCATCTGCGCTACCTCAACGCCCGCGATGGCGAACTGGTGAATCGCTGGCAGTACAAGTGCCAGACCCCGACCTTCCACGACATCGGTGACAGCGGCGAGACCGTATCCCATTTCCACCTGTCCGATGACGGCTGGCAGGACGTGCCGGGGGGCGAGCAGCAGCTCTGCTACAACGAGATCGCCACGAAGCAGAACTGGCATTACCTGCGCGTCGGCTTCGACCTGGCGACCATGGCCTTCACCGCCTTTCAGTGCAACGACCGACACTTCGACGTGTCACGACTCGAACCGATGACGATGCCGGCCATGCCGAACCTCTGGTGCATGCTCAATCTGGTGCTCTTCGCCAGAGCCAGCGTCGATCGGCGCGCCTTCCTCTACACCGACTCCGTCGTGCTGTCCGCGGATCTGTCGGCGGAGGCCCGCCGCCCCTAGTGCGGAACTCAGCCACCGCCGTCATCGAGCGCAACGTGACCTGGTCCGGTCCGTTTGCCACCGAACCATGGGAGGCGGCGTGGGCGACGGAAGCCATCTTCTTCGTACGGCGGCTCGACGACTCCCGCGTGCCACTGTGCGCCCGGGTTCAGATCTCGCCCGACGGCATCCGCTGGGTGGACGAAGGTCAGGGGCTCGACCTGGAAAAAGACGCCGAGATGGCCTTCGTCCGGGTCAGGGAATTCGGCGGATGGCTACGTCTTGCCGGCGAGTTGGCGCCCGGGGGTTCGGCGAAGGTCCTCGTCTATCTGAGCCTCAAGGAATAGCCGCTGGCGACCACTCCCGGCGCCGCCTATACTCGTCTTGTCATGTCACTGGACACCCTTGAACTCTCAGAGAAGCACCGCCGTCTCCTCGAGCGCCTCGGCGAACTGATCGTGGATCTCGACACGGAGAGGCCGGAGAGTCTGCAGCGCATTTTCGGACTCGGACTGATCGCCCTCACCATGCAGGTGACGACGAAGGCCCGCGAGGAAGAGAAGGACGAACTGGTGGAGGAGCTCGGCGCCCTGGCGCGAGAGATGGTACAGGAGGAGGAATAGCTGGTGGTTGAGAGCCCCCTCGACCGTCTGCCCGCCTCCTCGGCCGAGTTGTTTTCGCTGGCAGGACAGACGGCGCTGGTCACCGGTGGCAGCAAGGGTCTCGGAGAAGCCATGGCCCACGCCCTGGCCGGTGCCGGTGCCCAGGTTGTCATCACCAGTCGTCACCTCGAGGAGGCACGGTCTACGGCCGCCGACATCGCCTCGCGGACGGGATCACGTGTCCTGGCCTTCGAGGCCGATGCGGCCCATCGCGAACAGGCTGACGCATCGGTGGCCTATGCGGTGGAGCAGTTCGGCCACCTCGACATCCTCGTCAACAACGCCGGCGTCAATCTGCGCGCTCCCGTGGTCGACATGGACGACGAAACGTGGGACACCGTCCTGGGGATCAACCTCAGCGGACCGTTCTATTATTGCCGGGCCGCCGGGCGTCATATGCTGCCTCGCGGGTACGGCCGGGTCATCAATCTCGGTTCGACCCTGTCGTCGATCTCGATTCCTGATCGCACGCCCTACGCCTCGAGCAAGGGCGGAATTCTGCAACTGACGCGCACCCTCGCCCTTGAATGGGCTGGATCAGGCGTCACGGCCAACTGCATCTGCCCCGGGCCCTTCGCCACGCCGATCAACAAGCCGTTGCTCGACAACCCGGAGACGGCCCGGGCCATGCAGGACAAAGTTCCCCTTGGGCGCTGGGGGGATCCGGCCGAGCTTGCCACGTCGGTCCTCTACTTCGCCTCCAGGGCTTCGTCCTTCACCACCGGCGCCGCTCTCATCGTCGATGGGGGCTACACCTCGCAATAGCTTGCGGCGGGTCCGGCCGGTTCTATATTTCGCGCAACTGAAGCGAACCCTTTACGACATCCAGACAAACCTACCCAAACATCATGGCTGAACCAGAGGTCGTCACAAGCGATCTGAAGTCGCCTTACAGTCTTGCCTTCGACGCCGACGATATCCTGTTCGTTTCGGAGGCGAGTGCCGCCCGCGTGTCGGTCATCAAGGAGGGCCGCGCTGTGCCCTTCGCGCAGACCGGCTCGCGCCCCCGCGGTATCGCCTTCGATGATTCGGGTGATCTGTTCGTCGCCGAGAGTGGACGCCACCACCTGATCCTCATCTCTCCCGACGAAGCCGTCGAGGTCTACGCCAGCAGCTGCAAGGGACGCCGGTTCGCCTGCCCCGAAGACCTCTGCTTCGCGCCCACGGGAGACGTGCTCTTCAGCGACGCGGGGCACGGCGCCGAGGAGGGCGACGGCTGCGTTTACCGTGCCGATCTCGACGGTGAGGTATCGGAGATCATTTCCGGCCTTTCCTCTCCGGCCGGCATGATTCTGTCAGAGGACGCCGGCGTGCTATACGTCTCGGAACGGGGACGGAACCGCATCATCTCCCTCGAGATCGACGACGAAGGCACCCTCGAAAATCAACAGGTTTTCGTCGACTTGCCTGACGAAGGCAGTGCCGAGTGCCTGCTGTTCGACGCCCAGGGCCAGCTCTACGCCAGCATTCCCGGCCAGGGAGTCTGCGTCATCGACCCGGAAGGAAAGACGGTGGCAACCCTCGACCTGCCCGGCACCGCCGTTGCGGGAATGGCCTTCGGCGGTCTGGAATTCGACAAGCTCTTCATCTGTGAAGGGGAGGCCGTCTACCATGTCGACCTCGACGTGCCCGGCCAACGCCCCTTCGCCGGTCCGCGTTCCGTCTGAAGCGCCCTCGCCGGTCTCACCTGTCAGGACCGGCGGCGCACCCGCTCGAACACCTGTCCGAAGATCCAGCCGAACAATCGCGGGACGTGTCGTCGCAGACTGATAGCGGCGGCGCTCAGCTGATCATCCACCGCCAACGCTCGGCCCGTTTCCATGGCCCGCAGCACGTCAGCGGCGGCATGTGCCGCCGATCTTGACGGCACGCCGGCGAACCGCTCCCGGGGCGTAGCCGATATTTCGGCAAACTCGGAGTGCACGAGCCCAGGCGCCGCCACGGTGATACCAACTCCCCGCCCACGCAACTCATGCCGCAGGCTGCCGGCAAAGGCGTTGACGGCAGCCTTCGTCGCTCCGTACACGGCATGCTCCGGCGCCGGCAGTTCACCGAGCACGCTTGACACGAAAACGAGTTGCCCTGCTCCCCGCTGGAGCATGGCGGGCAGCAAGGCGTGGGTGGTGTGTATGATGCCGCGGAGATTGGTATCGATCACAGCACTGTGGGTGGCGAGCCGAACCGTGTCGAACGGCCCGTATCCCCCTCTGCCGGCATTGTTGACGAGAACGTCGACGGCACCTGTGGCTTTCGCGATCGACGCCGCCCAGGACTGCACCTGCTCTGCATTGCCCACGTCGCAGGTTGCCACCAGCGGCGGCGGCGCCGTGGCATCGATCTCGTCGCGCACCTGTTCGAGCCGCTGGCGCCGTCGACCGGTGAGCACGAGGCGCGCACCCCGCTCCCCCAGCCGCAACGCGAGTTCACGGCCGATACCGCTGCCGGCGCCGGTGACGACGATGACGGCGTCACGATAGTCGCGCCTGGCCATGGCTCTTCAGGCCCGAGACGGCGGGGCGTCAGGGTCTGGCATGATCAGTGGGACAGTTCCCACGAACCGTCTCGCGTACGTTCGACATGACGCGGTGCTCCGCGCCGCAGGACGGGGGCCATCTCTCCCGACTCCGGGTCTTTCCTGGCGATGACGAAACGCTCCTCGTCCTTCGGGTCGGGCATGATCCGATAGCGCATCTGGCGGGCACGGCCGGCGATCATCACCGATACACGCACGATCTGAACGCCCTTCTTCTGCTCCTCCTCGCTGAGCGTGTCCTCGTCGTCATCTTCTTCGCCCTCGTCAGCCTTTGTCGGCTGATCCTTCTGCCGCGCCGCGCGGTCGGCGAGCACCTTGTCCTCTACCTTCTGTACGATCTCAGCACCACGCCGCTGCATCTCCTCGGTCTCCTCCCGGCTCATATCCGGGAAGAGGCTGCGCATGCGTCCCTGGAGAAACTCCTGGGCTCGCTGTCGCGCCTGCCCCACGTCTTCGGTGGCGTGATAGAACTCCTCGATGATGAGGTTGACCTTCAGCAGTCGCAGCTCCTTGCGGAAGGGTGTTCGCTTGATCACCCGGTCGATCAACACCGTCAGACTGAGCATCGCCACCGCCGGGCGGGCCCTCTGTTTGCGGTCGGCTGAATGCAGCACCGCGGCGAGTTCGTCGGCGGAGCTCTCACGCAGCTGAGTAATGAAATCCGCGTCGATGAGGAGCCGCTCGACCCGGCCCTGACCACGCTTCACGATCAGACTGTAGGGCGGCAGCCGCGCCGCAATCATGCGCACCTCCGCCTCTTTGCGGTCCATGATGTCGATCAAGGTCCGCAGGGCCTCGGTATCGGCAGCCAGAGCCTCGACCACGGGCCCCAGTGAGGCAGGCACGCCGGACTCAACGTCCTCATTGATCGAATCACCATGGCGGATGAGGAACCTCAACCCCGGATCAAAGCGGGGCTCCATGCGTCCAAGGGCTTCAAAGACCTGCAAGTAGGCGGTGGCATAGTCGAGGGACTCCTTGACGTGACGATCGATGCGGTCGCGGGCCTGCCCCGTCATGATGCTGTTGCGGATCTTGCTGCCCTTCTCCTTGTCCACCTTGCCGCTGCGCACCGCCTGATCGATCTGGTGTGATTTTCGCAGGCTCTCGGCATCCTCGGCCGAAATGCGACCGAGGGATACATAGTTGTCGAGATTGGTGACCAGATCGTTCATCTGCTCCTGGCGCAGGCGCGCCCGGGAGGTTTTCTCTGACTGCTTACGCGCTTCGGCTTCGGCCTCGTCCGGCAGGTCCACCGGTGCCTCGAGCAGGCCCTCGATGCGCTCTTCGGCGCCGATGGACGGATCCACCACCGCTGAATCTTCGGGGCTGGCCGCCGCCAGACGCTCCGCCGCGGCCGTGGCCAGTCCGGCAAGGCGGGCAGAGGCGTTCTTCTGCCCGTCATCCTGACGCCCGGCGATCCGGTTGACGAGGAAGCGGTGGCAGTTGCTCATGTTGACCAGCTGCGACTTGAGCCCCAGCTGCTCGAGAAGGGCGCGAGTGCGGTCCGACCGCATGAACGTGCGGAACAGCTGTGAGCCCTGCTCCTGCACCTCCGTGATCCCCCAGCCTGCCTTGCGGGCCTGGGCAAAGACCGATAGGGACACCCAGTTCTCCACGCCCGGCGCCAGCAGCTGTGCCGGATCTTCGGCATTGGCCGCAGCCAGGAAGTCAGCCAGTTCCTGCCGGATCGAGTCGGTGGCCGTCTCGCCGGTCAGCGTCACGAGCCCTTCTTCGGCTGCCTTGTTGAACTGCTCAGCCGTGATCAGCACTTCCCCCGTGCTCAGCCGATCGCTGAGGTAGGCGAGCAACTGCTCACGCACCGCTGGAGAGAGGGTATCGGCCGCAGCCATACCTACAATGATTCCCAAAATAAGAACTTCACTCGATCCCTCTCTTGCCGATTCGAGAAATAGTATCTATCTTATTTAACTTCAACTTGTTACGCGCACGAATGGAATGTCTATTCTCTGTCGCATTCCCATTTTAGCAATTACGGGCCACATTGAGGAGGGATCCGCGATCGGTATGCGTGACAGGCATGTGTCTATGTAACAAGAGGTTATACCCCACCCCCTCGGCGCCACACCCCCTGGTACAGACCTTGCGATGGTAGCGCTGTCCGAATGCAGCAATCATAGTAACACATCACTCACCTAGAAGGAGTTCAGTGATGGCCAAGTCCAAGATTCAGCCTCTCGCCGATCGCGTTCTCGTCAAGCGGCTCGACGATGACGGAGAGCAGAAGGTCGGTGGTATCATCATTCCTGACACCGCCAAGGAGAAGCCACAGGAGGCCGAAGTCGTCAGTGTCGGCCCGGGCCGCATCGATGACGGCAAGCGCGTCGCCCTCGAAGTGAAGAAGGGCGACAAGGTACTCATCGGTAAGTACTCGGGCACCGAAGTCAAGCTCGACGGCGAAGAGCACCTCATCCTGCGCGAGGAAGAAATCCTCGCCGTCATATCGTAATCACGGGAGAGATCGTTTACCATGCCTGCCAAGCAGATCGCATTTCGCGAGGAGGCCCGGGAGAAGATCCTCTCCGGCGTCCAGCAACTCAGTAAAGCCGTCAAGGTCACGCTGGGACCGCGCGGCCGCAACGTCGTGCTCGCCAAGAGTTGGGGTTCGCCCACGGTGACCAAGGACGGAGTTTCGGTCGCCAAGGAAATCGAGCTTCCCGATGCCTACGAGAACATGGGCGCTCAGATGGTCAAGGAGGTCGCCTCCAAGACCAGTGACGTCGCCGGTGACGGCACGACGTCGGCTACCGTGCTCGCCGAGGCCATCTACTCTCAGGGCCTGAAGGCGGTCACCTCCGGGTACAACCCCATGGAGGTGAAACGCGGCATCGACAAGGCCGTCGGCACCGTGGTGGCCAGCCTGCAGTCGCTGAGCAAGAAGGTCAAGGATCATGGCGAAGTGGCCCAGGTCGGTACCATTTCGGCCAACGGTGATTCCTTCTTCGGTGAGACCATCGCCGAGGCCATGGACAAAGTCGGCAAGGACGGCACCATCACCGTCGAAGAGGCCAAGTCCACCGAGACTTCCCTCGACGTCGTCGAGGGTATGCAGTTCGACCGTGGCTACCTGAGTCCCTACTTCGTCACGGACCAGGAGTCGATGGAGGCAGTGCTCGAAGACGCCTACCTGCTGATCCATGAGAAGAAGCTGTCCAACCTGAAGGACCTGCTCCCGGTTCTGGAGAAGGTCTCCAAGGCTGGCAAGCCGCTGCTCATCCTCGCCGAGGATGTCGAGGGTGAGGCACTGGCGACGCTGGTGGTCAACAAGATCCGCGGCACGCTGCAGATCGCCGCCGTCAAGGCCCCCGGATATGGAGATCGCCGCAAGGCCATGCTCCAGGATCTGGCGATCCTGACAGGTGGTACCGTCATCACCGAAGACCTGGGCATCTCTCTGGAGAGTGTGCAGCTGTCCGACCTGGGTCAGGTCAAGCGGGCCGTCATCGAGAAGGAGAACACGACCGTCATCGAGGGGGCAGGCAAGGCCTCCGACATCAAGGGTCGCGTCGAACAGATTCGTCACCAGATCGACGACACCACCTCCGACTACGACCGCGAGAAGCTGCAGGAGCGCCTGGCGAAACTGGCCGGTGGCGTTGCCGTCATCCGTGTGGGTGCGGCCACCGAGACCGAGATGAAGGAAAAGAAGGCTCGCGTCGAGGACGCTCTGCACGCTACGCGCGCTGCCGTCGAAGAGGGCATCGTACCAGGCGGCGGTGTTGCCCTGGTCCGTGCTATCTCCAAGCTCGACAGCGTGGAAAGCACCAACGAGGGCGAGGCTGTCGGTCTCAAGATCGTGCGTCGGGCCCTGGAAGAGCCGATGCGTCAGATCGCCCAGAACGCCGGCCAGGAGGGCGCCGTCGTCGTCCAGGCTGTCGCTTCGAAGAAGGGCAGCTACGGCTTCAACGCGGCCACGGAAGAGTACGGCGACATGATCCAGATGGGCGTCGTCGATCCGACCAAGGTCGTGCGCTCCGCCCTGGAGAACGCCGCCTCCATCGCCGGCCTGATGCTGACGACGGAAGCGATCGTCACCGAGGAAGAAGAGGATGAGCCCGCACCCGCTCCCGGCGGACACGGGCACCATCATCACTAAACAGTTGCGGGACGCCTGAACTCTGGCGTCGCCGGCAGAACAGGAAGAGGGCGGGCACCGGTTGGTGTCCGCCCTCTTTCGTTGTACTCAGGTACACCGATCGTTTGAGCGTTACGCCTTCGAATCGACCAGCTCCGTAACCTGCACGCCGTACGTATCCCCCACGACCACCAGCTTGCCGCGGGCGACGACCTTCCCGTTGACGCAGAGATCGACGGGTTCGTCCTGGCTGCGATCCACCGTGATCAAGGTGTCTGGATCCAATTCGACCGCCTCGTCGAAGGTCAACTCCGTACCGCCCAGGATGGCGGTGAGTCGGACGTTGACGCCGCTCAACGCCGAACGGCTGCCGGGCGTTGACGCCGGGGGCGTTGACGCCGGGGACGTTGACGCCGGCGGCGTTGTGGCTGGCAGGTTCTGTCTGCCTCGACTGCTGGATACTTCGTCTGCCATCTGGCCCCTTGGATGAGATCGGCGGCTAACGTACTCTTGGCGCGAAAGAACTGTCAACCTGATGCCAACCGAGGACCTTTCCAGATGAGCCCAGCCGCCGATCCGACTGCCAACCCGATCTACGCAAGACTCGGCGTGCCCACGTTCATCAATGCCCGCGGCACCATTACGACTCTGGGGGGTTCCGTCATGCCCGTGGAAGTGGTCGAAGCCATGGCCGCTGCCTCCCGCTCCTTCGTGCCCCTGGGGGAATTGCACGAAAAGGTGGGCGCCCGCATCGCCCGCCTCACCGGGGCGCCGGCGGCCTTCGTCTGCGCTGGTGCAGCCAGCGGCATGCTGTTGTCGGGCGCCGCCTGTCTCACGGGCACCGACAACGATGCCATCGCCAATCTGCCGGACACCGGAGACCGCCCGAATCAGTTCATCATCAGCCTCGTGGACGGCCACTTCTACGTGCACCAGGGATTTCGTGTCTGTGGAGGCGAGCTGATCAGGGTGGGCTCCCGACAGGCGGTGACCACGGCGGACTATGAGAACGCGATCAACGAGCACACCGCGGCGATCGTCTTCTTTCTCGGCAGCCAGCCCCTCGAGCAGTTGCAGGAAGTCGTCGGCGTCGCCCATGAGCGCGGAGTACCGGTGATTGTCGACGCCGCCGCGCAACTGCCGCCGAAATCGAATCTTACAGACCTGTCCACCACCGTGGGCGCTGATCTCGTCGTCTTCAGCGGCGGCAAGGGACTGTTCGGCCCCCAGTCGAGCGGTCTCATCCTGGGTCGACAGGACCTGGTACAGGCGGCGGCGATGAACAGCAATCCCCATTCGGGCGTGGGGCGGGCGCAGAAGGTCGGCAAGGAGGAGATCGTCGGCCTGCTGCGCGCCGTCGAGTTGTTCATGGAGGCCGACGAGGCTGACACCGTCGCCGAGTGGGAGCGCCGTTGTCAGGTCGTGGGCGCCGTCGCCGACGACATACGCGGTCTTCGCGCCGACTACACCGCGGCCTACCAGAACCGCTTCCCGCCAGCCAGTCCTCTCGTCCATCTGCGATTTGCCGACGACGCGCCCGGCACCGCCCGAGATGTGGTCCAAGCGCTGGAGGAGGGCGAACCGGCGATCATGGCATCGGCTTCCGATTCATCCCTCACCATCGGTCCACAGACGCTTCAGGACGGCGAAGCGGAGATCATCGCCGAGCGCCTGCGTGCCATTCTGCAGGCCCTATAGGTTTACCCGCCTGGCCTTCTTCACCGACTCGATCTCGCGCAAGCAGATTCTCAGGCTGTCCCGGGCACTCTGACCCGAGAGCACCTTCGAGTCCTTCCCCGCCTTCACCGCGTTCACCGCTTCCTGCAGTTCGCCGACGAAACCGTCTTTCCCGGACAGCCTGGGTCGACGCGATTTGCCGTCCTTGGTCAGCAATACAGGCGGCTCCCCCCATGAACTGTTGAATTTCAGCGTGGCGTCCTCGAAGAACACGTCGTAGCCGTGCTCGAAGGGGCAGCCCGGCTGAGACAGCCAGCCGCCCGAGGCGGTGATCTGCTGCCGGGTCTTGAAGTGGTAGTGTGTGTCGATGTGTTCGACCACCCCCCCCTTGCGGATGACACCAGCCGATGTCACCGCCTGCGGCAGGCCGAACAGGTACTGGACGAAATCGACGTCGTGGATGTGCAGATCGATGGCCGGTCCGCCCGTCCGCGCCAGGTCCTTCGGGTTCCACCAGGCGGGCATGGAGATGATGCGCTTGAAATCAGCTGCCAGCACCCGCCCATGCTCCTTGCCGTCGATCAGGTCTTTCACCAGGCGAAACTCGGGAAAATAGCGCAGGACATGGGCGACCATGAGCCGCAGCTTCCTCTTTCTCGCTGCGGCCACCATGCGGCCGGATTGGCGCAGATCGAGAGCGATGGGCTTCTCGAGAAAGACGTGTTTGCCCGCCTGCAGCGCCGCCATCGTCCACTCGTAGTGCATCGTCGTCGGCAGACAGATATCGACGAGGTCGACCTGGTCATCGGCGAGCAGATCCTCGATGTGCTCGTAGGCTGCGATGCCCTGCAGGTCCTGAACCCCGCCGCCGCCGCCGAAGTTGCCCTGTACCGAACGCCAGTCACCGCGCAGTTTCCTGGAATCCCGGGTATTGATGGCGGTGACCTTCGCACCCTTGACCTTCTCGATGGCCTTGAAATGCGTAACACCCATGAAGCCCATGCCGACGATACCGATACGAACCATTGCGTAGCCGATCTGCTAAGGGGGGGTGTAATCCGGCGGGCGCTACGATAGCCGCCACGGCGGCAGCGATCAAGATGTGGCCCGCTGATGGCGAAGCTCAGCGGGCCGGAAGGACGGCGATCCGCGCCCGGCGAGTACGCCCCTCATGGGTGGCCAGCAGCAGGTAGATTCCGGCTGCCACCTGCTGTCCTGAATCGTTGCGTCCGTTCCATCGCACACCCCCGTCGGCGTCATTCTCTGCAGCTGACCACACCAACTCGCCGCTGATCGAAAAGAGTCGCACCCGAGCCTCGGGTGGCAGGCCACCGACGGAAAGAACCTGCGTACGCGGGTCGAAGGGATTGGGGAAAGCGACGATCTCTGTCAGTTCTGTCGGCGACAGCATAACGAAGGCGCGACCTTCGACCTCTCGTCCGAGATCGTCACGCAGCCCGGAGAACGACAGTTCGTATCCACGCCCACGAGATCGCAGCGGTGTCTGCGAGGACAGCTGGATTCCGACGCCGAGCCCTGCAGCGATGGCTGCAACCCCCTCTACCTGGATGGCGCCACCATCGATGGTGACGGCGGCCGTCTCGACATCGATGGGACGGTCGAAGCGAAGATCGATGGACAGGTCATCGGTGGCGGACACAGTCAGCAGACGGGTTGCCGCGATCGGTCGCAGCAGTGACACATCGACCGTGGGCGTCGCCAGCGCGCCCCCATGAACCGAGCGCAGACCGGACAGCTGGAGAGAGACACCCTCCTGTTCCGGCAGTTCGTCAGCGAAGGCCACCACGACGCGCTGACCGGAACGATCCAGCACGGCGGCCTCGGCCGCCGTCACGTCCGGACGCAGATGGTAGCGGAAGGGTTCGCTGGCCTCCGAGCCCATGGACTGATCGAAGGAGATACTCAACTGTCTCGCCGAGATTCGCTCGATATCGGTAACGACCGGCAGTGGGCCAGGCTCCACCACCTGGCTCGGCGAGCTATGGCCGCTTGCCCCGGCCGAATCGACAGCAAAGACCTCGTACTCGTAGGCCCTGGCAGAGACGAGACCGGAGTCGATATGGGTATAGAGAGCTGAGCCTGCATCTTCGACCTCGGCGACGGCCTCGCCGTCGCGCCGCACGCGATAGGCCGTGGCACCCGCCACTGGTTCCCATGACAGCGAGACGCGATCCGGACCCGCGGGCACGGCGGACCATGCCCCTGGCGCGAACAGGCGGACATCGGGAGCCGTCCAGCCGACGCTCTCGAGACCCCCGGCGGCGCGATTGTAGACCACTTCCTGGCGGCCGTCGCCATCAAAGTCGCCCACTGCAGGTCGTTGGGTTCGACGGATCTGCTCGTAGTACACCGGCTCGTAGCCACCCCTGCCATCGGTGGTGAAGACATAGAGATGGGGCATGAGGGCGACGATCCACTCGAGCTGACCATCACCATCGATATCAGCGATGGCGATGCCAGTGCCGGAGGCCGTGCCCGCCATGATCCGGGTTTGCCACTCGACATGGTACTGGTTGTCGCCTGCGGCGCCGTACACCGACAGCGTCCACCGACGGCCTTCCACATCAAAAGGATCCTGCTGCAAGCGACCGGAGATGAACTCCTGCTCGCCGTCTCCGTCCAGGTCGGCGGCCGGACTCAGCAACCGACCGTCGACGTCGGCGAATTCGATCACATCGGACCAGATGCGCCGATAGGTGTCGTCACCGACACTCTCAAAGGCGATCAGGTCGCCATCGCTGTCCCCGGCGATCCACTCGACCGAGCCGTCCCCGTCCAGGTCGCCGACGCTTTGACGTGATCCCGAGTCGTTTTCGCCCGGCGTCTCATTCACCAGCACGGCGGTCTCCGCGTAGGCGTCGTCACCATCGGCTTCGAAGAGTCTGAACAGAGCGCCCGTGGCTGAGGGCAGCAACAGTTCGGGACGCCCGTCCCCATCGACGTCGGCCACCTCCCCTCCCCACACGTCTGCCGTTTCCCAGGCGACACGAGCCGGGAATGCACCTGGACTCCCCGACTCCAGAATTCGCACCCGGCGGGCGTCGACGGCGAGCAGATCCGCATGGCCGTCAAGATCAAAGTCCCCCGACTCCCAGGGTATGAACAGCAGTTTCGAAGTGAATTCGGGCAGGTCCACACCTTGCTCGAAGAAACTCGTCACACCATAGGCCCCGCCGCCGTAGATCATGGCTGCCAGCTCGCCCCGACCGTCACCATCAAAATCGCTGAATTGAGGCAACACGTAGCCATCGGGCCGGACCTGGTCGGAACGGACAAGATCCCAGCGGCGAATGCCCGACGGTTCGACCCACAGACTGTCGGTATCGATGCCGATACCGCCAGCAGAAGCATCGGCGACAAGGGCCACACCGTACGAACCCGGTGCCAGATCCGGCGGCAGGATAACGACGTGCTCGGTGTCTGCAACCGTCGTCATCCGCAGGACCGTCTCCCCCGCCCGATGGACCTCCAGCCGTCCCGAGGCGGGACGATCCGTCTGCCACTCGACCACATCGCGCCATCGATCGCCCTGCAGGACGCGTCGTACCTGCATGTCGATGATGTTTGCCGCATCGCGTATGAAATCGACGATGACACGGTCCTCGTGGGTGCGGCCGGCGGCGTCATCGGCGCGCACGCGCAACGTGTAGCGTCCGGCCTCGAGCCCCTCCGTCGACCACTCACCCGTCGGCCTGCCGATACCGGCTGCCAGAACCCCAGAGGTGATTGGCTCAAAGCTCTGCGGCGACTCACCCCTGCCCCATTCGATGTGGTACTCGCTGGCCGTGGGTGCTTCGACGGCTGCCAGGATGTCGATCGTGGTGGCCGATGTCTGCCTGTCTGTTGGCGGGTCAACGATGGCGACGACGAGAGGAGAGGCCACCGTGAACGGCGGCAGGCGCAGATGACCGTGACCGGTGGACCTGTCCCAGCCCACCGTCTGCCTGTCCTGTGCCGCGGCGACGATGGCGCCCAGCACCTGCAACCGGCTGTACTCCGGGTGCTGGGCCCGAACGAGGGCGACAGCCGCCGAGACATGTGGAGCGGCCATCGACGTGCCCGAAAGCAGACCATAGCCGCCTCCCGGCTGAGTACTCAACACGGCGAGTCCCGGGGCGATGAGATCGATACTGGCCCCGTGATTGGAGAAGGAGAGGCGCTGTCCCGTACGGCCGGCGGCGGCAACGGCGATGGTCGGGTCGAGACGGGCCGGATAGTAGACCTGGCTCGAACCCTCATTGCCGGCGGCAGCGACGACGACGACATCGAGATCAGCAGCGTACTGCACGGCATCTGCCAGCAGGGGGGAGTAGCGCGGATCTCCCAGGCTGAGGTTGATGACATCCGCCCCGTTGTCGGCGGCATAGACAATCGCGGCGGCGACATCATCATCCTGCAGGTACCCCGCACTGCCGATGTTGAAACCGGCGCGCAGCACCATGAGAGTCGCACCGGGGGCGACACCGGCGATACCGAGACCGTTGTTGTTGATGGCGGCGACGATGCCGGCAACATGGGTCCCGTGTCCGGACTCGTCATCCGGATCGGCATCTCTCTCGACGAAGTCTCCGTCCCCGGGAAGCCCGGGGGCGTCGGTGAAATCCCAACCCGCCACATCGTCGACGTAGCCGTTGCCGTCATCATCGACGCCGCTGTGCCCCTCTGCCTCGGCCGCATTCTGCCAGATCTGTGCCGCCAGGTCCGGATGATCGTCATCGACGCCGGAGTCGACAATGGCCACCAGCACGCCGGCCGCCGAACCCGGGTCGCCCTCGGTCCAGCCCACCGCATCAAGGTTCCATTGGTCTTCTAGGAGTGGATCGTCGGTACTGAACGTCGTGAGGCGGCGCAGGATGTTGGGCTGGATCCGCTCGACTCCCGGTGCCTTGCCGTACTCCCGCAACAGAGCTGCCAACGGCCGGCTGCCATCGAAACGCAGTCTGGTCCACCGATCGAGGCTTCGCCCGCCTGCCCGGCGTGCCGCCCAGCGTCCGGATGGCAGGATGGCGGAAACGGTGAGAAGACCATTGGCACGGTGGAGCGAATCGAGGCCCACTGTCGGACGGGCGGCACCCGGGGCCCACCGGATGAGCAGCTCGGCGGCCTCCGGGGGACCGGCGTCGGCTACACCGCCACACGCCAGCAACACGAGTGTGGCTGCCAGCCATAGACTGCGGTGAGGCAAGGACACCGGTATCAGTGGATGAGACTGAGGAATTCGCTGCGGGTCTGGCCACTGTCACGGAAGGCGCCGAGCATGCAGGACGTCGTCATCCGTGAGTTCTGCTTTTCGACGCCGCGCATCATCATGCAGAGATGACGGGCTTCGACGACGACACCCACACCCGCGGGTTCGACGAGTTCCATCATGGCCTCGGCGATCTGAGTTGTCAGGTTTTCCTGAATCTGCAGACGACGGGCGAATACATCGATGACACGCGCCACTTTCGATAGACCGATGACCCGCCCCTTCGGCAGGTACCCCACGTGGCATTTGCCGATGAAGGGCAGCATGTGATGTTCACACAGCGAGTAGATCTCGATGTCGCGGACGATGACCATCTCGTCCATCCTGCTCTCGTACACGGCGTCGTTGACCACGCCCTTGGGATCCAGCGCATAGCCGCTGGTCAGGAACTCCAGTGCCCGGGCTGCCCGGCCGGGCGTGTCACGCAGACCTTCCCGGTCGGGGTCCTCACCGACGGACTCGATCAGCTGTCGGAACAGCTCTTCCATGGGTTCCTTTCCCCCCACAGGCGCCTGTGGGTATCTTCGAGCCTGTCCCCCGGTATCCAAGCAGGACGGAAGGCCTCACCAAGACAATGCAGTACGATGAAACACGCGGGAGTCCACGGCATTTGATGTCGGCGCACGCCGCGACCAGGAATCTGCGTCCCCGGACCAACGGGACCGGCCAAGAAGATACGCGGGCGCCTAGACCGAGCCAACGACGGTAACTACGTGTTCATATCCGAAATCTTCCAGAGCCTCCAGGGCGAGGGGATGTACGCCGGACATCCGAGTGTCTTCGTGCGGACCTCCGGATGTAACCTGCGCTGCACATGGTGCGACACACCGCATACGTCGTGGCACGCGGAGGGTGAACACCTCGACGTGGCCACCATACTCGATCGGACCGAGACCTGGTCTCAGGTCGAGCATGCGGTGCTTACCGGCGGAGAGCCGCTGCTGCAGCGCGACCTGCCGGAACTGGTGGAGGCCCTGCGCGCTCGTGGTCACATCATCACCATCGAAACCGCTGCCACGACGTTCGTCGAGGACCTCAGGCCGGACCTCTTCAGCCTCTCGCCCAAACTGGCCAACAGTCGCCCCGGCCCCGACCAGGAAAGCGCCCGGGCGCTCCACGACCGCAACTGCGACCTCCATATCATCCCGAGGTTCCTCCAGGCCGGCTGCCAGGTGCAGGTGAAGTTCGTCGTCGAAGACGCCCGGGATCTGCCCGAGATCCTCGCCCTCGTCGAGCGCTGGGAACTGCCACGTGATCTGGTCTACCTGATGCCCCAGTGCGTCAGTGGCGAGGCCCTGGTCGAACGAGGTCGTGTCATCGCCGATCTGTGCCGTCAGGAAGGCTTCAACTTCACCGGCCGCATGCACATCGAACTGTGGGGCAACGTAAGAGGCAAGTGATGGCCGCCGAGAACCGCGCACTCTTTGCTTGACACATTTCGCGGACACCCTCTTATTTGCTGTGAAATAGAGCTTTAGGACAATTCTGCATGCCTCCGCGGGGCCCCGCAGGCGAGTGATTGCTCGTCAACCGGCGGTGGCCTTCTCGCGATCCCTCGGACGGAGTATCCTCATATGGGCGCCGAAGCCGCCTCGCAGGACGGTGACATCCTTTACTAGGCCTCGATCTCGGCACGTCGCAGAGTTCGATCTGCACGAGCACAGACCTGCGTCGCACCGTGACCAGCGTCGTTGGCTGGCCGAAGGATCTGATCTCGTACAAGTTCCTGCAGAAGCAGGTCGTTATCGGCGATGAGTGCCTCGACAATCGCATGGCCGTCGACATGATCTGGCCTCTGGAACACGGCGTCTTCCGCCATCGCCCGGCCGAAGAAGAGGAAGGGACCGATGGCGAGGACCGCGAAGCCGAAGCCGTCGAGCATCTCGTCACCTACATCATCGAGTTGGCCGAGGCCCATCCGAATCAGGAAATCCGGGCCGTCATCGGCTGCCCTGCCCGGGCCTCCGAAGAGGACCGCAAAGCGCTGACAGACGCCGTGGCCGGTCGCGTGAAGTTCGCCATGGTGGCCTCCGAGCCGTTCCTCGTCGCCTATGGTCTCGACCTGTTCAACAATGCCCTGATCATCGACATCGGCGCCGGCACCCTGGATCTGTGCCGCATGCACGGCACGATCCCCGCCGAGGAAGACCAGCGCACGTTGATCAAGGCTGGCAACTACGTCGATTCGCGCTTCCACATGTTGCTGCAGGAGAAGGTGCAGGACTCGCCCATCACACTCGAGATGGCGCGCCGCATCAAGGAGCAGTATGCCTTCGTTTCGTCGAACAAGGAGGTCATCTCCGTCGACTTCCAGGTCAGCGGCAAGCCGAAGACCTATGACGTGACCAACGAACTGCGCGAATCCTGCGAGAGTGTCCTGCCCGACATGATCGAAAGCGCCCGCGAGTTGATCGTCGGATTCGATCCCGAGTTTCAGAACGAGCTGCGGCAGAACATCGTGCTGGCCGGGGGTGGCAGTCAGATTCGCGGTCTGGCCGAGGAGGTCCGTTCCAACCTCACCGAATTCGGCACCTGCAGAGTCAGTGCCGTCGAGGATCCGGTCTACGCCGGCGCCGCCGGTGCCTTGAGCCTGGCGATGGACATGCCCGAATCCGAGTGGCGGCGTCACGCGACCTGAGATAATCATGGGAATCCTTGCATTCTTGACGTCGTCCCGGTTGAAGGCGGAGCTCACGCGCCAGCGTGACGAGATCGCCCGCATGCACCAGATGCTCGACATGGAAGTCGCGCAACGGCAGGAAGCTGAGAAGCAGAGCGAGGATGTGTCGCGCACCGTGAACGGCCTCGAGGAAGAGGCTGAACGTCTGCGCTCGTCTCTCGAGGAGAGCAACTCGGGACTCGAAAAAGAACGAAAGCTGTTGAAGCAGCAGATCGAGGAAGAGCGCCAGCAGCTTCAGGCTGAGGCCGAAGCCCAGATTCGCGACACCGATGTGCGCATCACCACTCTGCGGCAGGAGCTCGACGAGAAGCAGCGCCAGCGGACCGAGGTAACAGAGCAGAACGCCAAGCTTGCCGAACGTTCCAGCGAGTTGGAGAAGAGACTGAACGAGATGGCCGCTTCGGTACAGAACTGCGAGGAACGTATCCGCGAACTCGATGACGAGAAGGGTGAGTTACAGAAGGACCTCGACAAGATCATGGGGAACCTTACGCGCTGGTGACCCTGACCTGTCCGCTTATGCCCCATCCTGCCCCGGTCAGCCTCTGTACGAACCGGGGCTTTTCTTTGCTGACATGACAAGCCCATCGTACGGCGTCGTGCTGCTCAGCTTCAGTCGCCACAGCCATCAACGAAACTTCGTCCCCGGCTTCGCCGCTCATCCCTGTACACACATCGTCGCCGTCGCTGATGACGACGACGCGATCGACGATGAGCTGCGTCGGGTGAACCGTCAACGGGCTGACGAACTCGAGGTCCCTTATCTGCCGACGGTCGCCGCCGCCCTGGATCGATCGGACGTCGACATCGTCAGTATCGCACACGATATCGAACGCCGCGCCGAACTGTCCATCCAGGCGGCTACCGCAGGAAAGCATCTGTGGATCGACAAGTTCCTCGGAGCAACTCTCGAGGAGTGTGACGAGGTCGTGACGGCAGTCTCGCGTGCCGGTGTACGTGCCATCGTGCCCAGCTATCACTACGGAAGTCTCGTACAGCAGAGCCTGGCGCTGCTCGACAGCGGCCGACTTGGCGACCTTCTGGGAGTGCACGCCGACATCCTGTTCTCCAAGGGTTGGCCGGAAGATCCTGACGGTGTGGAGCGCCGGCAGCCGACAGGCCCTGCCGGGCGGTGGAAATACGCCGAAGTCAAGCGCGAGTTGCTCACTGTCGGGGCCTACGGCGTCGGTTTGCTGCAGGCCTGCCTCGAGCCGCCCCGAGCCGTCATCGCCCATGGGGGCGCCCGGTTCTTTGCCGAGCATGAACGCACGAACACAGAGGACTTCGCAACACTGACGATGACCGACGCGAGGGGTCGCATCGGCTCGCTCTGCGCGGGTCGCATCGGCGTCGCCACCCACCCTTCAGGGGGGCCGGCGCTGGCTCGCCTGGTCGGCACGCGCGCCACGGTCACGATCGATGCCAAGCGGCCGGGCATCCGCACTTTCCTGCGGGATGAGATCACCGGCGCCGACCTTCGACCGCCCCCCGACGATCCCATGCAGTGGGCGAGCGGACCTCCGGCGTTGAGGCCACCGGTGTCAGCCGACCCGGCGGGCCTGCTGGCAGCTCTCGATGACTTCGTCTCAGCTCTGGACGAGGAGCGGCCACCAGCCTACTCCGTCACCCACGCGCGTGACAACATGGAGATTCTCCTCGCTGGCTATCGTTCCATGGTGACTGGTGGCGAAGTGGTTCACCTGGGATGAGCTCGTCGGCCCCGGGAGCTCTCGTGATCTGCGCACCATTGCGCTCCTCCGCCCTGCCCGGTGTGTGTCGTCATCTGCAGGTGGCTGGCGTGCTCTCCACGGGCGGCAAGCTGCACACCAAGCTGCCGGTCTTCGCCAGCCTCCTCGAAGCTCTCGACGCCGGCGTCACCCAGGTCCTGCTCCTGTCGCCCTACCGAGGCATGACGGCAGCTGCCGGACTGTGCCAGGACAGGGGTATCCGGTTCGTCTCCGCCGGACCGGTGACGGAGAGCCAACGGGCCTCGACCTCAGATCTGCCTCCGTACGCCGCTGGACGCTGGCGGTATCAGCCAACTCTCACC
Source organism: Candidatus Latescibacterota bacterium (assembly GCA_036011085.1). Taxonomy (GTDB): domain Bacteria; phylum Latescibacterota; class UBA2968; order UBA8231; family UBA8231; genus UBA8231. Next base: position 55,761 of record DASCMS010000109.1, read on the forward strand.
CGGGTTGCCGAGACGTCTCAGCGCCCCGCCTTCGGGTGCCCCGTATTCCTTCGTCACACGACGGGCGGCGGCAAGGGCGTTCTGGGGGCCTGGTGGGCGGTTCTGGAAGGACTGGAAACCATCACCGAGATCATAGACTCGCCACGGCGCCTGTGGGTGACCGCCACGCACAGCAGCGGCCGCTGGCACGCCACGATACTTGCCACCACCGCTCAGGACGCCTCCGCCCAGCTTGTCGTCACGCCCACGGTGGTGTCAGGTGAAGACGCCATGCTGCTGGGAACCGGGGGCCTGGTCTGGAGTGAAGGAGTTCGCGACGCCGTCGTCGAGCAAGCCGGCCATGCCAGCCATCTGCTCCCCGACGACGATGCCTGGCCCGACGGTGCGTGGGCGGCTGCCGCCCTTGCGGGAGACGGCAAAGCTCTACGCACGGGCCTCGACAAGAGTCTGCCCCTCGAGCTGTTGCCGACACTGCGCCGGGCGGCGCGGTCCGGCTGCCCGGAATTGCTGTCTACTGGTTGAGAGGACGCCCGTCCGGCCGAGTCGGTTCGAGCCGAAGAAGTTCGTCGACTTGATCGTCCACCTCAGCACGCACCGTTCTCGCCGACGCCTCCTTCACCTCCTCGAACCCGCGGATGCGCTCGACGGCACTGGTAATTCTCATCAGCACATCGGCGTCGATGCCGGCGGCTGTAGCCGCCACGAGACGGGACACGACCCCCTCGTACCAACCGATCAGTTCTGCCTCCAGACGTCGGCAGGGGTTGTGCCGGAACGGATCGAGCCTGGTACCGCGCCATCTCCTGCAGCGATAGAGCAGTCGGAACAGCGTCCGGACCCAGCCACCGACCCGGATCCGGCCGACGCCGACAACGCGCAGGGTCGGGGGGTGCAGATTGTGGGCGATCTGCACCGGACCATCAAACAGATCCCGTATACGGTCCAGGCCTGACCCACGGCTCGCCAGACGCGCCACCTCGAATTCATCCTTGTAGCTCATCAACCGGTACAGGCCACGAGCCACCGCCAGAGTCAGTTCCTCTCCCCGTCCCGCCCCCTGCTCAGCGTCTCTGACAGGGCGCAGGGCATCCACATAACGCCGGGCCCAGGCAACATTCTGCCAGGCCACGAGCTCGGCGATCCGGTGGCTGACGACTCGTTCTCCCGCCGACGACAGCCGCAGCTGGTGCAGTGCCTCATCGTGCAGGGAAACCGCCTCGACATCTCCGGCCAGTCGCTGACGGGAGTCGGCGACAATGTCGTCAACGTCCTGCCGTCCGAGCCGGGCTCGCAGTCCCGCCGGGTCCGCCACGGCCAGACGTCCCCAGCGGAAGGCCTGCAGATTGTCCTCTACCGCCTTGCCGTTCAGCCGGATCACGGCCTCCAGGGAGGCTGCACTCAAGGGCAGATGTCCACTCTGGTACGCGGCACCGAGAAGGATCACGTTGGCGAACAGAATGTCTGCGAACAGCCATTCGGCCAGCTGATAGCTGTCGATGTAGACATTGTCTTCTTCGGCTGTATACCGATCGATGTGGCCGACGAGAGCCTCCGGTTCCGGAACCCGTTGTTCCGGGTTGCGGTTGATGTCGGCAGTGGGAACGCGCGTCGTACTGACCACGGCCCGGGTACGGCCGGGAGACGCATATCGCAGGTTCGCCGACTCGGCGGCGCGCAGCAGGTCGAAACCCAGATAGAGATCGGTCTCCCCCGGCGTCAGTCGATGGAAAACCGGTTGCCTGCCACGTGCCAGCTGGATGGGGGCTTCCACCGGCCCTCCCTTCTGTGCCAGCCCTGTATTGTTGGACAGATGGACGAACAGGCCGTCCAGCAGCGCCGCATAGGCGATGATGTGCGATACCGTCACCACACCCGTACCACCGCGGCCGACCGCGTGCAGCGTGAACGTCTCTCCCTCACACAACTCACGACGGGACGGCTCCGGAAGGTCATGCAACGGCTCCGGATGACGTTGCCGCAGGCCCGTACCGCGGGCGGGGGTGACCGTGAGGAAGGCGGGGCAGTCGCCATCGATACAGAGTTCGTCCTGCATGCAGTGGGCCTGGCGGACCTGGGTCTTGTCACCGAGCTCGGTGTCCACCGTATACAGAGCTGCACAGCCTTCCGACTTCCGCAGGCAGTCGCCGCAGCCCTCGCAGATCTCTTCATCGATGAAGACATAGTGCTCAGGCGCCCCTCCCTCGCGTCGGCGCCGACGGCCCTTTTCGGTGGCACATTCCTTGTCCAGAACCAGCACCGTCGTGCCCTTCGCCTGGCGAAAGCGCTCGATGGCTTCGGCGTGACGGTCCAGCCCGTACCGGCGCACACGCCGATCACGGTTGACATCGCCGTAGTCCGTCGTCGCATCACCGACGATGCCGACTTCGGTCACACCCAGGGCAAGGAGTTCCTGCACGACGTCGTTGACAGGGCGCTGTCCCCCCGGCTGTTGTCCCCCGGTGAGGGCAACCGCCCCGTTGTAGAGCAGCAGGAAGGTGATGTCCACCCCACCCTGGACACAGCTCTGCACAGCCCCCCGGCCACTGTGGAAGTAGCTGCCGTCACCCAGGTACTGGAAGATGTGGGTGTTGTCGTTGAAAGGCGCCGTGCCCGAATAGATGGAGCCACCCGCACCCATCGTCGGGATGTAGAGCACGCCGTTGTCATAGGCGTCCATGGCCCGGATCGAGCTGCAGCCGATGGCGCCCCCCGGCTTCTCTCCGTCGAGGGCACCGAAGCTGTTGTACGGACAGCCCCCGCAGGACATGGGCACCACCCGTGGCAGGTCGACGGCGGGGCGCTTCTCGATCCTGTCGATCCGCGCCAGCGCCTCGGTCCCGAACTGTGCGACCTTCTGCAGCCTCGGCGCCAGGATACGCGCCAGGACCTCGGGATCGATCTCCCCCCAGCTTGGAATCAAGGGCTGGCCGTCCTCATCGCGTTCGCCATGGATCTGCTGCACGGCGGTCCCCCACAAGGCCGCTTTGACACCCTCTTCGACGAAAGGGCCTGGCTCCTCGACGATGAGAATCTGCGTGACGCCGCTCTGCTCGACGAAGTGACGCAGCCCCTTGCCGTCCACTGGCCAGGTCACCGACAACTGGTAGACGGGCACGCGGATGCCGAGCAGGTCGAGGGCCTGCTCGACGTCGACGAAACTCTTGCCCGTCGCCACGATACCCAAGGCACCGCCGCTGTCGAGCCAGTGGGCCCGATTGAGCCCGTTGAGGTGCACGTATTGTTCAACCAGAGGCGTCTTGCGCTCCACCAGCTCACGTTGCATGGGCAGTGCCCCGAGCGCCATGACGATGGGATGGAAACGCTTGACGTAGTCGGGGTCCGGGAGCCGGGACGAGATGCGGGCCGCAGCCGCATTCACCGTGGCGGCGCCATCGCAGACCGGCGTCACCAGCTTCAGCGCCGTCACCACCCCCAGCCAGCGACTCAGGGCCACGGCGTGAGCTCCGAGGCTCAGGACCTGTTCGACACTGGCGGGATAGAAGACGGGTACCCAGCTGGCCCGCAGGGCCCAGTCACTGCTGCCGGGCGAGACCGAGCTCTTCGAACGATGATCCTCACCACACAGCAGAACCATGGAGCCCGCCCTGGACGCCCCGCTCAGGTTGGCGAGCCAGGCTTCGTCCGGGATCCACATCGTGCCGTGAGCCTTGCCATACCAGAACGCGTCGACGTTTCCCGCCGGCGCATACTGACTGCCGAGCACGGCAGAGGCGGCGGTTTTCTCGTTGATGCCGGACTGATGAACGGTGCGACCCAGTTCGTTGAGAACGTCGAGCTGCTCAAGGAGCTTCAGATCGAGGCCGCCGAGGGGAGAGCCCTCGTATCCGGTAACAAATGTCTCGTTCACCGCGAGCCCGGCGTCTCGGTCGGCACGCTGCTTGTCCAGCAGGAGGCGAACCAAGGCTTCGGTGCCGGTGAGAAAGACACTCCCCTGCTGTCGCTGATATTTATCTGTCAGGGCCAGATCTGGCACGGATGGATAGGCTCTATGTGATGGTTTTTCCTGCAGTTGAGTCGCTTTTCGTTCAGCCAACGTAATTTCCCGCTGCACCGCCGGCAAGACGGCCACGAGCGGCCCCGGTTGCCCGTGACCGTCAGCCCGGATAGGTTGAACCCCCACCCCACCCGATCTCGTTCCGGAGCACTGTCACCTTGCCTTCGTCTCATCCACGATGGATCCGAATCTGCGTCATCTGCGTGTGCCTCGCCGCCGCCGCTGCCGGGGCACAGGATGCTGAGCGCCTCCGTTTTGCCTTTGTCACCCACGGCGGCCCTGGCAATCCGTTCTGGAATGTCGTCATCACCGGCATGGAGGACGCCGGGCAACGCTACGGTGTCGAGGTGCAATGGCTGAGCAATCCGACCTTCTCCATCGAAGACATGGCCGACTTTCTCGACGACGCCATCGCCTCCGGCGTCGACGGCCTCGGTGTCACCTGCCCCGATCCGGATGCCATCCGGGAGAACGTCGAGCGTGCCCGCGCCTCCGGCATTCCCGTGATCGTGCTGAACACTGCGGACCCGCATGCTGGTACACCGGAGGCGCTCCCCACCCTGTTCTATGTCGGTGCCAGCGAGTATCTCGGTGGGCAGTCCAACGGCCGCGCGATCCTGGCTGCCGCTGCAGCGCGAGATTTTGATCTCAAGCGCGCGCTGTGCCCGATTCAGGAGGTCGGCCACAGCGGCCTGGAGGCTCGGCTCGCCGGCTTCCGCAGCATACTCGAACCAGCCGGGGTCATCGTCGACGGCCTGACGATCTCCAATGATGTCGAGACCTCGACAGGTCTGCTGTCCGACTACTTCCTCGCCCACCCGGACAGCCGGGCTCTGGCCACCCTCGGTCCGTTGCCCGCAGACGCGTTCTATCTCTACGCCGACGATATGGACCTCGAAGCAGGCCAGATCCTGCACGTCACGCACGACACCAGTCCGGCTATCTTCGCCGCCATCGGTGACGGGCTGACGTTGCAGGCCATCGACCAGCAACCCTACCTGCAGGGATACCTGACCGTCGTGTTCCTCTACCTCCATCGCACCCTCGGCCTGGCCCTGGCCTCTGATGCCCTTACCGGTCCCTTCGTCATCGACGCCACGAACGTCGATCTCGTCGCCGGACTCGTGACCGAAGGGTACCGCTGAGCCTGTTGTCGGGACGGGGGCTGCTGACGCGTCTGGCCCGCTACCCGGAGGCGGGGGCAGCCCTCGGCTTTGCTGCCGTCTTCGCCATCTTCGCTGTCGCCGCCCACGACACCTTCCTGACGGCGAACTCCTTCTCTTCGATCCTCACCAGCCAGTCGGTGCCCGGTATCGCCGCCATCGGCATCACGCTGCTGATGATCTCGGGGGAGTTCGATCTGTCCGTCGGCTCGATCATGGGTGTGGCCTCCCTCGTGTTTCTCGCAGCTGCGGTGAGTGGCGTACCGGTGCCGCTGGCCATCGGCATCGGTCTTGGGGCCGGTGCCCTCATGGGCCTCGTCAACGGCCTGCTGCTGGTATGGACCGGTATCCCGTCCTTCATCATCACCCTCGGTACGCTCCTCGTCTATCGGGCCATCTCCCTGACGGCGATCTCGGGGGGCCGCATCATCCGCTGGGCGGATTTCTCCCGCGAGAATCCGCTGCTGACGCCGCCGGCATCGTTGCTGCTTGCCGCCGCACTCCTTCTGGCAGCACTGCTGGCGTGGATCAGCGCCTCCGGTTGGCGCCAGGCGACGACAACCGGTCGGCGGGTCCTCCCGGGCATCGGCCTGCTCGCCGCCGCCACACTGGCAACACTCTCGCTGCTGGAGCTCGGCCCCCGACTGTTCGGCGATCAGAATCTGATCGAGATCGATCTCTTCTACCTGCTCAACGGACGCCTCCGCCTCGGGGAGTTGGGCGGCAACTTCCGCGTCTCCATTCTCTGGTGGTTGGGACTGGCCGTTCTCTTCAGCCTCGTGCTCACCCGAACCCGTTTCGGCAACGCCCTGGCGGCCACGGGGGGAAACGCCGCAGCCGCGCGAGCCCAGGGCATCGACATCGACCGTGTCCGCGTAATCGGCTTCACCCTGTCCGGACTGCTGGCAGCGCTGGCCGGGATCGTACAGACAGCGCGTCTGAAGTCGGTGGACCCGCTCCGTGGCGAGGGGCTCGAGCTGGAGGTGATCGCTGCCGTCGTCATCGGTGGCACCCTGCTCAAGGGCGGCTATGGCAGTGTCATCGGCTCCGTCATCGGCACCAGCCTCACCGGCATGCTGCGCACCGGCCTGGTGCTGGTGGGCGTACCGGCCAATGCTTTCCGCGGTGCCATCGGTGCCCTCGTCATCGTCGCCGTCGTCATCAACTCTCTCGTACGACGGGAACGGGACAACTGAGATGACATCACCTCCGCCATTGGTGGACATGCAGGGCATCACGGTCTCCTTCGGGGGGACGATCACGGCGCTGCGGGACGTTGACTTCCGTCTTCATGCCGGTGAGATCGTCGCCCTGCTCGGCGACAACGGCGCCGGCAAGTCGACGCTGATCAAGGTGCTGGCCGGTGTGCAGCGGCCACGGTCGGGACGCCTCAGCTTCTCGGGGCAGGAGGTCCGTCTGACCTCGCCCCAGCACGCCCGGAGCCTCGGCGTGGAGACCGTGTTCCAGGATCTGGCGCTGGTCCCGTTGATGAGCGTGGCCCGCAACTTCTTTCTCGGCCGCGAACCGATGTGCCGCTACGGTCCGTTGCGACTGCTCGACGGCGCCGGCATGGATCGTCTCTCGGTCGAGGCATTGGCGGAAGTGGGTATTGATATCGGTGATCCGTCGTTGCCGGTGGGACGCCTGTCCGGCGGCGAACGACAGTCCATCGCCATCGCCCGTGCCGTGCACTTCGGATCCCGCATACTCGTACTCGACGAACCGACATCAGCCCTGTCCATCGGCGAGACGCGCAAGGTGCTCACCTACGCCCGAGCGGCTCGGGACCGCGGCCTGGGCGTCATCTTCATCACCCACAATCTGCATCATGTCTTCGAGATCGCTGATCGTGTCACCGTTCTCTTCCACGGGCAGAATGCCGGCAGCTACGCCGTGGCCGATCTCAACCCCGAATCGGCAGCCCGTCTCGTGATGGAGGGTTTGCCGATTCCGGGCCCCGGCCCTTAGATTGCCAGAGTCGTTCTACGAACGTGCCGCCACCGAACCAATGCAGTCAACGACGGAAAGACGCACCATGGCCGAGACCATCGACGAGCTGACGATCCACTACGAAGAAGAGGGACAGGTGCTTCGCAAGGAGTTGGAGAAGGAGGTCCTGACCAAGGGTTCGTGGACGACGATCATGTTCCTCTACCAGGACCTCGATCGCAAGACGGGCGAGTACGGCCACCAGAAGGTGTCGATCCGGCGCTACCAGAAACGGGAAGGTACCTACCTGCAGCGGAGCAAGTTCGAGATCTCCAGCCCCACACAGGCACGTGCCGTCCGCGACCGGATTGACGGCTGGTTCGGCGACGAGGAGTAGGAGGAGCACCCCCGCGGCCAGCGGGCACTCCGCCAGATCGATCCAGTTTTCGCCACGCCGGCTCTCCGGCGTGGCGTTTTTTACAGTCATCTCAGGGAGGCGGTTGTGACACAGAGCTATAGAGCAGTCCTTGTGGGACTTACCGGCATCGGCGCTCGACGTCCGGCCGAACCTGAGGGCCTTCCCCTGTACGGCACCATGCCCCCCTCACATGCCGCCGCCTATCACCAGCATCCACGCACCGAGCTGGTCGGCGTCTGCGACCTGCGGACCGAAGCCCTCGACGCGTTCGGCTCGGATTGGCATGACGTCTGGCCACAAGCCGGTACCTACACCAACTTCTCTGCCATGCTGCGGGAGCAGTCGCCCGACCTGGTCAGCATCGCCTCCTCGGACCATGCCCATGCCGAGCTCTGCGTGCAGGCTGCCGAATCCGGGGCCCGGGCCATTCTCTGTGAGAAGCCCATCGCCACGACGCTGGCCGATGCCGATCGTATGATCGATGCGTGCGCCCAGAACGGCGTGCCCTTGTCGATCGAGCACACACGACGTTGGGACCCGTGCTTTCAGGAAGCCCGTCGCCTGCTGCGCAGCGGCGAGCTCGGGCCGTTGCGCACGATTGTCGTCGAGATGTTCAGTCTGCGGGCCATGCTGTTCCGCAACGGCACGCATCTCATCGACTTGCTGCCGTTCTTCGTCGAGGGCGATGCCAGGTGGCTCGTGGCCGAGCTGGAAGAAGGCTTCGAGGACTACAGGGAATACAGCGGTGATGGCGGCAGAGACCCCGACCTGGAGCCCTACGCCTCGGCCTATCTGCGCTTCGACGGAGGGGTTCGAGCCTTCTTCAATTCGTACAAGATGAAGTTTCCGGGATCACAGGTGACGATCACCTGCGAGGAGGGCCGCATCGAAGTCAGCGATCGCGGCGGACGCGTGATCCGCGGCGAGTCCCACTCGTCGTGGTCAGCCAGCGAGCTGCAGGTGGGCAGCTATCTGTACGAACGTCAGCTGGCAGCCGTGCATGAGCTGATCCACGTAATCGAGAATCCGGGCACGCCCCTGGTGTCCTCAGGGCACGAGGCCCGGCGTACGCTCGAGATCATCCTCGGCATGCTTGCCAGTCATGCCGACGGCAATGTACGGGTCGACCTGCCTCTGGCTTAGCTCGTAGACACGTCCACCGGCACGCTGTGCCAGCCGGTACGGCCGTCGTACAGATCATTGCCGGCGTCGGTGCGCGGCTGTCTGAAGCCGGCCGAGTCGGTGGCGCGGGCGAGGATTTCGTAGCGGCCGCTGGCCGGAAGCGCCCAGGCGAAGGCCCAGGAGACCCAGACATTCGGTTCGGGGCGTGACAGGATATGGGCTTCCGACCAGGAGCCTCCGCCGTCGGTGCTGACCTCGACGAGACTCACGGGGTCCTCCCCGGCCATGGCGACCCCGTGGATGGCGTATTCGTCACCGACCGCCCCCTG
>DASCMS010000110.1:0-54960 GCA_036011085.1 Candidatus Latescibacterota bacterium
CTGAGAGTGGACGAACGGGAGATCGTGGGACTGCTCGGAGACAACGGGGCCGGCAAGTCTACTCTCATCAAGATTCTATCCGGGGCCATACCCGCCAGCACCGGCACCATCTTCATCCGAGGCGAGCAGGTTGCCATACGCAGCGCGACCGACGCCATCGATCACGGGATCGAGACCATCTATCAGGACTCAGCCCTGGTGCCGCAGCTGTCCATTGCCCGCAATCTCTTTCTGGGCCGTGAGCCGCTGAAGGGACCTGAATTCCTCGGCCGGATGGACCAGGAGGCCATGAATGACGTCGCCCGACGACTGCTGTTGCAGGTAGGCATCACCAAGGACATTCCACCGACGACTCCCATTGGCCAACTCTCCGGAGGCGAACGACAATCGGTGGCCATCGCCCGTGCCATGCACTTCGACAGCGAGCTGATCGTCCTCGATGAGCCGACCAACAACCTCGGGGTGGCCGAGACCCGGGGCGTGCTGCGCTTCGTCCGCAATGCCCGCGACTCGGGCCACTCCTGCATCTTCATCGCCCACAATATCCACCATGTGTTCCAGGTCGTGGACCGCATCGTCGTGCTGCGCCAGGGCCGCGTCGTCGCCGACGACATCGACCCCAAGACGACGAGTGTCGAGCAGGTCGAGCGCGTCATCACCGGCATGGACGACTGAGCCCGGTTGCCGAAGGCGGCAGATCTGGTATTCTAGAACAGACCGCCATGATCGAGATATCCGCCATGACCCCACTGGATGACCCTCTCCGTCAGCAGCTGTGGGGACGTGTCGAGCAGCGCCTCGCCAAGGGCGAAGCCCTGGCGACCCGGCAGCGGCTGCTACACGCCCTCGAGGCCGAATACCGTCAGATTACCGGTGTCGACGCTTCGGGAGATGCCCGCGCCGGTCTCGATGGCATGGTGCGCGGCGTCTGTCAGCGTCACCCCGAACGATACCTGGCCCGGGGTGTGCAGAATTCCGTCGAACAGGCCTTCGTCAGCGGTATCCACAGACTCCACTGGCACCGGATGACGGTGCGGCGCCACGGCTTCGCTGCCGTCGGCGGATTTCTGCGCCGTCGTCGCATCCGGTCCTTCCTTGCCAGCATCCGCCTCGACCCAACCCTCATCGACATCGGTGCATGTGTCCGTCGAGGAGAGGCGGCACTGCGACCTGCCACCCTAACGGCAGCTGCTGCTATCCCTCCCGTGGCAGTCGACGATCCGCCGGTTCTTGCGGATCTGACCCCCGAACTGCGCGCCGCCATCGACGCCGGACAGGTGTCGGCGGAAGAGGTGCAGCGTCGACTGCTGCAACAGAACCAGCCCCACGCCGAACAGTCGGAGGCCCGGATCTTCCATGGCCTGCGGCAAATCGGCCGCGAATACGATGTACTGCTCAGGCACCTGATCCGCCATTGGAAGAGCGCCGGCCCATCGACGAAGATCGCACGCCGCTGCTGACCAGCTTCGTCGATGGGCCGGCGCTGCTGGAACAGGCGGTTGGTGCCATCGCAGGAAAAGACCCGGAACTTCGCCTGCTGGCGCTGCGGCTGCCGCCCTATGGCGATTTGCAGATTCTCGACCCGGGGGATACCCCCAGTCTGTCGGGCAAGGTTGTCGACGCCCTGCGCGGGCAGGGGCCACCCGACGACAAAGCCTGCGCTGGCGGCTACGACCTGGCTCGTCTGCTGCTGCGGCTTCTGGGTCCCACACTCCTCCGGCAGAAGGTGCGCCTGTTGATGGCCAACCGCCTGCTACAGGGGGCCGCACCCGAGATCGACAACTGCTTCGAGAACGATGCCAGCACCGAAGCTGCCCGACGGCGTGCCGCCTCGCTGGTGAAACGCCGCCTGGAGCGACTCAGCATCGGGGCCACGGAGCAGGAGCAGTCAGCGCTGCGCCAGCGCGGCGAAGGCGCGGTGCTCGCCGCCCAGCAGCGTTGGCAGGCCACGCATCAGGATGCCGACCCCGAGGACGAGGCAGAGAATTCTGCCGCCATCGATGATCTGAGCGATCATGAGCGCCGCAACGGCGCACTCGTGGCCACCATCAGCGTGCGCAGCGGCCTGCGCCGCGACGATGTCGAGTCGCGCCTCATGCCCGATCCCGATCAACCCGACCGCATGCTGATGGCCGACCGCGATCAGGACAGCAGGCGCCTGGTGCCGCAGCTGCGTCGCCGCCGCAAACGCTATGTCGAACAGCAGCCCGACGGCGGTTGGCAGACGCTCACCGGCTGAGCTCGCCGTAGCCGTGCCTGGGGTTCAAAGCCCTCACTCCGAGACAGTTGCGGTCAGCTCCCGGTGCAAGGTGGCGACCCAGCGATCGGTCGAAATGAAGCCCCAGCTGAATCCCGCCCATTCCTCGCCGACACCGGCGGCCTGCAACTCTTCCAGGGGCCTGCCCGCATCCATGCCGGCTTGCACCAGACGCAAGCTCTCCTCCAGCATGCGCAGGTGGGTGCGCAGATCTTCGGGTGTGGCCAGGCGACCATGACCGGGGATGATTTTCGTGTCCGCATCGGCGCGCTCCAGGATTGCCTTCACGGCGGCAATCACACCGCGTACCGAACCCCCGCCATCGATATCGACGTAGGGGAACAGCCGATGGAAGAAGATGTCACCGGTGTGGATGACATTCGAGCCATGGAAGAAGATGACGGCGTCGCCATCGGTGTGGGCCCGCGGATAGTGCACGACCTCGATCTGCTCGCCGTTGAAATGCACGGACAGGCCGCGGTCGAAGGTCACCACTGGCAGAGTACCCGGGCGCACATCCGGTTCGGTCAACCGGACGCGTACGTTCCGATGGGCGATGATGGGTGTTTCCAGACCGAACGCGGCGTTGGCGCCCGTGTGGTCGCCGTGGTAGTGGGTGTTGAGCAGGAAGGAAAGGGGGCCGTCACCGAGCTTATTCAGGGCGGTACGGATCTGCGCGGCCAGGTCGGCGAACTTGTCGTCCACCATGAGCAGGCCATCGGGTCCGGCGGACACACCGATGTTGCCGCCTTTGCCCGTGATCATGTGGACCGTGCCCTGCACGGCGGACACTTCCAGTTCGCCCTCCTCGGCGAAGGCGGGGGCCGCAATGACCACGGCCAACAGTGAGATGAATTGTCTCATGTGGGACTCCTCACTAGACGTTTCGCGCCGTGTCGAGGAGGAACTCCTCAAACTCCCAGGCATTCTCACTCAGCCGGGCAGCGGCGAGGATGGGCAGCCAGCTCTCGAGTTCGCCGCGGCCGCAGACGGTGCGGTCGAGGACGGTGTCCATGTAGGTCGCGTGAAACGACTCCATCGACTCGAGTTCAGGTCCGGGTTCGGTGATCGCGTGGTGGCCGAGAAAGAGAATGGCGCTGCGGGCCAGGTCGGCTGCCGGCGGCCCTGAGGACGCATCGATCCAGTCGATGATGGTGGGGATGTCGCCGTCGAGGATGATGTTGCGGGGATGGAAATCCCCGTGACACAGGGCATCGCCGTCGGGCAACCCCTGCAGCCGCTCGAGAAGGTCGTTGCGCTCTGCCCCGCTCAGACGCTCGCAGCCTTCGACGCGACGAGTGACGATGGCGCGATGCCGCTCCAGTCCTGACCCGGTTTTCGCGGTGATCGAGGCCTGCAATTCTGCCAGCTGGACAGCCCCTGCATGCACGTCGACGGCACCGGCCCCCAGGCGATCCATGAGCGTATCACCGGCAGCAAGAGCCATGGTGAACCCGTGACGGCCGTCCATGGTGACGACGTCGCCCACGGTGGGCACACGAACACCGAGGTCACCGGCGGTCTGCTGATTGTGAAACTCGCGCCGGGCGCGCTCGATGGGTTCGCCCCGGGCGTAGAGCTTGACGACGTGGTCGTCGTCCACGCGGTGAATCTCGGCGGTGCGGCCGCGGAAGAGCGGTTCGCCCTGGGTCAACGACCCCTCTGCAGGAAGAGACATCCCTGGCGGGCGATGTCCAGTGGGGTCCTGCCGGAGAGATCACCCGTCCTGGTATCAGCCTCGAGCAGGATGAGGACTTCGGCCGCCTCGACCCGTCCGAGAAACATGGCGCGATGCAGGGGCGTGCGCCCGCTTGTATCGGGGGCGTCGACGTCGGCGCCGGCGCCGGCCAGCAGCCAGAGCATGTCGGTGTGGTTCCAGTCGGCGGCCTGGTGCATGGCGGTGCGCTGCGCCAGGTTCACTTCATCAGGATCGACTTTGCGCTTGAGCAGCCAGCTGGTAACCTTGCCGGCATTGTTGCGCGCGGCCCAATGGAGGGGAGTCATGCCACCTTCTCCCGGCCGGCTCAGGGCCTCAGCGTCACCGGTGACGAGTTTCCTGACTCGAGGCAGGTCGTCGAGACCCGCGGCGGAGTAGATGTCATACGGCGTGCCGTGCTCGATGAGGACACGAGCTACCTCGTGCTTGCGCCAGACCCACACAGGGTCGAGTCCGGGCACCCCGCCGCTGCCCAGCGGATGGGCGACGGCCTCCTGCAGGACGGTGGTGCCGCGCTCGCCGTTGCCGACGGGAGAAACAGCGGCGTCGGCGCCGTGCTTGAGCAGCAACTCGACGATCTCCGGGCTGAGTCCGAGATTGGCCGCCCAGTACAACAACGAAAGGTTGGACTGGCCCTCAGCGTTCACCTGCTCCTCGACCACGGCGGCGTCGCCAACCTTTGCCTCGAGGACGAGCCGCAGGGCTTCGACATTGTCGTTGCGGACAGCGGCGAACAGAGGGGATTCCTGCCCGGGACCGAGGTCGAAGGAGCGGACCTTCTTCTCGAGCAGGAAGCGGACGGCAGCCTCGGTGCCTCGAAACTGCACGGCGGCGTGGAGTGCCGCCGGCCCGACGGCCTTCAGCAGCTCCGGCTCATGGCGCAGAAGCATCTCCATACGATCCACATCGCAGGTGGCCGTCTGTCGGGTTTGATCCCGCGATGAGGCCACGAGGAACCGGGTTTCGGCATCGGTCAGCCCCCGGCCATCCCGGGACGAGAGGTGGTTGATGATCTTTCGCGTCAGGTAGTCCATCCCGGCAATGCAATAGGATCGGGTGGACCGCGTCGAGTCCCGAACCGCGTCCGGGGTGCATGAAACGTCTCTAAGAGAATATTTTACAGACGGTTACGAACTGTAGTCTCAAATACGTTCAGTCTATCATCAGACCTGTGGCAGCGGGTCTGCCCTCAGAACGAGAGCAGACCACCAAGGACGGGCCGCACCTTGCCTCCCACCCGAATCTGCACACCATCGTCGCCTCTTCCGGCGCGCAGGCGCAGCAGAGAAGGCCGACCCATGTCGTAGCCCTGCTCGATCAGAAGATCCCCGGGATCAACCAGATCATGCTCCAGCAGGTAGGCTCCGAGGCAGGCGGCAGCGGCGCCCGTGGCCGGATCCTCGACCCGTGGTATCTCGGGAATGAACATCCTGGCAGACAGCCCGTGGCCCGCCTCTCTCGCTTCGGCGCAGATGACGTAGACGACGATCTCGGCATAGCGCTGGCGAACGTGGGTGAAGGCCAGAGCCCGGAAGACCTTGCTGTCCAGGTCGCAGACCTTCAGCTCCCTGAGACCCGGAACGGGGACGATGAGGACGGGCATACCCGCCGAGGCCAGGACCACAGGGACGCCGGCAACAGGGGGGACGTCCCGCAGGCCAAGGGTTGCATAGACGTCGGCTGTCGACCAGACCGAGCCCAGCTCGATGGTCGGCGCCGACAGCCAGGCGACCTCTCCCCCATCGCCCTCCGTCTCGAAGCTGACCGGCACCCTGCCGACCAGCATCTCCAACTGCACCTGATCCGGGCGGTCGGCGAGCAGGTGTTCACGAATGACCCAGGCCGAGCCAAGGGTTGGGTGTCCGGCGAAGGGGAGCTCGAGGGTAGGCGTGAAGATGCGGACCTGGAAGGCCCCGCTCTCTTCGGGTGTCCGGCGGATGTACGTCGTCTCGGAGAAGTTGAGCTCGCGGGCGAAGGGCAGCATGTCCTGGTCGGACACGTCGCCATCGTGCACAACGACGCCGAGAGGATTGCCACCGAATCGCTGCTCGGCGAAGACGTCAACGATGAAGACTTCTGGCGTCATAGCTGCGTTGCTCCGAGGATGCAGCAGTCAGGCGATGGGCGGATCGGCGCCGATGACGACGAGGCGGCCATGTACCAGCGGCCGTTCGCCCGGCCAGGCCACCAGAGGCTCGGGAGTGCTGATCGGACCCGCCCAGGCGCCGAGCTCGGCAACGCAGCGGGAGGCCAGCGTCTGGAAGGGCGGGCGCCCCGGATCGGCGACCGCGACACAGGCCCCGGCATCTCGAGCCCGTTGGATCAGTCCGTAGAGGGAGTCGATCAGATCGCCGCGGAAACAGATGTCGGCGCCCACGACCCACGACACGCCTTGCAGCAGGTCGGCATCCACCGCGTCGAAGCCACGAGCCTGCGTGTCGACGTCGACGTCGTTGACCTGCGCATGGTAGGAGGCGATGGGCAGTACCTCCGGATCGATATCGCAGGCGATGACGCCTGCCCCGCGACGGGCGCAGTACACCCCGGCGAGCCCCCAGCCACAACCGGCGTCGATGACGTTCTTTCCCGCCAATGCCTGGGTTTCGAGGTACGACAGCAGCATCCAGGTGGCACTCCACAGGCGCCAGCCCTGATGCGCCGGCTGATGCGCGGCGCGCAGAGCCCGCAACTGCGGGTCGGAGGCACGTGGGATGCGCAGGCCAAATGCTTGACGTTCCTTGGAGGTGGACTGAGCTTTCTTCGGCATCGTGCCTCAGAGATACGGACAGCACAGGGATGAGACAACCGTGAACCCCAGACTGCCGCTGACCGATATCGTCAGCAGCCTGCCGAAAACAGTACCCTTTGTCGGCCCCGAATCGCTGGCGCGCAGCAACGGCCGTCCCCTGCGAGTGCGCATCGGCGCCAACGAGAGCGCTTTCGGCGTCTCTCCGGCTGCTGCGGAGGCCATGCAGAGCGCGGTGAAGGACCTGTGGATGTACAACGACCCTGAGGCACACGATCTCATCACGGCGCTGGCAGCGCACCACCACGTCCCGACCGCTGAGTTGCATGTGGGGGCCGGTATCGACGAGATCCTCGGCGACCTCGTGCGGGTCCTCGTCAGCCCTGGCAAGGCCGTCGTCACTTCCCTGGGAGCGTATCCCACATTCAACTACCACGTCAACGGCTACGGCGGCAGATTGGTGGAGGTCCCCTACGTGCAGGACCGTGCCGACCTGGTTGGCCTGGCACAGGCGGCCCAGGAGCACGGGGCCAGCATCGTCTACCTGGCCAACCCGGACAATCCCATGGGCACCTGGCGTGTCGCCACCGATGTGGTCGACCTGCTGGCGTGTCTGCCCGCCGACTGTGTGCTGATTCTCGACGAAGCCTATGCTGACTTTTCGCCGGCAGAGGCGATCCCGCCGTTGGATACGATCGATCCGCGGCTGGTGCGCACGCGGACCTTCTCCAAGGCTCACGGCATGGCGGGTGCCCGCGTAGGTTGGGCTATCGCCCATGCGGAGGTGGTGGCCGCCCTCAATCGGGTGCGCAACCAGTTCGGTGTGAATCGCGTCGCCCAGGCGGGCGCCCTGGCGTCCCTCGGGGATCCGGAATTCATCGCCGGTGTCGTGCGCCAGGTCGAGGCGGGCCGACGTGAGTACGGGGAGCTGGCGGCAGAACTGGGCCTGGGGCATATCGAATCGGCGACGAACTTCGTCAACATCGACCTGGGCTCCGGCGAGCGGGCACGAGCGACGCTGACTGGACTTCTGCAACGTGACGTGTTCGTGCGCATGCCGGGTAAACCCCCTGGCGATCGCTGTATCCGTGTGACCGTGGGAACACCAGAGCAGCGGGACCTGTTCGCCGAGGCGCTGCGCGACACGGTGGGAGCTGGCGGCCGATGAAGGTTCTCGTAGGAGGCGCGACCGGCCTGGTGGGCGGAGCCCTGGTCGACTACCTGACGGCCTCCCGGACCGAGATTCTGCGGTTGTCTCGTTCTCCGGCCCCAGCCGGTGAGCCCACCGTCCAGTGGGAGCCGTCGAAGGGAGTTCTACCGGCTGCCGAGTTGGAGGGCATCGACGCCGTCGTGCACCTGGCCGGTGAGAGTATCGTCGGGCGCTGGACTGGCAAGAAGAAAGCAGAGATCCTCAGCAGTCGTGTGGTCGGCACCAGTCTGCTATGCGAAACACTGGCCGGTCTGTCGCAGAAACCGAAGGTGTTGGTCTGTGCCTCAGCGGTGGGCTACTACGGCAGCCGGGACGACGAAGTATGCACTGAGCAGAGCCCTTCCGGTCAGGGATTTCTGGCGCAGGTAGCCATCGACTGGGAGGGGGCTACGGCGCCGGCACGAGAGGCCGGGATCCGTGTCGTCAACTTGAGAATCGGTGTCGTGCTGAGTCCCAGCGGCGGCGCCCTGGCAAAGATGATGCTGCCCTTCGGCCTGGGGATCGGGGGCCGCGTCGGTTCCGGGCGTCAGTTCATGAGTTGGGTGACGCTCGACGATCTGGTCCGTATCATCGACCACGTCATCCTTCACCAGGAGATACGAGGACCGGTGAACGCAGTGGCTCCGACAGCGGTGACCAACCAGCAGTTTACCAGGTCCCTGGGACGGGCGATGCGACGACCGGCATTCCTTCCGGCGCCCGCCTTTCTGGTGAAGCTGCTGCTGGGTGAGATGGGGAGGGCCCTGCTGCTGTCGAGCACCCGTGCAGATCCGGCGGCGCTGCGCGACAGCGGTTACGAGTTCGTCCACCCGACGCTCGACGACGCTCTGGCGGAACTGGTACGCGGTACATGACACTTTTCATACTGCACGCTGCCAGCGCCTTGTTCATGACCGGACTGGTCTGGTTCGTCCAGATCGTCCACTACCCGCTGCTGCATCACGTCGGCACCACCAGCTTCCACCATTACGAGGCTGACCATACGCGGCGAACCAGTCCGGTCGTGGCGCCGGTCATGCTCTTCGAGCTGGCCTCTGGTGTGTGGCTGGCCCTGGCGCCGCCCACCGGCGTAGAGTCGACCTTGCTGCTGGCCAACGCCGTTCTGCTGGCAGTCATCTGGGGATCGACCTTCGTCCTGCAGACACCACTGCACCGGCAGCTGTCGCGCGGCTTCGCGGCCGATCGCGTCGATCGCCTGGTGTCGACGAACTGGATCCGTACCGCGGTGTGGACGGTCAGATCGGCGCTGCTGGTGTTCGTGTTGCTGGCGCTGACGGAGCCGTCCCCGACACCAACTCGCAAGCCCCTGCCGGATGTTCCGAGCCTGCCGCCAATCCAGGGCGTGCTGCTGAAGTGATTCAGCCGCACATGGCTGATCACGGTCGGGCAGGACCCCAGCTCGGGACGGACAACCGCCCCGTGATCAGGTCATCCATCAGCTCGTCGAAGGCGCCACGGTCCACCGGGAAGGTAACGACCTGATGGCGCAGCCCGGCCAGCAGAATGCCGCAGATCAACTCCGTCGTCCCGCGGGCGCTGGCACCATCGGTGATCGGCACGCCGCCATCGAGGATGGCTGCGACGAAGCTGTCGAACAATGTCGGTGAATCGACGGCGGCACAATCGACGTCCTCCCAGGCCGGCTCCGGTTGGGCGGTGAGGGCCGACTCCGGGTCGGGGATCAGCTGCGCCAGCGGCCGGTGATAGCGACCCAGCCGGAACGTCTCGGGTGCGTCGGGGACGTTGGCATTGCTCTCATCCTTCCAGATCACGGCGCCAGCGTCACCGTCGATCTGCCGGTAACTGAGGCGCCGGTTCCAGGTGCTGAACTGCAGGCTGGCCACGACGCCGGAGGCGAAGCGTACCGTTGCCACCGCGGTGTCCTCCACCTCGTGGTCATGGCCACGATTGCCCACCGTGGCCGAGACCTCTGAGGCGGGACCGAACAGCCAGCAGAGCAGATCGATATCGTGGCTGGCCTGGTTCAACAGGACACCACCGCCAGCTTCGGCCCAACGACAGCGCCAGGGATCGCGCGCGTAGTAGGTCTCGGGGCGTGCCTCCAGCCACTGCCAGACGACACGCTGCACTTGTCCCAACTCACCGCCGTCGATGATCTGCTTGAGCCTGAGGTTGCCGCGGAACGTGCGGTACTGATGCCCCACAGCCAGGACACGTTCCGCGTCGGCTGCGGCCGCGACGATGCGGTCGGCATCGCTGATGCGGGTGGCGATCGGCTTCTCCACATACACGTGCAGGCCCTGTTCGAGAGCTCGCAGCGACATGGGCGCATGCAGGTGGTGGGGTGTGGCCAGGATGATGGCGTCGAGCTCGGGGGCTTCGGCCAGCATCCGATCGAGGCCGTCGAAAGCGCGGGCACCGTGGGGCTCGGCAGCGGCTGAGGCGGCATCCGGATCGAGGTCGGCCACAGCGACCAGGTCGGCGCGAGGATGGGCGGCAACGGTCTGCACGTGACCTCTGCCGACACCACGTACGCCGACGACGGCGGTTCTGAGGGTGTTGCTCATGAGGCTGTCCTCCAGTGGAGGAGGTACATTAACGTCTGCTGCAGGCCAACCCAACTCTCATCGGAGCCATCGCATGAACGTCATCGTCATGGTGAGCGACACCTTCCGCTACGACTATCTGGGCTGCAACGGCAACGACTGGATCGGCACCGAGGCTCTCGATCGATTTTCCCGTCGCGCCGTCTGCTTCGATCGCCACTACCTGTCCAGCTTCCCGACGATCCCCAACCGGACCGATCTGTTCACCGGGCGCTACTCCTTCCCCTTCCATGGCTGGCAGCCGCTGGATCCATCGATTCCCGTACTGAGCACCGCCTTCGCCGACGCCGGATACAACACGCAGTTGATCTGCGACACGCCGCACCTGATGAAGGGGAGAAACAACTTTGATCGGGGATTCCAGGGCAGTTGCTGGATTCGAGGGCAGGAAGGGGACCGGCCACTGCTGAAGGGGAATCTGCCGCCACGGCAGGTCGTGCCCGGAGACAAGACCCGTGTCGACGCCAACATGCGGAATACGAGATTCGGCAACCTGGCGACGCTGCACACGTGGACGAACCGCGACTGGGCCTGGGAAGAGGATCGCTTCTGTGTGCAGACGGCCCGCACCACCAGCCGCTGGCTGGAGGAAAACTACGACGCCGGGCCCTTCCTTCTGTGGGTCGACTTCTTCGACGTACACGAGCCCTGGGATCCGCCCGAGCACCTCGTGTCGCGCTACGATGCTTCCAGCCCGTACGACGGCCCGCCGATGATCCATCCCAACTACGGACCGGCCTCGGCGTACACGAAGAGGGAGCTGGCAAATCTGAAGGCTCACTACGCCGCCGAAGCTTACCTGGTGAACAAGTGGATCGGCACCGTACTGCAGAAGGTGGAAGAGCTCAACCTGTTCGACGATACCGTCGTCGTCTTCACCAGCGATCACGGCATGCACCTGGGCGATCACAATCGTACCGGCAAGTCGAACATCCACGAGCAGGACGATCGCATCTGGCCACTGTATGAAGAGCTGAGCCACATCCCGCTGATGATCGCCGTTCCCGGTCAGCAGGGCGGACGGCGCACCGGCGAGTTGACACAGTCCGTTGATCTGCTGCCCACGCTGCTGGAACTGACGGGAGTAGAAGGGAAGGGCCTCGACATGCACGGTCACGCGCTGACGCCGCTGATGCGGGGCCGGGCGAAGGGCTGGCCCCGACGGCAGGCCTTCTCGTCCACCTTCCTGCGCAACGGCGGGCCGACGGTGACGGACAAACGCTGGACCTATCTGTCGTATGGCGAGAAGGGAGGGCGGCCGGAACTCTATGATCTGCGGGCGGATCCCGGGCAGAAGCGCAACCTCGTGCGCAAGGAGCCGAAGGTGGCCCGGCGCATGGAGAAGAACCTGGCCGACTTCCTCACAGGGGTGGGCACGCCGGAGGACAGCTACAGTCTGCTGGGACCGGTGGGCGGCCCCGACTGGGCGGAGCGGCGATCGTTCGCTCGCCAATGACAGTCCTGGTCGTCGCGTGTCTGCTGGCGGCGGGCTTGCGGTTCTATCAGCTGGGACACGTTCCCAACGGCTTCACCGCTGACGAGGCGGCCCACGGATACAACGCCTACAGCCTCCTCGTGACCGGGGCAGACGCCTTCGGCAGGAGGCTGCCACTCTACGTGGACAACTTCGGCGACTCGATCGAAGCTACCTACATCTATCTCATCGTGCCGGTGGTTGCCGCGCTTGGTCTCACGGAGTTTGCGGTCCGTCTGCCGGCGGCCATCCTGGGTCTGCTGGCGGTGCCAGCAATCTACCTGGTGGGGCGTCAGCTCTATGGCTCGACCGTCGCTGGGATCGCCTCGCTCCTGATCGCGGCAAGCCCATGGGCAGTCCAGGTCAGTCGATACGCCTCACGCGCGGCCTTCGTGCCACTCATTGCTGTGTCTGGTCGTGCTGGCGCTGCTGCACGTGCGTCGTCAGCCGCGTCACCTGCCCCTTGCAGCCCTGACGATACTGTGCCAGTCTGTACACCTATTCCAGTCTCAGGATGACCGTGCCGTTGCTGCTGGCGTCGGCGCTCTACCTGCTGCGGCTCGACGTGCTGCGATGCCACCGGCGATCGGCGCTGTGGAGTGCCGGGATTCTGCTAGCCGGTGTCCTGCCGGCCCTGGCACATACGGCTGGTGAGGGTGGTCTTTCCAGGATCGGGTTTCTCCTGGACCCAGATCCACTGTCCTGGCTGACGAACTACCTCAGCTATTTCTCTCCGCAGTTCCTCTTCCTGCAGGGGGACCCGAACCTGCGACATGGACCAGCGGGATTCGGCGTGCTCCACTGGTTCGAGGCAGCCACTCTGGTGATCGGTCTGGCCGCCGCGGCCGCGCCGAGGACCGGTTCGTCCTCGCCTGGCTGCTGCTGTCACCGCTGCCTGCTGCTCTCACCGAAGCACACCACGCGATCCGGGCCGTCGGCATGGCGCCGGCCCTTGCCTTGCTCTCGGCGAGGGGGATCGAGGGGGTGATGGGTCATCTTTCGGGGCGTCGATGGAGTGTGCTGGCGGGCGCGGCGATGCTGGCCGTTGTCGGTTGGCGCGTCGTGAGCTACGGTCATCACCTGTTTGCCGAGTATCCCACATATGCCGCCGCGAGCTGGCAACACGGGATGCGGGAGGTGGTCGATCACCTCGAATCGATGCAGGTGGAGGAAGTGTACGTGAGTCAGAATGTCTTCCTGGCTCACGCGCACCTGCTCTTTTATTCGCGCTTTCCTCCGGTCGAGTATCAGCGTCGTCCAGTACGGGTCGGGCAGGGCGCGTGGCATCCTGCGGGGGCCCGGGTCGGCCGGTACGTCATCGACGAAGTCGGGTCGCTGCTGTCCCGGCCGGCGGAGGGCAGGGCCCTGTTGGTGGCCTACCCGGAAGTCGCCGATGAGATCGTGGCCCAGGGCTTCTACGCAAGGGGCAGGTCCTTCCGCCTCCCCGATGGCCAGCGCAGCTACGAGATCCTCGTCGATCCTGCCATGCAATCCCCTACAACTCCGTTCCCGGCAGCGCGGCTCGATGGAGCGTGTCGGTGAGCAGCGGTACCGCATTCAGCGAGCGGTCCAGGAGACGGATGTTGGCCAGCACGTTGTAGCTGTCCGCCCGGGTCAGCACCGGCGCCGGCAGGCTGGTGTCGGCCACGGCGGCCAGTTTCGCATCGACGGGTATATCACGATTCTCACCCAGGGCGCCGGCGAGAGCGAAGACGACGAGTGCGGCAGCCACGGCACCGTAGGCGGGAATGGGTGCAGTGAGCCAGCCACTCAGACTGCCGCGCTGACTCCGACTGGCGACGGCCCGGCGCAGAACGTCCCGACGAACCGGGTCTGGTGTGGGTGTCGACAGAGCTGCAAGCCCCTTCACGGCCCGTCTTCGCAGGGCTTCATCCTGGTGGCAGGCGCTGCAACCGGCCAGGTGATCATCCACAAGACGGCGCTCGTGGGAGGTCAGGCCCAGGTCGTCGTCGGCGCTGGCAAGCAGAGCGTGTACGGTTTCGCACGGGGTGAAAGGTGTCTGCGTCATCGGGCGGGACCTCCATCGGGAGCGGCCTGATCTCCTGCCGCGGGATCGTAGGGACGGAGCCGCTCGCCCAACTCGCGGGCGGCGTAGAAGATGCGGGACTTCACCGTCCCCGGTGGGCAACCGAGAACGTCACTGATGGCGGCGATGGAGAAACCCTCGCCGTGGCGCAGCAGGAAAGCGCTGCGCCGATCCGGATCGAGATGGGACAACTCCTCGGCAAGTCGCCGGCCGAAGCGCTCGTTATCGAGGCCATCTCCCGGTGGCGGCGGCTGCAGGGCCTGGGCCACATGCCGGGCCTCGACGGTGGCACTCTCTTCGGACTGACGACGAACCTGGCGGCGCCGCAGTTCGCTGCAGCTGAGGTTGTGGGCCACGGCGAACAACCAGCGTGCCAGGGGCCGTTGGGGATCGTAGCGGCCCTCTCCTTCCAGCAGACGCAGAAAGACCTCCTGCAGCAGATCCTGACTCACCGGTTCGTCCCGTACCATGCGGTGGACATAGGCCAGCAGGCGCCGGGAATACCGGCGATATAGCTCGTCAAAGGCTGCCGTGTCTCCGGACCAGAGACGCGAGACGAGGGTTTCGTCGCCGTCTTCCTGAGTCGCATCCCGCACCCGGTTCAGCTGCCGCCCAGCCGGGACTGCACGTGTTCGACGAGATGGGCATCACCGCTGTCCCGAGCCAGTCGCAACGCCAGTCTACGCCAACGGCTGGCCGCCTCGGTTTCGGTGGGATCGAGGGCCCGCGCCAGGGCGAGCATGGGGTAGGAGTAGTTGCCGTTGAGGCGTCGTACGATGGGGCGCGTCGACACGTGCGAATCGGCGTACCAGTCCTGCCGGAGAGAATCGAGCCGGAAGCGCTGCTCCAGGTTCCGGCGCAGCTCCGCCGGTCCGGCAGGACCGACACGAGCTGCCAGCCCGGTCAGTTGCAGTCGCGGGGCCAGCGGCTGGCGCAGGTCGGCGCCGAGGGTGAGGGCCAGGTAGAGGGGCGTGTCGGGAGCTACGGCTTCGATGGTCTCGACGAGAGCCGCCAGAAAGGCTGGCTTGTCATCGTGTGGCAGATCCTGAAGAGTCGCAGTGTCGATGGTGACACCGTGCAGGCTGAGAGCTTTCTGCAAATGGGGTCGCAGGTTGTCAGCGAGATACAGATTGAGGACCAGCACGTCCGGGCGCACACCACGGGCGCGCTGCAGCATCCACGCAGGGTACGTGTCGTTGTCGCCGTTGGTGATGAGGATGGCCCCCTCGGTGACGCTGTGCAGCAGGTTGTAGTCATAGTCCAGCAGCCCGCGGGCGAGGACGGCACTGTCGTAGAGCTGTCGCCAGAGGTCATCAGCGCCGCCGCGATCGCTGGTCAGTTCACGTTCGAGGGCGAGGTCTTCGATGACCTCGCCGCAGTGGCCACAGCGCGCCAGCGCCTGTTCAAGAAAAGCCACCTTCCGCTGGCGGTCGGTCTCGGCCCGAGCCCGGAGGTAGGGCAGTTCCCAACTGGAGGGGACGTGGCGCGCCATCGACTCGAGAACCGGCGACAGATCCGCCCGCCCCCGGGGCCCGCTGTATTGCCTGGCCACATACAGGCTGTACCAGCCACGGGAGTCGTCCGGATGGTCGGTCAACTGCTGTTGCCACTGCCGGGCCTGTTCGACATACCAGGCCTGTGGCAGGTGGCCGGCGCGCCGAATCAGATGTACAGTGGCGGGATCGGCGGCCCTGACGGTGACGGCCGTCAGAAGAATGACGACGATGGACAGATGCATACACAGGCTCCCGGCGGAAGATCACATGGGACTCACACCAGTGTATACGCCTCAAAAGGCACAGGGTTCACACAGTTGTGGCCGACGGGCCGTGTGGCTACCGTAAGGTCCATGAGCAGTGAGCAGGAATGGCTCGACGCCCTGTGCGTACGCCAGCGACTCGATGTGTTCGGCGAACTTGCCGGGGGTGTGGCCCACCAGCTGAACAATGCTCTCAGCGTCGTCAATGGCTATGAAGAGCTCCTGCTGGAGGCCCTGGATGACGAGTCGTCAAAGGCAGCTCCAGACATAGACGAGCTGCGCACGCGGGCCCGGACCGTGCACACCTGGACCGGGACGGCGCTGTCGGTGGCGCGCCGGCTACACTCCATGTCCGCCCACATGCGGGAGGAGCGCGGCCCCCTCGACGTCAACGGCCTGGCGGCGGAAGCGGTGGATCTTTGCCGCTATCGCTGCGAGCGGGAGAACATCCTGTTGATCGCCGATCTGAGTGATGGATTGCCCCTCGTGATCGCCCATCCGGGAGAGTTGCTGCAGGTCATGGTCAATCTCGTGCAGAATGCACGCGAGGCGATCGATCGCGCCAACGGTACTGACGGCGGCACGATCCGTCTGACAACAACCGGACACGAAGGCGGCGTGTGCATCGCCGTCGAGGACGATGGTCCCGGTGTGGCAGCCGATGAGGTGGAGAGCATCTTCGCCGTCGGCCGCAGTGCCAAGAGCGGACCCGGCGTGGGGCTGGGCCTGCCGGTGTCACGCCGGATTGCCCAACGGTGTGGCGGATCCCTGTCTGCCGAAGCGGGCGCTGATGAGGGCGCCCGTTTCTTGATCGACCTGCCGTCGGAGTGACGCAGGCTCACGCACCGACATCGGCCCGCATCGCCGACGCCGTATCGGCCCTCGGTGTACGCCCGGGGGGTGTCCTCCTCGTGCATTCTTCGCTGTCGTCACTGACGGCAGGGCCATCGGCTCGCGTCGAAGGGGGGCCCGAGACGGTGATTCAGGGACTGCTGCGGGCTCTCGGCCCCCAGGGTACGCTGCTGCTGCCGGCACTTAGTTACGCCACCGTTCACGCTGACCAGACGCGCTTTGATCGCGACACGACGCCCAGCTGCATCGGTACGATTCCGGAACATTTCCGCAGGCGCGGGGGAACGGTGCGCTCCGGGTCACCAACACATTCGGTCTGTGCCACAGGTCCCCGGGCGGCGTCCATCGTGGCAGACCATCATCTGGACAGAACCCCGGTGGGAGCACGGTCGCCCTTGCGAAAGCTTCGCCACCTGAACGGTCAGCTGCTGTTTCTCGGTTGCGGCCTGCGACCGAATACTTCGATGCACGGTGTGGAGGAGTTGGCCGCTGCTCCCTACCTGTTTGGTGATGAAGTGAAGTACAGCCTGCAGCTGGGACCAGAGCACCACGAGATCAGCTGCAGGCGACACGCGTTCGCCGGCTGGGTGCAACGCTACGACCGGCTGGCAGATCTGTTGCGGGACGACGGTCTGCGCGTCGGGTCGGTGCTCGATGCCCAGGCCCATCTGCTGGAGGCGCGGACCATGTGGGACCGGGGGGAGGCGACCATACGGGCCGATCCCTACGCCTTCGTCAGCCGTGAGGGGCAGGACACTTAGCCCGGAGACTCTCCCGCGAGGGGTGCGTTCCACGAGCCGGCGGCAGGCCTAGCCGTCGATCGGCAACCGCCAGGGGATGAGCACCGATACGGTCACGAGAAGCAGCGTCAGCAACAGGGCCGAACCGATGGCCTGCAGCTGGATTCGCCCTGCACGGCGGGCGAAGTACTGGCGTTCTTCGTCGTCTTCAATACGCCGTGTTCCCAACTCGGTGGTGCGGGCCCCCCTGGCCGCGAGAAAGACGCACGTGCCACCGGCTGCCTGCAGCGACGACAACGTGCAGATCCAGGCGGGGAGAAAGACACCCAGTCGCAGGATGAGGGGGGCGCCCGCCACCGTGAGCAGCGCCATGATGCCGAGGCAGAGGATGAAGAACAGAACGCCGAAAAAGGCGCGGAAGCGAACGCCGTCTGGGCCGATATTGTGCTCCACAAAAAGATCCATTCTCAGGCGGTGTGGCGACGCATCCAGTCACGAATGACGACGGCTGTCTCGATGGGAAGTTCCAAGTGCGGTGCATGCCCACACTCATCGAACACGTGCAGCGTCGACCGGGGAATCGACTCCTCGAAGAGCAGGGCGAATAGAGGTGGCACGATCTGGTCCTCCCGTCCCCAGAGAATCAGCGTCGGTACGTCGATGTCCGCGTAACGCGCGGGAAAGGCGGCGGCGTCTTCGGGTACCATATTCCGTACCGACTCACGGTAGCAGTACAGTGTGTTCGGGAGGCGCAGGGAATCCAGGGCGTCGTCGACCAGTTCCGGCGGAATCGCACTGCTGTCGTAGAAGGCCCGTCGGTAGGTTCGTCGCGTCAGGAAGCGGGCCAACCCCGTGGCCAGGGCCAGTCTGTGAACCCACGGCAGCAGCAGCAGGCGGCCTGGCCAGCCGATCAGCAACTGGAGGAGCGGGGGCAGGGGCTGAGGATGCCCGGCGGCGGCCTCGAGGACGAGGCCGCGCAGCCGTGGAGCCGAGGGCCACGGCGTGCACAGCAAACGCAGAGCAGCACCCCCGCCGAGGGAGTTGCCGATGATGACGAGATCGTCGAGTTCGAGCTCGCGGATGAAGTTGCGCAGGAATCCCACCTGCATGTCCAGGCTGTACCGTTCCTCGGGAGGGCGTTCGAGGAGCCGCGGACGGCTGCTGTGGCCAAAACCGACAAGGTCCGGGACGACGACACGAAATCCCGCTTCCACCAGGGCCGGTGTCAGCAGAGACCACGTGCCCCGGTGATCGAACAGGCCGTGGAGCAGCAGGACCGTGCTCCCGACTCGGTCCCGGCCCGATTCGGTGTACACCATGCGGATCGGTGTTCCCGAGTCGTGGCCGACAACGACGGCGGTCACGTCACGTTTCGTCAGCAGGCAGATCGCCTGCCGAAGCATCGCCCAGAATGAGGATCTGACGGCCACTGATACGGATGTACCCCTCGTCCTGCAACTGCTTGAGGGCGCGGGTGACGGTCTCGCGAGTCGTGCCCGCCATGTTGGCCAGTTGCTGGTGTGTGGGCCGTCGACGGATGAGGATGCCTTCGGGTGATTTCTGCCCGCCATCCTCGGCCATGCGCAGCAGCGTCTTGGCGACGCGGTGATGGACGTCGAGCAGGGCGAGGCCCTCGACCTGATCGTCGGTGCGCCGCAGGCGCGAAGCCAGCTCTTCGAGGAGGGACACGGCAATCTGTGGTACGCGTTCGACCAGACGCAGAAAATCGGAGCGCTTGAGCATCATCAGCTCGGTCTTGACCATGGCCGTGACGTTGGCCGAGCGCGGTCGGTCATCGAGCAATGACAACTCGCCGAAGACCTCACCTTCACCCAGAAGAGACAGGATGAACTCCTTCCCGTCTTCGTGGATCAGGCTGACCTTCACCTGACCGGCGCGGATGATGAACAGCGTGTCGCCCGATTCCTCGGCGAGGATGATGAGCTGCCCCTTGTCGAAAGTGCGCGAGAAGGTCAACTCGGCAAGAGCTTCGACCTCGGGATCGCCGAGGCAGTCGAAGAGCGGGACCTGACGCAGGAAGGTGGCGTTCGACATGGAGGCGGACGGGCGATGGGGAGGCGCGACACGCGATGCTCCACCATTGTACGGTGAGCGGCGCGGGACGGTCAACTACCCGATGGGCTCCAGGTTGATCTGGCCCTCGGCAGCACGACCGTCGTATCGCGGTCGCCTACCTCCCCCTCCCAGCGGTGGTTGTGCTCTTCGTCGGCCAGCTGTGACGAGGTCGCGAGGATCTCGGGCAGGTCGAGGGTATGCCAGCGACTCGTCAGCCAGCCGTCGTCGGTGATGGTGATCTGCCGAAAGCCGAGGGGGTAGCCGATGAGGCAGGCCGTGTCAATGCACACGTAGTCGCGGAACAGACGTACGCGATTCGTGTGGCGGTGGCCGCTGAAGGTGGCAGCCACCGCCGGACACTCGGCAAGCGTCGTCTGCAGTTGCGCCGCGTTCGTGATGATACCCTTGTCAGGTGCACCCACTCCTGCGTGTACCCACGAGTGCAGCATGAGCAGGAGAACGGTCGATTCGGACCGGGCCTCGGCGTCGGCGGCACGGAGGGCCTCGTCCAGAGCGTCTGTCCAGGTGCCGCCACCGGCTTCGCCGTCACGGAAGATGTGAGCCCGGGCCAACCGCAGCCGTGGAGCCACATCGACGACGTCAAAGATGCCCGGCGTGCCAAAAGTGCGGGCGAAATCGCCAAACCGGTACTGTTGCGCGTCGCAGTCGTGGTTGCCGGGTACACAGTGAAGGGGCGCGTCAAACCCCGCGTAGGTGGCAGCCACATCCTGCAGCGAATGCTCGTACTGCTTGGGGGTGAGATCGAAGGAGCCGCCGCCGCAGAGCAGGTCACCCACATGGATGATGAACTCCGGAGACAGCGCGTTCACCGCAGGTACTGTGGCGGCGAGGATCTCCGGGGCGCGCGTCAGCAGCTTGGGCGGCGCAAAGTCCTTCGGCGCCGCCGGGTGATAGTGCGTGTCAGCAAGAACGATGAAGTGAGCCCGAGCATCAGGCGGCATCAGGCGGGCAGTCCTTCTTCGAGAAGACGCAGCCAGTTGCCGTGCATCATGGTGGCGATGTCGTCGTCGCTGTACCCACGCTGGGTCAGGATGTCGGGGATCTTCTGCAGGTCGGCAATGGTGTCCATATCAGCGGGGGACTGCTCCTTGCCGTAGCCGCCGTCGAGGTCGGTGCCAATGGCGGCATGCCGGCAGTTGCCGGCCAGCTGATTGATGTGATCCATGTGATC
Source organism: Candidatus Latescibacterota bacterium (assembly GCA_036011085.1). Classification (GTDB taxonomy): domain Bacteria; phylum Latescibacterota; class UBA2968; order UBA8231; family UBA8231; genus UBA8231. Next base: position 20,638 of record DASCMS010000110.1, read on the forward strand.
GACGACGGTCTCCAGGGTGATCCCCGTGTTGTCCTGAGCCTGTCTGTCCCACAGCGGCGACAGCATCCAGTCGTCGAAGGCGACACCGACGACGCCCTGTCGGCCGATGATTGCCCTGAGCTGGTCATCATCGAACTGGCGGTCGTGATCACACAGGGCCCGCACGCAGTTGTGGGTCGCCAGGATCTGCCCCCCGAACACGTCCAGGGCCTCCCAGAAGGCCGCCTCTGCCAGGTGGCTGAGGTCGAGCATCATGCCGGCTCTCTCCAGGGCCCTCAGCATGGGAGCGCCTCGAGGCGTCAGTCCGCCCGGCGCCTGCGTGCCGTGGGCATAGGAACTGACCCCGTAGTGACAGAGACTGACGACGCGCAGGCCCTCACTCCACCATTCGGGTACCTGATCGTCGTCGACAATGCCGTCACAACCTTCCATGGTGAGCACGAAGCCCAGAGGACAGTGCACCGGGTCGGCCTCCCACGCCTGCAGGTGGGTCCGCAGCGCGGGTGCGCTGCGAATCTGACGCAGCCAGCCTTTCTGCTCCATCAACCGGTAGTAGGCCAGTTGACCGCGGTCACTGGCGTAGGCCATGTCCTGAGTGCGCACACCGGGGAATCGCTTGCCATGGGATGCGACCCGACAGCACATGGTGACGAAGAACAGGCCGATCTCACCGCGGCGCAGCTCCTCGAAGCTGACCACGTTGAGGCCGCGGCCCTTCTCCGGCATGCCGGCCTCCGACTCGCGCATGCGCCGGATGCTCTGCGTCAGGTCCCGGTCCCAGGTGAGGGCGTTGTAGGCGATGTCCAGATGAGAATCGACGATCAACATCGGTTACCAATCACTCCGGTTTCCACAGATTCACACTGAAACGGTGATCCTCGTCAAACCACTGACTGTCGACGACAAAGCCGGCCCCCGTGGCGAGGGTCTGGATCTCCTGCACCGAATACTTGTAGGAATTCTCCGTGTGAATGCTCTCGCCGTCGGCGAAGGTCAGATCCAGGTCCAGGTCATCGATGCGCACCGACTGCTCGCCGACGCTGACAAGGTGCATCTCGACACGGCCTTCGTCATCGTCCCATCGGGCCTCGTGGCGGAAGGCCTGCAGATCGAAGTGGCCTCCCAGCTCGCGGTTGATGCGCACCAGCAGGTTGCGATTGAAGTCAGCGGTGACCCCGGCGGCGTCATCGTATGCCGCGATCAGCACGGCGGGATCCTTGCGCAGGTCGATGCCGGCCAGCAGCTGGTCGCCGGGGCGCATGGTGGTATGCAGGCGCTGCAGGAAATGGATGGCATCGGCCCGCACGAAATTGCCCACGTTCGATCCCAGCCAGAGAATGAGCCGTGGTGGGCCGTCCTCCTGCTGCAGAAAGGCCATGCCGTCGTCGTACTCACCAGCGATGGCCAGGACTTCCAGATCGGCGTATTCCTCGACGAGAGCCAGCGAACTCTCCTCCAGAATGGAGCGTGAGATGTCGACGGGGATGAAGCGCAGCTGTCCGTGACGTCGCAGCAGGGCTTCGACGATCAAGCGTGTCTTGCTGGCCGAGCCCGAGCCCAGTTCGACGAGGTCGACGGAGTGGCCCACATGAGCCACGAGGTCATCGGCGTGAGCTTCCAGGATGGCACGCTCGGTACGGGTCGGGTAGTACTCGGGCAGATCGCAGATCTGCTCGAACAGCAGTGACCCCGCCTCGTCATAGAAATAGAGGCAGGGCAGCCACCTGGGCGAGGCCGTGAGGCCGGTGCGAACATCGGCGGCAAGATCGGTTCGCGGTCCGCGGAGGCGGGCGGCGACCAGTCTCAGATTGTCTGAGTCGGTTGGGACTTCACGGAATCGAGGGATGACGTCCCCTCCTCCTGTCCGGCTAGTCGACCGGATCAAGGCGCAGTCCCCTGGGGACGAAGACGCGCTCAGAGAGTTCGAACAGACCCTGCACGAGCAGCGCCAGAACGGCGGCCGGTACGGCGCCCTGCAGAATGAGGCTCATGTCGTCGAGCCGCAGACCGGTGAGGATCGGCTGACCGTAGCCGCCGGCACCGATGAACGCACCCAGCGTGGCGAAGCCGACGTTGATGACGGCGGAGGTCTTGATGCCGGCCAGGATGGCGCGTGAAGCCAGCGGCAGTTCCACCTGTCGCAGACGAACGCCGGACGGCAGTCCCAGAGCTTCGGCCGATTCGCGCAGTTGGGCGGGGATGTCGGTCAGGCCGGTGTAGGTATTGCGAACGATGGGCAGCAGGGAGTACAGAAACAGGGCACAGATGGCAGGCGGTTCCTGCGTGCCGACGAAAGGAATCATGAAGACGAGCAGGGCCAGCGCCGGGATTGTCTGGATGACACCAGCGATACCGAGGATGAACTGCCCCAGTCGTTCGTGTCGCGCCGACAGGATGCCCAGGGGCACCGCGATCAGGATGGCGGCAGCCAGGGACAACACGACGAGAGTCAGGTGCTCCCGGGTGCGCTGCAACAGCCGCGCCAGAATCGTGACTTCCTCCACGGTGGTGGTCACCCGCAGCGACGCATCGAGAAAGTCCGCGGCCACACGGCTCTCCGAGACACGATCGATCTTGACGCGCTTGTTGAGACCCGACATGGTGCCGCCATCGATGGCTCCCTCCAGACGCTGCAGGGCGGCGATAACGTCCGGCGCGCGAGACGCCAGATCCGGCCGGTAGATGAGGACGGCGTTGTAGACAGGGAAGTGCTCGAGGTCGTCAACCAGGTCCCGCAATCCATAGTAGTCTATCTCGGCATCCGTCGAGTAGAGATCCATGGCGTGGATGTCGTCAGACTCCAGCGCCCGGTACGCCAGATCGTGCTGCAGACCCCGGACATCGACCTGTGGCAGCCCGTAGGCGGAGCGCAGCGAAGGCCAGCCGTCGGCACGGTCCATGAACTCGTTGCTGAAGCCGAAGATGAGGGCGTCGTGAGCCCGCAGGTCTGATATCGTACGGATACCGAAGTGCTCCGCCACCGAGTCTCGCATGCCGATGGCGTACGTGTTGTTGAAGCCGATGGGATGTCCCATACGCAGTCCCTCGGCTTCCACGGCGGCGCGCAGGGCATCTTCACCGGGCCCCACGTCCTTGCCAGCGAGGATTTCCTGGGAGATCGTGCCGGTGTACTCCGGGTAGATATCGACATCACCGCGCAACACTGCGTTCCACAAGACGCGGGTGCCGCCGAGCTCGCGCCGGTGTTCGGCGACGGCACCGGCGTCCTGCGCCAGGCGGGTGAGGATCTCGCCAAGAATGACCGATTCGGTGAAAGGCTTGGAGCCTACAGTCACGGTCTGGGCGCTCACGGCGGAGGCGAGCAGCAGCAGCAGGCAGAGGTGTCTCACGACTCGGCGGCCTCATCCGGCACGTGGTGCGCTGTGCGTTGGGCTCGGATGAACCGTTCGACGAAGTCGTCTGTCGGTTCGTTGATCAGCTGTGCCAGCGTGCCCTGCTGCACGATGGCGCCATCCCGCATCAGGACGATGACATCACCGAAAAAACCGGCTTCGCCCATGTCATGGGTGACCATGACGACGGTCTTGTTCAGCGTGCGAAAAATGTCGCGCAGGTCGACCTGCAGCTCGGAGCGGACGATCGGGTCGAGGGCGCCGAGAGGCTCATCGAGGAGCAGGACATCGGGATCGAGCATCAACGCCCGCATGAGGCTGACGCGCTGACGCTGCCCCCCGGACAGCTGCGCCGGGAATCGCTGAAAGCCGTCGGCGGGGAATCGCGTGAGCTCGGCCAGTTCGTCGAGGCGGGTGGCTACACGTGCTTCGTCCCAGCTGAGATGGCGGGCCAGAAGGGCGACGTTGTCCGCCGCCGACAGGTGCGGGAACAGCCCGCCGTCCTGGATGACGTACCCCATGCGGTGACGGAGGGGCAAAACGTCGTCATCGCTGAACTCGGTGCCTTCGAAGCGTACGCTGCCGCGGTCCGGCGTGATGAGGTAGATCATGAGGCGCAGCAGCGTTGACTTGCCACAGCCGGAAGGGCCGATGAGGACCGTGGTGGCCCCGGGGCGCACGGACAGATCCGTGGGCTGCACTGCGACGGTGGCGCCGAAAGAGCGCGTGACCTGCGTCAGTTCGAGCATGCAGCAGTCTGGGCGTCAGGCTTCAGCCAGCTGTTGCAGGGCGGGCAGGTCGGTAATGTCGATCTGCTTGCGGGACGAGCGGATGAATTCCTCGTCGCGGAAGGAGGACATGACCTTGCTGACCATCTCGCGGCTCGAACCGACGAGGCGCGCCAGATCATCGTGGGTGATCGTCAGACCGACGGTACGTCCGCCGTCGGGCAGGTTGTCGCCGTAGTCGGTAGAGAGGTTGACGAGCATGGTGGCCAGGCGCACACGTACCGATTTGGTCATGATCTCGGCGAGGCGCTGCTGCAGCCGGGCGATGCGCCGCCAGGAAAACTTCGTGATACGGTAGCCGATCTCCGGATGCTTGTTCAGCAGGCCCTCCATCTGGGCCTGGGTCATGCGGCACAGGACCGTCGGCTTGAGAGCCGACAGGTTCTGGCTGTAATCGATGTTCTCCGCCCCCTCCATGCCGCCGAACAGATCCCCTGGGCCCAGCAGCAGGACGGTGGCGTCCTTGCCCTCGGCGTCGCCGTAGGTCAGCGACATGAGCCCTTCCTTGATGAACCAGATAGCGCTTGGGTTGTCGGGGTCGGACAGGATCCGGTCTTCGGGTTCCAGCTTGACCATGACGGTCACGTCGCGCAGATGCTCCATTTCCTGGCGGCTGATACCGGAAAACAGGGGACAGTGCTGCAGGTGCCAGAGCTTCTCGTCGGTGAGGGTGTTGTGCGCAGCGGTGTCATTCATCTCAGGTGTCCTCGGCGAGGCAGGAGGCCCGAGTATACTGAACGGGAGGGGTCGATGCCAGCATGTTGCGGTGTGACCGCCTACCAGATTCCGAGCTCGAGCAACCGTGCCGTCGCCTGCGGCGCCCAGCCCCGGTTGGCCGCCGGGCTCGCCGGGCTGGGGTGCAGGATCGTCGCCAGTCGCGGCCCTTGCTCACCCAGAGCCCGCCGGGCACAGTCGAGAGCGTAGCGGCCCACGCCGATGACCCATTCAGGCTCCAATTCGGCTGCGACCCGACGGAGGTGGTCGTCACACGGTGCCGCGACAGCCTCGCGCTCGGCGGCGGGCAGCTTGTCCGGAGTCCGGTTGCGGCCGCTTGCCTCCATGAACATCAGCGGACAGTAGTTGACGACGAAGTGTTCGGCGAAGAATCGCTCCGGTGTGGCGTAGCGCTCGGCGAACAGCCCCCAGAGACGACGACCGCTGACCTCGGAGCGAGCACAGGCCAGACCTTCGATGGGGCGCCTGGGATGCAGCGGCGACGGCGTGCCGATGGGGGCGTCGATGTCGACGAAGTTCCTGACGGCGGTCACCTCGCCGAAGGGGACGCCGGTCTGGGCCATACCCCAGGGACCGGGATTCATGCCGAGGAAAAGCACTTTCTTCGGTGCCGCGCCCCAGCGCGTGAGGTATTGCTCATGGGCGGCACGAGCGTAGTCAAGGGGGTTGTACACGTGGGTGACCGGCGGGCCGAAGGTCAGATCCTGCAGCTGCCGTCGCAGGCGCCGGGCGGCGTTGACGAGGGGGGAAGGCACGGTCAGTTCCCGTCCTGTCGCCGCCGCCGGTAGATGAAGTAGACGAGCAGCAGCAGCCCGGGAGGAATGAGGAACAACAGCACGGTCGTCGAACCGTCGCGTAGCATGTCGAGAGCCTGTTGTCCATAGAGCAGCGCCCCCGCACCGTAGCGCACGGCGCGTCCCAGGAGGGTGGCGGCGAGAAAGCGCCAGAGGGGGATTGCCGCAACGCCGGCACAGAAGACGAAGAGCTTAGTCGGAATCGGCGGCGGCGCCAGAACTGCGAGAAACACGACCCACGCACCGTGTCGTTCGAGTCGACTACGGGCACGGGCGATCGCATCGGGGGCGAAGCGGCGGGCCCCGGCTTCACCGCCTCGCAGGCCGATCCAGTAGAGCATGAGGCAGCCGACGGCAGAGCCCAGGACGGCCGCAACGACGAGCTCTACCGCATACACCGTCTGTGGGTGGAGGGACGCCAGCAGGGCGATGACGACATCCGGCCCTCCTCCAGTGGGCACACCTACCGAGTCGATGACGGAGAGCGCGAAGAGGCCGCCGATGCCACCTTCAAAAGCGTACTGGCTCAGCCAGTCGAGCCATTCCGTCACGCGGGTGTGGCTTCAGGGAGACGTCGATCCATGGTAGAGGATGTACATCTCCCACGCCGTCGTCACAACCCCGGGGACGAGTCTCACGCGGCAAACCAGAAGTCAGCCAGCTGCTCCAGGGTGGTTACTCTCGGGGGTGGAGGCGCCACCTTCATGTACCAGGCCAGATTCGAGTAGGGGTGCAGCAGCAGATACAGCAGGGAGCGTCGGCGCCAGGCCTCATCGGCTACCTTGGGTGACAATCCGGCTCCTTCGAGGAAGGCGCGATGGCGATCGGCCTTGCCGCGGCCCAGGAAGACGGGCGGCGCCGCCAGGTCGTAGCCGGCGTCGCCGACCATGGCGTCGGCAAAATCGTAGATCCCGGTCAACTCCCAGCGCCCCGTCCGCTGCTGGACGAGCCACACGGCATCGACCAGCTCGGTGTGCAGCAGGACCGGCGTCGTCTGCGTCGGCACGAGGGGCAGGTGGTCGGCGATGAATGGTTCGATCTGCGCGACCCAGCTGGCGGCGAGCTGTTCGGACTGACGGTCGGCAGCGTCGATGGCCTGGTGTGCAGCGAAGTCCGTCCAGTCGACGATCCAGGGGCGCAGTTCGTCTGTGATCCCTACCGCCTGCATGTCGGCGACGGCTGCACCCACATCCCGCAGCAACCGGATCCGGTCCGCCTCGTCGATCTCATCCCAGATCGTGCTGAGCTCGACGCCCTGCAGGCGGGTCATGACGAGGTAGGGCCAGCCCTCGAGCTCGCCTCGGGCAACGATCCGGGGGGGAGCGACGGCGGTGTCTTCCAGGGCCTGCAGCGAGGCGCACTCGATGTCACAATCCTCCGGGAAGTACCCGCAGTACAGCTTGACCACCAGGTCTTCCCCCGCACCATACACCAGGTTAAAGCCCCTGGCGAACTTCCTCAGGCGGTCGGTGGGAACACCATGGCGTCGGCAAATTTCCTCGATGGCGGGCCGGAAGAAGCCCTCCACATCCTCTACGCGGCGCAACCGCTCATGGCTCTCCTCACAGGCGATGGCTCGAGGGTCGCGCCGGTACCGACCGTCGACGATACGTTGGCGTGGTCGGGGCAGGTCGAGGGTGGGGAGGAGCAGCGGGGGTCGGGTCATCGCTCTGCACCCGAATTCCTGCTGTACACCGCCCGGATCACATCTACGATATCCGCCTCCTGCACCGACACGTCGCGAACCGGGAAGCGGGCGGACAACTCGGAAATCAGTGCCGCCGCCGAGACCTCGCGTCGTGCGAAGCGAAGGCGGACGATGTCGTCGCGGGTCTCGAGAATCTCTGCATGCGGATGGGCGAAGCCGGCAAGGGGCTCGCCGCCGTCGGCGTCACACTCGACGATCAGATAGCGGTAGGGAGTGATCGTGTCGATGAGATCCGCCAGCGGCCCGTCTTCTATGATACGGCCCTCGTTGATGATGATCAGGCGCTCACACAGTTGCTCGACATCGTCGAGATCGTGTGTCGTGAGCAGCACGGTCGTGCCGCGTCTTCGGTTGATATCCCGGATGAAGGTGCGGATAGACGCCTTCACCTCGATGTCCATGCCGATGGTCGGTTCGTCCAGAAAGAGGATATCGGGTTCGTGCAGCATGGCACCCGCAAGCTCACCCCGCATGCGTTGTCCCAAAGACAGCTGACGCACGGGAACGTCGAGCAGATCGGCGATGCCGAGCACCTCGCACAGCTCTTCGAGGCTGCGATCATATGCCACCTCATCGATGCGGTAGATGCGCCGGAACAGCTCGAAGGACTCGCCGAGGCGGAGGTCCCAGTTGCCCAGACCCTTCTGTTTGCGCGTGACGCGAAAGGTCTTGTGGACGTGTGAGAGCTCGATCTGCGCCAAGTCTAGGACCCCGCACTCTCGTAGTGGCGCAAGCCTGCAGCAAAGACCTTCAAGGCCAGCCAGAGCATCACCGCACCGACCAATGGTGTCCACAACGCCACGTCCAGGGGCAGCGACGTGTTGTCGTTCTGGCCGAGGAAGTCACACGCAGGATAGAAGCCGATGAAACCCAGTGGAAAGATGAAGGTCAGCAGCGCCTGCATGGACCACGGGTAGATGGTGAGCGGGTAGAAGGTGCCGCGCATCATCAGCTCCATACTGGCATCGACGAGGGGTTGGCTGCGCATGGTCCAGAACGCGACAGCAGAGATCGCGGTCAGATAGGACCAGTAGATGAGAGTACCGCCGATGATGACGAGCACGACCTCGGTGACGTGCACCGGTGTCCAGAGAAAGCCGGCCAGCTGCGCGCCGTACAGGAAGTACCCGGTACCGATGGCCATGTGCACGAAGCCGACGACGTTGATGCCGTTGAAGGAAAAGTAGAACGTCGTGTTCAGCGGGTGGAGCAGCATGCCGTCGAAGGTTCCACGCGTGACGTATTCATCGATCTGGCGGGACTGGAAGGAGAGCACGGACATGACACCACGGCTCAGCAGGCTCAGACCATACAGGAAGGCCAACTGCGGGAAGGTCCAGCCCGACAGGGGTTGGAAACGCTCGACGAGGACCTGCAGCGAGACGCCGATCCAGATGTAGTTGAGACCCAGCCCCGTGACGATGCTGACAAGCGAGAAGGGGTATTCCATGGCCCGCTACAGGGAGAAGCGGCCGTAGAGGACGGCGACGGAGCCATGGTGCCGGATATCAGCCAGCATCGGTTATCCTCCCTGCACGAACACACGTCTTTGCGCCCGCACCCAGACGACGTGCACGAGCACTGTGAACAGGATGGACCACACCGCCTGAATCGCGAGGATGTCGACGGCGTCGGTGATGACAGCGCGGCCGATGTAAATCTCCAACGGCGCCTGGAAGGTGTATTGAAATGGCAGGTAGCGGGAGGCATCGGCCAGGGCCGCGGGAAACAGCCACATCGGTACCAGCCGCCCTGACAGAGTCAAGACCATCATGGTCTTGATGGTGCTGATGTTGCCCATTTCCGTGACCCAGAACGCGGCCAGACCGACAAGGGTGCCCAGCTGCCACAGGATCACGTAGCTGAGACAGCAGCTGGGAAGGAACAACAGCAGCGAAGTAAGGCTGGCAGGCACAGGGGGTTGTACGAAGATCAGGGAGACGCAGAAGATGGGCAGGGCGAACTGGGTGATCGACGCCAGAGACCGGCCTATGTCTTCGGTGAGCCAGTACCACACCAGGTGAACGGGGCGGATGAGATCCAGGGCGATCTGCCCCTCGCGTACCTTGCCAAACAACATGCTGTCCACGCTGATGTGGAAACAGGCGCTCATCAGCACGGCAACCACCGTGTAGGTGAGCATCTGCGCCTCGGTGACACCTGCCACCTGATCGATGCCGCGATAGGCGGTCCGCCAGAGAAACACCGAGCCGAGCAGGAGCAACAGGTTGCGTCCGATTCCCGACAGGTATTCGAAGCGGTAGACGAGGGCGTTGAGCAGCTGCAGTTTCAGCAGGTAGGAATACAGTCGCATGGTTGGGGAGATACAACCTGCGGTCGTACCTTGGCAAGTGTATCCTGGAGATGAGGCCATGAGTCAGTCGATTCGTATCGCCGCGGCGCAGACCGCGAACCGCACAATTCCCTTCCGCATCGGAGGACCGTCAGCGGCTTTGGGCAAAGTGAAGGAGAATCTCGATGCCCTGGTGGCGCTGGCGCACCGCGCCGCCGACGAGGGCTGCAACATCGTTGCCTTCCCCGAAGACTGTCTGGGTACGCTGGAGTGGGAGGCGGGGCACTGGAAGGAGGTCCACGACCTGCTGCAGCCCGCGGAAGGGCTCATGCTCGAGGGCTTCCGCCAGGTCGCCCGCGAGCGAGGCATGGCCATCGTCTGCTGCAACGACCTGCTGGCCGACGGTGCGACCATCCCCGGAGCACCCGTCTACAACACGGCACTGCTGATCGGCACCGACGGCAGCGAGATCGGCCGTTACCTCAAGGTGCAGCCCACACTGTCCGAGCGGCACCGGGCTCTCGGCAGCTCCTTTCCAGTCTTCGACGTGCCCGGGATCGGATCCACCGGGCTCTGCATCTGCTACGACATGGTCTTTCCGGAGACGACGCGGGCCCTGGCCCTGAACGGCGCCGATCTCGTCTTCCACTGTACGATGGGTGGCGCCTCCTTCGGTGACGGTGACGCCAGCCTCGCCGCTTTTCGCACGCGGGCGGCGGACAACTTTCTCTACCTGGTGGTCAGCTTCCGCGGCGGCGGCAGCATGATCATCGGCCCCAAAGGACAGGTCCTGGCCGAAGCCGAGAGCAATGGCGACTGCATCGTCGCGGCGGACGTGGACCTGACGGCGGGACGGGAGGCCGGCGATTCCCTTGGAGGTTCAACGCAGGATTTCCGCGCCCGGCTGTTCCGTGAGCGCAATCCTGCGGCGTACCGGATTCTGACGGACGAGAACCCGCCGGCGCTGGAGCGATTGAAGGACGTGCCGGTTCCGAGTGCAGCCGAGGCGGCCGCACTGTTTGCCGAGGGCATCACGACGGGGACGGAGCGCTTCTATGAGGCGGAGCGGCTGCAGAAGGCGGGCGAGATCGGAGCGGCACGTGAGATCTTCGCCGATCTGGGAGGACGTTTCGGCACGCTGTGGATGGGGAAGGCGTCGCGGGAGCGGCTAGAGGCGCTGGGTGGCGGGGGGGCAGGTGACGCTGTCTGACGTCAGCGATGGATCTTCCCTTGGGCAACACGATGAGACACTTCCTGGTAATAGCGCTGATGATCTCTGGAGCGCTCGCCGCCCAGCCTCCGGGCCAGATCGTTTTCGTATCCAATCGCGATGGGCAGTTCAACAAACTCTGGTTGATGAACGCCAATGGCTCGGAACAGACACAACTGACCTTTGGCGAGGGATTGGAAAGTGATCCGGCGTGGTCACCGGAGGGGGAGAGAATTGTCTACGTGTCAAACCCGGTGGCCGGTTCGCAGGCGACGCACATCGTCATGATAAACCGCCGCGGCGGCGGGCAACGGATCGTCACGACGGAACTGGGCGTCTACCGACACCCCGAGTTCTCGCCGGACGGTTCCCAGATCCTGTTCAGCAATCGCATCACCGACGAATAGACCCAACTCTACATCGTGGACGCGGCAGGTGGAGTGCCCCGACACCTGCCGATGCCGTTGATAGTACCTGGTGATGTGGCCTCCTTCGATCAGCCGGCATGGGCTCCGGACGGTCTGGCCATCGTGTTCTGGGTCTGGCGTCGCAGCGAGGTGGGAACACCGAACTTCGGCAATCTGTATCGAGCAAAAACGGACGGCCAGGATCTGGAGCGGATTACCGATGGCGTCGGCCGACATCGGGATCCGGCCTGGTCACCGGATGGCCGCCGGATCGCATTCTTCGCCCAGCGACCAGAAGGGGAAGGGATCTTCCTGATGGATCCGGACGGGAGCCGGCTGCGGCTGCTGTCCACCGAGCCCGCGCTCGACCGCTCCCCCAGCTGGTCGCCCGACGGTGAGTGGATCACCTTCGTCTCGTCCCGCAACGGGAGTCAGGACATCTTCATCATGCGTGCCGATGGCACGGCGAGCGTGAATCTGACGGAGGGGGTGGCGCCAGCGGACAACTCGCCGGCGTGGTCGTCGGTGGTGCTGCCACAGATCCCAACGCCGGTGCAGTCGGCGGGTTGGGCGGAGACCAAGGCGGGCGTCTGGACCTGCGGGTCCCGGCGCCCTTTCGTGTTCTGCCAGTGAAACCAGATTCTCGTGTCAGGGGGAGTGATGGCAGGACGACTGCAGGACAAGGCCGCTGTGGTGACCGGTGCGGCTTCTGGCATCGGCAAGGCGACGGTGTTGCGCTTTGTCGAGGAGGGGGCGCGGGTGCTGGCCACCGATGTCGACACAGCCGGACTGACGTGCCTCGAAGAGGAAGCAGCAGGGGAGATCGATACGGTCGCCGCGGACGTGTCGAGTCAAGCAGAGGTAGAAGCCGTCATCAGCGCCGCATTGGAGCGCTTCGGCCGCCTCGATGTGCTGGTGAACTCCGCCGGCATCACACCGCGTACGCTCCCGGAGGGGACCAGCTTCGAACAGAAATGGGACGCGGTGATGGCGGTGAACGCCAAGGGTACGATGATGATGTGCCATGCCGCCGTGGCGGCCATGCGTGAGTCCGGTGGCGGCGCCATCGTCAACATGGGCTCCATCATGTCGCTGGTGGGATACCCGACGTGTCTGCCATTCTCCGACGGCTTCAGCCCCTATCCGCAGAGCAAGGGCTCGGTTCTGCAACTGACGCGGGATCTGGGTGTGCGGGTGGCCCGGGAAGGGATCCGTGTGAACGCCGTCTGTCCCGGCTTCGTCCACACCGCCCTCACGGCGAATGTCACGGCCGACGAGAAGGTGCACGAGACGATGAAGTCGCTGCACCCCATGGGACGCCTGGGGCGGCCAGAGGAGATCGCCAGCGTCATCACCTTCCTGGCGTCTGATGAAGCCTCCTTCGTTGTCGGTGCAGCCTGGCCCGTCGATGGAGGATACACAGCCGAGTGAAACCGTCATGGCTCTGAAGTCAGTCTACATGGTCACCGATATGGAGGGTGTCGCCGGCGTCGACGAGTGGGACCCGCGCAAACGCGACGACGCCGCCCTGGCACGTGGGGTCTACGACCGCGCCGAGATCCAGCGCCTGCTCACCGGCGAGGTGAACGCTGCCACCGAGGGGCTGTTCGCCGCCGGGGTCGAAGAGGTCATCATCAACGACGGCCACGGCGCCGGGCGGACCATCCTGGTGGAGGAGCTCATCTCAGGCGTGAAGATCGCACGTGGCACGATGCGACCCCGCACCTTGCCTGGATTCGGTCCGTCGGCCGAAGCGCTCGTGCAGGTGGGGATGCACGCCATGGCCGGCACGCCCAACGCCTGTCTGGCGCACACGATGTCGCGTGACGGGACCGTCTATCGAGTGAATGGCCGCGAGATCGGCGAGATGCAGTACGCAGCGTATCAGTGCGGACAGTTTGGTGTGCCCTGGATCTACACCAGCGGCGATTCACACGCCTGCACGGAGTCAGAGGCGTGGGTCTCCGGAATCGTGACGGCGGCGGTGAAAGAGGGGCTGTCGGAACAGTGTGCGATCCATCTGGCCCCGGTGGATGCACGCGCACTGATTCGTGAATCGATCCAGCAGGCTGTGGCGAGTTTCGGTCAGATCGATCCGCTGCTAGCGGACAGTCCTGTAGCTCTCGAGATCCAGCAGCGTGAGCCGTGGACCGAAGACAGGCCCGGCGCCGAACGGGTCGACGAGTATACGCTGAGGTGGACGGGGGACGATATGTGGTCTGTCGCGCAACTGGCTCAGCGGGGTGTACGCAACGTGGTGCCACCGAGATAGATCAGTCCAGCGTCGGTGTCCCGTGGCCGGCGCAGTGCATGGGGTCCCAGACGATGTTTCCGGATTGTACATCGGCCAGACTCAGACGTTGGCCGTCACGTTCGGCCGAGGCATTGGCGCCGAGGACGGCAGCCAGGCTGTTGAGACTGGGGCCGTACGGGCTGCGCATCAGGGAAGGGTCACCGGCCTTGACGGCGGCCACGAAGGCCTGCGCCTGCAGGGCGAAGGCGGCACGTCCCTGCGGTTCTTCGTGCCACACGGTCTCGCCGTTCACCACGACGCGATCGGTGGACCACTCGATCAAGGCGTCGTCACAGACGATGACGACCTCCCGGCGGCCGGCGCCGTCCGCATCGGTCAGGACCCGGGAGGTCGTAGCTGAGCCGACCACGCCGGAAGCGAAGCGGTAGTTCACTTCGTAGACATGGGGCATGTTCATCATCTCGGGCCCCTCGCCGCGAGCCCGCCAGTGGTAGAAGGCGGAGACGTCGGCGATGTCGCCGAGGAAGTAGCGGACCAGATCGACCATGTGGATCGTGTTCTCGACGAAGGAGCCGCCGCACTCTTCGTAGCGGCTCGTCCACCAGCGAATGGGCTTGCCGCCGTAGAAAAGGTTGATCTGCACGTGGCGTGGAGTGCGCTCGGACAGCAGCTCGACCACCTTCTCCGCCGACGGGTAGTAGCGGCTCATGAAGCCCACCTGAGAAACGACGCCGGAGGCTTCGACCTGACGGGAGAACTCGACGGCCTGGGCCATGTCGAGGCTGACGGGTTTTTCGACGAAGACAGCGATGTCCCTGTCGACGGCGCCGGTGATCTGGTCGGTGTGCAGCGTCGGTGGCAGGTTGATGTAGAGGGCGTCGAGCTGTTCGCGCTCGAACATTTCGTGATGGTCGGTATAGGTTGCCCGGGCGCCGAAGGCGGCGGCCTGCTCGGCGAGGGCTTCCTCGCTGATGTCACAGAAGGCGCTGAACTCGACATCGCCCGCCTCGACCAGCGGGGCCAGTCCGGGAAGGTGGGCGTGGATGCTGATGTGTCCGAGGCCGATAAAGCCGACGTGGGTTACGGACATGGTCAGACCGCCTCGATTTCCGCGATCAGCTCCGGACTCAGAAACTGCCCGTCCGACACGGCCACAGACGTCGCCAGCTCCTCGACGGTGGCCACACCTGACAGCAGCATGCCGACCTGCGGGTCCGACAGCAGGTAGCGCAGCCCCGCGTCGATGGTGGAGTCGATGCCGTGACGGGCAAGCACTGCCTCAACACGTTCCTGTTTCTCCCAGAGATCCTCGAAGCGACCTTCCTCACGCCAGTGGTCACGCTTGGAACCGAGCAGTCCGAAGTGCAGCGGCGAGGCCAGGATGACGGCCGCATCGGCCTCGGCGGCAGCGGGAATCAACTCGTGTCTGGCGTCCTGCACGAGCAGGTCATACTTGAGAAAAGTGATGACGGAGACAAAGTCATCACATTCGCGCAGCATGCGGGCCATCAGACCCAGGTCGGATCCGGTGAGACCGATGTGGGTCGCCTGTCCCTGTTCGCGGATCTCGCGCAGGGCCTCGAGAGTGCGGCCCTTGCCAAAGACACCGTCCCACCCGGCCTGTTCGGACTCGTGGATCTGGATCAAGTCCACGTGGTCGCGCTGCAGCCGCTTGAGGCTGGCCTCGAAGCCGCGCAGCACCGTATCACGCGTGTAGTCGAAGGGTTCCGGGAAGTAGCCGACTTTGGTCGCCAGGAAATATCTGTCCTTGTCGATCCCCTTGAGGGCGTGGCCGTACACCTCTTCGCTGCGTCCCTTCCCGTACAGGGGGGCGGTGTCGAAGTAGTTGATGCCGAGCTCCAACGCCCGTTCGACCATACCGACGCCGTAGGAGACGGGCTGCAGGCCGAACTCGGGTCGCCCGTAGAACCACGATCCTCCCATGCCGATTTCACTGACCTGCCAGCTCGTCTTGCCAAAACGTCGGTATTGCATACTCAGGCGTTCACCTCCTCAGCTTCGGTTTCTTTGTCGCTCTCCATCTCCGGCATCTCCTCCTCGCGCAACAGCAGATGGAGTTCGGCCAGCTTGTCGTAGATGTTCTTGATGGAGTCGTTGGCGCTCAGCTTGCGGCTGTCGATCCGCTGCAACACCTCGCGGACCTGCGAGCGGACCGATTGATACGTCTTCATGCGATCCTCGAGCAGTCGCACCTGCGAACGCAGTTGCATCAACTCGACACGCAGCCGCCGCAGCCGCTGCTCCGTGGTCTCACGCAGGACGAGGCTGAGGACGAGGAGAAAGACGCAGCCGCCGCCAAAGCCGATCAGGAGTTCCATCGTCAGGACGAGCCGTTGGCCCCCCCCTTGCCTTTGCCCTTGCCTTTGCCCTCGTTCTCCTGTCCCAGCCACTGCAGAGACTGCTGTACGATGGTGGCGTCGGTGCGCAGACCTTCGATGTATTCGAGGGTCTCCTCCAACTCATGGCGGACGGCGCGGACGATCTCCACCGGGTTGGCGCGGTGGCTCTCGACGCGCCGCGTGGGGTCTCTTCGCCCGCCGATGATCCCATCTATGTCGTCCTCTTCCTCGCCTTCTCCGTCCTCTGGCGTCGCCTCATCTTCATCCTCGAGCAACAGATCGTCAGGCAGTCCTCCCTCTTCATCCTCGCGCTCGGTGACCCAGGCCTGGGCCTCCGAGTCCAGTTCGGCGTTGAGATTGGCCGCCTGTCCGGAGCGACGCTGGAGGCCGACCAGATCCTCCTTGAGCTGGACCAGGCCTTCGTTGGCCATATTGCGCACGCCCTCGGCCAGCTCCTCGATCTTCTTCTTGTGGTCGCTGATCTGCTTGCGCACCGGGTTCTGGGCAACCTTCAGGCGTGACGCACGCTTCTGGTAGGCCAGCAGCAGCTGCACGATGATGACGATGAACCCGACGAAGACAGTGACCAGGATCCAGAGCACGGGAGTGGTTCAGCCCGGTTAGGCGTTAGCGGTCGAAGTCAGCATCCGTACGGGAGCTGACCACTGTGGGGTCGTACAACGGGGCGTCGGCTTCCACCAGACGGCCATCACCGCGCAGGACCTGGTTGGGAGTTTCTGGCTGCACGCGCGCGGGGTAGCGCGAGCGCAACTCGGTGATCTGGCGCAGGCGCAGGGCCTCCGACGTGTCAAAATCGAACCCGTCCAGGGCCAGTTCGCGCAAGTCATTCATGGTCGCCTCCCGATCACTAGTATCGGCACTGGACAACAGATTCTTCTGTTCGAGCGGGTCGTCGGTAATATCGAAAGCCAGATCCGCACAACCACGAAATGCGACGTACTTGTGCTGCCTGGTTCGCAGCATGCGAAACTCCGTGCCGTCCCCCCAGCGCGGTATCGGCGCCTCCGTGTAAACGCCCGGGCGCTCATCGAGTCCGGGACAGGTCTCCCCCCGGGCAGCAGTGGACAGATCGACGCCGTCGAGATCATCGGCCGGGTCGATGTCAGCGAAGCCGCAGAATGTGGGAAACAGGTCGGCCAGACTGACCGGGTCATCGATCTGCCGTGCCGGCAACTCGCCGCGGCGGTGCTCGGGGGTGGAGATGATGAGCGGCACACGGGCCGACGCCTCATGCCACGTGTTCTTCCACCAGAGTCCATGTTCACCCGCCATCTCGCCATGGTCGGACGCGTAGACGATGACGGTGTTGTCGAGCAGGCCGTCGTGTTCGAGCAGTGCCAGGTAGTCGCCGAGAAGCTCGTCGAGGAAATCGACACAGGCGAAGTAGGCGGCGCGGGCCTTCCTGCCTTCCTCTGGCTCGATCTCATCCGTGCGGAAACCGGAGATGGCGCCCCGCGTCATCGGATGCTCGGCGCTGTCACCCACGCCACCGCCGACACGGGGTTCGGTGGCACCCTCGGGCCAGTAACGGTCGAAGTGTCGTGGTGGCGCCGTCAGCGGGAAGTGGGGACGGCTGAACGAGGACATCAGCAGCCATGGCTGCTCAGGATGGGTGTGACGATGTTCGCGCAGCCACGCGAGTGACTCCCGGGCGACGGCGTTTTCCTGCAGTTGGGATTCGGGGACTTCGCTGAGACCGGCATCGACCGTGCGCGAGCGCATGTCCATACCCGGCAGTGAGTCGTCCACCTGGTAGGAGTGCAGGGGATCGAACTGGTGCCCGCACGGGCCACCGAAATCTCCGTACGGTCGGTGCTGGAAGCCGCCGTACTGACGTGACCCGCCAAGATGCATCTTGCCGACGGTGCAGGTAGCATATCCGGCGGCACCGAGATGGCTGGCGAAGGTGGGCAACTCGGGAGGCAGGATCGAACTGTTGCTCCAGGCGCCGCTACGGTGAGCGTGGCGGCCGCAGAGCATGGCGATGCGACTGGGAGTGCACAGCGGCATCTGGCAGTATGCCGTGGCAAAGTGAGCTCCCTGTCCGATCAGGCCGTCGAGTGTCGGCGTGCGGCAGGGCTCGCCGCCGTCTGCTGTCGAACGAGCGGACAGGAACCGGTGAGAATGCTCGTCGGAGAGCAGAAAAAGGATGTTCGGGCGCGCGGGCAAGGGAAAGGCTCCGTGGCCAGGTGTAGGGGACAACTATGCCAAGGTGATAAGATACAACAACTTCGGTGAGAAAAAAGAGCCCGGCCTGGCCACGGGACGTGGCTCAGGCGTCAGCTGGAGGAGCGACGTCCGGCGAATCTGACCCCGTGTCGGGAGGGGCCGCTGCGGCGTGCAATACCGCCTCGAGGGCACTGATCCGCTGGTCGAGATCCCGGAACCGGCGGCCAGGACGGAGAGAGAAACGGGCCTTGTCAGGCGGCGGAGCACAGCCTTTTTCGCGTTCCCGCGCAGTCACCTCGTGGTCGAGCTGGTCGAGCACATTCCCCGTGTAGAACAGACTCTGGTTGAATCCACGCATGTTGCGCACATGCAGACGTCGAGAGCGATCGACAAGGGGCTCGACACGGTCCAGCATGTCGGCGAGCTGTCGGCGACGTCGGTCCATGTCGCTCAGGATGACGCCGAAGCAGACGAAGACGAGGAGCAAACCGATGAAGAGAAGCAGCATTGAGTACTGTGGATCCTTCGCCTGATCGAGGAAGGCACACCGCTGGTGCAAAGTAGGCAGGCTTGCCGCCCCGGGAAAGCTGTCTGCCAGGGGACTGTCATGCCGACTCAGTTCAGGTCCTTGAGCATGTCCTTCACCTGGGCGACGACGGTGGGTCCCACCGCCTCACCCAGGGCATCGATGTCTGCCTGTGATTGCCCAGAGTCGTGAGCACGTGCGGGTGACAGGAGGACTCCGTCTCCATGGGGAAACTGAGTCCCAATCCCTTGGTGATGACGTTGGCGACATGCAGCAGGCAGACCAGAGGGTTTGGCGCTTCCGGCAGGTCATGGTGGTCTCTCACGGTGTCGCAGACCAACGGAGACAGATGGGAGCGGGTGAGGACGAGATGTCCGATCTCATCATGACCGGCCACGTCTCCGAGACGGCGTTCTGTCTCGCGGAAGGATCCGCCGCAGGAGATGGTTTCACCCATCAGGAGAGCGAAATGATCCCAGAAATACACGCCGATCACGAGCTTGCCTACATCGTGCAGCAGGCAGGTGGTCCAGTAGTCGTGGAACTGCAATTTCGCCTTCAACGGCAGCAGGTCGCCGGAGACGATCTTGTGGGCCGTGAGGGCACAGGCCACCGAGTGTGCCCAGAAGCGTTTGTAATCGATGAGGGATTCCTGGGAGCGCAGAAACCCCCCGGCGAGGCTGGCCTGCATGACGACGGCGGCGACCTCACGCAGCCCCAGGCGTACGATGGCGTCGCGCACGCTGGTGATCTCACCGCCGCGACCGGCGAAGGCCGGGGAACTGGCCACGGAGAACAGGCGCTGCACGATGGGGGGATCCAGTAGCACGACACGCTCGAGTTGTTCAGCGGTGACCTCGGGATCGGCGAGCAATTCGAGGATGCGGCTGATCGTACCCGGCAGCGACGGCAGCGAATCGATGCCCTTCAGTCGACGCTCGACGAATTCGTGTCGCCGATCTACAGCAATGGCGTCAAGCCCGGCCAGAGGTCGGGTCTGCCCTGACTTTTCAAGTTGCTGACCGATCAGTTGACCCAGGCTGCGGCCACTGTCGCGGAAAGCGGTCTCCCAGGTCACCACATGGCCGTTTCGCAGGCCTTTGGTCTGTTGCATGTATCGCGGTGCCAGGGCTTTGGGAACGAGGGCGAAGAGCGCATTGTCGCGCAGGTTGAAGGCGGAGATGCCGACGTCGGTGCCCAGGTGTTGCTTCTGAATGAGGACAACGCAGCGGAGGTCGTTCGGGCTGCCTCCGCCCATCCACTGGCGCGCCTCCTCGAAGGAGCCGGCTTCGACGGTGCGCAGACCGTAACGAAAGTTGAAGATCAGTGAGACAAGGCAGCGCAGAACCGACTGGGCCTTGCCCTTGTCGAGAATGATGAGCGCGGTGGGGACGGCTTCGGTCACGGGAAGCTAGCTGGCAGCCGAGTCCTGTGTGACAGTGTCAGGGTCCGGGGCAGCCGGCTCAGCCTCGGTGGCGGCGGTGGAATCCACTACCGTCCGGACCCGCTCTTCGAGTCCGGCCAGCCGGGCACCGGCGAAGAGCGATCTGCGGCGGGTATCGTCAGGGGGGGGGGACGTCATGCTCACTTTCCACCAGACCGATCTCGCGTTCCAGGGCGTCGATCAGGGTGTAGGCCTGCACCGGGCTGCGGCTGAGACGCCGCAGGTTGGCCATGGCAAGGCGTCGGCTGCGCGCCACCAGTGGCGACAGCTGATCGAGAAGATCGACGATCGTTCGGCGCTTCCGCTCCATATCGGCCAGCAGGGCGGCCGTGGTAGCCATGACAAAAAGCAGTCCCAGGGACAAGGCGAGCATACGCTACTCCTCGAGGAATCATTCTCACTTTGTCCGTAATAGTACGGATAGAATGGTCGCCCGCCCGCATAATATTGGAGAAAACAGATAAAAATCGAGAAAATGGACACTTCCAGAGAGATCAACGGAGGCGCAGCAATCAGCCAGCGAGGGGATCGAGGGCTTTGTCAGTTACTCTGTCTGTCTCCGAAGGGGATCGAGCAGGTCTCGTCATCGCAGACCAGATCGTCGTGCACACGACCGAGTCGGTGGCGATTCCGCGCCACCGCGGTGTATGCCAGGCGGCACAGCTGCCGGCAGAGCGGCAGTCGATAGATCCAGGCCAGGAGATGGTAGGGCGGCAGCATGCGGTAGATCTCGTACACGCCGTCGGCGCCCACATGCACCGTGCCGTCAGGCTGTATCAGACGCAATCCCGTGTTGAAGTCCGAATGTGCCAGAAGGGGAAAGCGCTCATCCAGGCCCGGCTCCTGTCGTGGCAGGTACTCGAACTGTCCTTCACGGGCGCACCGGCGGATCCTCCTCATGCTCCAGAGGCAGAAGCGGCACTCGCCGTCATAAATGATGGTCGGCAGGACAGTCATCGTCAGCAGAATGTAAGAAGGCGCCACCGATCCGGCCGTGGTGTTTCGGCGCCATGGGTGTGTGCAGAGGTCAACACCGAACCGGCCGTCGAGGGACGCAGCAGAGAATCGGCACTCGGCTCACAGCGCGGTGCAGCCCAACAGTTTGCAGGACGGAAAAGCCGGCAGGCACAGATCCTGGCACGGGGCTTGCCAATGACACGGCATGACCACCGCACAGAATTCCCATCCGAAATCCCGGGACGATCACCCCGGACGGCTCTTCGCGTCCCTTGGATTCGGCTTCGTGTTCTGGTTTTTATGGTTGATTCTCGGAGGCAGCGCCCTGGCGCTGACCGGAGCCCTGGTTCTGGGCTGGTTTCTCGAGGCGGATGTCACGGTGAAAGCGGAAGGCGCTATCCGGCCCGCGTCGCGTCACCTGGTCAAGAGTGCTATCGAGGGACGAGTGCAGGATGTCCGAGTGGACGCCGGGGATCGTGTAGAGGAGGAAGATATCCTGATGGTTCTTTCTCCCCGCGCTGCGCGAGCCCGGCTGGAGCAGGTCGAAGGCGAACTCGATCTCAGCGAAGCCCGGAGTGCACGCCTGGTCTCGCAGATCGATCACGACCGGTCCGTGCTCACAGCAGTGCTGAGTGCCAGGCAACTCGATGTGGAGCGGGCGGCCTTTGTGCTGAAGCATGTCCGGCGGGAACAGCAGCTCTACAGCGATCATGCCCGCGCCGGTTGGACGCGTCGCGAACTCGAGGATCTCGTTCCGGTGCGCGAGTCTTCGGCCGCGCTGAGGCAGGCCGAAGCCGAACTGGCCATCACCCGGCGCCAGCTAGAGGCCAACGAGGCGCGGCGTAGCGACCTGCAGCTGGAACGCCGGACCTGGAGTCAGCTCGAAGCCGGGCGGCGGGCACTCTGGCACCAGCTCGAGAGCACCGTCATCCGCGCCCCCGTCGACGGCGTCGTCCTCACAGGAGACCTCGAACTCAGGACAGGCGATCGCGTACAGGTCGGAGAGACCCTTCTCGAGCTGGCCAGGGACAACGCCTGGAGCGCCCGGGTCCTCATCCAGCAGATCGACCGGCCGAAGATCAGGCCTGGCCAACGGGTGCGGGTCTTCATACGGGCCTATCCGCACCTGGAGTACGGGGTTCTGGAGGGTCGGGTGGCAGAGGTCGCCGCACAGGCCGTTGGCGACAACGGGGTGTACCCCGTCGATGTCGAGCTCGACGAAGCGCGCCTGAGTCTGGCCGATGGCATGGCCGCTGAAGTACGCGTCTCGGTGGACAGCGGCCGAATGCTGGAACTGGTGTGGCGCCGGATACTGCGCGAGATGGGTCGTACGCCGGTGCCCGAACTGCGGCAGGTGCAGGGCTGATGTCCGGACTCGGTCGGATTCTGCGGCTGTTGCGGCCGTATTGCAGGTACCTCGTGCAGGCGCTGCTGATCTCGATCCTGCTGACGGTGCTGGCCCTGCCCGGCCCGTACATCACCAAGCTCCTGTTGGATGATGCCTATCCCCACCAGGATTACGGCCTGCTGCAATTCTTACTCGTGGG
Source organism: Candidatus Latescibacterota bacterium (assembly GCA_036011085.1). Classification (GTDB taxonomy): domain Bacteria; phylum Latescibacterota; class UBA2968; order UBA8231; family UBA8231; genus UBA8231. Next base: position 43,204 of record DASCMS010000110.1, read on the forward strand.
CGGTGCCGGTTTCAGCCTGTTCCTTGGTTTCGTGCAGGTGACGGGTGGATACTTCGGTCGACAAGTCGGGCTGGGCATGAGCCTGGACTTCCAGTCACGGCTCTTGCGACATGTGCAAACCCTCGATTTTCAATTCTTCGACCACAGCGAGACGGGTGAGATCCTGTCCCGCTTCGATGACCTGGAGACCTCGGTCTCCGGGGTTATCGGGATCGTCAACACGGTGATCATCAATTCTCTCCAGTTGCTCGTGTTCCCCGCGGTGCTCCTCTGGATCCATCCCACTCTGGCGTTGTTGAGCCTGATCGTGCTGCCCTTCGATGCCGTACTGGCGCTGGTGGCCGGTCACTACAGCAAACGTTTCGCGCGCCGGATCGCGGAGCGGTCCGCGGCGCTGTCGGCTCGAACGGTGGAGTCTCTGTCGAGCATCCGCACAATCCAGAGCCTCTGTGCCGAGGGCCTGTTCTACCGGCGGATCCGGTCACGCTTCGAGGAGTTGACCGTGTTGCAGGCACGGGCTACTGCCCTGGACTGCGCCATCGGCTTCACCGCCACGATGCTGCGCACCTGTGGCGCGCTGGCGTACGGCTGGTACGGGTGGCGCCAGGTGCTCGACGGACAGATGACGCCGGGCACGTTCCTGGCGTTCTCCGCCTACGCGGCGTTCCTCTACGCCCCCGTACACGAAATCATCACCCTGTGGCCGCAGGTCCAGACCGTACGTGTCCACGTCGATCGCTTTCTCGAAGTCTACGAACGGCCGCCGCTGGTGCGCTCAGCGCTGCACGCCGTCACACCGCCTCGTCTGGGCGGCGACATCGATCTGGTGGATGTCGTCTTCGGCTACGCAGATGAACCCGTGCTGCGCGGCGCCACCGTGACCTTCGCAGCACGACGAACAACAGCCCTCATAGGCAAGAGCGGTGCCGGCAAGAGCACCCTCGTGAAGATGATTCCCCGGTTCTACGATCCCCAGGAGGGATGCGTACGCGTGAACGGTCGAGATCTCAGAGCCTACGAACTGGGCGGCCTGCGCCGTCGTGTCGGCTTCGCTCTGCAGGGGGGCTGCCTGTTTCACGGCACTGTCCGGGAAAATCTGACCCTGGGCGAGGATGTGCCGCAGGCAGATCTGGAGGACGCGGCGAGATCAGCCTGTATCGACGATCACATCGGACAGCTCCCCCAGGCCTATGACACACCACTGGGTGAGGGGGGGCCGGTTTCTCCGCCGGCCAGCTTCAGCGCCTGGCCCTGGCGCGAGTGCTCTTACAGGACACGCCGATTCTCATCCTCGACGAGCCGACATCGGCACTGGATGAGGCTACCGAGAGATCTGTGCGCGAGGCGCTGCAGCGGGTGTGTGAGGGGCGCACGACGATCCTGATTGCCCACCGTCCGGAAACGGTCTCGCTGGCAGATGACGTGGTGGAACTGGTAGACGGGCGGGTGGTGGTGGATGGGGACGTGGGATGCGTGCCGGCGTTGGCGGCCTAGTAGATGACAGACTCAAGCCAGGATACACGCGGATCCGTGAGGGGGAACAGGAGCTGCGCCGCACTGCTACTGATGCCCCTGGTCCTGTCCCAGTTGGTCTTGCAGGGCGGCGACCGTCTCGCGGGTCCGTACCTGCACAGACTGTCTATGCAGGCACATCTGGACGGGGCAGGAGCGGAAACCGAATACCTTGCCGTCCTGTTCGGCGTCGTCGTTCTCTGTGAACTAACGATCCTTGTTCCGTCCGTAATCTGGTGGCAGGTGTATGGAGCGGTTGCCCACGGCGGCAGACAAGGCTCCACGACAGACATGGTCAGGAATGGTCTTCGGATTGGGGTGCCATATGCCCTCGCAGTGTATGCAGGTATGTGGTGGACGCAGTCCAATCCGGGCTTTCTGGAATACACAGGCTTCGTCGGTCCGAAAATGCCCTATTACCTCGTGATCGCATGTGTGCTCGGCAGCTTCGCGGCTCTCTGCGAAGAGCTCTACTTCCGGCGAGTTCTCCTCACCGCAGCGATGGCGTTTCTGCCGGCCTCTGTGGCCATCGGCGTAAATACACTCCTGTTCGCAGCCTGGCATCCGCACGCCTACGGGCATCCGGGGCATATGGTGGCGATTGTCGCCGGGGGAATCTGTTACTCAGTCATGTTGATACACCACAACTCAGTGATCCCCGGCACGATCTGTCACGCTCTGGTGAACGTGTTCGCGGTGCTGCTAACCAATACTGATACGTAGATGTGGAGAGGCGTTCGAGTCATTCACGACAAGGAGAAGAACATGGCACGAACGGAGTTAACCAAGCCCTATCGGAAACACCGGGCGAAGGTCCAGATGTACCACGGTGAGTCGATGCAGATCGACTCCACCTCGACCGTGATGGATGCGTGTGGCGGCTGCCACAGTATGGGCAGCGTACACAGGCACGATCGAACCTCCGTGGAGGGCGGCGTGGGCTACAACGGTCCATTCTTGAGTGGAAACGCAACTGTCACGAGCAAGGGCAACCTCTCAATGAGCGTCAACGTCGGTAACGGGTGGGTGTTGGGCGCCCAGTCCCTTCATGTCAGCAATACGGGACCACACATGGCCACAAGCCGCCGCGTCTCTCTGAGCGGGAGTAGTGGTACCGCGACAACGCGGCAGGACAACACGCGAGTCGGTCGCTAGAAGAGATCAACCACAGTGAACTCCTCTCCACAGCTACAGAAGGCCACAACACGAATCGCCGTGATCGACACGGGCGTCGACCGGCTTCAGATGAGCAGCGTCTCGCTGGCAGGCGCCGTTACCGTCAGACAGGTCCATGATGACGAATACGTGACCGAGACCGGGACTTCCGATCCAGTCGGACACGGCTCAGCTGTCGTCGCTGCCGTCGCGGCAAGAGCACTTGAGGCGTCCATCTTCTCAGTCGGGCTCGGCGAATGCCTGGACGAAGACAGCCCAACGGCACTCGTCCATGGCATCAGATGGTGTATCGAGCAGAAGATGAAGGTCGTCAACATCAGCGTCGGCTCCACCTGCCAGGCGGCCCGCGAACCCCTCGCCCAAGTCTGCCAGCAGGCCGCCGAAGCCGGTATCATCATCGTCGCCGCCGAACACAATGACGGTCTCGTCAGCTACCCCGCCCACCTGCCTTCGGTGATCGGTGTGCGAGGCGCCAGGGTCTTTGGCGACGAGACCTACTACTACCACCCGGACCAGCCGATCGAATGCATCGCCAGAGGCGACGCGCAGCGCGTGCGATGGCTCCACGGCAAAGACGTGATGATCGGGGGCAGCAGCTTCGCGGCTCCACGCATCACCGCGATCATCGCGCGTCTGAAACAACAGGTTCCCGATGCAGGGCTGGAGCAGATTCGCAGCCTGCTCCAGGACGGAGCCACGCGGATCATTCAGCCTTCGGCTCAGACTGCGACCCGGTCTGACAACGGCACGAATCCGCAGGCCTTGCCGGCGATCCGCCAGGCCGCTCTCTATCCGTACACCAAGGAGATGCACTCCCTCGTCCGCTTCCGGGACCTGTTGTCCTTCGACATCGCAGGTGTCGCAGATCCTCCGGGGCGTGGTCTGGCAGGACGCGACGCGGGCGAGGCGATCGGCGCCCCCGAGGCCGATATCAGGATCGGCTCCAGCGTCCGGGATGCTACGGAGGCCGCCGATACTCTGATCCTCGGTTATCTGAAACAGCTGGGTGGACTGCGCCGACGCGATCTCCACCGGGAGTGTCTGACGCTGGCGCTGGAGCGAGGGTTGCACGTCTTCTGCTTCGAGCCGCTGCCCGAGGCGGAGTACGGCGAGCTGTTGGACAGCGCCCGCCAGCAGGGCCTGCGATTCTGCTGGCCCCGGGTTTCACGCGATGAGGCGCAGGCAACTCTCTCGGAGCCCGACGCCCACGGCCCCGTGGACCGGCCCGTCCTGGGCGTAGCTGGCACCAGTGCCTCTCAGGGAAAGTTCACACTGCAACTGGCCCTGCGGCGACGTTTCATTCAGATGGGATACAGAGTCGGGCAGATCGGGACGGAGCACCACGCGGCACTGTTCGGCATGGACTTCGCGTTTCCCATGGGGCATGGCTCCACAGTGGATCTGGCAGTCGATCGCTATCCGGAGTTCGTCGATCGCGTCATGAGGAGAATCAACGCCGAAGATCAGCCGGATCTTCTCCTCGTCGGCGCACAGTCCGGTACGGTGCCCTTCGATCTCAATGACCATCGCACGATGACGTTGCCGACACTGGCTTTCCTGCTGGGCGCCAGGCCGGATGCGGTGATCCTGGTGGTGAATGACATCGATCCGGAGGACTACATCGAGGACACCATCGCCGGGCTGCGCGCGGTGGTTCACGCCGAGGTGATCGCCCTGGCCGTCAGTGACCGGGGCAAGCAGCTGAATCAGAGGCACGGTCGATCATGGATGACGCAGCGCCAAGATGCCCCGGCTGAACTCCAAGCTACGCTCCAACGACTTCAGGAGCGCTTCGGCCTTCCCGTCGTGCAGATCACGAGTGAAGCCGGCATCATCCGAGTCTCCGATACCGTGGTCGCACACTTCTCAAGAAGCCAGGAGGCGGCACAATGTCAGAGGAAGAGCGCGTAATTGAGCGTGTGCGCGAGTTGGTCGTCACGTCGCTGCAGCTGCCTGTCGAAGCCGCGCAGATCGATGTGGACGAGCCGCTCTTCGGCGGGGACGCCACCGTCGACTCCATGGGGTCACTGGAGATCGTGGCAGCCATCGAAAGGGAATATGGGTTCCAGGTTCCGGACGATGATCTGAGGGTGGAACTGTTCGACTCGGTGCGCACTCTCTCAGCGTACGTACTCAGTCGCCGGGAGCCAGTCGCCGAGACCGGCAGCTGAGTCAAGGCTCGATCACGACCTTCATCGAACCTTCGGTGCCCGTCACGTCGATCCCTTTGGCGGTGTCGGCCAAGCTCATGCGGTGGGTGATAAACTTGTCCAGCGGCGCCCTCGTGTTCTTCAAGAAGGACAGGGCCGTCTTGAACTGCATGGCGGGGTAGGCCCACATGCCCCGGATGTCGAGATCCTTGAAGCAGACGACGTTGGGATGGATCTCGACACCGCCGGGATCGGTGAAGTGGCCAACTTCAACGACGATGCCGCCTCGGCGCACAAAGTCGAGAGATTCCTTGAAGACGATGGGCACACCCGCCGTCTCGATGACGATATCGGGACCGACGCCGTGGGTCATCTTTTTCACGGCCTCCAGCCGTTCGTCCAGCGAGCCCGACGCACCGATCGTCTCGTGGGCACCCATCTGTCTGGCCAGCTGCAGCCGCGACTCCGACAGGTCACTGGCGATGATGAGATCCGTTCCCACGTGAGCCAGGGTGGCGACGACGAGCTGGCCGATGGGACCGGCCCCGAGAACCAGGACGGACTTGTCCATGCCCAGCCCTTCGGCGATGTGGGGGATACCGGGCGCCAGGGCCCGCTCGACGGCCCGCGTCGCCACGGCGGCCGGCTCGGTGAGCACGGCGATCTCGCTCGACAGACCATCGGGGACCTTGAAGATCCAGGAGCGTTTCGTCAGATGCATGTACTCGGAGAAGCCGCCCCGTGGTGCGGGTGCCGCTTCACTGGAGACGAAGCCGTGTACGTAGCGGTTGGCGCACAGAGTCGGGCGCTGCGGCATGTGCAGGCAGTACCAGCATTTGCCGCAGACGGTGGAGCTCGGTGTCGTCGTGATGCGGTCGCCAACAGCGACTGGGCCACCGACGATGGCCATCTCGTCGGTCGCCTTCGGGCCCATCTCCTCGATGGTTCCGATCAGTTCATGGCCGGCGATGATGGGGAACTGCAGAGCCATGTGGCCGGCAAACATGTGCTTGTCCGAGCCACAGATTCCTGTGCGTTCCACCTTCAGAAGGATTTCGTCGTCGCCGATCTCAGGCCTGGGAAAGTCGTGAAGTTCGATCGTCCCCGGCTCGGTCATGACGGCGGCCTGGATGGTGCTCATCGGTAGGTCTCCTGTTATCTGACTTTGCCGCGCGCGGCGATGGGCCAGACGGCCTCCAGCCGGTCGTCGCGTACGGCGTAGATCTGGTCGTGCAGGTTCATCGTTGTGCAGCCGTGCCCCGGGATGAACTCGATGAGGTCGCCGGGCTGCAGATGACAATCACCACCGACGGTGCGTAGACGACCGTGCTCCTCGGAGAGCGCGTGGCATTCCAGAAATCGCAGGCCCTCAGGGTCCCAGCCGACTTCGATTCCCTCACGGGAGGGCAGCCTCACGAGAGGGAAGCCGTGTTCGGGTGTCAGTGTCTTCAGGCCGGCGTCTGTGATGGCCTGGTCGGGTGTGGGACGGCTGGTCACGGTGGTCAGTACTGTCAGGGCGTTGCGGAAGCCCAGGTCGAGTTGACCATAGGCGGCATCCATCAGCGCGTAGGAACCGGCCTGCACTTCGGTGACGGCGTCGCACGCGGTGGAGATATAGTAGTCCCCGGTAGCCGAGGTGGAGACGATGTCGACGGACAGTCCGGAGGAGCGGACATTGGTCACGGCAGTAGAGAGTCGCTCCAGGCATTCACGGGCACCGGACTCTCGCTCGCTGGCATCCGGCAGATCGACGACATGTCCCTGATATCCCATGATGCCGGCGAAGTGCAGGTTTGTCGCATTCTCCACCGCGCGGCACAGATCGACAGCCTCCTCTGATTCGGCCAGTACGCCACATCGGTTGTGGCCGATGTTGACTTCCACAAGAAGTCGCGGTCTGACGCCGGCGGATCCGGCAGCCGAGTCGAGGTCGGCCAGGTTGTCGGGATGGTCGACCGCCGCCATGATGTTGCATCGGCGTGCCAGTTCCATGAGACGGGGAATCTTGAACCGGCCCACGACCTGGTTGGCGATGAGGATATCGTCAATGCCGGCATTGGCCATGACCTCCGCCTCCCCGAGCTTGGCACAGGTGACGCCAATGGCGCCGGCCTGCAACTGCAGATGGGCGATGGCCGGCGTCTTGTGGGACTTGGTGTGAGGACGCAGATGCTTGCCGGCCTGCGCAAAATGTGTGGCCAGCATGTTGATGTTGTACTCGAGGTCATCGAGATCGACGAGAAGTACCGGCGTGTCGATCTCGTCGACGGGCATGCCGATGTGTTCGGAGGGCATCACGTGGTCGTCGTCCGCTACCAGTCGAGCAGGTCGCCCTGGGCGTCAAACTGCATGTCCGCCGCGGGTGCCGTCACCGACAGATCCTGCCGGCCCTCCATCTCCTTCTCGTAGGCTTCGGAGACGAGCAGCTCACCCAGGTGCAGCGTGTCGCGGACCCGCAGGACTCTGGCATTTTCGGGTTCGACGAAACCGACGGTCCGCAATGCCTGTTCCAGGCACTCTCTGTCCGTGGCAAAGTGCACGGGGATGGCAGCCCCCGAAGGCGCATTCCCCGTCATGCAGTTGATGACGGTGGCTTCCACGTTCATGCCGTCGACGATGCGCTTGTGGCAATACTCGGCCATGCCGATACCGGCGGCGTTGCCGTGGGTCTCCGGGGTCAGACCCCGCACCAGGACGCGGGTCACCTTGGGGAACTCCTTCTCCGCCGCGGCGTGGTCGTTGAACTTGCGGCCGATGACATTGGTGTCCATGCCGGAGCCGGAGATGTTCTTGCCCATGGCGTCGATGACGAGCAGATCGACGCGATCGAAGGGCAGCCGCGGCATCCATTTCTTGGCCAACACGAGCAGCTCCTTCTCACGCTCGGCGAACTTCTCAGGCGGCACGGCGTCGAGCATGGCCGTCTGGTCGTACTGATTCTCGACGATGGCCAGACCGAAGAGCACGCCACACTTGTCGATCACCTGCTGGGCCACCCCGCGGATGATCCGATCAAAGGAGTACTGGACGATAGCCTGGTGGTAGAGAGCGGCGCCCTTATGCTTGCCCAGGCCAATGAGCATCATCTTGTGCAGGCCGCTCTCGATTTCGCCGACAAATCCGGTGTGTGGCTTGATCCGTCCCGAGACGACGACGTGGTCGGCTTCACTGGCGTACTTGTCGAAGTAGACCGGCACCTCGCCCTCGACGGTGCCGACCTGCACGACCTCCATGGTGGAGCGGATCGGACAGCCGACGAAGTCTTCGGTTACACCGTAGCTCTCGATGATCTCCTGCTGGCCTTCGGCGGTACCGCCGCCGTGGCTGCCCATGGCGGGTACGATGAACGGCTTGGCACCGAGGTCTTTCAGCGCCTCGACGATTCCTTTGGTGATGACGGCGATATTGTTGATGCCGCGGCTGCCGACGGTGACGGCGACGCTGTCGCCTTTCTTCACTTTGCCCGACAGATCCAGCCCCTCGATCTGGGACTTCACCGCAGCGGGGATGTCGTCGACCTGGGGTGCCTCGAAGTGCTGCGACACCTTCATCATACGCGGGAAAGCCATAGACATCTCACTCCTTAGATTGCGGTGCGGAACAGCGTTTTCATATCGTCCAGTGTCGTCTGGCGCGGGTTCACCCGGACGTTGCCGCTCTGCATGGCGGCCTTCGACAGGGCGGCGACACCGCTCACCTTGACGCCCGCCTCGCGCAACTGGCCCGGGATGCCGAGGTCGTCGTTCAGTTGCCGGACCTGCTCGACGGCGAGACAGGCGGCGTCGTAGTCGCTGAGACCATCCGTGTCTTCACCCAGGGCCTGGGCGATATCGCCGAACTTGGCGAGGCGCGCCTGCAGATTGAAGTCCATGACGTGTGGCAGCAGGATGGCGTTGGCTATGCCGTGATGCACACCAAACTGGGCGCCTACCGGGTGGGACATGGCGTGCACGTTGCCGAGGCGGGTCTGGGAGAAGGCCATGCCCGCCATACAGCTGGCCAGCAGCATTTGCTCCGTGGCCTCGAGTTCATAGTCGTTGGCGCAGGCCGTGCGCAGGTGTTGGCCGATGAGTTCGATGGCCCCGAGGGCGATGCTCTCCGTCAGCGGTGTCGCCATCAGATTGGTGTAGGACTCGATGGCATGGGTCAGCGCGTCCATGCCCGTGGGGCCACCCACCGCCACCGGCAGTGCGACACAGAGTTCGGGGTCGAGAACTGCCACCTGTGGTGCGATCTTCCAGCTGATTACCGGGTCCTTGTTCTGGGTCTTCGGGTTGGTCAACACCGCAAAGGGTGTGACCTCGCTGCCTGTACCATAGGTAGTGGCGGCGCAGACCAGGGGTGGGATGTCGCCGGTGATCTTCGCCGGCGCCCCGAGATACTGGTCGATGCGACCCCCATGACTGACGAGGACACCGATCATCTTGGCCACGTCCATGGGGGAGCCGCCGCCGAGACCGAGGATGGCATCACACCCCGCCTGCGCGTAGGCCCTGGCGCCGGCGGTGACGTTGCGGGCGACGGGGTTACCGACCACGTCGGTGAACAGGGCGTACGGGATCTGCGCGTCGTCGAAGACGGCCGTTGCCTGGTCGACGATGCCGGCGTCGGCCAGACCCTTGTCGGCGACGACGAGAACCCGGCTCCCTTCGGGGAACAGGTCGGGAAGGCGGGAGATGGATCCGGCCCCGTGGACGACACGGGTGGTCAGGCGGAAATCGGCGATGGTCTGGAAGGGCATGGCGTCGAGCTGGTTACGTGTCTGAGAAGAGAGGAAAGTAGAAGGGGGCGAACAGAGCGGCAAGGAGTTGTCCGGATACCCTCGTCGCGAGTCAGTAGTAGGTGATGAGCCGACGAAACCGACTCTACCTGCCGATTCTCCTGTCGATGGCCCTCCACCTGCTGCTCCTCTGGCTCTTCCGCGACTGGGGAGAGGAGCGGATCCGTGCCGCGCTGCGCCCGGCGACGCTGCCCTCGGTTCCATCTGCGTCTCCCCGTTTCCAGCCCCAACGGCAGCCGGTCCTATCACAGGCCACGATGGAGATGATCCGTCGCTCGACGGATGCCGACGACCTGGCTTCCCCCGCCTTGCCCGGTCTCGAGGATCCACTGCGCTACGTGCGCCGCTGGCACCGGTCAGGCCGGCCCTGCCCGATGCCGACGTGTCGACCGCGGGTGACAGCGCCGAAGGTGGATTGTCGCCGGAGTCCTTCGCCAACCGGATGACCGAGTTGCAGCGCTGGCGCCTCCACTCCCTGCCCCTGGCGGACACGACATCAGAGGCCGCGGCGAGCCGCCGTCGGGCCGAGGACATCGTCGACCGGGCCATCGAAGCCATGGGCGGGCTCGACCGCCTGCTGGCCGTGCGGGACATGTCGGTGTCAGTGGAAACCTGGAACAGCCGCAGCTATGTATGGGCCCCCGGTCCGACGCGCTACTACCGGCGGGGCACCGGTTTTCGCGAGGATCTGCAGCGAGGCATTTCGCAAGGCACGGATGGCCGCCTCAACTGGCGTATCCGCTACGGCGTCCTGCGACCGCCGCCTGATCTGAGACAGCAGGCGGAGCGCTGGGATTTCCTGTCACGCTTCCGAGGTGACGGCATCGTGGTTGACTACGTGGGTACACGCCTGATCCGGCGGGAGCGCCGCGAGGTGATCCGTGTTCTCGATGTGAAGTACGGGGACGAGTACCTGGCCTGGTTCGATCCCGACTCCGGCCTGCTCGTTGGCCAGGGCGAGGGGAGACGTCACGTGTCCTATCTGGAGTACCAGAAGGTGGCGGGTGTGCTCGTGCCACGACTGATCGGCTCCGAGGCGGGGATCCCCCGGGAACGCTGGACGGTGTCGATCGACCAGGGACTGTCGGCGGATCTCTTCGCCGTACCGCCGGAGCGATCGTGGGAGCCGGAGCACATGAGCCGGATCGTGAACGAACATGTGGCGCGCGTCAGCGAGCCAGTGCGGGTACGGTGGAAGGCCTTCTACCAGGCGCCGCAGCCGATGGCGCCGGACACACCCAACGCCATCCTCGCAACGGCTGAGACGACGGACCTGGTCGAGGCCTACACCAGGCGTAAGCTGGAGTCTGCCGGTGTCCTCGCTCGGGAAGGCCCATGGCACCTCGAGGCGTACATCGATCGATACTATCAGACCATCCCGCCGCCTTCTCCGCCATGGCGGCAGGTGGAGATCGTCGTCATCCTCTGGAAGGAAGGCGACACGCAAGCGCGGTGGTCGGACCGATTCGTCCGTCGCTGGCCGGTGACGAGGCGGCCGGCTGTGGATGATGTGATGGCTGATGCGTGGACATCAGAAATCCTGACGCGGCTGGCCCGTGGCTGGCCGCAGGCCCTCAAACTTCAGTCCGGGGCCGACTCGAGCCGATCCAGCAGCTCATCCAGCCGGTAGATCACATCGCCTTCGGGGGGGCGGTCTCGATCGTGTTCCAGGTGGATGTAGCGCACCCCGGCGGCGGCGCTGGCGTCGCGGTCGTAGCGACCGTCGCCGACGAAGACCGCCTCCTCACGTGAGATGGCGAACTTCTCGAGAGCCAGCAGCAGCAGATCGGGCGCCGGCTTCAGCGGCGCATCCTCACGACTGAGCAGCAGGTCGAAGCGCAGCCCGAAGGTGGTCACCACGTGCTCCATCGCCTCACGGTGGTTGTTGGTGATCAGTGCGAGCCGCCAGGGCTGCGCTTCGAGCTCGGCGAACAACTCGATCAGCCCATCATTCGCTACAGCGTCACGCACCGACGCCATCTCGATGTCGCGCACGATGTCGTCGGCCTGTCGGGCCTCCTCTTCGGACAGCGAGTAGATGTGCTCCATGATACCGACGCCTTCGGGCACCCTGACGCGGGCACGGAGATCTTTCCAGTCGATGTTGGGCACGGTTAACGTGCCGTCCATATCGAACAG
>DASCMS010000111.1:0-36142 GCA_036011085.1 Candidatus Latescibacterota bacterium
CGCGCCAGATCGACGATGGCCAGCTCGCCCCCGTCCCCGAGGGCCCGGCAGGCTTCCTCCAGGGCGACGGCGGGTGTCGACACATGGTGCAGGACCATGCAGGCCATGACCGCATCGGCCTCGCCGTCGCGGACGGGCAGGTGTTCGAGATCGCCGAGGCGGAAGTCGCAGCGTTCGACGTCGGCGCCAGCCGAAACGCGCGCCAGGTCGAGCATAGTCGGCGAGGCGTCGACGGCGATCACCCTGTCGGCTCGCTCGAGCAACGCCGGGAGCAGCAGCCCCGAGCCGGTGCCTAAGTCAAGAATCGTGCCGCAATGCTCCGGCAGCAGCGACAGGGCCACCTGGCGGTAGTAGGCCCCCTCCAGCGATTGATGCCGCAGTTCGTCACCATCACGACGGCTGTCGAAGAAGGTCCGCGCCTGTTGTCGGCGCTGCTCGATGGCCGCCTCCATGCGCTGCATGTCCTGCTCGAAGTGGGGCAATGCCCGTTCATGCTCGCTCACCAGCACCAGCATGTCGGCCACCAGCTTATCATCGGGATCGGGGCTGCGTTCGTAGTAGATCCACGTGCCCTCGCGGCGGCGGGTGACCAGATCGGCCTCAGCCAGAATCCGGAGATGTCGGGAGATGCGGCTCTGGCCCATGCGCAGGATGTCGATCACCTCATTGACGTTGAGAGGAGACCGGGACAGCAGGCGCAGCAGACGCAGGCGCGTCTCGTCGGCCAGGGCTTTGTGGAGTTGCAGCAGGTCGGGCATGATGGGAGAAACCTACCAGAGACCCGAAGAAAAGTCAAATATCAAGATTTCTTGATATTGACCGTTGACATGGCATCTCCGTGCGCGGTAGCGTGTGTGCCAGAGTCCTGCCCCCATGCTGGCAGGCAACCGCGGGTGCCCCGCGGCCGCCCCCGTGGAGCATACCGCGGGGTCCCTGCCGGCAGCATCATGGGGGTTGCGGGCATACGCGCTAAGCTTCTCCTGGCGGGCATACGCTGGGAGAAGGGGTGCTGGCTCGACGGGAGGCGAGGGTCGCTGTGGCTCTCGCCTCTTCGCGTTCCATCGTTGGGTGTCGGAAGGACTGCTAGTACGTCTCCACGACCATCGAAGCGAATCGCTCCTCATCCCACTCCGCCCCCCAGCCGGGCCGGTCGTTGGGAGCGATATGCCCCGCCTCGATCACCGGCGCGTTGAGCAGGCCGCAGGCCTCACCTCGCTGGCGCAGCGCCGTGGCCGACCCGCCGGACAGCTCGTAATAGGTAGTGTTGTCGATGCAGCAGCCAAGGGTTGCGTGCACCAGCCCGAAGAGTCCCCCCATGCCGTTGAGCTCGATCGACGTGCCGTACATCTCCGCCAGGTGGGCCATCTTCAACACATTCGTCGTGCCCGACCGGGCGTTGCCGCGCAGCATGTCGGTGCCCCCCTGGATCAGCCACTGGGATGAGATGCCGATGTCGTTCATCAGTGTTTCGTTGCCCATCACCGGGATCGTGAGCTCGCGGCACAGCTCCTGGTACTGGTTCAGCTTGAACTCGTGAAAGGGTTCTTCCAACCAGACGAAGCCAAGCTCCTCCATGACGTGCCCCACCTCGATCGCCTCGCGCAGGTCGTAGGAGCACACCGGGTCATTGATCAGAGCGTAGTCGGGCCCGACCGCCTCACGCACGTGACGGAAGATGGGGATATCGGCCTTCCCACCTTTATAGGCGTGAAACTTGTACGCTCCGACTCCATACTCCTTGCCGGCTTCGATCTGTCGCAGGTATTGCTCGGCTGTACCGTCCCCGGCGGTCAGATAGACAGGCAAGCTGTCTCGCACACGACCCACGAGGGCGTGCACCGGCAGCCCTGCCGCTTTGCCCAGCAGGTCCCACAGACAGTTGTCGAAATCGCCAAACCAGCCGGGCGTCTGATACAGCCAGCGCGTTCCCTTGTGCAGCTTCTGCCACACCGCCTCGCGATGAAAGACGCTCTCCCCGACGACCTGTTGGCGCAGCAGCGGGATCTGCTGCGGTCCGATGCCGGAGTCCGTCGTCATGATCGACTCCAGCCCCTCGTCGGTGGACACCTTGAGAAAGCTGGCACGCTCCCGCGAGCTGCCTTCGAGGCGACGGCGACGGTGGGTGTACTGGATGCGGTTCAGGTTGGGAACCTGCACGAGCTGCCACTCGCCGGCTGGCTGTTCGGTCTCCAGCTCGAGCACCAGCAGCTGTACGTCGGTGATCTTCATCTCTCTTGCCCTCCCCGGGCATGGACGGACTGGTTTGGGGCCTCAGCTATCACCTATCATGGTAAAGCGGATCGCGGAATCCGTGTCAAGATCGTGACTCCTCAGCAGCGCACATGCGAGACAATGGAGTTCTCCCATGCCCGGCAACCGCCCCAACCTGCTGTTCATCATGCCCGATCAGCTGCGCCCCGATTTTCTCAGCTGCTATGGCGCGTCTTTCATCGACACACCCCACATCGACAGCCTCTGCCACAGCGGCGTGCGCTACGAGAAGGCCTGCGCTCCCTCCCCGGTCTGCGTGCCCATGCGCTCCACGCTGCTCACCGGGCTCAACGCCATCCGCACCGGCGTCATGGGCAACGGTCAGTATCTGCGTCCCGATCTGACGGCGTGCGGCATCCACACCTGGCCTCAGCTGCTCAGTGATAGCGGCTACCGGACCTGCGCGGTGGGCAAGATGCACTTCTATCCCTGGGAAGCCTCCATGGGCTTTGACGATCGTATCGTCTGTGAAGACAAGCGCTGGATCCATGTGGATGACGACTACCAGCAGTATCTGAAGGCCCGGGGCCTGCGCAAGCTTCACGGCAACGAACACGAGGGGTATCAGGAGGGCCGGGGTGCCTACGTCCACCAGCACGACTACGAAGACTCGTGGGATGGCTTTGTGGGCAACGAGGCCAGCCGCTACATCCGCGAGTACGGGAGCGACTCCCCCTTCGCCATGATGGTGGGCTTCCCCGGTCCCCACTGCCCCTACGATCCCTCGCCGCAGTACCACGACCTCTATTCACCTGACGACATGCCCGAACCGTATCCGGTGGGCGCCGACCAGCCCCCTGACTTCGTCGAAGTTAATGTGCGCGGCAGCAAGGCGGCCTGGAACGGCGTGGACTACACCGAGTTCACCACGGCGCACAAGAGGAAGATTCGCGCCTGCTACGCGGCCCTGGTCAAGCAGATCGATGACAAGGTCGGACAGATCATCCAGGCACTTAAAGACACCGGACGGTATGATGACACCATCATCGTCTTCTGCAGCGACCACGGAGACTACCTGGGGGACCACGGCCTGATCGGTAAGGGCACCTACTACGAGTCGAGCACCAAGGTTCCGCTCATCGTACGCCACCCCGGTCTGGACGAGGCCAGGGCCCACAGCGGACCCATTTCGATCGAAGACATCACCGCCACCTTGCTGCACCTGGGCGGCTGTGCGCTGCCCGGTTACATGGATTCACAGCCGCTGCCGGATCTGGGTATCGAGAGCAGCCACGCTCGCGATGTGGTCTATGGATTCGTCGCCTCGGGATCCATGTGTTATGACGGCACCTGGAAACTGGCACGCTACAGCAACGGCTACGCCGCCCTCTTCAACACCGACGACGACCGCGCCGAACAGCACAACCGCATCGATGATCCCGCCTGCCGGGAGATTCGCGCCAGCCTCGACGCCCGACTCAACACCCAGATGCTGCGCTCCATCAACCGGGCTCACGCCGAGAAGAACCACAATACGGACTGGGAGGACCCCGCCTTTGGCGCCGGCGCCGGTCGCTGGCAGCGGGTCTACCCGCAGCCCATCCGCGACACGCACGGAACGAACTGATTGCTATGAGGAGATCTTCATGGCTCAGGCCTCGACTTGGACCGTGACGGACTGCTGTGCCGCGTCGAAGGCGATGAAGGTTACGCCGTTCTCACGTAGGTACGTCTCAGAACCAAACGCTACCCGATTGCTCGCCTCTGCAAGCGACCGACCATCCACGGTGACGCCTGTCACCTCGGTGTCGGTGATGCGTAGAGTGAATTCGGGAACTCTCACTGGAAGATCCAGCGAGATGACGTTGCCCGTGACGGACAGTTCGCACAGCTCGGCGGCACACGCGTAGTTGGTGATCTCGCTGCACTTCCGCCACCGGGAATTCTCGCCCCGTGGATCGCGCTCCTTGAGTCGACGAACGACGGTTTTGAATGTGTTGAACCCCCTGCGGTCCTCATCGTGCATGCCATAGAAACCTTGCCAATGGCTGATCATCACGGCTGGGTCACCGGCGTCGATACAGGCTGCCAGGCGGCCACCCCTCAGGTCTGCGGTGACGTAGCGATCGGCGTCGACCTCGCCGTAGCCGGTCCAGGATCCCGTCCAGTCACCTATACAGGCGACGATCTCGCCCATGGCGGTGCCGGCGCCCCGGTCGGCATGCCAGACGGGTGTTGGCACTTCGTCATCGAAGACGCGCTTGAAGAGGAAGGGTGTGGGGTTTCCGGTGACGCGACGGACGGCATTCTGGGCACATTCGGCGTAGAATTCGAGGGGGTCACCGAAGCCGCCCGGCGACGTGACGCCAGTGGGTGTGAGTCCCACGTTGTGCAGGATCTCACAGGCGAGAGCGATATAGTCAGTGACGAGTTCGGGCTGGTCGGTGGGCAGGTGATTCCACCCCCATTGCTCCCAGAGCCCGGCTTCGATGGGCTGCAGGTTCTCGAGGTCGACGACCGAGGTGTGGGTCATCATTTCGGGTGTGATATCGAAATTCGGCATGATCATCTCGCGACACATCTGTAGCCAGCTCTCCTGCTGTGCCCCGCTGAAGAGTTCCAGACCGTGATCGATGCGTCCCAATGCCGCCGGACAGGGGACGACGCTAAATTTCCCTCTGATACCGTTGTCGAGGCAGAACTGGGCAAATTCTCGCGTGAAGGACTCCGGGTGAACGACGGGCACGTCCTCCCAACGAACCGTGCCGTCCCGCCCCTGTTGAGCCTTCCAGGAGGCCAGGTAGGGTGCCTGTTCAGCTGTCAGGCTGACCGCATCCCGCAGGAAGAAATAGTTGAGGTTCACAAGCATCGTCGAATCATCGAAGATGATCGACAGAGGTACCCGATCGAGGGCGTGTCGGTTGATGGCCACGTTCATGTGCGACTCGCAACTCGAGGGCGCTCGAATCCTCGCCCGAGCGCATCGCAGATCTCCACCGACTGCAGAATTGCAGCGGGGGTGGGGACTGGCACGCGGTCTTCTTTGAGCGCCGCAATAAACTCCGCGGTTTCGCCATAGGCACCATTGCGGACATACTCCGGTAGTCCCTTCCCGGACTCTTCCTCCAGCACAAGCTCCCCGTCCTCCCAGGCCTTGACCTTCCCGACATCAAACTCCGCCACACGGGCCGAGATTGAGTAATCCGCACCGAAGAAGGCATACTCTTCGCTTCTGCATCCCGCGCTGGGCAACACCTCCAGGGTGCCGCACTGACCACCGATAAATTCCAGATGTACAATGAGCCACTGTGCCCCAGCCACCTGCCGCGCCTCGGCGCGAAAGTCCTTCACGTCGCCAGCAACAGAGCGCATGGCATCCACGGCGTGGATGGCCGTAGCCTGAACGAAGGCCTCCTCCACTCTTTGGTGGCGCACCATGGTCGCGCGCAGGTACTGCAGGGATCGGTCTCCCTGCCAGGAAAGCGCGCTCTGCAAAGCCAGGTCAAAACGGCGATTGACGCTGACCATGACGCGCGCTGCGCTCTCTTCGACGAGATCCACGATCCGACGCGTTTCGGCCAGGTTCGCGCCGGGAGGTTTTTCCATCAGCAAGGGAATACCGGCACGGATGAGCCGCGAGGCGACGGCTAGGGTCGCCCGGACTGGCGTCACTGCCACACACCCGTCCAGTGCTTCCTGCCGCAGCATCTCGTCCAGATCCGCGTACACACGCCCGAAACCATGCTGCTCGGCCACCGACTGGGCTTCCTCCCCGCGAACGTCGCAGAGAGCGGCAAGCTCGATCTCGTCTGGATGCTCTTCGACGTAGCGCACCAGCGAAGGGACGTGGTTCTTCAGGCTGTGGTTTCCAATACCCAGCAGGGCGATCCTGAGCCTCTGCATCAGCGGTGCCCCCTGACGTCCACTGGATTCGCGCATACATCTGCCATGTCGGTCACGTGCTCCCTGTCGGCTTGGCGAGCTTGTGCTTCGGC
Source organism: Candidatus Latescibacterota bacterium (assembly GCA_036011085.1). Taxonomy (GTDB): domain Bacteria; phylum Latescibacterota; class UBA2968; order UBA8231; family UBA8231; genus UBA8231. The sequence continues at coordinate 6,207 of DASCMS010000111.1, forward strand.
GGCGCGATGAGCATTTCCTCAAGGGGGGCGTCGGCGGGGATCATGGGAAAGACGTTGTCTTCCTTCTCGCAGTGGCAGTGAACGAGGCACGGTCCATCACTGTGTTCGAGCATCTGGGTCAGAATCCTGTCGATATCGGCAGTCCGCTTCAGATGCCAACCATCGATGCCGTAGGCAGCCGCCAGCTTGACGAAGTCGGGATTGCCTTCGAGGTCCACACCCGACAAGCGGTTGTCGTGGAACAAGCTCTGCCATTGACGGACCATGCCGAGATAGGTGTTGTCCATGATCAGGATCTTGACCGGTAGCCTATGGATCGCCGCCGTGGCCAGTTCTGGCATCGTCATCTGGAAGCCGCCGTCGCCAGAGATGGAGATGACCATGTCGTCGGGGCGACCGAACTGCGCACCGATGGCGGCAGGAAAGCCGTATCCCATCGTCCCGGCACCCCCGGAGGACAGCCACTGTCGATGGTGTGCCGTCCGGTAGAACTGTGCCGCCCACATCTGGTGCTGGCCCACATCGGTCGCCACTACCGCCCGCCCGGCTGTCAGTTCGTACACACGGTCGAACACGGCCTGCATCTTCAGTCCTCCCTTCCTGCCGTAGCTCAACGGATACTTCGCCTTCCACGTGTCGATCTGGGCGAGCCACGGGGCTGTGTCGAGTGGCCCGACCATGTGGATCAGTTCCTCAAGGACCTCGAGGGCATTGCCCTGCAGGAAGACATCGGGGATGATGATCTTGCCGAATTCGGCGGGGTCGATATCGATATGGATCTTCTTCGCCTCGGGGCAGAACGCCTCGAGTTTGCCCGTGATGCGATCGTCCCAGCGAGCGCCGACGCACATGATCAGATCACAACCGACGACCGCCTTGTTGGCGTAGGCTGTGCCATGCATGCCCAGCATGCCCACCGACAGCCGGTGCTGTTCGGGGAAGGCCCCCTTGCCGAGCAAAGTGTTGGTCACCGGCATCCGGGTCTTCTCGGCGAATTCTCTGGCCACCACATGCGCCCCGGAGGAGATCGTGCCGCCACCCAGATACAGCAACGGGCGTCGGCTGCTGCGGATGAGCCGTGCTGCTTCTACGAGCGCGACGGGATCAGCTTTGGAGCACACGCTGTACCCCGGCACCGAGATGCGCTCCGGGAAGTCCTTCACACATTCTGCAGAGGTCACATCCTTGGGCAGGTCGACCAGCACGGGTCCCTTGCGGCCACTATCGGCAATATGGAACGCCTCCATCATGACACGTGGGATGTCGTCAGGATCCTTTACCAGGTAAGAGTGCTTGACGACGGGGGCGGATACCCCGAACACGTCCGCCTCCTGAAAGGCGTCCTTACCGAGCATGGGTGAGATCGTCTGGCCGGACAGAACGACGATGGGTACCGAGTCCATCTGCGCCGTGAGCAGACCCGTGATCGTGTTCGTCGCCCCGGGTCCGGAGGTGACAAGGACAACACCGGGCTTGCCAGTGGCCCGGGCGTAGCCGTCGGCCATGTGCATGGCGCCCTGCTCGTGCCTGGTCAGAATGAACTTGAGCTTCGCCGAGTCGAACAGAGCGTCGAAAATGGGAATGGCAGCGCCGCCCGGGAGGCCGAAGATGTATTCCACGCCCTGGCGCTCGAGCGCTTTAATCACGACATCGGCACCCCTCATGTCTGGTCGGTCTTCTGTGTCGCCAGTGATCTCTGGATGTTGCGAATCAGAGTGTAGTCAGCAGAGGCGCGTGGTCGATGGCAAGTAGGTCGGGTCAGGCATTGGCGACGGCGATTGCCGCCAGCAGATCGCGGCGCATACAGTGCCAGTCTTCGGGATTGTGTGACCAGGTTCCCGCGGCCCCGTACGGTCGCTCGGGACGGTGCAGGCCGCTCGGAACGATGGGATCGAGAATCGCCTCGGCCGCTTCCCTCCCGGCGAGGGACTCGAGAATGCGCAGGTACTCGTAGTCCTGGGCACCACGGCGGAAGTTCTTCATGCGGATGCTGGTGACCGGCTCCTCGATACCGTTTCTGGCGGGGTACGCCAGTTGACCGGCCAGGTTGTGCACTCGGTCGCGATTGACGCTGTTGCGCGGGTCTCGCCAGATGTCCTTCGAGGCGCCGGTGAAGGTGAGTTCCCACAGCACGCAACCGTCCAGACCGTACTTCCAAGAAATGACCGGCCAGGTCCTCAAGCCGAGGGTTTCGTCATCGAGAGTGTAGCCACCGACAGAGGGCTCGCGGTTCTGATAGAACCAGACCACGTCGTTGTCCGGCGGTTGACGCCGTGGCAAGAGGACGGAGAAGTCCGTTCGTTCGAAGTCCGCGACGCACACCCACAGGTCGATGACAGGCCCAAGCTTGTCGAGCATCTTCTGCTCGGTGTAGTCGAAGTCGAACCGATTGATGTCGTGCAGATGATTGAGATCGGCCCGGTAGTGGACCCGGTCCGCTGCGGCCCGCTGGCACAGATCACCGAAGTAGCGGATGTCTTCCACCTGCTCCAGACTGGTGGGCTCATCCAGACCGTTGACGAAGAACATCATGTCCGTAGAGGTCCAGCCCCTGGTGGCAAAGTGCTCGGAGAAATCACGCGTCATCGCCACCACGGCCTCATCGTATTCGGATTCCTTGACGTGCTCGGGAGGCATGGGCCAGGCGAAGCCGGGGAGAATCTCGACGGGCAGGTAGATCCAGCGCACAGGTTTGCCCTCACCCGGACCGCGGTAGCCGTACCGCTCGGTGAAGGCCTCTCCCGTGAGATACTTGCCCATCTCCTCGTCGTACGAATCCCATACGCCTCTCATGTCGGGCCCTGTTCCCGTCGTCCCGGGCTGAATGTAGTGTTCGTGGATTGCCATGCGGTGGCGATGAGCCATCTGGTAGTACCGCAAGCGAAGCTCACTGCCCTTCTTGCCAATCGTCACGTAGTTGTTCAGACCCACCTCACAGTGAAAGTCGTCCGATAACGTCACGTCATGCACGAGTAGTTCGACTTTCAGCGATACCTGCAGATCCTCACCCGTGACGGCAACGGTGCCCGTGTAGGATCCCGCAGGAACATCCCGAGGTACATAGATGTCGATCCACACGCCCTGCCAGCATTGCCCGGGCACAGCGTTGTCCTGGTCCGGAACGTGGAAAGGTTGCCCCCTGCCATCGGTGGAATCGACCGGGATCAGCGCGTCGGGGTACCAGCCTGTACCATGATGCCAGGCAGCCGTTGTTGAGTCCTCGCTGGAGGAGTTCTCCGTCACATTCGTGTACCACTGCTTCAGCACATCGATGTCCCGGCCTGCCTGGATTGTGGCGGGTCCCGCCAGATCGCTGCAGTCCACCGACACGTCGCGTGCCGGACCGGCGATCTGCAGCTGATAGGCGACGACCTCGTTGCGCGCCGACTGCAGTGAAATCAGTCCCGCCGTCGCGTCCCAGACCATGCTGTGCCGTTGGTAGTCCAGGCTGTCGGGTAGAGGGTTGCCACCGAGCCGTTGCTCCTCTCGCGCCATACCGGTAAGTGGATCGATGCGAAAGCTCTCGCCGATAGCCCACACCGAAGGCGGGGGGACGTCGTTCATGGCGGTTCTCCGTTGCTCAGTGTCAGTTGTTGTGATTCCGGATCGCCGTCGATGGCGACATCGTGGGGGCCGACGCCGATGCAGTCGTTTTCCTGCCAGCCGTCGCCGATGCGGTAACGAAATCGTGCCTGCAGATCGTCGCCGGCGGACCCGCGCAGTTGGATCCGGTTGTGACCCGGCAGCAGCCGGGGTACGACCTGGGGGTTGAGCTGCACGATGGACTTCAACTCGACGACGAGTGGCTTCGGGCCCGTCTCGGTGGCCCGGCCCGGACTGCGGAGGATGAGTCGGTACCTGCGACTTGGTGGCTGTTCCTTCGGCGTCGTCTGTTGGCCCGTCGCCTGGATCGGCAGGAGTCTATCATCGTGCTCGGCATGAGGGAGCAGAAAGCCGTTGGCCCCTTCCTCCATCCGCCACTCGATGGTGATGATCGGATAGGGCAGCTCGACGGTCAGGTGCCAGTCACCGGTCTCGGTGCACCAGAAGGGATCTTCAGCACGCGGGTGCAAGGTCGTCACCCACCGGTGCTCACCATTGCCGTAACGCCGCGTAGCACGATCGGGGCGATGGCCCCGTGGACCGGGCTCCAGGGCCTCGTCGCCGAAGCGCTCGCGAATCTTCGGGTGCAGGTAGTAGGCGCCTGCGATGGGCTCTGCCAACCAGGTGAAGGACTCACCCGGACGCAGCAGGAGGGGCAGGCCCTCTCCGGGCCAGGAGTTGAAGGTGACAGATCGGAAGGAGACGGTCGTCGCCGTGAACACCTCCCGTTCATCGCCGAAAGGCATATCGCCTTCGGGGTCGCCCACGGGCTGAGCGGCCAGGTCCACATCGTCGAGTAGATCCTGCAACGAGGCGATCGTGCCGTCCGGGTGCCGGCGGTAGAAGCCCACCATCACGTCGAGCAGGTGCCAGGCGCCGTCCCAGAAGATCTCGAGGGTGCTGTGGCCATCGGGGCTGTCGGGTTCGTTGTCCCGCGCCAGACCCGACCATTTGAAGACGCGGTAGCCGCGTTCGCGCATCTTCCAGTTACCCGTCTCCCGCTCGTGTGTGCCCAGAAGTCGCACGTTCTCGCGACCCAGAGCGTGGGCCACCAGCATGCCGAACACCTTGCTCTGCGTGCCGCACAGGCCGTAGCCCCACCAGTTGATCTGCCGTAGGGCCTTGTTGAAATCCTCACAGAGATCATCGGGGCAGCTGGGATAGATGAAAAGCGCCTCCCGCACCCAGTGGTAGAGCGCCAGGACACGGGTCTCAGTATCCGCTTGAGCGGGCAACTGGCCGAGAACATCTCCCACAATGCTAGCTACGGTGCTGGTATCAACCTGGCCGTCGATCGTCAGCTTGTTGCCGCGCGGACCTTGTGTCATGCCGATCGCCGTCAGCTCCCCATTCTGCTGGCGTGGATTATTCCGTTTCGCGTTGTTGTTCTGCGGAAACTGGCGGTACACACTGCCAGGGCAGGCGAACAGAGTAAGCGCCCCGGCCGGTATGGGGTCAAGAGAGTGTGCCAGTGAGAAAGCGTGAATACAAGTGGCTTCTGTCGAGCCTGATGGCAGGGCTATCCTGCGGTCTTGCCACGGAGACGAGCGCACTGGAAATCCCCCTCTACCTGGACGAGAGTGCTGGCGTCGAACGTTGGGATGAACCTGTCACCACCGGCGTGCCTCTACATCGTGGCAGTGTACAGGATGCGCAGCAGTTGAGTCTTCATTCTCCGTCTGGCGAACCGGTTCCGACCCAGTTCCGACGACTCAGCTCCTGGCCTGACGGCAGCTGTAAATGGGTGCTCATAGATTTCCAGGCCGATGTAGAGCCATTGGGACGCGCGGTCTATATCCTGAGCGATGTCAGCGAGTCAGCGAGTCACGCCAACCCGGTCGTGGTCATGGGTAAGGACGGTGCGGTAGAGCTCGACAACGGTGTCATCAACCTGTCTGTCTCCAGGACGAAGTTCTCACTCCTGTCCGGCCTGAGCGTGCACGGCCGGGCCATTGTCGGGCCGTCGTCCGACGTGCGGGTCTTCCCCGCAGAGGGTACCCCCATGTCGATCGGGGCACTGCCGCCGGAGTCCATCACGATCGAGGAGAGCGGCCCGCTACGCGCGGTGATCAAGGCCACCGGCCGCTTTGCCGCCGTCAACGAAGGGCGTCTAGAGTATATCTGCTCCATCACGATGTATGCCGGCCAGGAGCTGGTGAAGATCCGTTTTTGGCTGCGCAACAGCGGTGCGTACGGCTACAACCTGCCGCAGGCCCAGAGCGAATGGTTCGCTTTCGACGGCGTCGCGCTCGATCTCGACCTGGAACCGTTGCTGCAGGGCGATGCCATCAGCGTTGTCAGCGCCGGGGTCGAAGGCCGCGTGGCGTTGGGCGACGAATGGCGGATTGCCCAGTACGGCGAATCTCCCGACTTCGACTCCATGCACTTCGCAGTCGAGCACAACGGTGAAGCCCTGGCCACGGGCCACCATACTTCCGGCGTAACACGAATCCGTGCAGGCTCGACATCGCTCACCGTCGGCGTGCGTCGCTTCTGGCAGAATTACGAGAAAGCCATCTCTCTGCAGGACCGGCGCCTCTCGCTGTGGTTGTGGCCGCGGTTCGGCGAGTGGCCCCGCACCGGAAGCAGTCGAGGCGCCATCGACGAAGGACCACGTCGGCCCACCACATACCACCTGCCGGGGGGCACGCAGAAGTCCCACGAGATCCTCTTGGATCTGCGCTCCGGGCGTACCGTGTTACAGAGCTCGGCCACTCTCGAGGAGCCCCTGATGGCCCTGGCCAGCGCGGGGCACTTCGCTGCAACCGAAGCCTTCGGACTCTTTGCCGAGGGGGGCTTCGTCCCCGACGATCCCGCTGCGGCGTCGGCCCTCGCAGGACAGGACGCCTGGGCGCGCAACGTCTTCGATCCGCAAGCGCGCGCGTCGATCCACGAAGCTCGCCGGGGTACGCGTCACGGGTACTGGTTCGGCTGGATGGACTTCGGTGACCTCAACTGGGACAGCGCGCGTGGCCGTGGGCCCAGCTCCCTGCACTACGACTGGACCTGGATCGCCATGCTCGACTACGTCAGACTCCGCGATCGTTTCTTCTTTGACGTGGGTGACGAGATGGCCCGCCATCGTATGGATGTCGATCAGCGCTGGTCGGATCGAGACCACATTGCGTATCGCGGGTTGAGCCCCTTCGAGATGAACCGGGCGGACATTCACGGCGGCAACCAGGATGGCCACACCTCCCCCATCCCGACACACAACTGGATCGCCGGGCTCGTCTCCTACCACCTGCTCACGGGCGATTCCATGGCCAGAGAAGCGGCATTGCGAAACTGCGACGTCGGCATCTATGCCCGCCTGATCGAACGCCTGGAGTCTGGTCAGACCGGGATCGACCAGCAACCGCGCGCCAGCGGCTGGTCGATCCTCAACCTGGTCACCGCCTACGAGTTGACGGGGGACAGCAAGTATCTGGACTGGGCCCTGGTCTGCTGGAACAAACACCTCGAACCGCGCTGGCAGCGGGACGGGGTCGGCTTCGGCACAGGCGAGTTTGGTCTGCAGATGTTCTACTGCACCCACGGACTGATCGGCCTGCACCGTTGGACCCAGAACCCGGAGATCCTCGAATACATCGAGGCTGCCGTGCACGAGGTGGACGAAGCGGATCGCGAGCGGTGGCAGTTCGGGCGGGAACTGGGAATCTTCTTCAGCGACTACTGGGGATATCTGGCGGTGGTGAAGGAGGAGCCCACCTACCTGCGCAAAGGCCGGCACTACCTGCAGATGCGCATTCCGTCGACGGCCGAGGAGCGCGTCTTTGACCACGGCACTCGCACCATCACCAAGGAGGTGGCCAAGGCCCTGCGCAACGGTCACGTCCTGCAGTGGGCTGAAGTGCGCCTGGCCGACCGCCTCGAGGGGGCCGGCCCCGGAGATCGGTGATCTCTTCTCAGCGCAGCAGCAGGACTTTCTCCGTCGCCTCGAGGCGGCCCATGGTGAGGTGAACGACGTAGGTTCCCGAGGCGAGGGGACCTCCTGATTCGTCGCGGCCGTCCCAGTGTGCCCGGTGCGTCCCGGTGCCCAGCTGCTCCTTCAACAGGTCCACCACCCGCTGACCGGCCAGGTTGTAGACCGCTACTCTCGCCACGCCCGCCTCGGGCAGGGCAAAGAGGATCACAGTCTCGGCATTGAACGGGTTCGGGTAACTCGGCCCCAGGGCGAACTGAACGGGCGTCGCCTCGTCCTCGGTCTCCAGCACGGCCGTCTGCAGTGGTGGCGCTGACGGAATTCCCGTCACCAGCCGCACATCGTCAAGGTAGGCGGTACCGCTCAGGTTGCCCTCCACGCGGATCGATGAGACCTCTCCGATCTCGAGAGTCAGACCGTCATTGTAGACACTGTCGATCACAAAATCGTCGAATGAGACCTCCACGACCTGCCATTCCCGCCGCTCTGGATCGATCAGCGGAAGATCGTGACGCAGCAGATCGAAGGAGCGGTCCCCGATGTACAGAACCAGGCTCGGCACGGCCGGCGCTTCGGTGTCTCCGGGATGGAAGGCGAAACGGAGCCCGGCAAAACCGAGGCGTTCGATCGTCGACGGGGGCTGCAGTCCCACCGACCAGTTGGTGAAGAAATTCTCGGGTTCCACGCTCAACGCCAGTGCGTCGCTGCCGTTGTAGACTGGTCCATCTGCCCTCGAGCCGAGCACTTCAGCGCCACGTTCACCGGCCACCTCCCAGCCTGCCGCCAGGCCTTCGTCGAAGATGTGGAGATCCTGGGGCAGGACGGTGATCATGTGGGACAGGACGATCCACTGGCGGCCCCTCGGGGTCACCTGCTCGATCCGCACCCGGAAGCGGTACTCACCGTTGGGCACGCCATCCAGATCCAGGTCTGCCTCGAGGCGGAAGGTGTCGTCATCTACACGGGTCAGAGGCATCGCCACCGGGCCGCCGAGATCACTCAGATCCGCCGTGACTCGCACAACAGCGCCAGCGTCGAAACGGGTGACGTGGACCGTAGCAGCTACGTCCAACTCACTACCCTCGGTAACAGCGTCGAGCAGACCGTGCTCCCAGATGGCATCGATGGGGGATCTGTCCCGGTCGAGACGGAAGCGCAGATCGTCGAGGAAGAAGGTGCCGGAAATGTCGCCGGTGAAGAGGATCTTGTTTACCGGGTCGCTGCGCAGGTCAAAGGCGGACAAGGGAATCTCAACATCCTGCCAGCGGCGCTGCGACAGATCGACATAGTTCGCTGACAGGTCGACGGTGCGGCCGTTGACGACGACCGAGATTCCGCTCTCTCCGTCCAGCGGTAACGCCAGGTCGCCTGGATGGAAAGAGAAGTAGAGCGTCGCCAGCCCTGCGGGCGTGAAGGGCGTCTCCGGGAGCAGGGCCATCTCCCATGGTACCCCGGCGGCCGTCGGCTCCACCCGGAGCTCGGCGGCGGCTTCACCGGTCCGTACCAGGTCTCCGGCGCTGAGCTGAAGGAGAACCGCCCCGCTGTTGTCAGCCTGCCAGCCGTCGGTGAGACTGTCGTCGAGCAGGACGAAATCTCCCCGGGGCAACACGGAGATACTCGTCGACAGCTGCACGGTGAGAGGTGTGTCACCTTCCGTTTGCTCGATGAAGGCCCGCAGCCGGTAGACACCGCTCGGTACGTCGAGCTGAATCTGTGTGTCGAGGCGGAAGGTCCGCTCATCCACGGCCTCCAATACCAGGTCCGATGGTCCCCCCAACTCGCTCAGGTCCGCCCGGACCCGCGCCGGCCCGCCATTGTCGACGACACGTTCCACATGTACGGTCAGCGACAGAGCCAGAGAGCTGCCGACGTCGGCCATCTTCGGCAGGTCGTGCTCCCAGAAACCACTCAGCGGACTGTGGGTGATCTTCAGGACCATCTGGTTGCGTGCGTCGGAGGTCACGAACAGGCTTCCCTCGGCGTCGGTCATCAGACCGACGGGGAATCCCCAGACATCATCCTGTGTCGTGCCCGTCTGGAACCCGGTGATGAAAGGCGCCATGCGCGCACTCGACCCGTCTGGCTCGCTGAACAGAGCCGCCACCATGTAGCCCGGATGTGACGACAGCTTCGCTTTGCCGGCACGGAAGGCGACGAATCCCATGTTCTTGTAACGCTCTGGGAACTGATCGTGTGTGTAGAAATGGAGACCCATGGGCGCGTAGTGAGCCGGCACCTGGGCTACAGGTCGTTTCTGGCGCTGGGCGAGCAGGCTGTCTTCACGCGTGATCGGCAGCATGCGCTGATAGCGAGGAATGCTGAAGTCGTTCCAGACCTGATGCCCGTGGACGAAGGGATACCCCATGAAGTCGCCGTCGCGGATGATGTCGATCCATTCGGGCGGTCTGGCGCGACCCTCCTGATCATGGCCGTTGTGATCCCCCCATAGTTCGTTGGTGATCGGATGGAGAGTCAGGCCGACGGCGTTGCGGATGCCGGTGGCGAAGACACGTCTTCCCGTGCCGTCGATGTTGAACTCGAGAATGCTCCCCCACTCCGGACTGGGTGGCAGGGGATCCGCACTGCCGCCGGCCACGGGTGACTGCGGGCGACACAGGTCGCACGGTGAACCCACACCGATGTAGATCTTCCCATCACGCTCGTCGAAGACGATGGTGCGCGTCGTGTGCCAGGCCTCCGAGGGGATGTCATCGATAAAGACCTCACGCTCCTCATAGACGAGGTCATCATCGCGGTCGCGCAGGCGCACGACCTGGTGCGTGTCGGCCACGTACAGATCACCGCCATAGAACGCCAGACTGTGAGGATACCGGAAATCCTCGGCGGCGATGATATGGCTGTCGGCGACGCCGTCCATGTCCCGGTCAGGCAGGGCGATGATCTGGTTCTGCAGCAGGTCGGCCAGGTGCATGACGCCAGCGTCGTCGAAGGCCATGAACCGAGGCCGACGCATGCGGCCGGCGGCGAACACGCTGGCCGAGAAGCCGGGGGGGAGATTGAGAGTCAGGCCCTCTGTCACCTCGTCGCGAAACTTGTCGGGCACGGTGATCTCCACCTTTTGCAGCCCCAGGTCGAAAGCCGGCACCAGCGACCCCGATGGATACAGGTCGTCCGCCGACTGTGCCGCCCGGAATGCGACCCGTCCAAAACGCTCGGGCATGTGGAAATTGACCTCGCCCGTTGGCGACCAGGCGCTGTATTCGATATCGACTTCCATACCGCCATCGCGGATCCGCTCGTAACGATAGAAGTTGAAGCGCCAGACGTCACCATCCCTCGGCGGCAGCGATTGACCACCGGCCACGTCGAGCAGGTCTGATCGCAGGGCGGCCCAGGGGATGGCGATCTCCGTCACCCACCGTCGATCCGCGTCAGAGGCATCGTTCAGAGATCCGTCCACCGTGACGGCAGACTGGAGAGCGGGGCTCCACTCGAAGAACGATTTGCGTTCAGGAATCCGGGTCACGAGCAGATCGACGATCGTGTTGAGAGAGTTGACTTCGATCTCGGCGTACCTCTGGCCCTCTCCCGTGGGGTCGAAGAAGATCTCGACGACCTCCTCATCCCATAGCGGGTCGTCCCGCGCCGACAGGCTCGACCAGACATCGGGATCGGTGGCGACGAACAGCACGTAGAGGTTGTCGTCATCCCAGAGCATGCGCGCCTCGGTAGGCCGGCTGTGGGGGCGGGCGTCTTCGATGAAGCGCACGTCCACCAACGCCATCGGATCGGCGAGTCGCCAGGCGGCCTCGTCGGCCACGCCGTCGATAACGATGGGCTGCGTAGCCTTGAGACAGGTGTACTCAGGCAGGTCCTGCGCCAGGGCACAGGTCGTCGTGACCAGCAACAGAAACAGGGACCGCCGCACAGCAGTCATCATCCCCCACTCTCTCTCTTGGTTCATGTCATCACCGGTTCCGGGTAAACCTACGTGACCCGGGCTCACATGCCACTTGCCTGGTCCTCTGGATCCCTTCGCCCCGCTCGAAGTCGGCACATGGCAAGTGCCGTCAGAGCGCCGACACAGTTCGCGCACCCGAACAGCAACCACCGGCGCCAGGATACCGGTTCGTAGGCGAGGGTGATGCGCGTCAGACCGGAGCGTTTGGACAACGGCTGACCCCCGGGGTACAGTAGACGCTCCCCCCACTCACCTCCGAGCATGACCGCCCGTGGCGGCAAGTCGACGGACACCGGCACCGGCACCGGCCTACCGGAAGCGGATGCCAGCACGTGGTGATGGCCGGATTCCCGGACTCCCAGACGCGCGACAACTGCGGACACTGCAGGTTCACGGACCACGGCTTCGACCGTCCCTGCCGTTCCTGGCCAGTCGACCTGCACACGATTGGCAGTATCGGCGTCGGTGCAGTCAAATCGAACGATGAGGGTATCCCCCGGGTGCAGCCACTGATAGCCGTAACGTGCCTGCAACTGGATCAGAAACGGGAACGCCAGGAGAAAGCTGGCAGCCACCGGCAGCAGTGACCAGAACAGCAGCACGAGATTGGCGCGCAAAGCGTCAACCTGAGCTCGCGCTGCCGCCCCGGGTTCGTGGCGGAACAGCCAGACGGCCAGCAGTCCGGCCCATGCCTGTGACGCCAGGACCTCCAGCCGACGTGACGACTGCAGCCTGCGCCACAGCAGCGCCAGAGCGGCCCCGCTCAGCAGGGATGCCCACACCCATTGCCACCCGGAGGGCAGCGACGTTCCCGGCCACAGGGCCACGTCGAGCAGCACACCGAAGACGGTGTGGACGGAATCGATCGCGCCCGCCACGAGGTTACTCCACGTACCCCAGACCACGCAGGCGGGAGCGCAGAACCTCGTCATCCGTCGGCTTGTCCGACGCATTCTCGCGATCCACTTCCTTGCTCACACAGTGTTCGACGAACTCGTCCACACTGGAGTAACCCGCGTGCGCAGCATGCGCACTGGCCCTCCGGTAGAGTTCTCCCGACAGACGCACGCGGTCGCGGTTCCACCAGGCCATATCTTCTCTCTCCTCCCTATCGCCAGATCGTTCGACCCACGGCCCCGGCGGGCGGCGCCACGCCGTAATGATCGAGAATGCTGACGGGTATGTCCCACAGTGCCGGTGTCCCTACCGTGAAAGGATCCGAAGCGACCAGCACCCCCGGTACGACATCGGCCGCCATGCAATGGTCACCACTCCACGCCGACAGGTTGTCAGTGATCCATTCGGCATCGATGCGGCCGATGGCGGAGCCACCGGACGACCGGTATCCCCGTGCGTACCCCACGAGCAGGTCGGGAGCCAGATGGGCGACACTGTCGGGCGGGGTCAGCTCGTAGACCTTCTCCACCACTGCCGAGCCGTCCTGAGGATCCAGCACCTTTGCCAGGGCCGCGGCGATGTCCCGACGCAGGATTGATGCCTTGTCGGCGGTGACGATGCCGTGGGTCTCCCGACCCCGAAGGTTGAGGTACACCGCGTTCAGTCCCAAGGCATAGGCCCGCGTCCTGGACCAGTCCACGACGCTTGGTTCAAGCAGGTTCGTGGGCGTCTCGACCGAATCAGCCAGCACGAGAAGACCTTGATCCACAAGCCATCAGTTGAGATTCACCGAGCGCGTGTAGGGAGCGAAGCCGTGGTCGGATATGACCATGATCGCCACGTCGGGAAGGCCGCCGCGTTGCAGGCCCTCCAGCGCCTTCCCGAGAAGCTGGTCCATACGCTCATAGTGCTCGTCGATGGCGCTGGCATGGGGTTGCAGGTCGACGCGGTATCCCGGGTGTCCGGCGTCGGCGGCACGCCAGAGCATATGGCTCACCTGGTCGAGACTGTGGACGTAGAAAAACAGCAGGCCGGCGTCGAAACGGGCCAGTTCGGCGTTCAGGTGTCCCTCACGCTCGGCGAGCGTGACCTCCACCTGGGCCAGAAACTCGGCCTCGGTGAACACCGACGAGGTCAGCGCCTTGGTGTCGGCCGGCATGCCTTGCGTGTAGTAGAGATCTTCCTCGGCGAGGGCTGCTGCCGCCTCGGCCGGTACCGAGATCGGCATCAGTGGCTCCCGCGGATGCAGATTGAGGGGTGCCGTGTATAGCCAGAGCGGATCGGTACTCCTCAGGTAGAAGCGGGTAATGGCCTGGACGCTGCCCAATCCCGCAGGGCGGCGGCCGAAGTCCAGCTCGACCCAGCGACTCCACTCGCCCGGGCGCAGGACGAGATCCGCTTCCTGCAGCGACAGATGCACGGCATCGACCTCGAGGTCGACGAACAGCCGACCCTCCACGCGGCGGGTTTCACCCTCGAGATCCGGGCCGTCCAGCACAATCGGTGTCACGCCCTCCCACAGGGGAACGGAGACGACTCGGCCCCCGGGCACCGCCAGACGCCCGCCCGGCGGCAGGAACTCCCCGGCACCGGCCACCGCCTCCGGGATCTGGTAGTCACCGTCGGTGAACAACGTGAAGGTACCGTAGCTGCCGAGAAGATCCGGTGTCCCCATGCCGGCGAAGGCTCGAAGCGAACAGCCGCAGGTCCAGTTGGTGGCGGGCGCAGGCGACGGTGGAAAATTCGCCGGCACACGGAAGATGGTGGCGGGCACGCCGGCCGCCACCAGCAGGTCCCAGAAGGGAGCGCCCCGTCGATGCAGTTCCATGTCACCGTCGACACCCGGACAGCTGGTCGAGAGAAACAGCTCGAGCCCATCGGCATCGCGGTGCACGAAGTCGAAGATACCGTGCCCCTCGGGGGGCAAACCGGTGATGAAGCTCGACCATGCCACGGGACTTTGGGGGGGCATGGTGGTGGCCAACGAGGTCATGCCACCACGTTGCGCCAGGGACTGGAAGTTGGGCATGCGTCCTGCCCCCATGAGCCGCTGCAGGATCGTCGGATCCAGGCCGTCGATACCGAGTACGAAGAGACGTGGCGCTGAGGTCTGGCCGCAGGCATCGACGAAGAGGAGACCACAGAGAGCCAACAGCGAGGATAGGAGCCAAGACCGGCTTCGATTCACGAGAACGCCTCAGTTGTTAGGTCTCGTCCTTTCATGTAGGCCGGGGCATCGATGCCGAGCATGGACAGGATCGTGACCGGTACGTCGGTCAGCGTCGGGTCCGGTTCAACCAGTGGCCTGTTGCTGAACAGCACGCCGGGAACCAGAGAGGGCTCGACGCAATGATCGCCACTCCAACGGTGGTCGTTGTCGGCAAAAACCGCCGGTGCCGTCTCCCCTCGAGCGCTGGCCCACGATACCCGGTAGCCGGCGGCGTAGCCCACCAGCACGTCGGGGCCCTCCCCCGCGTACGGTCCGTCATAATACGATGCGGTGTCGTAAGCCCGATCCACGGCGATGGCATCTGCCTCTGTGTCGATCAGACCCGTCAACCCCCCCCCACGAGCTCCTTCTTGACGGTCTCATATTCCACCCCGGGCTGGACGATGCCGCTCCCTTCCCGGCCTAGCAGGTTAACGTACAGACCGCTCAGACCGAGGGCGTACGCCCGCGTCCTGGACCAGTCCACGTCGCGCAGCCACGAACCGCCCGTTGCACTCTCTTTCAGGTGGAGATAACCGGCGTCGCGTAACCAGGCGTTCAGGTCGACGCAGCGGCGGAAGGAACAGAAGCCATGATCGGAGAGAACGAGCAGCACGTCCCCTTCCCTGAGTTCGGCCACGACCTTCCCCACCGTGTCGTCGGCGCGACGGTAGGCGGCCTCGATTGCCTGCGGATGCTCGCAAGGTATCGTGCTGTTCGCCGGGTGGTCCGGCTCCCGGCCCCGATGGAACATGTGTTGCACACGGTCGGAGCCATCGAACACGCAGGCCACCAGACCGTCTCGGCATCGGCACAGAGCTTCGAGCAGCATCCGTTCCCGCTCGACGTGCAGCGACTCCACCTGCGCCAGGAAGGCGGCCTCGTCGATCACCCCCGCGTTGAGGGCGTCCGTGTCTTCTGCCAGACCGACGGTAGCAAACGGTCCGACTCGACGCGCCAGGTAGTCAGCGAAGGGCGATGGATGGGATACCGGCATCACCGGTCGACGAGGATCGATCTGCAGTGGCGTGACGTAGAGGGCGGGGGGACCGATGCTCAGCAGGCGCATACGGTACATCCCGTGCACCCCCTGTCGGCCCTCACCGAAGGCGACCGGCAGCCACGCCGAATCCGACCCGACGGACAGCTCCGTCCCTCCCTGACCGAGGTCGACACGCGCTCCCGTTTTCGTCGGCGTGAGACGAACCGTGACGCTCAGCGTCTGGTCCTCATCTCCCGGGATTGCCGGCCCTGGCATCCGGCCCACGTACTCCGCTCCCCGCGGCTCGAGTCGGATACGCAGCGGCCCGGAGGTCTGCCCGCCAACTTCTGTCGTCAGCAGCGTGCCCTCTCCCTGGGTCCCGCGCAGGTCAGGGGCCGACATGCCAGACAGCAGCAGTCCGCGGAATGGTTCAGGTGGCCACGTGATGGGCACCCGCAGGATGATGCTGAAAACGCGATGATCGGCCAGGATTTCCCAGAATGGTCGGCTGCGGCGGCGACTTCGCAACAGCGGCAGCGGCCGGCGCCAGCGTCGTTGTACGCCGGACAGGACCTCGGCCGATGCCAACACGGGCTGATAAGTCTTCGGATCACGAGAGATGAAATCGAAGATCGCGTGTCCCGAAGGGTCGACGCCGGTGGCGAAGGAGGGCCAGGCGGCCGGTGTGATGGCTGGCAGCACGGTGCGCAGGTCGTGATGGCTGCCGTCGGCGGCGAGTCGCTGCAGATTGGGCATGTGACCGGCGGCCAGCAGTTCGCGGGTCGTATGAGCGTCCAGACCGTCGAAGCCCACCACGACAACGCGCCGGGTCTGCGCCCGCTGACGTCTCGGCCTGTCGCGCAGGCGATGGTAGACGAAACGGAACGGAAACAGCAGTGCCGCCAACAGTGCCAAACCCAGCAGCACGATTCCCCAGATGCCGCCGGCCACGGCCAGGCCGGCACCCGGGCCTACGTACGCCTCGACCGACTGGCAAGTAGACGTCACAATGGCCGTGGCGACGAGCCAGGGCCGGACCCGCGGCCCATCGCCCGTGGCGCCCCTCACGTCCTGCCGCACATCGTGTAGCTTCGTAATCTGTCTGCTCGTTCGTTTCGGGCCGGTGTCGCATCGCTGTGCGCTGCGCAAGATAGCCATACCCTACCTTCTGATCTATGCTCGTACGTCGATGGTGCATAGACGGTACCGTCATTGCTTCGCTGAACCGACACCGAGATCCGTCTGCTGTTCCCGATTGCAAACGCATGATCCAGACACTCAAGAAACGCATCATCGAACCCCGGGCCGCTGGCGTGGCCATCTTCGTTCTGGCCCTGGGACTTCGACTTCTGCACCTCCTCGACATCCATTCGCTGCCTCATTTCCGCCAGCTGGTCCTGGATGCACAGGAGTACGATGCCATGGCATCCCGGCTGCTAGGTGGCGATTGGCTGCTGGAGCTGGAGCGTGGATACGTCCACGGAATCCTGTATCCCTTGCTGCTGGCGGGATGGAAATGGCTGGGCCTCGGACCGGTCGCGATACGGCTAGCACAGGCGGCCATGGGAGCAGCGTGCTGCTGGCTGATTTTCCGCGTCGCTCGCCGATGCACCACACCAGCTGCAGGGGTGGTTGCCGGTCTGCTGGCTGCCTTGTACTGGCCGTTCATCCTCTTCAGCGGCGAATTGCTGGCAACGACACTGGTGTTGCTTCTCGAGTTGATGCTGGTCGATACGCTGCTGACCGGCCGAACAGCGCCTCCGTCGTCAACAATTGCACCGATGCGCAACGTGCTGGCCGGCGTGCTCGTGGCACTCCTCATCATGACCCGTGCCAATGCGGCGTTGGTAGCACCCGTTGTGATCTGGTGGATCTGGCGGGCCCGCGGTCGCCGCGGCTGGCGGCCCCTTGCCGAGTTTGTCGTGGCTCTGCTGGTAACCGTGTCCCCCTATCTGGTGCGCAACCAGATCGTGCAGGGCAACCCTATGCCGTTTCAGGGGGGTTGGAGCTTCTACCAGGGAGCCAACCCCGACGCCGACGGCACTCCCTATGTGCGCCAGGGATCGCAGTGGCAGCGCCTGGAGATGATGGCCGTGAGGGCGGGGGCGATCGAGCCGGCCGAGCGGGGCGCTTTCTACCTGCAGCAATCGCTCCGCTTCATCGGTGACAACCCGGCACAGTGGCTCAACCTCACCTACCGCAAGCTGCGCCTGTTCTGGCACGACCACGAGGTGCCGGTGAGCGCCGACCTGCGCGCCATCGAGGCTCAATCCCATCTGTGGCCGGCACTGCCGCCGGCCATGGGGGTCATCGTGCCGTTGGCCCTCGTCGGACTGGTGCTGGGCGGTGGTCTGGTAGAGGCGAACCGTCGACTGCTGGCCGGTTTCGTACTGGCGTGGCTCGTATCGGGGCTTCTGTTCACCGTGAGCGCCCGTTACCGGCTCCCGGCAGCTCCGTTCCTGATCGTCTTCGCCGGCTCGGGCGTCACCGCCCTGATCGAGGTGGTGCGTCGACGCCGGGCGCAGGGCGGTTGGCAGGCTGCTGGCGCTCTGGGTGTGGGGTTGGTCGTCGCTTTCACCGGTGTCGACGAGGAGGCCATCGATCACCTGCGCTCGGAGTGGCTCCTCGCCCACGTTCACATCCGGAGGGGCGATTACCTTGCCGCTGAAAACGCCTTGCAGGCAGCGCAGACCCGTGACCCGAACAGCGCCGATGTGCACAACAGTCTGGGTGTCGTGCACGAGCACCTTCGCCAACCCTTACTGGCGGAGCAGGCCTACCGACGCGCCGTCGTACTGGAGCCTGACTATGCGCGGGCGTGGATGAACCTGGGAAAACTACTGCTGCGCCGCGGCAAGTCGGCAGAAGGCAGTAGTGCCGTCCGCCGGTCCCTCAAACTCGATCCCCGGCCCCCGGCTCAGTCCCAGGGATGGTACGAACTGGGACTGGCAGGGCTTGCCCGGCGCCAGCACCACGACGCCCGTGCGGCTTTCACCAGGGCGCTGGCAGCTGCGCCAACAGCCCTCGCCTGGTACGGAAAGTCGGTCGCCAGTGCCGGGTTGGGTATGGCCGAGGATCAGGTTCTCTGCCTGGAGCGTGCCGTCGCTCTCGAACCGGGGCTCGCTCCGGCGCAGCGCAATCTGGGAGCGCTCTACGTCCGGCAGGGACGCTACGCAGCAGCGGAAAGGGCACTGCTGGCAGCTGTCGACGCGGACCAGACGAACGGTCTCACCCAGCAGCACCTCGCAGGTCTTTACCGACTGACGGGAAGGCCCGATGCGGCACGGCAGGCGCTGGCCAACGCCCGCCGCCTGGGAGTGCGCTGAGGTCCGGGGTCCGATGGCGCGACTGCGGTTCAGTCGGATGGAGGCAGCGCATGGGCACCCACCCGATGCACCACGTCAGGACTGTCGGCGGTCGGTAGGAAGTCGCCTGCCAGCGGATCGGACAGCTTCGGGTCGACACCGACAACTCCGTCCACCTCGACTGACGGCAGTTCGGGAGTGCTCGCCGACGGGTTGTCGAGGGCGAACCAGAGGTTGCGCGCGAATTGGAACGTCCCAGACTCGGTGTCGGGACCGATGTTGACAACTGTCCTCAGTTCGTCGCTGCGGAACAGAATGAGGTTGTCCGTCACCACACCGTCCCGACAGGGAATAAAGCCCTCCGTCAGGTTTTCCTGCAGGATCCGCAGTACCCACCCCGTAGGCCGGAAAAGCGTGTTGAAACGGAAGGCAGCACCGTCGGCACTGACGAAAGCCACCGGTGCAGTCGAGCCGACGAAGACGTTGCCCTCAACCGTGATCCGGGCAGCCTCGTAACCTGCGTACGGCTGGGGACGGAAGAACTGCAGTCCCGTGCTGCCGCCGATGTTGATGGCTCTGCTGCCGCTGTGCTCGAAGTGGTTTGAGCGTACGAGAATGTCCGCGCTGCCACCCTTGATCTGGATACCACTGCTGCCAGCGTCGTCACCATGGCGGAAGGTGCAGCCTGTGATGGTGCCCTGGTGACAGCCCACCAGATCGATGCCGGAACCACTTCGCCCCCAGCGTGCCACGGTGCAGTCCTCGACCTTGAAGTCGATGAGACCGGACAACTTGATGCCATCGTGATTGCCATCAGGCCCGACATCGATCACCTCGAGCCCCTGCAGAACGATCTGGCGTGCCGGCCGCTCAGAATCTCCTCCGTCGTCGATGTTGAGTCCGTTGCCGCTCTGGTCGCTGAATCGCAGGTTGATCAGCTCCACATACTGGGGTTGGATGAGATGAATGCCCTCGACGCCGCCGGAAAACGTCGGGGGGTCATCTGGGTCGGTGGCGGCGATGACGATGGGGTTTCCGGCCGTACCTCGCAGACCGGTGAAGAAGTACCCGTTGCCGTACTCACCGGGTGGCACCTCGATCCGATCGCCCGGCCCTGCTGCCTCCACAGCGGCTCGAAAGGAGTCACCGTCACCGGCAGCGACCGCAATCCCAGTCGGGGCAGGCAGACGGTTGTCTGTTTCAGTTGCACACGCCGGCATGCCAAGGGCCAGACTCAGCCATACGGCGAACAAGTGTGAGTGCCTGGTCATGGATACTTGCTTCCTAGTAAAAGACGGGGATGACGTTGCCCACCGTACCGGTCAGACTGTCAATTGCGAGCCAGAGACCACCGACCACCAGTTGCCCCAGAACCAAACCCAGAAAGAAAGGCTTTGTGCGCTCGAACGTCCGGGCGCCGCCGAGCCGCAGCACCAGACTCTTGATCAGCCACGCCAGCATGATCGACGACCAAAGCACGCTCATGGTCCATCCAGCGGCTACGGCAAAACCCAGCGGGTGCAGTGGCCAACCGACAAAGTGATGGCGGCCGACCATGAGCAGCCCCATCACGGCGCCACCACCCAGAATCCACAGGCTCCCGTTGAGGTCGGGGCCGGCGGGGCTGTCCAGCTGCTGCAGGGCGAAGGTTGCAGGATACTGTGGAAAGGTCCGGAAGAATTGCCGGTGGAGATTTACGCCACCGTGCTCGTAGGCCAGGTGCAGCGTGAACCAGACCGATACCACCAGGGTGATCAGCATGGCGGCGGCGATCCCCCACAGCAGGCGGCGACGGCAGCCGGCCGTCTCACTTGCCAGGCGCAGCCCGGTTGCGAGGGGTGCCATCATAAAAACCAGCATCTCGCCGCTCCAGATCAACGTGTGTCCGGTGGCCAGAACACCCGCCACGCCCAAGGCTGGTACCCCGACTGTGGAAATCACGAACCCCGCCGGTACCATGGCCGGTGAAATCGTCGGTAGACCGCCTTCGGCGATGGCGCGGGTCAGACCGCTGAAGATCACCAGTGCAGCCAGGACGATCGTTGGCGCAATCCACCAGGGCACCCCGGCCTGCCAGAGCCAGACCGACATACCGATGACACCGCAGCCGCAGCCGATCATGGCACTGCGATAGGACATGATCTCTGCGGAGTCGTCGATCGAGGGGTCGACGCCGACAGCCTTACGCCACACGGTCCGGAGGTGGCCGCGTGCTGCCCAGAGTCCACCGATAACCAACACCGTCAGTGCCCCCATGGACTGATGCCCCAGGATTGGCTCCGTCCACTGGCCGAGGTCCGCCTTCGCCGTGGTGACACCCATAACCTCGAGCAAGCGCCTTTCCACCACGATCAGCAGGTAGAAGACCCATAGACTGAGGGCCATGCTGGTGTTGATGAAATAGGCGAAGCCCTGCATCAGGAAATTGACACCCACACGCAATCCGACGCCCGTTGAGATCGTCACCTGGGTGGAAAGTGTGAGAGTGGGAATCTGGGCGAAGTAGTGCTGCAGGCCCTGCAAACTGCCCACGAGCACGGGCACGGCGAAGCCGAACCACGTGCTGGCCTTCTGCAGAACGGCTGGTACGCCTGCCTCACCCTCCTTATCCCGGAACAGTTCAAGAGGAACCTGAGCCATAGGAAAAGGCAAGCGTTCGTGCTCCACCCACTGCCGACGCAGGATGGTCAGGAGCGACACCAGCGTCAGGTAGAACGCGGTGTAGAACAGCATCCATCCCAGCAGAGCAGGTAGCCAGCTACCCCATGGGATCGTGTCGACGCCCCCTTCATAGAGACCGACCAGGGCCTCTGGATCGTCGACGAGTGTCCACTCGGCCACATGTGGATGGAGCAGCTCCGCCCACTTGTTCTCCGCCGAGGCATAGTAGTGGATGCCGGTGATCATGGGCAGGAGCATGCCCGTTACGCCGCGAGTGGGAATCGCGGCGGCGACCATCATCATCACTGTCACGGTGATCAGCTCGCCGCGGGTGAGGCCCCAGCCACTGCGGGCCAGCTTCAACGGCACCTGGCAGATCAACAGCAGAGACAGCAGAAAAAAGGCCGCGGGCGTGGCGGACGAAAAGCCCATGGGCGTGCTCCGCAGCAGCATCGTCGTATACGGCGCACCCAGGCCGATGACGGCGCACAGTACGCCGCCAACAATCAGTCCGCGGATCGTGATCGTCGAGTTGGCCCGTCCCCGTCCCCTGCTCAAGCTCCGTTCTTCGAGGTGATTCCGATACGCCCCGGGAATCTCGCCTTTCATGGCCTGGGATTCTCGACCTGTCAGCTCACCGCAACAGAAGGAGTCTGCGGGTCAGGACCTGTTGCCCCGTACGCAGTCGATAGAGGTAGACCCCGGAGGCCATCTCGAGACCGGTGTCGTCGACGCCCTCCCAGAACAACCGATACGCACCGGCCGGCCTCGTCCCCTGAGTCAGAACCGCCACTCTCTGCCCGGCGAGATTGTAGACCGCCAGCAGGACGTCGGAGTCAGAGGCAAGTGAGAATTCGATCAACGTGCTGCTGTTGAACGGATTGGGGGCGTTCTGCGACAGGGAGATCGTACTCGGGCGGTCGGTTGATCCCGCGACCTCGACCACAGCGGTCTGCGCCGGTGGCTTCGACTGCGGCGTCACCAGTCTCACGTCATCCAGGTGGAGAGTACCTGACACATTTCCCTCGAACACCAGGGTCTCCATGACTGACACCGCGTCGTGGCGGGAGGCCGCATCCTGATAGGGGACATCGAAGGCGCTGAGAGGCAACTCCACGATCTGCCACTCCTGACGTCGGAAGTCCACCAGTGGTCCGAGCGGTCCGCGTACCAGGTCCACCGTCAGACTGTCGATCGACACGGCGAGTACTGGCACCGTGGGTGCCTCTACGTCGTTTGGGTGAAAGGCAAAGCGCAACCCCGTGTAGCCCTCCGTGACGACCGGCTCCTGCGGCTGCAGGCGGACACTCCAGTTACGGAAGAAACTCGGAGGCTCGACGCGAAGCGCGAGGGAAGAGCTACCGCTGAAAACCGGGCCGTCAGAGACGAAGCGAGGCGGCTCCGTCCCCTCCTCGCTCGTGACTCGCCAACCGTCGGCCAGCTCGTCGTCTAGAATCCTCACATCGGCTCCGGGAGCGACGAACATGGCCTGGCTGAACAGTACTCGATGGACCTGGCTGTCCGCATTCTGCTCGAGATGGACCTGGATCGTCCGCAAGCCGGTGGGACCATGGACGTCGAGAGTCGTCTCCAACTCGTAGACGCCTGCAGCCGTCGCTTCCAGAGGCACGGCCGCCCCCCCCCTGACGGCACTCAGATCCGCCACCACCACAGGGGGTTGACCATCCGGGTCAGACCGGGTGATCCGTACCGTGACCACCAGCGCCAGGTGGCTGCCGATCGCCGTCGTGTCGGGCAGATCCAGACTCCAGGAGGCCGACAGCGGCGTCGCCTCCACGCGGAACACCGCGTTCAGGCGGTGGTCGCTGGTGACGTAGAGGAATCCCTCGTCGTCGGACATGACACCGGCGGGCTTGCCCCAGACGTGGGAGCCCTTGTCATCTGTGCCAAACCCGGTGAGGAAGTCGGCGACTCGAGCCTCGCTGCCATCGGGCTCGGATAACAGGGCGGTCACCTTGAACCCGGGCACCACGGCCAGGTTGCCGCCGGTCTGCCCTCCGTGGACGGCGACGAACGCGGCATTCCGGTATTGCTCCGGAAACCGGTCCTGGGTGTAGAAGTGCATGCCGAGGGGCGCCAGATGGGCGGGGATCAGGGCCACGGGTCGTCGTTGACTCTCGATCAGCAGGCTGTCCTGGCGCGTCAGTGGCAGGATCCCCACGTCCCGGTAGAGGTCGATGCTGAAATCCACTGGCACACGGTAGCCATAGACGAAGGGAAACCCCATGAACCCTCCCTCCAGGATGATGTCGATCCATTCTGGCGGCAGATCAGGGCCTTCACGGTCGTGACCGTTGTGCGTCCCCCACAGCTGCTTTGTGACGGGGTGCAGAGCCAGGCCGACGACATTGCGCATGCCGGTGGCATAGATCCGCCTGCCGCCACCATCGATATCGAACTGCAGGACGCTCCCCCATTCGGGCGTGGCAGGCAGCGGGTTCAGCGTCGCGCGATCAAAGGGGCGCTCCGATCGACACAAGTCACACGGAGCGCCGACACCGACATAAATCTTCTCGGCTTCGGCGTCGATGGCGATCGTCCGAGTCGTGTGCCAACCCCGGGCGGGGATGTCTTTGACCAGTACCACACGTTGTTCGAACAGCCCATCTCCGTCCTCGTCCCGCAACCGGACAATCCC
This sequence comes from Candidatus Latescibacterota bacterium, assembly GCA_036011085.1. GTDB lineage: Bacteria > Latescibacterota > UBA2968 > UBA8231 > UBA8231 > UBA8231. Next base: position 30,370 of record DASCMS010000111.1, read on the forward strand.
GTCGGCCTCGGCCACGTACATCGCATCTCCGTGGAAGGCCAGACTGTTGGCCATGTGCAGGCCACCCGCAGCTACGTAGGCGGTGTCCGCAACACCATCACGGTCGCGATCGGGCAGTGCCACGATCTCACTGTCATTCTCGTTCAGATCGTAGCGCTTCATGTTGGCCACGTAGAGAACGCCGTCAGGCCCCACCGCCATCTGCCGGGGCCGGCGCAGACCGATGGCGTACAGCTTCACGGAAAACCCGGGAGGCAGGTTGAGAACAAGCCCCTCCGGGACCTCCCCGAGAAATCGTGCCGGCACCTGGACCGGCGTCGGCTGCAGCTGCAGATCGGTGGTGGGCGTAAGTCGGTAGGTACCGGGTGAGTATTCCACCCCCTGGGCGCTGAGACTGACGGCGATGGTCAGGTAGATGGAGACTCGCAGGATACAGAAACGAAGCCGGTGGTACATCTGTGTGATGGACTCCCTTTGAATGGGAACTCGGCGCGAGGCGTACCGAAGCTATCCACGCTCCACGACAGCGTGCAAGTGCAGTTGGTGGGATCACTTGCGGCCGTTTATCTTTCCCGCCTTGATTATCATGAAGATTTCGCCGCTGGACTGATCTTCAGCGGGTTGTAGGTTAGTGTGGAGGCAGGAATGTCAGTCGATGGACAGAGATTCTGTGGGGGCCGGGCCTTGAGGGCGTACTGCGTTTCCGGCCTTCTGCTGGTCATGTGCTCCTCGCCACAGGATTCGACAGTGGCCGAGGTGGGCACCCATCGCATCTCATCTGCCGCGTTTCGCTCCTACATAGAGAACCTGCCCTCGGGGCTTCGACCGTCGAAGAACGCTGACGAAGCCCGCCATCATCACCTTCAGGTACTGATCGATCGGCATCTGCTGTTGATGGAGGCGGAAGCTCTCGGCCTCGACACGTTGACCTCGGTTCGGACAGTGGTGAGGGAGGCCGTCGAAGCACGCGTGGCGGGGCTCTATCGGAGCGGTGAGATCGGCTCCAGGGTCATCGTCGAGGATGCCGAGATCCAGCGGCACTTCGAGTTGGAGGGCTACGACAGAGAGCGGAAGTTCCACGCCATTCTCGTGACCAGCCTGGCCGCCATCGACTCTGTCGTTGCCGAACTGAAGGCCGGCACTCCTTTTGCCGAGGTCGCCCGATCCCGCTCGATCAACTCCCGTTCCTCAGCGCAGGGCGGCGAGCTCGGCTTCATGGGGCGCGATCGGGCTCCCCGGTTCCACGTTCCGCCTGAGATCTTTCGCGATCTGCCTCCAGGTCAGGTATCGGCGCCACTCCCGGCGGGCCGCAACTGGCACGTCGTCCTGTTCACCGAAGACCGTCCCGCAGACCTGTCGAAGTATCGGGAAGCCATTCATACCGAGATCTATCGCCGCCGTCGCCAGGAGGTCGCAGCCGCGCACCACGAACTGCTGGAATCATCTCTCGAGGTCAGCCTCCAGGGCGCGGCTCTGCACCGGCTCGTGGCGGCGTATCGGGCACGTGAGCCCGCCGGATTGCGGTCAGACTCGACGGCGCTCTACACCTGGTCCGGCGGAGTTATCACGCTGGCCGAAGTACAGGCGGCACTGGAACGGTTCAACATCACCTCAGGTCTGTCCGACAGCACTCAGGCAGCCGCCACGGTGCGCAACTTTTCTCTGATTCCTTTCCTCGTGCTTCAGGGAGCCAGAGATGCGGGATACTTTGACTTACCGGAGATCACCCGCCTTCAGCGACACAAGCACGAAGAGGTACTGCTGGCGACCCTGAGACGGACGGTGGCCGCGCAGCGGATCACGATCGAGGAAACGGATGTGCGACGATTCTTCGACGATCACCCGCAGTTGTTCCAGCACGATCCGGCTGCGTGGGTGGAGGAACTGCTTCTGCCGACCACCGAGGAGGCCGGCAGGCTGAAAGCGAAACTGGAATCCGGCGCGGCAGTGGCCGACTTCCTCGAACGGAGCTTGCGCTCGGATGCGATCGCCCACCACGGCAGATTCCACTTCCATCTCCAGGACACCCTGCGCTATCCGACGCTGGTGACCCGTGTCATGGAGGCGATCCCCGGTGCCTGGACCGGACCCGTCCCGGTGGAGGGCGGTTTCTCCGTCTTCCGCGTCGCCGAACACGAGGAGAGCAGCCTCAAGGCCTTCGAAGACGCCCGTCAGCGTGCCCGCGCTCTGTTGCACCGGGAGTTGGACGCTGGGGTCCTGAAGGAATTCCTGGACGAACTGCGTCAGAAGTACGCCGCGCAGGTGACCGTCTACCTCGACCGCCTGCCGGCAGCGGCCCCCGACACCCTTCTGCAGGGATGACGTCCCCGGTGCATAGCGGTGTTGCGCATTCCGCGTGTTTTCAGGAGATCGCCATGGCGTCCCTATTCCGTACGTCCACCCCCCGGCCAGTCTGGTGGGTTCAGGCCACGATTCTGTCTTTGGTCCTGGTGCTTCCATGCCTGCGTCAGGCGTCCGCCCAGACTGGAGCGGGACACCGGGTGACCTCGTCCCGGATCATCGTGGAGTCCGCCGACCACTGGCGTAACTGGGTTCTGCCTGTCAGCGCCGTCGAGGTCACCAATGACGGCGCCCTGCAGCCCCACTTCTCCCGCAGCCGTTTCAATCTGTTCGACGATCTTGAAACGTTCACCAGGGACTTGCCTGACTATAAGCTCAGAAGAGGTCAGACGGGGATTCTCAACGTCGACAGCACCGTGATCTACGATGTGAAGGGAAATCTGATCACGACCACCAGCAAGGGCGAGGTCGTCCCAGTCTATTCCTTCTTCCTGCGGCCCGGCATCAGCCGGGTGGGGTCCAACCCGGCTGATGCCGCCAATATCCTCGACCGCGATCCGGACACCTACTGGGAGCCCGACCCGAGCGACCCCATCGAAGACTGGTGGATTGAGATCGACCTGGGCCGGGTCGTGCCGGCGGACTCCCTCGTCCTGCTTTTTGCTGACGAGTCATTGGGCGATCCCTTCCGGCAGTTCCGCGTCCTGTCCTCATGGTTCCAACGCACCGTCGTCCAGGAGGAAGACAAACTTGAGCTCGCCCTCGTATTCGGCACCAAGGTGCCGAATACCGACCAACGGACATTCTCGATTCCCCTGGTCCAACCGGATGCTGATCCGGGTTGGACGGGACGCCTTGTCGAGACGGTCAGGATCATCGTGTCCGACACGAAAGCGGGCCGCGGCCGACGTCTGTCGGGTGAAGAAGAGTGGCTGGCCATCGACCCGTCAGAGCGTGGTGACATCGTCTACTTCAGCCGCGACCTGCAGGGGTTTGAAGAGCCGGTGGCAGGCGTTGAGGACTTCGACAGTCTGCCCACCGAACGACAGGGCCGGAAAGACTACTACATCCGCGAACGCCCCCGTCTGTCCGAAATCGAGGTCTGGGGCTGGGGAGACAACCTGAGTCCGGGTCTGGTGGAAAGCGGCGGCAGCATTGGTCTGTCAGGTGGCAACTTCAGCGCTGCACCGGCATTTGACGGCGACTTTGGCACCAATTTCCAGCACCTGGTCTGGTCCCAGATCGTCGATCGCGGCGTCATGACCGTCGACATGGGCACGACCTTCTGGATGGACGCCATCCGCGTCTCGGTCTTCCCCCGTGGCGGTTCTCGCTATCGGCTCGACGGCTACGTCATGCGCGCCTCGGACGGGGCCCGCGACGCCAGCGGCGAGTTGAAGTGGGAGCCTCTCAGCCCGTTGGATCGCGAGGACAACAGCGTCGATCAGTACCGCTACGTGATGGACAGCTTCGACCCACCCCGGAAACTGCGCTTCATCGACGCCATCGTCACGTCCGCCGACCCCAGTCGACGGGGAGCCTACAACACCGGCCCGATCATCGGCGAGTACATGCTCTACTCCCGCGGCTATCCGGCCGAAATCGAGATGCGGTCTGACCTGATCGAGATCCAGGGTCGCAACCCGGGACGAATTCGCTGGGATGCCGACGTACCGCCCGGTACCGACATCGAGATTCGTACGCGCACCGGTAGCGTTCTGAGCAAGGTCGTCAAGTACTATGACGCATCGGGTACCGAGATTCCTTTCACCAACTGGAACAGCTTGTTCGTCACCTTCAAGGGCCCCGCCGACACTGTCTTTGTGCCGACGACGGGATGGAGCCCCTGGAGCCGGCCGTATCAGCAGCAAGGTGAGAGGGTAACTTCGCCCGGGCAGAGGAAGTTCCTCCAGTTGCAGATGCGCATGAGCACGGCGGACAAGGACGTGGCCGCCGCGATCCGTTCCATCGAAATCGATCTACTGGATCCGGTGGCCAGAGTGCTCACAGCGGAACTCGAGCCCGTGCAGATCGAGACGCCAGGCCGTCCCGACACCTTCACCGTGTACCTGCAGCCCGAGTTCATCGAGCGTCCCACGAGTTCACGCAGCACCGGATTCGACGAGGTCCTCTTCAGCATGCCCGCCTCTGAGGACCTGGAGTTGCTCGAGTTGGACCTCGGCGTCGACGCCTCGACCGGGGAGCCCGAGCGAGTCTACCGCCGTGACGGTGGCACGTTTGCCGACGAGAGTGGCGCAGTTCTGCAGGTCCTCGGCAGCGGCTCGGACTCGATCTGGGTCCGCCTGCCGGAAACCGTCAACATCCTGCCCGTGGGAGTGGCCGACCGGACCTACCACCGCGTCACCGTCGAAACCGAACAGGTACCGGTGAGCCAGGACGGCCAGCTTCTCACGCCCGCATCCTACGGTGTGCTGCCTGAGGTGGAGCGTGGCGACATTCGCCACTTCAGACAGGTTGAGGACTCTTTTGACCGCGTCACGCTGACGGAGATCGACGCCGCCGACTATGTCGACTTGCCAGAGGACGAGCAGGGCCCTGTGCGCTATTTTCGCGCTCTTCTGGGAGACGGCGACCAGTTTCCCTTCGGCACCGACGGCGACTCACTCGATTCGTCCAGCTACGACAGTCTGCCCACCGCCAGCCGCGGGGCGGTCAGCGGACCGGGCCCACTGGTGCGAGCCCGTTTCCGGGCTCCGGTGTTCATCAACGGCACCACGTTGCGGATCACCGTGCGGGACAGCCGCAATGGCACCGATGAAGACGCTCCCTGGCAGGGCGTCGAGGCAGGAGATGCGACATCGTTGTCCGATGCCAACACCCTGACCATCGGTGTTCCCCTTCGGACTAGCCTGGTCGATGAGTTCCGCCTGCTCCCTGGCACGATCACCCCCAACGGGGATGGCATCAACGACGAGACGGAAATAACGTTCTCTGTCTTCAAGATATCGGTCCCTCGCGAGGCGAAGGTGCGGATCTATGCACTCAGTGGACGCCGTGTCTGGGAGAAGACACAGATCGTACAACGAGGCCGGGAAGCGGTCACATGGACGGGCGTTGACGAAGCTGGGAACACCGTCCCACCGGGAATCTACATGTGCCGGATTGAGATCGACGCTGACGATGCTGACGAGTCGTCCGTTCGTACCCGCCTGATCGCTGTGGCGTATTGAGGCAAAGGAGAAGGTTCGTGGACTGTAAAAGATGTGTCCCTCTACCCTTCGTGGTTGCGGCCCTAGTCGTACTGGGTGTCGCACCCGGTCACTCTCAGGAGTATGGATCTCGACTCGGGTCGATTCAACGGGGAGGCGAGGTCTCCTTCCAGCCCACCGGCCCTGGGGTATTGATGGACTCTCTCGACCCGGTTAAGCGGAAATGGTACGTACCGCAGGAATTGTACAATGAGTACCGGTGGCAACAGTGGGAGTACTCCAACTACGCCCGCAGCCAGTAC
>DASCMS010000112.1:0-24102 GCA_036011085.1 Candidatus Latescibacterota bacterium
CTTTGCAGATCGACTCGGAAGTATTGCTCGAGGTGTTCAGGCTGGAAGAGGCGGCCATATGCGATGCTGTTGGCAATGCCATTGCGCAGATCGAAGAGGAAGTAGTTCAGCTGCAGATCCTGCAGAATGGACTGCGCCGCCTGTGGCTCACCGAAGATGACATCCACATACTGTGGTCCGAACCCGTGGTTGCCGCCATAGATGATACCTGGGGCAGGGAAGGAATTCGCCGGTCCCGGATCAAATCCAAGATTCACGATCCTGGCATCCAGGTTGAGTCGCGCCCGCATCTGGTGGACGGTACTCAGTTTCACGTTCTGGTTGAACAGTCCATCATTCTCCAGCATGGACTGCGCCATAGAGCGCTTGCCGGTATAGAACGACGTGAGCATGTCTCTCGTCACACCCCACGTGTTGCCATTGTACCACAGTGACTGGCCGAGGGCGAAGACGGCAAGCAGGCTCAGCAGGCCGGCCCTCGCCCACGGCCGTATGGCATCCCTGCAGAGGGCATCGATGATGGCTCGGTTCAGCGGAACGAATACCAGGGTCAATAGCAGCGCTGAAAAAGCATAGAGCCGTGAAAGACTCACGTTCCGGATGAAAAGGCTGAACAGGAGGGCCGAGCCAGCAAACGCAGTCAGCACGGTTACGGAGTAGGCCTGACCCCGTGCTGCGCTCAACGGCCAGCGTCTCGCCGTGAGGACAATCGCTGCGAGGAGACCCGGGATGATCATTGTGGGGGGGAAGAAGGCGTGCAGGTGATGGTAGCGGAGCGTCTGGAAGAGCCAGTGCGTCAACGACGCAGACAGATTCAGCCGATCGCTTTCCGAATCCAGCAGGAGGGCGATCCCAGTGACGCCGAAGGTGTCATCGAACCTCTGTTGGTCTGCCAGAGACCAGAAGAAACCAAGCGGGACGGTTTCCGCGAGTCCCGTGGCGCCGTAGTTGACGAGCAGGGCTGATGCGACCCCGACTACCATGGCAACCAGTGACCATCCCAGCATTGGCAGGTGGGGCCGCCACGCTGGGATATGACGGATCGGAAGAAGCAGGGCGAGCCAGAAGAGGGAGAGGATGGCCGAACCCATCGGAAGGTAGAAGCCTGCATAGAACGCCACGAAGGCCGTGACCACGGCGATCGCCCGGCGGGCGGCATCCGTTCTGTAGCCAATTTCGATCGTCGACCAGATGAAGAAGGCGATGAAACCGGTCAGGACATCATGATGCTTGAAGAAGTCTCCACGGTAGGTGGTCAGAAATACCGTGGTCCCCAGCAGGGCCCAGGAGGAATCTCCCGTGAATCGACGCGTAATCAGATAGACAACGACTCCGGCAGACAGGACAAAACACAGCGACACGAGTTGCGGAGCTAACTCGTCACTGAGCGATCCGAGCAGGTAGAACAATCCCGCCCCTTTGGATACGTGGAAATGATACCACGTCGGGTGTGGGCCGAGACTGCCGGTTGCCAGGACATCCCGATAGTAGTGCAGGTAATGTTCCCATACGTCATTTGTGGTCTGTCCGGGGTAGAGTCCTCGTGCCAGAATGATCAGCACCCCAGCCAGCGTCGTACACCAGACCAGAAGTGCTCGCAGCCACAACTGCGGCCCCCGCAGTGAGTGAAGTTCATGGTGAACCTTGTGAGCCACCTGACGCATCAGGGGAAACACGAATGATGGGGCCAGTATCACCATAGGTACGGTCAACGTCAGAGCCGCCGGCAATCCGATCAGACCGAACCATCCAAGCAGCACAAACATCAGGCCGTACAGACTGGCGCCACCAAAGAAGCAGAGTACGAATGTGCTTCCTGCGTCCTCGAGACTCGGACGGGAACCCGGCACAAGCTCCAATGCCAGCCTCCCGAGCGTAAAGCACGCGATCAGCAGGGCGAAAGCGAGAATGAGCCGGCAGGCCGAGTATGTGATGATGAACGACCCGCCTCTTGGGTAGTCGGCTCCAGCGATGTCGGCGTTGACGAGGAAGGTCACGGATGCCATAAACACCAACAGGAGCAGCGAGCGAACGATGGCGAGCTTCAAGGGCGATGGGGCCGCGTGCTGACCCTCGTCCTGGGCCGACCCGGTGCCACGCGGAACCCCACGGCGCTGGAATACCTCGGCCAGTGCCGCAACGGCGAAGCCGATCGCACCTATCCCCCATCCGATGAGGGCCTCCGTACCGAAAACCAGCCGGACCTCGGGGATGTAGGCGGCGAAGACACCCAGGGGAGCGAGTACTTCGACCAGGCGAACGACAGGCGGTCGCCTGGCGAAGTAGGCGCGTGCTGCCTGGACCAATGGCATTACGTCCTTCAGTTCACGGTGGTAGCGGCAACGGCTAGGAGAGTTACGCGGCCCATTATGGTGAGTCCCGTCGCGTCAGACAAGGCTCATCTGGTCGATGCACGTTGGGCTCGACACCGCCTGGCGGCAGAAGGGGTACGCTACACAGAGGCGTTCACCAACTCTCAGGTGGAACCTGGACCGGCGACATGAGTCCCAGTACATTCAACCCTTCCAATGTCAGGAGACCTGCTCCGCCGACTCTTTGAGTTGACGCGCGCCCACTTGGGCGACCGAGAACCCCGATCGCCCGTCGACGACGAATCGTGGCATGGTGCGTCGGAACAGGACTCCGGGGCGGAGGGCGCCCAGGCAGAACGCGCAGACGATCGTCGGGACGGGGTGCTGGCCGGGTACTACGCCAACCTCGAGATTCCCTACGGTTCAGATCTGTCCGCCGTGAGGTCGGCCTGGAAACAGATGATGAAGAGATACCACCCCGACCTCCACGGTGAGGACCCGGAGAAGCGGCAGGTCGCCAGCGAGTTGACGGCTGAACTGACACGGGCATACCAGGAGCTGGCGAAGGTGCTGGAACAGGACGGGAACCGTTAGCGGACTATCTTTCGAGGCTACTATGGCAGACCATTTCGAACGCGTCAAAGAGTACATCGTCGACCTGGGTTTCTCCATCGACGAGGAGATCGCCGACGAGGAGATCATCATCATCAACGATGAGGAGCGCGGCATCCACCAGCTCGTCATCGATTGCGAGGACGACCTTCTGGTCCTTGAGCAGCTCATCCTCAAGTTTCAGGGCGAAGTTCCCACGACAGTCTATCGCCGCCTCCTGCAGATGAACCGGAGCTTCGTCTTCGGTGCCTTCGTCCTCAACGAAGAGGGCGACACCCTGCTCTATCGAAACACCCTGGCTCTGGACAATCTGGACCTGAACGAGCTGGAGACGACCATCAACGCCCTCAGTCTGGGCCTGGCCGAAAACGGCGACGAGCTCCTCGGCTTCGTCGCGGGAGAATAGGAAACGTCATGGCTGGCATTTTCAATCGCCTCTTCAAGGCCGGAGAGGCCGAGGCCCACTCCCTCGTCGACAAGCTCGAGGATCCCATCAAGATGAGCGAGCAGGCCGTTCGCGATCTGCGCAAGGACCTGCAGGAAAGCCTGAAGAGCCTTGCCGAGGTCAAATCTCTGGCGATTCGTATGTCCAAGGACGCCGACGACGCCAAACGCCTGGCCGGTGACTACGAGCGCAAGGCCATGTTGCTGCTGCAGAAGGGTCAGTCCGGCGACGTCGAGGCCGGCGAAGCCGAACGGCTCGCCATGGAGGCCCTCAGCCGCAAGGAGGAGGCCGCCGCCCGGGCGCTGCAGACCACACAGCAGGCACAGACGCAGAATCAGATGGTGGCCAACCTTCAGAACAACGTCAACGATCTCAAATCCAAGGTCGCTTCCTATGAGAACGACCTGGTCATGCTCAAGGCCCGGGCGCGCACCGCCAACGCCACGCGCAAGATCAACCAGCGCCTGTCCAACGTCGACACCAAGGGTACGGTGGCCCTGCTGGAGCGCATGAAGGACAAGGTCTCAGAGGAGGAAGCCCTGTCGCAGGCGTACGGCGAGATGGCCGACTCCGGAAGCTCCATCGACGACGAGATCGACAAGGCGCTGCTCAGCGGTGGCCCGAGCAAAGCCGAGGACTCACTGGCCCAGCTCAAGTCGAAGATGGGCATCAGCTGATTTTTCTATGAGTCACGTACCGCGCAGGAGCTTCCTCAAGACGCTCCTTGCCGGTTCCGTGTGTCTGCCTCTCGCCTGCACAGAGCGTAGGTCTTCGAGTTACGATGGCCAGATCGAGGCGCGTTTCGTCGATGCCGTGTCGCCGCAGCGTGGCCACATGCTGCGACGCCCCGTAGATCCCGCCCGGTTCCATGCGGTTGCCGAGACCGACGTCGATGTCCTCGTCGTCGGTGGCGGCGTGTCGGGACTGGCCGCCTGCTGGAAGCTCAAGAAAGCCGGCGTGGAGCGCGTGCTCCTCGTCGAGCTCGCCGACCGCCTGGGCGGCAACACCGCGGCCGGGCAGGCGGGAGGGCTCGATTTCCCGTGGGGAGCCCACTACATCAACGTGCCGCCCGCCGAGGCCGACTGTGTTCACGAGGTGCTGTCTGACCTCGACGTGATCACCGGGTACGACGCTGCGGGGCGCCCCCTCGTCAACCCCGATCACCTGCTGCGCGCGCCTGCCGAGAGACTGTGGGCCAACGGTGAGTGGGTCGAGGGACTCGACCCCTTTGCCGACGCCGGCCAGGACGAGGTCGATGATCTGCGGGCCTTCGAAGATGACATGCTGCGCTGGACCCTGCATCGCGGCCAGGACGGACGTCGCGGTTTTGCCATGCCCCTGGCCTACAGTTCGGCCGATGCCGACGTACGCCAGCTGGATGGCCAGACCATGGCCGAGTACATGGGGCACAAGGGTTGGCGCAGCCCTCGCCTGGGTTGGCTCATCGACCAGGCCTGCAAGGACGACTATGGCGGACTCGCCGGCGACGTCTCCGCCTGGGCGGGTATTCACTATTTCGCCTGTCGCTACTACGACCGCCGCGTGCGCCACGACTACCCTTCTGACACACTGACCTGGCCTCAGGGCAACCAGTTTCTCGCCGACGGCCTTGCCCGCGGGCAGAGCAGCGACGAACAGTGGCTGGCTACGGCCGTCCTCGGCCTCCGTTCGGAGGACACCTCGGCCGAAGCCCTGTGTATTCACGCGCCCACGGGCGAACGGCGTCGGGTCCGAGCCCGCGGTGTCGTTTACGCCGGCAAGCTCCACACCGCGCCGCACGTGGTCGCCGACCTGCCCACAGCCCAGCAACAGGCCATCAAGCAACTGGACTACATTCCCTGGCTCGTGGCCGCGGTACGGCTGACGGCCCCGCTTGCCGATGCCGGACTGGCATGGGACAATGTGTTGATGGACAGCCCGTCCGTCGGGTATGTCTCTGCCCGGCATCAGAGGCCCCCACCCTCCAATCAGGACGGTGAGGTCCTCGTCTACTACCTGCCCCTGATCGGCGATCCGGCGGCCGCCAGGAAAGACCTGCTGGCCGACGATCCGCAGCCCTGGGCTCGCAAGGTGCTGACCGACCTGACACGCATCCATCCGCAGCTGCCGGATCTGGTGGAAGGGATCGACATCTGTCGCTGGGGCCACGGCATGGTGCGCCCCCGCCCGGGGGTAATCTGGGGTCCTGAGAGCCGCCTGCGGCGGATGCCCTGCGGCGTGGTGGAGTTCGCCACCTGCGATGCGGGCGGCCTGCCACTTTTCGAAGAGTCGATCTTCGCCGGCATCGCCGCGGCAGAGCGTTGTCTCGACAGGCTGGATACCCCCTACACGACCTCTCTCCAAGGGATGCCGGTTCATGGCTGAGCCGACCGACACGGCGGAGACGGGCGGACGCTGGGGACCCGCTGTGCTGCTGGCCGCCATCTTTTCGGCCGCCGCCTGTGCCATCATCTACGAGCTGCTCATCAGCAGCACGTCGGCCTATTTCCTCGGCGACAGTGTCGCCCAGTTTTCCATCACCATCGGACTCTTCCTCGCCTCCATGGGCCTGGGGTCCTGGCTGTCGCGGGCCGTCGACGACGAGCGCTTGCTGGAACGTTTCATCGCCTTCGAACTGTGGCTGGCAGCCGTGGGCGGGTGCTCGGTACCTGCACTCTACGTCGCCTACCTCTACACTGACCACTTCCGCTACGTCATGGTGCTGCTCATCGTCGCCGTGGGCGCCCTCGTCGGCCTCGAGCTGCCGTTGTTGACTCGCATGCTGCAGAGACACGGCGAGTTGCGAACGGTGCTGTCCAACGTGCTCTTCCTGGACTACCTGGGCTCGCTGCTGGCAGCTCTGTTGTTCCCCTACCTCCTGCTGCCCCTGCTGGGGTCCCTCAACACAGCCCTTGTGGCCGGACTGCTCAATGTCGGGGTGGGGCTCGTGCTGCTGGCCGGGTTCTGGTCGCAGCTGATGGCCGGGCGGCGGATGCTCCTTGCACTGGGAATCGTCATCACCTGCGGGTTGGCCCTGGCTCTGGTGGCCGTCGACCCCATGCGCGAACGGCTGGAGAGCGATCTCTATTCCGACCGGATCATCTACAGCGAACGTTCGCAGTATCAGCAGATCGTTCTCACCCAGTGGCAGGACGACGTACGGCTCTATCTGAACGGGCACTTGCAGTTCTCTTCGATGGACGAGTACCGCTACCACGAATCCCTCGTACACCCGGCCATGGCCCTGGCCCACAGTCGGCAACGGGTTCTCGTTATCGGGGGTGGCGATGGTCTCACCGTGAGTCAGGTGCTGCGCCACAGTGATGTGGAGCGTGTCGACCTGGTGGACCTCGACCCGGCCATCACAGATCTGGCCCGGCGGGACCTGCGATTGACACGCCTCAACGACAATGCCCTCAGTCGGCCGCAGGTTCATATCTTTGCTGAGGATGGCTTCGGCTTCCTCCAACGCGGGCACGAAGCGTATGGTGTTATCCTCTTCGACCTGCCGGACCCGCGGGACGAAGCCCTGTGCAAGCTGTATTCCGTCGAGGCCTACCGACTGGCTGCCCGGCATCTGTCGCCGGGAGGGGTGGTGGTCACGCAGGCCTCCAGTCCCTACTATACTAAGACCGCTTTCTGGAGCATTGCCGCCACGATGGCTGAAGCCGGGTTCCACGTCATCCCCTACCACACCCTCGTGCCCTCCTTCGGGGAGTGGGGGTTCGTCGCCGGCACCACCGGTGGCGAAGGTCAGCTGGCGGACGTAACTATAGATGTACCCGATCTGCGTTATGTCACGACGGAGTTGTTCCGTCACATGCAGGTTTTCCCCGCCGACATGAGCCGGCCGGCCGACGTCATCATCAACCGACTCGACCGACCCGTTCTCGCCCGGCAGTACCGTCAGGACTGGAGCCGCTGGTAGAACCGATGATCAGCCTGAGCAAGAAATGGTTCGGAGGCGAGGACTCCGACGAGAATGTCGACGGTCTCGCCGACCTGCGGCTGGACTCGATGCGCCTGAGCGATCTCGTCGACTACGATCTGAAGACCTGGGAGGTCACCGCCCGGTGTGTCTACGACTACGACGGCTTCCCTACCCAGGAGTGGCAGCTGACCGCCGGTGATGACGTGCGCTTTCTCGAACGTGAAGAGGAAGACGGAAAAGTCGGCTGGACGCTGACGCGCAGTATCGGCCTCGGCGACATTCAGGAGGACGTCACCACCGCCCTCCGCGCTGACAGCGACCCGCCGGAGGCGATCCACTTCGAGTCCAGGCAATACGAGGCCGTGGAATCCAATGCTGGTGTGCAACGCGACATCGACGCCGACGGCTCGACCTCCGAGGGCGAGGGACGGGAGTTCGTCAATTGGAGCTTCGAGACGCAGGACGGGCGCCTGCTTTTTCTCGTGCAGTGGAGCGAGCAACGGTTCTCGGCCTACGAAGGGGAGTACGTCGAGGAGTATTCCTTCACCGATATTCTGCCGGGAGGCGACCGGTGAGAGACAAACGGATAGCCATCCTCCTCATTTTGGGAGCCCTCATCGTCACCGCCGGGTGCGGGCGCTCGCCCGATCCGGTGCAACAGGTGGCTCGTGATCTGGAACGGTATCCGGAGTACTCCGTCATCATCGAGGACCTGAAGGTGGAAGATGGCTTCTTCCCCGACTACTTCCTCCGTCTGCAGGTCATGACGGCCGCCGGCCAGCGGACGTCGTCTGGCCAGGACACGCTGGTGTACGAGACCCGCAAGACGGACTGGGTGAAGGTTTCTGAAGAGGTCATGGCGCGGTACCAGCACTATCTGGGGATGGTGGTGGCCAGCAAGACCCTGGACGGCAAGCGCTCGACGCCCGGCCAGGCGTACCCGGCGGGATACCAGTACGTGGGCAACAGTCACTACGGATCCTGGGGTGGCGGCGGCTTCTGGCAGTTCTACGGCCAGTACGCCTTCATGAGCGCCATGCTCGGCGGTCACCGCGTCGGCCGCAGTGATTTCGACGGCTACCGACGTGACCGCCAGCGAGGCAGTCCCCACTTCGGTCCTGTCACCAAGGGGCGACAGACCTTCGGCACCGCTGGAACGCAGACGCAGAAGACCCGCCCCGGCTTTTACCAGCGCTACCGTCAGCGTTCCGCGGGAGGCGGACGGGGCTTCGCCAGCAATCGCAGCAAATCCGGCGGTTGGGGGCGGGGATCCAGCCGCTTCGGCAAATGATCAGCAGGACGGAGAGAGGAAGGTAGACAAGTGCTAGACAACCTATTGATCCCCATGGGCAGGGCCGCCGTGTACTTGCTCGAGGCCTTCGCTCTGCTGGTGATCGCCAAGTGGGCCTACACCGGCCTGTACCGGCGCGTGGATCTCAAGGCGGAGCTCTTCGACAAGGGCAACGTCGCTCTGGCCGTGTCGGTGGCCGGCTATCTCTTCGGTGTCACCATCGCCCTGGGCGGCGTTCTGGCCGGGCCCTCCGCCGGCTGGCAGGCAGACCTGACGGCCATCGCCCTTTTCGGTGTCATGACCATCGCCATGATGCTGGTGGCCAGCTGGTTGTGCGAAAAGGTCCTGCTGCCCCGCTTCGACAACACCCGGGAGGTCGTGGAGGACCAGAACCTGGGTACGGCTTTCGTCGAAGCTGGAGTCCACATCGCCAACGGCCTCATTCTGCTCTCCATCCAGCAGGGCACCGGTGCCTGGTGGGTGGGTGTCGTGTTCTGGGCTCTGGCCCAGGCCGTACTGCTGATTCTCGGCCGGCTCTACGAAATGGCCACACCGCACAGCATCCACGAGCAGCTCGAAGGCGACAACGCCGCCGTGGGGCTGGCCTTCGCGGGTGTGCTGGTGGGTATGGGCAACATCATCAGCCTGGCCGTGGCCGGCGACTTCGCCGGCTGGCAGGACAGCCTGACCACCTTTGCCGTCGATGCCGCCTTCGGTCTGATCATCCTCCTCATCATCAAGCGTCTGACCGACGTCCTGTTGGCCCCGGGCGTCAGCCTGGCCGCCCAGCAGACCCAGGAAGAGCCCCGCATCGGCGCGGGACTGCTCGAAGCCTTCGGCTACGTGGGCGGCAGCATGCTCGTCGTCTGGGTGCTGTAGCACAGCTGACAACGCCCCGAGACTAGAGAACCTCCGCCATGCCGCTATGGCTGCCCCTGATGCGCGCCTGGCGCCGACTCGTCCATCAGCATTCGCTGGTATGGATCTCCGTGCTGTCGGCGTCCCTTATCGTCGTCGGTGGGGTCCTGTTCTCTCTTCTCGAGGATCACCCCATCGGAGACGGACTCTGGTGGGCGGTCGTGACGACGACGACCGTCGGCTACGGGGACTTCTACCCGGAGTCAGCGGCGGGCCGCGTGGTGGGGGCGGTTCTCATGGTCCTGGGCATCGGCGTCCTCGGCGGCTTCACGGCGGAGCTGGCCACCTTCATCATCGAGCACCGGAGCAAGAAAGACAGGGGGATCAAGCCCGTGAACACGAGTGGACACGTCCTGGTCTGTGGCTGGAACGAGACGGGTGAGGATCTGGTCCGCAACATCCTCGCCGATCGCCTCGAGGTGGAAGTCGTCGTCCTCGCCGACCTGCCCTCCCACCCCATGCCGGCCGAAGGCGAGGCCGGCCGTGTCGACTTCGTCTGCGGCAGAGTCGACGCCCAGACCCTGGAACGAGCCAGCGCCGCGGACTGCTCCGGGGCGGTCATCCTGGGAAACCAGGACATCGAGGATGTGGCCGGGCGCGACGCCAAGACATTGATCGAAGCCCTGACCGTCAAGGAGTACAGGGCGGATCTCCACGTCTGCATTCAGCTGTTCGATGCCAGCTCCACACAACACGCCGACATCAGCCGGGCCGACGAGGCGGTCGTGGTGGGTGCTCTCTCCAGCGGGTTGCTGAGCCGAGCCGTCCTCGACCCGGGCAGCTCGCGGGCCATCTCGAGCCTGGTGCGCACCGAAGAGCAGTGCGAGATCTACCTGATCGATCTGCCGCCTGACTGGGTGGGAAGAAGCTTCGAGGAGATGTTGCCCATCGCCAAACAGAGGCTCGACGTCCTGCTTGTAGCCGTCGAGCCCGACGGTGGCGACCTGCGGGTGAATCCCGGGGGTGACTATGCCTTTGCCAGCGGCGACCGGCTCGCCGTCATCGCTCACCAGCGCCCTGACGTATGAGCGGTCCTGAGCCTCGCCCGACGCCCGTCGATATCCCGACGAGCGCCGCCCTCGGCCGACATCTGCTGGTCGATCTTTACGGCTGCGCCCGGGGCCGGCTCGACGATCTGGAGTTTGTCCGCCAGTGCCTGCTGAATGCGGCCGAGCAGGCCGGCGCCACCGTCATCGATTCTCATTTCCACGGCTTCTCACCGAGTGGCGTCACGGGCACGGTGTCGATTCAGGAGAGCCATCTCTCCATCCACACCTGGCCCGAACACCACTACGCCGCCATCGACATCTTCACCTGCGGCAGCTCCGTCGACCCCTGGCGCGCCTACGAAGCTCTCAAGATCGCCTTCGAGGCTGACAGGGGATCTGCCATGGAAGTCCACCGGGGCCGACCTGATCTGTTGTAAGCGGGATTGCCGGAAGATCAGTCCGTGCGGCTCGTGATCTCCAGCAGGTGGTAGCCGAACTGCGTCTGTACCGGGCCGTGCACGACATCGACGGCTTCGTTGAAGACGACCTTGTCGAATTCGGGAACCATCATTCCCGGGCCGAACTCGCCGAGGGCACCGCCCTCGCGCCCAGAGGGGCACGTCGAATGCTCCTTCGCCATGTCGGCGAAATCGGCGCCCCCCTCGATCTTGTCCTTGATCTGTTGACACTCATCCTCGGATTTGACCAGGATGTGCCGGGCAGATGCCTTTGCCATGGTATTTCTGTCCTGTCGTATTGGGTCTGGATGACTCGAAACCGACAGATAAGGTACGCCGCGTTGACAGTGTGGCAACGTCGCGTCTACTTGAGGGTATGCCGACGACCCGCCTCCTCCTAGTGCGCCACGGCCAGACCGAATTCAACCTTGGTGGCATCTACCAGGGGCGGATGGACAGCCCCCTCACACAGGAGGGGATCGATCAGGCCAGGGCTCTGGCGCCGCGCCTCCACGCCATGGACACCTGCGCCACACTCTACTGCTCGGATCTGGGACGAGCCCGGCAGACAGCCCAGCTCATCGCCGACCCCGCGCATCACAGAGTGGCAGAGGATGCCGGCCTCGCCGAACGGCACTTCGGCATTTTTCAGGGCCTCCCCAAGGCCGACATCCCGGCGCAGTATCCCGAAGAGTGGGCACGCCACTATTCCGGCGATCCCGACTATGTCGTGCCCGGTGGCGAGAGCCAGCGCCAGCTGCACGACCGCGTCGTCGCCGCCGTCGACCGTATCGTCGCCCCTCACCAGGGGGAGCTCGTCGTCGCCGTCACCCACGGCGGTGCGCTGGGAAGCTTCGTCAAACACGTACTCGGCCTCGATGTCGCCGCCCGACGGCGGTTCGACATGGGCAATACCAGCATCAGCTCGTTCTACCTGGACGATGACGAGCGCTGGATGGTCCGCTTCTTCGGTGACCTGGCCCATCTGGACAACCTGCCGGATCCGAACCAGACTGAAGGCTGAAATCAGTCGGCGATGTTCTCCTCCGCCACCTGACGCCGATCCGCCTCGACTTCGTCGAACCATGTCTCCAGTTCCGCCTGCATGCGCGACACCCGGTCCGGATGGCTCCCGGCCCGATCCTGCGTCTCCGCCGGATCCTCTCCGATGTGGTACAGCTCTGCCGGTGGCGGCTCCGCGATGATTCTCTCCGGCTCGGGTTCCATCATCTGCGTCGTGTTGTCCGGATCGTTCTTGTAGGCGATGTCCTGCTCGACGTAGCGGTCCATCGCCGCCTGCGCCGCCTCCGTCGCCGGACGCATGGCGATCTGCGGTCGCACCAGCTTCCACGGACCATCACGCATGGCGGCATTGCAGGTGCTGATGGGTGAATAGGCGTTCCACTGCCAGTATTGCCGCGGTGCCTCTGCTGGCGTTTCACCCCGCAGCAACGACAGCACATCACCGCCATCCAACGGCAGACCTTCCGGTCGCTCAGCCTCGGCGATCCCCAACAGTGTCGGCAGCCAGTCCGTGAAATGCACGAGCTCGTCCACCGTGCGCCCGCCCTCGAGACCTGCCGGCCAGCGCATCACCATGGGCACGCGGATACCGCCTTCGTAGACCGACCCCTTGGCGCCACGGAAGCCAGCGTTGCCCCGACTCGTGTCCACACCCATACCCTCCGGCACCTGATCGGCACGCAGACGCATGGCCGGACCGTTGTCGCTGGTGAACATGACGATCGTGTCCTGCGCCAGCCCGAGTGTGTCCAGCTCTTCGAGCAGGCGTGCGACCCCGGTATCCATCACTTCGTTCATCGCGTACGTGATCGCCGCCCCCGGGGCGATGCCGCGATCCAGGTACGGTTGCACGATGGCGTCGGGAGCCTGCAAGGGCGAGTGCGGGGCGTTGTAGCACAGATTCAGCAGGAACGGCTCGGAGCGATGCCGGCGTAGAAAACCCACTGCCTCCTCGGTAAACACATCGGTGAGATAGCGGGTCCCATCCCCCCACTCCCTTGAGCCGTTTCGCTCGATCCACCAGTTCCAGTAGTCCATCCAGCCACCGCGAAAGCCGACGAACTCGTCGAAGCCGCGACGGTTGGGATGAAACCGGTCGTCCAATGCCCCGTTGTGCCACTTGCCGATGAGGCCGGTGGCGTACCCAGCGTGGCGGAAGCTGTCACCCAGCGTCACTTCACCCGGGTGGATGCGGTCCAGGCCCATTACCTCCTGAGGTGTGATGGCGCCGGTGCGGTGGGCGTAACGGCCCGTGAGCAGGGCCGCACGGGCCGGGGCGCATACCGGTGAGCCGGAGTAGTGCTGGGTCAGGCATACACCCGCGTGACTCAGTCCGTCGAGGGTGGGCGTACGGGGGCCACCGTCACCGAAACGACCGAAGTCGCCGTACCCCATGTCGTCAGCGACGATGAGCAGGATGTTGGGCGGACGCGGCATGGGTGCATACGATAGACGGAGACTTGGTCCTGCCGCAACGTGGCTGGCTGGAATTGCCCCCTCGGCCGTGCTACCTTCGCCAAAGGTTCCAGATGAGACTGCAACTGACGACAGATACAGAACCCGTTGAAATCGAGCTTGAGGAACTCAAGGCGCAGATTGCAGCGGGCCGAGTCCCTCCTAAGGCGCTGATCCAGTGCCGTGTCCTGACCAACGACGAATGGTGGCCCATGGAAGATCTGAACATCTTCCACAAGTACTGCCCGGTTGAGCATCCTCGCGGCCCGCGTCTGGTGGCCAGGTTGGAAAGAGAAAGGGCAAGAGCAGAGAAAGAGAAGGAGAAACAGGACCAGATGTTCAAGGAGATGCTTGCCTTGGAGGGTGCGATCACCGAAGGCACGCTGATGCACGACAGCTACGAGCTTGCCGATCTGAGCCAGATCGTCACTGCCCCGGGCGTGTCAGGAGCAACCAGACTCATCGTATTGCCAAGCTTCGCTGGCGAGGTCGTTCTCACCTTTGTCTGCGTCGGGAGTTCGGTGGAGATAGAAATCGCCGAACGTGAGCTCTCGACGTGGTATGCCTCGATGGCGCAGAGCCTCGCGCCGAAGGACAACCCTGAACTCGCAGATCGGGTTGTTGAACTCAGCAAGGTCAAGAAAAAGAAGGCCACGCTGGATCTGGAACAATTGCCAGAGGGCGCTCGGGCATGGAGCACCTTCGTATCGATAGCCGAGTCAGCAGGGGATTACACCTTCCAGCTGGCGCCCGACATCGCCATGATGGATGGTACCGGCTATCGGCACCAGGTCCGGAACGGGAAGACTATCATGGATGTGGAGTGGTCGAATCTCCAGGGCGATATACCGCAGGTCAGGCTGATCGACACATACGACGAATGGTGCGGACTCGCCGGCCTCAGCTAGTACTGACCGGCCACCAGCTCATCTTCCTCCTCCTGCAGCGAACGGAGCCACATGGCCACCATCGAACGCATCGAACTGTTCCGCCTCGAACCGCCCCCTGCTGAGCACGAGGGCACGAAACCTACCAGGGAGAGCTGGCACCGCACGTTCCGCCAGGCCACTCCCTTCGATCGTTTCGATGAACCCGTCAACCGGCGCGAGCCGGGCGGCATGATCTGGGTGAAGGCCACCGCCAGCGACGGCACGTACGGGCTCGGCAGCACCGACACGGGCAACACCGCCGCCATTCTCATCGAACAGACCCTGGGTCCCGCCGTCGTCGGCCAGGAGGTCGGTGCCATCGACGCCTGCAACGACCGCATGTGGCATTCCTGCCTGTCCTTCGGCATGGAAGGCCTGGCGGCACGCGCCGTGGCGGGCGTCGATCTGGCCCTCTGGGATCTGTGGGGCAAGTCGGTGGGAGAGCCCGTCTACCGTCTGGCCGGCGGGCCGCAGAAACGCTCCATCCCCTGCTACCTGACCGGCAACGACGTCGACTGGGGTAAGGAGCTGGGCTTCCGCAAGTTCAAGCTCGCCCGTCCCCATTCAGTCTACGACGGCCACGCCGGTATCGAGGGCACGGTGGAGACCATCGCCAGGGCCCGCGAGATCATCGGCGACGACGCCGACCTCATGCTCGACTGCTGGATGGCCTACGACGTTGACTACGCCGCGCGCATGTGCGAAGCCCTGCAACCCTACCGCATGGCCTGGATGGAAGAGATGCTGCCCTATTGGAACTACGAAGGCTACAAGGCCCTGCGGCAGCGTGTCCCCTGGCAGACCATGGCCACGGGTGAACACTGGTCCACAAAGCACCCGGGGATCCGCGCCGTGCAGGAACGCCTCGTCGACCTGATCCAGGCCGACCTCAAATGGATCGGCGGTTTCACCGAAGCCATGAAGCTAGCCCACGCCGCCGACGCCTGCGGCATCCCCATGTGTCTGCACACCGGTGGCAACGAACTGTACGGCCAGCACTGGACCTTTGCCGCCCCGAACGTGCACCTCATCGAATACATCCAGTTCTCTGACCCGGGCGTGCCGCTGGAAGAGTGTTACGCCGGTTCGCCGTCGGATTCGGGACGCAAGGCCTATCGCGCCACGCCGGGAACACCGGTGCCGAAAGATGGTGTCATCGGCCTGCCCCCGGGGCCGGGGTTCGGTATCGACCTGCCCGACAGCTGGCTCGTGCCCTGGGGCGACTGAGCCGCGGGCATTGCGCCGGTAGCACCGGCCCGCCAGATTCGGCACGGACCCCACACCCCGAGGACGACATGGCCGGAAACCCATTCATCACCCCGAAGCTCTTCGCCTTCTTCCGCGACCTCAAGAAGAACAACGACCGGGAGTGGTTCGAGGCGAACAAGGACCGTTTCGAGAGTGACGTGCGCGGCCCCCTGCTCGCCTTCATCGACACCTTCGCCGAGCCCCTCTACAAGATCAGCCCCCACTTTCGCGCCGATGCCCGGAAGGTGGGTGGTTCGTTGTTCCGTATCTATCGGGACGTCCGCTTCAGCAAGGACAAGACACCGTACAAGACGCATGCCGGTGTTCACTTCCGCCACGAGCGGGCCAAGGACGCCCATGCACCTGGATTCTACCTGCACCTCGATCCGCGCGAGATCTTCATCGGTGCCGGCATCTGGCGACCGGACAAGGACGCCCTGCTGCAGATCCGCGCCGCCATCCTCGACAAGCCTGCCGCCTGGAAGAAGGCCGTGGTTGGCGCCGCCTTCCGCCGGCAGTTCACCTTGGACGGCGAGTCCTACAAGCGTCCACCCGGAGACGTCGACAGGGACCACCCGCTGTTCGAGGATCTCATGCGCAAGGACTTCATCGCCGTGACGGACAGTTCCAGGGCCGATGTCCTGGCCGCCGATTTCCCCAGGAAGTTTGCTGCCACATGCAAGGCCGCCAGCCCGCTGGTGAAGTTCCTCGCCGAATCCCTCAGCTTGCAGTACTGATCCCATGGCCGTGCTCGAAGCCATCGAGGGCCAGCTGGAAGCCACCTGGAAACAATGGCGCAAGGCCATCACCGACATTCCTGACCAACACTGGCGCCACGGCGATGTCGACTTCCTGATTCCGGCGCGCCACGCGCTGCACGTGATCAATACCGTGGACGGTTATGCCCGCGACTCGCAGCCGGAATCATGGAATGGGCTGGCCGAAGTCCAGTTCGGGCGAGCCCTCGACTGGGAAGGTACGCCAGCCGACGAACTCCCCGGGCAGCAGGAGTGCCTCGCCTATCTCGAGGTGGTGCGTCAGCGCACGCGCGTATGGCTGGAAGGACTGGGAGACGAGGGTTTGCTGGCACCCCAGGAGGCCTTCCCCTGGACCGGCCCCAACATTCTGTCGCGCATGATCTATGTGATACGCAACAGCCAGGACCACACCGGCCAGCTCAACGCCGAACTGCGCCGCCGCAATCTGCCGCGATCCACCTGGGAGGTGTAACGATGAGCTGGCTGAAGAACCTGCTGCTGGGATCCGACGGCACGAAGTCGTCGGGGGGCGCCTCCGGACCGACGAAGGTCGCCGACGGCGACTACGAGACCACCTCCTCGGGGTTGATGATCCACGACCTGCAGACGGGCGGTGGTGCGTCGCCGCAGAAGGGTCAGAAGGTCACCGTCCACTACACGGGCTGGCTGACCAACGGCAAGTCTTTCGACAGCTCGAAGAAGCGCAACAAGCCTTTCACATTTGAGATCGGCAAGCGCAAGGTCATCCGTGGCTGGGACGAGGGTGTGCTGACCATGAAGGTCGGCGGTCACCGTCAACTGAAAGTTCCTGCAGCCCTCGGCTACGGGGCCGTGGGTTCGCCCCCGGCGATCCCGAAGAACGCCACGCTCATTTTCGAAGTGGAACTGCTCGAGATCGGCTGACTCACCTTTCGTTGTCGGTCTGCAGACTCACGATAGCCCGATCGAACAGGGCCAGCGTGTGGTCGCGGTCGTCCGTGTTCCTGTAGGTGCCTTTGCGTCGATAGATCTCACGCAATCGGCGTATCTCTGTTCTGAGCTGGCGCACGGCGGCAGGGGAACGGATCGGCTCGTCGCCTACCAGCACGCGAACCACCGCCGTATGTGCCGCCGCGCGCTGACGGATCCCGGTGTGTTCCGCAAGCGCCGCCTTCCGGGCACCGGTGGCCCGTGCTGCGATCCAGCCACTGTGCGCCACTCGTATCCGCCGGGAAACCCGCCACCGGTGGACGCCCCCAACCCGCCGTTGCTCCGTCCGGCCTTTCACGACTCGCCCGTCGTGCACGACTTCAACTGCCTGAGGCGGCCGGGGACTTTCGAGAAGGGCGGTCACTCGCACGTCGCCGCCTCCGGGCGGCAGTGTCACCGTGCCTCCAGGTCCGACACCGGCCACATCCAGCTCGAGCCACGGGCCGCTGCTGACGACGACAGCGCCGGACAAGACCGCTTGCTTCCACATAGCGAAATCTGGCGGTTCGGCAGACTTCACATACATGCGAGTCTCACCCAGCAGGGGCTGCCAACTGTCGCGGAAAGGGTTGTTGGGCAGGTCGGTTCCACCCGCCGGGGGCAGCACGATGCCGCAGTTCAGCAGCAGGTACCAGGCCTCCAGCTCGAGGCGATGGGTATTGGCGATCTCAACGAAGTCCACAGCACCCAGGACGGCGTCGAGCAACCCCGTGGGCTGACGCCCGAGGGCATTGCCATGGGCGATGCCGGTCAGCCCTCCCAACGACCTGGAACGGACCATGACGTCATGCAGAGGCGGGAAGTTCTCTGCCACCGGGGGATCACCGAGTCCACCTGTCGAGACCGGATCGATCCTCTCTGTCGGACCGAGAAGACTGATGTGTCCCTGCAGGCGATCACGATACTCCGTTCCCGGCCGGATCCATCCCGTCACCGCGGTACCTGCCTGCCCAGCCGGACCGTGAGCGTACTGCCTCGCCCACAGACCGGGCAGGTTGCCGCCCTTCAGCGTCAGGAAGTGGCCGTGGGAGAGACCGTCCGCCTCGGTCGCGGTCAACCAGTCCGAGTCGGTCGCGGGATCCAGGCGGTCGAAGTGCAGATGTGCGTCGGCTCCATACCAGCCCCGCGCCGGCAGGTCGAGCCAGCGCCGCAGGCGGAGGGTAAGCCGGGTCTCCGGTCCGTCGACGACGAAAGGCGCCCTCGTCGCGAGATACTCGTAACCGCGGCTGACGGTGATGGTCCCCTCTCTGGCGCGGTCCGGCAACGGCACGATGACGCTGCCTTCCCCCCGCGTGTAGAGTGCCGTCGAACGCTGACCCTTCTTGTGATGACGAACCGCCAGGCGCAGTCCCCGCGGTCCGATGGCATCAGGGACATGCTCGGCACCGTTGACCTCGAGATGGAAGCGGGCAGCCAGCGACCGTCCCGAGCCATCGTCGACGATCGAGAGTGCCAGCCACCGGACGGTTCGAGCCGGCGCGGGGGCGGTGAATTCGTGCGTGTCGGCCGTCTCGGAGCCGGCGCGGGCCAGCGAGTCGCCCGTGCCGCTGAGCACCAGTAGCGGCATAGCCCAAAGAACGTGCGGCGCTGCCGACTTCCGCCGGTCATCGCTCTGCGGTATACTGATGCGCTTCAGTCTCATGACCGGGAGGAAGGCCAGTGCCCACGGAAGTGCAGCAGGCAGTTCAGGAAATCGATATCTACGGTTTCACCATTATCGAATCGATCCTCAAGCCCGATGAGGCGACCGCCATGCGGGAAGCCCTTATCGAGTGCGAGCGCCGGGAGGGTACCGAGTCCAACAACCGTGGTTCGGCCAGTCACGTCGCCAACCTGCCCACGCTGGATCCGATCTTCTTTCCCGTCATCGACCACGATCGGGTGTTGCCGATCCTCGAGCACTTTCTCGGAACGTCCCTCATACTCGGCAGCCTCAATTCCCGTATCGTACGCCCTGGCGACCCGGATCAGGGCCTGCATTCCGACATCCCTGGCGAAATGCTAAACCCGGTTTCACCGGTCATGCTCAACACCGTCTGGATGCTCGACGAGTTCACCAGGGAGATCGGCGCCACCCGTGTCATCCCGGGAACACACCGCAGCGGCCTGGCACTGCCCCCGGAAGATCTGGAGCTCAAGCATGTGGTCACCGCCCTGGCTCCCATCGGCAGTGTCCTGATCTTCAACGGGCAGACCTGGCACGGCGGCGGCGCCAATTCGGCCGACCGCAACCGGCACGCACTGTTCGGCCATTACCGCAAACGTATGCTCGTGTTCCAGTGTGATCCTCACGACAGCTTTCCCGTCGAATGGTACGACCGGCTGAGCGATCGACAGAAGCAACTGCTGCGCATGACGAGGGGGCCTGGTGCACCGCACGCGGCGGACTCGCATATGCGATGAGCCGCGACTACGGCGACTCAGGGAAGCAGGTCGGCGACGGGGATGGGTTGCCCGGCGTAGAGTGGCTGGATGTGGTCGCCGTCTGACAGGATCTGCATGGAGGTGTACGCCTCATCCACCGGGTCTCTGTGGACCTCCACGCGTTCTTCACGCAGGTTGACGATCCAGTACTCGGGTACGCTGTTGCGAGCGTAGGCGCGCAGTTTGCGTAGGCGGTCGTGAGGCAGGGAGGACTCCGAAACTTCTACCAGCAGAACGGGCTCTGCCGGGTGCTGATCGAGATAGTCTCTCGGCCCTCCACGCACGACGGCAATGTCAGGTTCGGGCTCGGAGATATCGTCCAGCGCGATGGGCAACTGTCCTCGCACGTCGAAACCGCTTGGACTCACTTTCCGCAACCCCTCCTCCGCCAGCCGGATGCCGACCGCATGACGGCTGCCCTGAGGACTCACCTCGAGGATCTCCCCATCGAGCAGCTCGATGCGATCTTCGGGGCCGAAGATGCCGGCTTCGACCATGTGTTCGTACTCGCTCCGCGTCCAGCTGCGCGGACGGATTGCGGACATCGACATGGGCTTCCTCCAAGGTATTGGGCCTCCTGAATATAGTGGCGGCATCGCCCTCAACCCATTCTCACACGGGCGACATTGTCGGCGCTCCCGCAAACTGAGATGTCCCGGGAGCCCGGTAACACACCCGCAGCTCTGGTGTCTCGATCCGGCGGTGACCCTCGGCCCGCGAGCGCAGGCAACGCTCCAGCGTACCACAGACCAGCAGCGTACGCTCCGCCGGATATGGCGCCTGGCCTGACACGAACATCTCCTCCGCCTTCTGCATCAGACAGGCCGAATAGACAACATTGGGTGCGCCCGGCAGCAGAAACTGGGTCGACAGGATCTCGCCTCCGCCCAGCTTTGCGGCGAAGGTGTAGTCCTGCACGGCGCCGTTCAACATCAACAGCGTAGCTCGCAGTTCGTCCTCGTATTCGATGAGGTACGCCGACGGCTCGTCCACCAGCTCTTCGAGCTCGCCGCTGTGGGCCAGGTCCTGCGGGCGTCCGTCGTCGATGGCGGTACCGCTACGGGAGTCGGAACGGGCCAGCGCCCCTTCCAGCAGACGCCGCGACCAGCGTCGGTCCTGGCCGGCGTGCCACACATCGTTGCCTTCGATGAGCTGCACGGCGCTTACGCCCGTCTCTCCTCCCTGCCGCCGCTCCACCATACACTGCATGGCCTCCAGGGCGTGGTAGTCCATGGCGTCAGAGCCACCCACGCCGATCATCAGGGCCTCCTCCATGGGCCCGTCCAGCGGCAGCTCCACGGGAGGCAACCGGAAGGTGACGGGCAGGGACGAACCGCACAGCAACGGAAATCCGAGCTCGGAGGCTGTGGCGACCATGCTCTGAGCCTTGTCGAAGCTGTACGACAGGTGTTTGTCGTTGAACACGGGCACGCAGCGGCCATCCTGGCGAAAGACGTCAGCTATCTGCGAGAAGAACTCGTACCGGGGATACAGCTTCTGCCCGATGTCGTTGGTCGGATACTCACCGTGCTCGGCGATGAGAAGCACACCGTCCACGGCCAGCTGATCGGTTCCCAGTCGCAAGGCTTCGGCGATGGTGGGGTAGATGGTGAATCCGCATTCCCGAGCCCGCTGGCAACTCACGTCGTCGTCCCCGCTCTGCTCGACGAAAGCTCCGGCCACGTCAAAGGCCGGGTGATGCCAGCGCCCGTCGCGCGGATAGCCGGACAGGAAGCGCTCGGCCATGTGGTTGGCGTGGCTGCGCCAGTCCCAGAACGTGGTGATGACGGCAAGCTTCTGACGAGGGCTGTCCATCGTCACGTCCTTCGGAAGGTGGAGGCTTCAGTAACGCGGTAGCCGATGTCCAGATGCGGTGTGTCCAGCTTCTGCCCCTGCCACAAAGACTCCACGCCGGCGATCGTCATCCCCGTGGTCAGCAGCGTACGCTCGATGGGGTACGGCGTGCGACCGGTGAGCATCAGCTCCTCGATGTGACGGCTGAGGGGGTTGAAGAAGTTGGGCTGCATGTGATGGCCTGCACCTAGGTAGAACAGAGTCGACAGCGGCTTGATCTGTCCCTTGATCTGCACCGCCGCGGTGATGTCATGCACCAGACCGCTCAACAGCAGCATCGTCCCGCGCAGACCGTCGGTGTACTCGATCTGATAGGCCACCGGATCGCGTTCGACGAGTGTGGGCAGCTCCTCCCGTGTGGGGTAGGTGTGACGATGAGTCTCATCGGCCGGCTTCAGGGAATGGCTCCGACATAGGCAGGCCTCGAACAGGGCCGGATCCCAGGCGCCGTCGTCCAGGGCCTGCCATACGCGGTCGCCCCGCAAGGCTTCCACCGAACGAACACCGGTCTCGCCGCCCCGGCGCCGTTCGACGAGACACTGCATCGCCTCGAGAGCGTGGATGTCATAGCCGTCGATACCGCCGACGCCGACGCCGACGATCTATTCCGCCTCCGCCCCCCACGGCAGATCCACGGAGGGCACACGACGGCAGACCGGCAACGAGGAGCCAGCCATGAAGGGAAAACCGAATTCGCGACTCGTTTCGACCATCTCCCGTGCCCAGTCCCACTTCCATGACAGGTGTTTGTCACAGAACAGGGGCACGCTGCGCCCACTGGTGCGAAAGATCTCGACAGTTTCCTGAAAAAACTCGTAGCGAGGGTAGAGGCGCTGACCCTTCTCATTCTCCTCGTATGTACCGTGTTCGGCGATGAGGAGGACGCCGTCGACGGCGAGCTCGCGGCTCAGGTCGCTCTCCGGGAACTGGTCCACATAGAGGGAGACCACATCCAGTTCCGGGTGGTGCCACCGGCTCTCCCAGCCGAATCCTCCCATCAACCGGTCAACGATATTCTGTCCGTGTGAGTATCTACGGTACTCGGTGATCAACGCCGCGATACGGGGACGGGCGGGTCTTGCCGCTGATGGTATGTCTGTCACGGGTTTCAGCCTCTTGATGTGGTCAGACTGGCGCCCAAGGGTAGGTACTGGCGTGGGCCTCGGCGAGTCAGCGTTGATCTGCGCCGGGCCCTGATGTAGTGTAGCGATCCATCGACACGACCCCTCACAGGAACCATCCCATGAATGACACCCCCAGGCCTTTCCCCGCGCTCACGCCGGCGCAGCGACTGCACATCGAGATCTACGGTTATGTCATCATCGAGAATCTGCTGACCCGGGGTGAAATCGATCAGCTGACCGGCACACTCTACGACATCGAGGACCGATTTCGACGATCCGGAGAGATGCCCGGCCCCACGTGCTGGAATACGAGCACAGAGGAGCACTTCTTCCGCATCGACAACCTGCCCCATCTGGCGCCATGCTTCTTCGATTATCTCACCCATCCTCGTACCGTCGGCATGGCAGAGGAGATCATCGGCGGCCCGGCCCGATTGCAGCAGTCAGATGCTCACATCCGCCGCCCCGTGCCCGAGGAGGACGGCCGCTATGGCTTCCATCGCGGCATCAATCCTGCCTACAGCCATGTGGAGAACGGCCTCTACCACTTCTCGTTCATCAAAGTCCTGACGAACCTTACCGACCTGGGACCTGACGATGGCGGCACGACGGCAATCGCGGGTACGCACAAAGTGCCGACAGAGATCCCCCAGGAGGAGATCGTCGCCGCGGCCATGGCGGATCCGTCGATGATCCACCACGTGGAGGCGCCCGCCGGCTCCGCCCTGGTGTTCTACGAGTCGCTGATCCACTCTGCCGGCATCATCAAGTCCGACAAGGACCGGCTGCTGATCCTCGGTGGCTACATGCCCACCATGTTCCAGGCGTGGAATGGCTACGATCCCGATCCGGACTTCGCCGCCAGCGTGTCGGATGAGCACCGGGCCCTGCTCACAGGCGAGAGCAAGTTCCACTGGCCGCGCAAGCGACGGGACCTGGGCACCCCAGCGGAGATTCTGTAGAGGGAGGCAGGGAATATCGTCGCAGGTAGCCGCGTTCGCTACGGATCCACCAGTCCATTCTCCATCTCGGCAATCTTGGCACCCAACTCCGAAGCAAGTTGTGGGTCGAGTTCAACGGCCTTGCGCAGGTGTAGCAAAGCCCTGCGGTAGTCTCGCAGTTCTCCCAACGCCGTCTCACCCATGACCTGGTGCAGCTCCACTTGGGTTTCATCCAGTGACAGCGACTGCTCCCACCAGCTCAGCGCCTCCAGAGGGCGACCGGCCTGGTGAGCCATGATCCCCAGGTTGTTGTACGCGACCGGCTCTTCATGGACCAGTGTGGACATCTCGTACGCTTCACTGGCATGCGCCAGTTCGTCCCGCCGACGTAGGTTGTGCCCCACATGGATGTATGAGGCCGCCATTCTTCGCAGGTCCGTGG
>DASCMS010000113.1:0-19196 GCA_036011085.1 Candidatus Latescibacterota bacterium
CCCCCTGCAGCTTGGCTCCCGTCAGACGTGCTCCCTGCAGATCCGCCTCCGCCAGATTCGCGCCTTTCAAGTCGGCGCCCTGCAGCTGGGCCTGCTGCATCTGGAGGCCCGTGGCCTCCACCATGAACATATTGGCACCGCGCAGATTGGCGCGCGTCAGGCAGGTGGATTCCAGTGTCGCTTCGCGCAGGTCTGCCTCACGCATATCGGCACCCTCGAGGTTGGCCTCAGACAGGTCGGCTTCTTCGAGACGAGCCGAGATCAGGCTCGCCCCCTTGAGCTTGGCCCGCTTCAGGTTCGCCTTCTGCAGCATCGCCTCGAGCATGTCCGCGTCGCGCAGATCGGCGAGGAACAGGTCCGCGTTCTGCAGTTCCTCCTTCTGCAGATTCGTTTCGCGGAGATCGGCGCCACGCAACTGGGCCCCCTGCAGATAGGCTTCACGCAGATTCGTCTTCGTCAACTCGGCCCGTGTCCCGGCGGCGGATTTACTCGCGATCCACTCGCGGTGAGCTTCGAGGAGCTTTTCGAGATCCTCATCGGCGATCTCGCGCAAAGCCTTGGGGCCGGTGCTCTCGTGCTCAGGCGGTCTGTCGCCATCTTGCCAACCTTCGCTGCCGCCGCCGATTGCCGACGGTGATGCCGGTGGTGCCGGTGGTGCCGGTGGTGCCTTCTTTGCGGCGGCGACTTTCTTCTTCTTTTTCTTCTTCTTGGGCGGGTCAGGACTGTCGGCTGCCGGGCGGGAGTCTTCTGCTTCACCTCGCCGCCGCAGACCCATCTTCCGCAGCCTCCCCTTCATTCCCCCCTCCTCAGCACCCGTTGTCTTGCTCACCTGCCAGCACCCTTCTTGTCATCCAGGAGCGAGCGTACCGATCCGGCAACGCGGTCCGGACGATGCTCTGCGCCATGACGAACCTTGCCCCGGGATCCCGTGTCGGAGACCACCTCCGCCACGTCGACGAAGTCCCCCTCCTCGAGGGCGCCATGGTACTCACCAAAGAACTGCCGGCGCCCGGGCGTGAGACGTCGCACCAGTGGCCGTGAACCCAGTCCCAGCAGCGCACCCGTGCATACGGTGACGGTGATGCCCAATGGCGTCGAGCCGGTGAGCGCCCACACCTGGCCGCCGGCGAAAGCCGCCGTCAGCAACACGAGCAGGGCGACGAGAAACAGGAGTCCGGGAGGTGTCTTCATCGGTTGCGTTCCATGGGGAAAGGTAAGAAACTTTGCAGCCCGCTTCCTCCCCCACGCGTCGATTCTTACTCACCGGAGCAGCCGCCTCTTGCATATCACCGAAATACATGTCACGCCCATCGCCGTGGGAGATCCCCCGCTGCGCAACGCCGCCGGACTCCATGCACCCTACGCCCTGCGTACCATCGTCGAGCTCGTCAGCGACGAGGGTGTGAGCGGTATCAGTGAGATCCCCGGCAGT
The DNA here is from genome assembly GCA_036011085.1 of Candidatus Latescibacterota bacterium. Classification (GTDB taxonomy): domain Bacteria; phylum Latescibacterota; class UBA2968; order UBA8231; family UBA8231; genus UBA8231. The sequence goes on from DASCMS010000113.1 coordinate 1,433, forward strand.
GATGCCACCACGGGGGTCCTGCGAGAGGCTGCTGAGGTTGTCGTCGGCCGAGATCCCTATGCCTTGAACGGGCTCGAGCAGGCCCTGCGCCAACGGTTTGGCGAAGATGCCGGGGACCGCCGCGGGCAGAAGCCCTGGGATCAACGGCAACTGGTGCACATGTTTTCCGCCCTCGAAGTCGCCTGCCTCGACATGGTAGGACGGGCCACCGGACGCCCCGTCGTCGACCTGCTCGGCGGCAGGGCCCGCGACCGTGTGGACTTCTCCGCGTATCTGTTTCTCAAGCATGAGGGCGCCGGCGGGCCCCTCGCCTTCGGCACCGAGGATTCGGCCTCTGGTTGGGCCGCCGCCCGGCAGGCGGAGGCCCTGGATCCGGCAGGCGTCGTCGCCCAGGCGCAGGCCATGTGCGACGCCTTCGGCTTTCGCTCCATCAAGCTGAAGGGTGGCGCCCTGGACCCGGAGATCGAGGTCGAATCCATGCACGCCCTGCAGCGTGCCTTCGGTGACGATGTCCCCCTGCGTTTCGACCCGAATGCGGTCTGGTCGGTGGACACGGCGATCAAATGGGGGAAACAGCTGGAGGGAGTCCTCGAATACTACGAGGACCCGGCGCGCGGCCAGGCGGGTATGGCGCAGGTACGGGAGGCCGTCGACATCCCCCTGGCGACCAACATGTGCACCACATCTTTCGACGATCTGCCCGGGAGTGTCCGGCTGGGATCAGAGGATATCATCCTGTCCGATCACCACTATTGGGGAGGCCTGCGCGCCTCGATCGAACTGGGCCGGTTCTGCCGGTCCTTCGGGTTGGGCCTGTCCATGCACTCCAACAGCCATGTGGGCATCTCGCTGGCCGCCATGACCCACCTGGCCGCGGCGGTGCCCAACCTGACCTATGCCGTCGACACCCACTACCCGTGGCAGTCGGACGAAGTCATCGTCGGCGGCAAGCTGCGCTTCGAGGAGGGTGCACTGGCCGTCCCCGAAGGGCCTGGGCTGGGTGTGGAGCTCGACCGCGATGCCCTGGCCCGCCTGCACCAGAACTACCTCGACTGCGGCTTGAGTAAGAGAGATGATGAGGTGGAGATGCAGAAGGTCGAGCCGGGGTGGGCCTTCCAGTCGACGCGCTGGTAGGCCAGCAGCGCGTGAAACTGCAGATCCGGCGGTTGCTCTGCTTCTCGCTCCTGCTGACAGCAGCGGCAGCGGCACAGGAGCAAGACCTGACACAGTGGGTGGATCCGCTGATCGGCACGCGTACGTCGTACGAGCTGTCGCGGGGCAACACCTATCCTGCCGCGGCCCGACCGGGGGGCATGACGTCGTGGGCACCACAGACGGCGGGCTACGAGAATGCCCTCTTCTACACCTATGACGCCGACTCGCTGAACGGCATCCGGGCCACACATCAGGCCAGCGTGTGGATGTCGGACTACGGCGACTTCTCGCTGATGGCGGTCACGGGTGAGCCGGGTTTTCTCCCCGCCCAGCGGGCCAGCCCGTTCTTACACGATCGTGAATGGTCCCGCCCCGAGTCCTACGCCGTCGACCTGCCCCGCTACGCTCTGCGGCTGGAGGTGGCGCCAACGTCGAGGGCCGCTGTCGTCCGTGTGCGGTCCACACGCAGGGACACGGTCACGGTGATCTTCGATCCTCATCCCCCGGGTACGCTGATCGAGATCCTGCCGTCCGAGGCCCGTCTTCGAGCGCTGACGGCAACCCACATGGGCGGAACCCCGGACAACTTCCGCTCCTACCTGACAGCGCAGTTCGACCGGATCCCGGTGGCCTGGGGTACCTGGACGGACAGTACCGTCCAGCGAGGCGCGACACACAGCCAGGGAGACCACTCGGGGGCCTGGGTTCGTTTTGCCGACGTGCGCACCCGTCCTCTCACCCTCCGGGTGGGCACCTCTTTCCTCGGCGCTGGCCAGGCCGAGATCAATGTCGAACGTGAGATCGGTGCGGCGGGCCTCAATGACATTGCCGCTCAGGGCCGCCGCGACTGGAACGCGCTTCTGGGCCGCGCTCGTGTTGAAGACGGGTCAGAGGAGAGGAATACCGTCTTCTACACGGCCCTGTATCGCAGTCTGCTGTTTCCGCGGGACTGGCACGAGATCGATGCCGAAGGCAGGATGATCCACTTCAGCCCCTACGACGGCCAAGTGCACGAAGGGCCGATGGTGGCCGACTTCGGTCTCTGGGATGCGTACCGTACACACCTCCCCCTCCACTTCTTCCTGTTCCCCGAGCGTGGCAATACGATCCTGCAGGGCCTCGTCAACGCCTATCGCGAAGGTGGGTGGTTCCCCAAATGGGCGGGTCCCGGGTACCGCGACGGCATGCCCGGCACGCACGCAGAGATCATCATCGCCGACGCCTGGGCGAAGCAGGTGCGTGGCTTCGACGTGGAGTCAGCCTACGAGGGCCTGCGTCGAAACGCCGTGGATCCGGGAGACAAGAGCCGTGGCCGGATCGGCCTGGTCGAATACGATCGGCTGGGATATGTCCCGGCTGATCTCGTCGACGGGTCGGTGTCCCGTACACTCGAGTTCGCCTACGGAGACTTCTGCGTCAGCCTGATGGCTCGGGCCCTTGGACATGAGGCTGACGCCACACGCTTTTCTCACAGGGCGCAGAACTGGCGACACGTGTTCGACGAGACGAGCGGCTTCGTCCGCGGGCGCAACGCGGATGGCTCGTGGGCGGCACTGGACCCGGTGGAATGGGGTGGACCCTTCGTCGAGGGCAACGCCTGGCACTACACCTGGGGGGTGCCCCACAACATCCCGGGTCTCGTCGAAGTATTGGGAGGAAAGTCGGCCATGGCGGCCCGACTCGACAGCTTCCTGAACGCCCCACCGACGGTGCACACCGGCGAGTACGGGCGTATGATCCATGAGATGAAGGAGATGGTGGCGTCGGGTATGGGTCAGTACGCCCACGGAAACCAGCCCTCTCATCACGTTCCCTATCTCTACAACCACACGGATGCGGCCTGGAAGACGGCCCCCCTGGCGCGAGACATCGGTGATCGACTGTACCGTGACGCGCCGGATGGCTATGCGGGGGACGAAGACACGGGTTCGCTGGGGAGCTGGTACGTGTTCACCGCCCTCGGACTGTATCCGATCGCTCCAGGTGTCCCGACCTATGCGCTAGGGGCACCCCGCTTCGCGCGGGCCGAACTCCGCTTCGGCAACGGCAACAGGTTGATCGTGGAAGGTGTTGGTATCGACGTTCCGGGAGCCGTCTACGTCCAGGCGGTCTCTTTTGACGGAGAGCGTCTGCATATGCCGTTTGTTGAGCACGACCGGCTGATGCAGGGAGGCACACTACGCTTCGTGATGGGGACAGAGCCGAATGCTGACGTCTACTCGTCGGTACCGTGACGGGCGGAGGATCTTGCGCCGGATGAAGAAAGGGGCAGCCACTCTCTGCCACTGGCAGATGTGGGTGCCCCTCTTCGGCTGTACCTATGAATGGTGAGCCCGTTGGGAATCGAACCCAAGACCTCCTGATTAAAAGTCAGATGCTCTAGCCAACTGAGCTACGGGCCCCATGGAAGACATCAAAAGCTACGGGGCGCCAGGAACAGGGTCAACGCTGACCCGAACATCCAACAGCTACCCGAGCGTATCGCGCAGCCACTTCATCTTGCGTTGCTCGTGCAGGTCGCCTCCCCCTTCATGTTTGTTGTAGCGGTAGATCTCGATGGCGCGCTCCACCGGGTCCGGTAGATGATTGTACGAGGCGAACACGGTCGAGGGCGGACAGATGTCGTCCCACAGGCCGACCGAGTAGTAGGCTTCTGCCACCTGTGTCCGGGTCACAAGATTCATGTTGTCGAAGTAGGCCAGCGTGCGAAAGGCGTCGTCGACGCGCTCGGGATAGGCCTTCATGAAGTCGGTGATCTCTTCGTAGGGTCCCACCGCGATGTCGACGGCCCGCTCGAAGTGGGACAGCCACGGCACGTCGGGAGCCATCACTTTGACCCGCTCGCTCAGACTGGCACAGGCGATGGTCAGGGCCCCGCCCTGGGATCCGCCGGTGACAGCCACGCGATCCGGGTCCACCTCGGAGCGGCCGCAGACAGCCTCGACGGCGCGCACGGTATCGAGATAGAATGCACGGAAGTAATACTCGTCAGGATCGAGTATGCCGTGGGTGATGAAGCCTCGACGGGCACCGTGGCTCGTGTTGAGCCGCATGCCGGTGTGGCCTCCCTGTCCGCGCGAATCCATGACGAAGACGCAGAAACCGTTGAGTACATGGTGCGCATTCGTGTGGGCGTAGGCGCGGCCGCCCGAATACCCGATGAAACGTACCAGCACCGGTAGAGCCGTCGCGGTGTCCAGGGGCGTGAGAAACCAGCCCCGTACGCGAACACCGTCCACACCGTCAAAGGCGGCATCGTAGATCCGGGCCCCGGGCAGATTGCCCTGGAGTTCGGTGAACTCCGCGTTCAGTGGGACTGTGGCGCTCTGTTCCAGGTTGCGGCGCCAGAACGCTTCGAAATCATCCGGCGCCGTCAACTCGGGCCGATAGTCGCGCAGACGCTCCAGGGGCCAGTCTATCGATCCCACGATCACACCTCCCGACGTGCACGGACTGGATGCTTGCCGGCACGCTCGAACAGCTCCGACCAGTGCTTCGAGCCGTCATCCGGTGTGACCTCCAGAAAGGCACCCTCGACCTGGGCCGGGCCATGGCCATTGCTGAAGTAGCCGTACCCCTGACTCGTGGAGGCCATGTGCACACAGCTGCCGTCGGGATAGACGATGGTGTTCAGCAGCCTCGGCTTGGGTCGATCGTAGGGTTTGCCGTCGGCGGCGAAAGGTTGGATCTGATCGTCTGCCACGCGGAAGCGCTCGATGGCTTCCTCGTCGACATCGACGCCGAGACCCGGACCATCGGGAACCTGCTGGTATCCCCCGACGACCTCGATCGGTGTCTTCAGTAGATGGTGCGAGAACATGTTGACACAGGAGATCGTCGGCCACGTGGCGTGGGTCAGCACCGCGCCGAGATGGGCCGCCCAGGTCGTCATCAGGCCGTTGCCGACCAGCTGCAGCCAGAAGGGCATCTGTGCCTCGGCGGCCAGGGTTCCCTGCTTCATGACGCCAGACTTGCCGGCACAGATCACGAAGCCGTCGCAGACCTCTTCCCGTACGCAGGTGATGAACGGGGGGGAACCGAAATGCATGGCCACCGGGCGTTGGATGGCCTGGCGGATCTGCCGGTTGCCGAGAAGATCGCCCTGGGGGATCGGGCTCTCGAACATGGCGACGTTGCCGTAGCCTTCCAGCTTCTTGATGATGGGAATGGCAGTGGCCGCGTTCTGAAACGTGGCGTTGGCGTCGAGATCGAGCTTGAAGTAGGAAGGCACGACCTTGGAAATGGCATCCACCTGGGCGACGATGTCCCACCAGGGCCTCGGCTTGTTCTTGAAACTGGTGTAGCCAGCGGCGACGGCGTCCTGCGCTTCGGCGGCCCAGTCTTCGGGTGATGCGTCGATCGACCACCAGCTGATGGGAGTCCAGTCGCGCACCTTCTGCCCGAGCAGCTTGTGCACAGGTACTTCGAGGATCTTTCCCACCAGGTCGAACAGCGCCATCTGCAGTCCACTCCCGAGACCGTCATCATGCATCACCTCGGCAGGGCTCTTCCCCATCACCCGCTCCACGGATTCGTCCGAGACCTTGCCCCAGGTGTAGTGCAGGACCGTCTCTCCCCAGCCCACGTGGCCGGTATCCGAGGTCACCTTGCAGATTTCCAGAACGGCCCAGTTGTAGACCTCCCGCGCCGTGATCTGCTGCTGCCGTTCGGTGAAAGGCACGTCCACCACGATCCGCTCGACATTGACGACTTTCATGACTTCTCACCCCCCCTTTGCCACCCGTCGGCGGCGGTACAAGGTCGCAAGGCGACCTATCTTGTCGTCTCGTAATACCGTTTGAAGGCACGCGCTGCGAGTCCTTCCAGGTTCAGTGCCGTGCCCAGTCCGGGACCCGTGGGCAGGTCGATGAACCCGTCTTTACTGCACACGATCTCCGGATGGGTCAGAAGATCCTGCGCCAGTTTCTCCTCGTTCTCGTTGCCCACGGTCTCGAGGATATAACCGTTGCGCAAGAAGGCCATGCCCTGCAATCCCTGGGCGACAGACAGCGGCCCATTGGGATTGTGCGGCGCCACGGCGATATTGTTCATGGCCGCCACGGTGCACAGCTCCTGCAACTGCCCGAAGCCACCGCAGTTGCCGATGTCGGGTTGGAAGACGTCGACGGCCTGGTCTGTCAGCATGGAGACCATGTTGCGGTCGTAAACGGTTGCGGTTCGTTCGCCGCCTGCGATCCGTGGTCCACCACAGGCGTAGCTGGCCTCCTTCAACTTGAGCAGGCCGGGAATGTCCTCCCCTGGCAGGGGCTCCTCGATGACGTCCACGAGGCCCTTCAGTCCGTGCACGAGCTGTACGGCGGTGGCGCCGGACAGACGCGCATGACAGTCGACCCACAGCTCGACACGGTCACCGTGGACCGCCTTGGCATGCGCGAAGAAATCGATCACGTCGGCAATCACCGCCGGGTCCGTCCACTGGTGTTCGTTGTGACTGCCGTCGACGCGGCCCTTGGTCCCCGAGTAGGCGGCTCCGGACGTGCTGTACTCCGCCCCGTCGGTGCTGACCTTCTGCTTCTGCCCGTAATAGACGGGGATCGTCGTCTTCATCACCCGATAGCCACGATCGAGGGCACCGCCAAGGTTGTCGGCATACTCCTCGCGGGTAGCGCCGGCCGGCACGTGACAGTAGACGGGCACCCGCCCGTCGAATGTAGGACCGCCGAACAACTCGTACACCGGCTTGCCCACCTCCTGACCCTTGATGTCCCACATGGCGATGTCGAGGGCGCTGATGGCGGATACGGCAACGGTGCCGATCGTCCACTGGTTATCACGGTACATCCGTTCAAAGTGTAGTGCCGGCTGTCTCGGGTCCTTGCCGACGAGGCCGATGTTCTGCACCAGGTTTTCGATGGCCCTCAAGGTGGCGTCATCGAAACGTTTGGTCACGACCTCGGAGATACCGGTCAATCCGGCATCGGTGTGCACCTGGGTGATGATGAGATTGCGGAAGTCGGCATCGATGAGCCGGACCTCGACGGACTCGATCTTCATGGTCTCACCCGGGTGCCACTGTCACTGGCGGCATAGGCGGCCTCGACGAAGCGCATCGCCCGCAGAGCGTCGTCGCCGCTGGTGATGAACTGGCCGCCCATCTTCGCGGCGTGCAGGAAGCTGCGGACGAACTGCTGCCCGAGGTCCCCACCATACCCCGCCCCGCCCGGTGGTTCGAGCCGTACGACTTCCGCTTCGGCTCCCTCGGAGGCGGGTCCTTCTGTATGCAGGTAGAGTGTGTCCTGCCGTCCGTCGACATCCCATTGAGGCCAGACGATTTCGCCGAGATCACCGCGCAGCGTGATGCCGATATCGCCGTAGCGCTGCCGCAGGATGTAACCGGCGTGAAGGTTGCCCACCGCCCCGCCACCGAGGGTGAAGGTCAGAGCCGCCATGTCCTCCACGTCGATGCCGCGGGTGAACGTGCTGCAGTGACCGGAGACTTCACCGAACTCCTGACCCGTCAGGTAGCGGATCAGGTCGATGGTGTGGATGGCCAGCCAGTGCAGGATGCCGCCGCCGGCCACTTGTTTGCTGAACAGCCAGTGATCGGGGTTGCGCTGGCTGACGCTGCTGGTCACCATGCGCGCTTCGATCGAGCGGATCTGGCCCAGGGCACCCTCGTTGACGAGACGGCGGATCCTGCGAGCCGCCGGTTGCAGGCGATTGAGGAACCCAGGTGCCCAGATCGTGCCGCCAGCAGCGGCCGCCGCGTTCAGCGCCTCGATATCGGCCGACGTGCGTCCCGAAGGTTTTTCGATGATACAGGGGATACCCGCCGCCAGCAGACGCGCCCCGAGGTCTGGGGCCTGATCGTTGCGCACCGACAGCAGGACAGCGTCGGGGCGGCTGTCTCCGGCGAGTAGCGAATCGAAGGAGACGACGGTGGCCGAGTCGGGGATCGGGGCTGTCGGGTGGGTCTCGGTCGCCGTAGCCGTTCCCGATCCCGCCTCATCGACATCACAGACGATCAGCTCCCGCGTCTCTTCGAGACTTTGCAGCGTCTCCATCCAGCCCCGGCTGTGGGGGCCCGTGACACCGACGAGGGCAACGGTGAATGCCCCACCTTCAGACGCACTCATGGGGATGGGGCCGTCTCGAAAGCCAAGGGCATCCCCTCGCGGGAGGACTGGTAGATCGCCTCCAGCAGGGCGACCGTACGTCGGCCCTCACGCCCGTCGACACGCAGTCGGGTGCCATGTTCGAGGCAGGAGACGACATCCTCCACCACGTTCTTCAATGGGTTGTCGATGGTGGCCAGTTTCTCCTCCACGCAGTCGCCGAAGTACCGGGCCTCACCGGTGAGGGCCGCATCGATCAGGACACCCCCTTCGCTGCCATGCACCTCGGCGCTGAAGTAAGCGCTGGTGGGGAACGTCGTCGTACCGACGATCCCGCCCCGTGCTCCGTTCGGATACCGCAGGATCGCCATGCCCACATCCTCCGTCTCTATGTCATGGTTGAGGATGGCCGCCTCGCCGTAGACCCGGTCCGGGTCACCCATGAACCAGAGCAACAGATCGATGAGATGCGAGCCCTGGTTGGCCAGCGAGCCCCCGCCGTCCATCTTCCACGTGCCGCGCCAGCCGCCGCCGTGGGCGAAGTAGTCATCGGAGCGGAACCACTTGAAGCGGACCTCCCCCAGCAACGGTTTGCCCAGCAGGCCGTCCTGCAACGCCGTGGCGACCCGGACGTTGGTATCCACGTAGCGACTCTGGTAGTCGACGCCAAGCACGACGCCGGCTGTGTCTGCGGCAGTGATGAGCCGGTCACAGGCGGCCGTGCTCACGTCCATCGGTTTTGTCGTGATCACGTGCTTGCCGGCTGCGGCGGCGCGCACGCCCAGGTCGCAGTGCAGTCCGCTCGGAGTCATGACCATGACGACGTCGACATCGCCGCGTCCGAGCGCGTCGTCGAGGTCTGTATGCCAGTCACAGCCGAAGTCTTCGCCCGCCTTACGGGCCAGCTCCTCGTTCAGATCGACAACACAGGCCAGCTCGGCACCGGTGGTCTCGGTGATCAACTGCGACCGATTGCGGCCCATACCGAGACCGACCACGGCGAATCGGACCATCAGTCCTCGTCCTTGAGAAACTGGCCGATAAAGTCTCGCGAGCGCAGCAAGCCTTCCTTCTGCAGTTCGGCCGTTGCCCAGAAGTGGTGGTCCTCCAACTCGACACTGAGAACACCGTCGTAGCCGAATTCTTCGAGCCGGCGGATCACGAGCTGCCAGTCGACGAGTCCCTCTCCGGGAATCGTGTAGCGCCACCAGCCTTCACCGAACCCGTAGGTACGATCGTAGCTCTCACCCAGGACACCGGACTCATACAGCTTCTCCTCGATGATCTCGGTGTCCTTGAGGTGTACGTGACGGACTCGGTCACCGAATTCGTGCAGCAGACGCACATGGTCGATCTGGATGCGGGCAAAGTGCGACGGGTCGTAGCAGATCCCGAGATTCGGCGAGGGAATGGCGGCGAAGATCCGGCGCAGGCTCTCGGGTGTGCATCCGAGATTCCCATACCACGGATGGCCGCCGGGCCATGGCTCAATCGCGATGTTGACACCCACCTTCTCGGCGTGTTCCACAACTTTCGGATAGACTCGCTCAAAGATCTCGAAGGTCTTGGCCCGGCCCTGGCTGGGGTCGTCAGCTCCGAGGATGGCGAAGTAGGTGTGTCCGCCGTGCTTGGCGATGGCGGTGAGATCCTTCTTCAGGCTGCTCAAGGCCTTGCGACTCTTCGCCTTGTCCTGCGACAACAGACCTCCGGCGTTGGCATCACAGGTACCGATGGCCAGGCCGAGACGCTTGCACGTGCGCGCGATCGGTGCCGTCAGCGTCGGCGTGTCGACAGCCTCGAAGCCATTCTCTGCGAGCCACTCGCAGTAGGCGTCGAAGCCGATTTCGCGGGCAAAGCCCGGCATGCGCGTACCGATTTTCATGGTGGAGCTCTCTCTTTCTGAAGTGGTTGCCTGAGCCGTGTGGCTGGAGCCACATGCTCTAGGCGGAAGCAGTCGTTGCGGACCTCTCCTGCGACGGCTGACTCTCAGCGGGTGGCACCCACTGAGATACGATGAGGGAAATCAGGGCCAGAAGCGAGCCGCTGAGGAAGATGACCCGGTAGCCGAAGTGATACCAGGCGAAGCCACCGATCAACGGTGCGATCACGGCGGCCAGATGATTCATCGTCACACCCATCGACAACGTTGGCTGCAGATCGGCGTCACTGGAGATCCGGTATATGTAGGTATTGAGGGCGATACTGCCGAAGAAGATCAGGTTGTCGATGCAATACAGGGCGTAGAGCGTCGGGCGGTGGTCGATCAGTGCGTACCCGGCGAAGACGAACACAAGACCTACGTAGCTGGCGCTGAGCATGACCCGCTCACCGAAATGATCGACGAGGCGCCCGAGCCAGGACGCCGACAAGGTGATCAGCGTCTGGTTGATCAGGACCAGGATCATCGTCGTCTCCACCGGCATGCCGTGCACCTTCACGAGGGCAAAGATGGCGAAGGTGATGAACATCTGTTTGCGGCAGCCCTGCAGGAAATTGAGAGCATAGTAGAGGTAGTACTTCCGTCGGAAGACGAAGCGCGACTCGGGCTCGGTGCGCTCCCGCGAGGCAAACAGCAGGGCCATACCACCGCAGACCGTCACCAGGCCGGCGAGGACGAACATGCCTTCGTAGCTGACATGACGCAGGACGAGGATGCACAGACCGATGGCCAGCAACCAGGCGGCGCTGCTGATCGAGCGCAGCCGCCCCAGCCACTTGCCCTTCTCACCTTCCGGCGACAGTGTCAGGGCCATGGCCTGTTCCAGCGGCACCCAGCAGTGGAACCCGATGCTCCAGACCAGCGAGAACAGGGCCAGACTCATCACTGAGTCCACCCACTGGTACGCGGCCAGTCCCAGACCCATCACCGCCAGCGCCAGTACGGCCACCAGAGACGGCGCCCAGCGGATCATCAGGGCGACGAAGAGGACGTTGAGGAAGCCCGGGACCTCTCGCAGGGCCTCGATGCTGCCGAGCTGATGGGGCTCGATACCGAGACGCTCGACGATGAAGTTGTTGAACAGCGTCAGCTGCACGCCGAAGAAGAAACCGACACCGGCGACGGCCACCGCCAGCATGGCAAAGCTTCGGGTCCAGCCGGAGAAGGGCGATGTCACTGGCAGAACCATCTATGGTACTTCACGTTCGCTCCCCCGCGCCCGCAGGCTCTGTTGGCTTGTCGTTTTCTCGAATCCAGAAGCCACACAATGTACCCATATGCCTGCGGGGGTTCCAGACCGTATCCTATGGAAATGAACAATCCGGCCACAGCGCTGCAGGGACTCACCGCGGCTCGAAGAATCGCCCTGTTGTGGGTCGTCGCTCTGGCCGCAGGCGCAGTGTCGACATCAGCGGCAGCGCCCCTTGATCCCGCCGCGAAGGCGCGCACGTTCACCGCCCTGGGTGATCACCGCCGGGCCGCCGGGCTCTACCAGCAGATCCTCGATGGAGTCTCCGAGCAGGATCAGGCGCCACTCGAGATCCACCGGGGCCTCGCCGGGGCACTGTGGATGGCCGGCGATGCCATCGAGGCCCTGGGCGCCGCAACCCGGGCCCTCGAGCTGTATCCGGAGGACGCCGCCCTGCTACGGGTTGCAGGTGGGATACACGCCAGTCAGGGGCAGTACGCGACGGCCATCGAGCGCCTGTACCAAGCCGCACTGCTGGATCCGGGGCAGGCCGCCGATCACGCCAATCTGGGAGGCCTGTACACCTCGCTGGGTCGATACGATGAGGCCGAAGCCGCACTTCTACGCGCCGCAACACTGGCCCCGGAAGACGCCGTGGTCAGCCGACGTCTTGGTGCGCTCTATCTCAAACGGCATCGCTTCGTCGAGGCCAGACAGCAGTTGGAGCAGGCAGCCCGTCTCGATTCCACATCCCCTACGACCTTCTATTTCCTCGGTCAGGCTCTGGAGGGCCTCAGCGACTCTGAGCCAGCCCTTGCACAGTATGACAGGGCGCGACAGCTCGACCCCAGCTACCTCGATGCCCACTACCGCGTAGCGCAGCTGGCGCGCCGTCTGGACCGGCCGACCCGGGCTGACAGCGCTCTGGCTGAGTACCAGCACCTGCAGGATGTGGGTGGTGGCGATGTAGACGCACTCAAGCAGATGCGCCTGCTGCGGGATGCCATCGTCGAGTCCGGCGAGCAGACCGATCACATCTTCGCCCTGGCCAGGTTCCTCCTCGCCTACGACTACCTCGACGAAGCGCAGAACCGGTTTGAGGCCGTTCTCCACCGGCGCCCCGGTGACTACCAGACGTTGAATCAGCTGGGTAACATCCACCTGAAGCGACGATCGCCGGACCTGGCCCTGGAACGGTACGAGGAGGCCCTGGGCATTGCGCCCGAGTTCACCCCCGCCGCCCTGAACGCGGGCAACGCCAGTATGCTGCTGCGACGGCCTGATCGCGCCCGGACCTACTATGAGCGCGTCGTGTCGCTGGCTCCCGATGTGGCTATGGGATGGTTCGGTCTGGGCTCGTCCCATCTCGAGTTGGGTCAGCCGGGATCGGCTGTCCGTATCTACGAGCAGGGACTGGAGAGATCACGGCCGGAAGGCAGAACGAGAAAGGCCTTCCTCGAACAGCTGAGGAAGGCGCGGCGAGCCCTGGAGAGTCGGTAGCTGTCAGTCAGTCAACGGATACCGATGGCCTCCACCCCGTTTTTCCGCATGACGTCCAGCAGATGCATGACATCGCGATAGGCGATGTCGCCGGCGCCGGTGAACATCACCTTGCGCTCGCCGTCCATTCCCGGTGGCAGCAATTCGCTCAATTCGCCCGGCAACTCCTGTTCGGTGACCTCCTTGCCATTGAGCAGAATCTGTCCCTCCGCCGTGAGCACGACGATGGGATCCTGGCGTACGGCCCCGGCGGACACCCCGGACCCCTCCTGGGGCAGCGTTGTTGCCATGGTCTCGATGATGATCGGCGTAATCACGAGAAAACCGAGCAGCAGCGACAGAGACACATCCCCGAGGGGCGTGATGTTGATCGCCGATTCGGCGCGGTTGCCTTTGCGTGGGCGTCGTCGGGCCATCCCTCACTCCACCCTGGAGGCGACGAGATCGACGGAGGGGGCCCCAATGACCTTGCACACATCCATCACCGAGAGGATATCGCGATACGCGAGGTTCTCGGCGCCCTTGATCACAACCGGTTTGCCTTCCTGCCCCCGGTAAGCCAGCGACAGTTCACTCTGCAGCGTACTGCGGTCGACGGCCTTCAGGTTGACGAACATGACGCCGTCGCCCTGAATCGAGAGAACGACGCTCTGATCCTGTTCTGACAACTGCTCGATGGCCTCCGCCTTGGGCGTGTCGACCTGTACGCCCTCGCGAATCATGGGCGTGACGATCATGAAGATGATGAGCAGTACCAGGGCGACGTTGACGATGGGTGTGATGTCGGGCAGGGCGGACAGCTTCGTGCCGCCCTCCGCGGTTCGGCGCTCGTGGCGAGGCGACCCGGCGCGTGACCCGGTGAGCGTGAGTTGCCGCCGCACAACGCCCTGTACCAGCTGGCGGGCGCGGTTGTCGATGTCGACGGACATGACATCGACCCGGTTCATAAAGTAATTGTAGGCCCAGAGAGCGGGCATGGCGACGAACAGTCCGATAACGGTCGTCACCAGCGCCTCGGAGACACCACTGGATACGGCGGCCAAGCCACCCCCACCGGTCTCGGCGATGCCGCGGAAGGCGGCGATCAGACCCGTGACCGTACCGAAGAGCCCCAGGAAGGGCGCCACGCCGGCGACGGTTGCCATACTGGTGAGCCGGGCCCGGAGGTTGATGACGGCCACATCCACCTGACGCGTCGTGGCCTCGTCCACGGCCTCGAGGATCAGGTCGCCGTCGCTCTCTTCACTGCGCAGTCTTTCGTACTCGGCCAAACTGCCACCGACGACACTGGCCAGCGAGGCGAACTCGCCGTACTCGGGGGCGACGGCCCGCGAGTGCAGAGCGTCGGTATCGGTAATGTCCCGTGTCTCGTCAGCGAAAGTGCGGCTGTTGCGCGCTGACCAGCGCAGTGCCGCCAGACGCTCGACGACGACGGCCATCGAATACACCGACAGGACGCCGAGCAGGAGAATGATCCCCTTCCCTGTAAGGGCCATGCTGGCCCACATCTCGCCTAGCATTCCGCCGCCCACGCTACTTGATCCCAGCCATCAACTGCTGCGTCACCCCACCCTCCTGGGTCAGGGCGAAGACGACGGTGTTTACCGTAAACTGCAGGTGCCGTGTCCCGTCGACGGCGAGCATCGCATTCGTCGTGCCCTCGCGGCCCGAGGCGGTGCTGACCTGTTGATCGGTGAACAGCACGGCGAGGCGGTCACCCACCATGAGGCCCATGTCCCCCAGAGTCCGGCGGGAGACACCCTCTGGAGTCGTGAACACGGCGACGTTGTCGCGTACGGCCATATCGAAGTCGAAGTAGGAATGGTACAAGGGGTGGGTGGGCTTCAGGTAGACGAAGCGCCAGTCCTGCCCCTCGTAGAGGCCTTGCGTGGACAGAGCTTCGCGCAGCCGGTCAAACTTGGGGCCACTGAGCTTCTCGTTCGGTCCGGACGTGGTCAAGGCGAAGCCGCCGTTGGCCAGGTAGTGACCGAGACTCTCCAGTTCCAACTCACTCGACGAATGGACTTCGCCGAACCAGGAGGGCAACAGCAGCCAGGGCACCTGGTTGATGCGCGGATCATCCAGCGGAATCGGGCCCAGGTAGTCAGCCTCGATGCCGGTGTACTCGTCGAGCGCCTTGATAAGGAAATCAAGGTTCGCATAGCTCGTGATCTGCGATCTCAGCTGCGCGGAGTTGCCCGAGGCATGGCCGCCGCTGCCGGCGACGGTGCGGTTCTGCGTGAACGCCTGCGCCAGATGGATATAACCAGAGATCTTGCGCCGGTCGTCAGGATCCTGGATGACCATCGCCTGGTACTGGCCGGTGTCCATGTCCTTGATGGCCAGCATGTCGAGGTTCATGTCGATCTGCGCCGTCGACTCCTTGACGCCACGAACTTCGACGTTGCTCAACGTCGGCAAAGCCAGAGCGAAGGATCCGCCGCCAGCACCGGTGGCAGTGCCGGATCCGATGCCCATGCGCGCGCTGCGGCGCAGCGACGGCGGCGCGATCTTCGAGGCGTCGAGGTCGCTGAGCAGATTGTCGGTGCGCATGGCCACCATAGCCTGCACCTGCTGCACTCGAGTCCGTGCGACTTTCGTCTTCTGCCGCAGATAGCTGCCACGCGGCACCGGCGTCTTGCGGAACTCGAGCACCCGCGTCGTTGAACGTGGGGGCTTGATGAACACACTCGGCGGCGGTGGCGGCTCGAAGGTGATGCGTTGCACGGCCTCACGGACACGCTCACCGAGACTCAGGTACGAACCGAGCACAACGAAGTGCACGACCGCCGAGGCACACAGGCCGACGAGCCACCACTTCGGTTGCCGTATGAGGACGCTCGTACTCATCGTCGCTTCAGAGTCTATTCCCGAAATCCGAGGTAGAAAATCGACGGAGCGGGCACCGTGCCCCTCCTGGCACACGGCGCCCGGCTTCGTCAGATACCAACTACGTCAGCGAGCTTGCTCGCCCTAGCGAGCTTGCTCGCCCTAGCGAGCTTGCTCGCCCTAGCGAGCTTGCTCGCCGTTTACTTGTAGAGCGACTTGACTGCGCCCCAGGTCGTCGCCTCCACGGCCGTCTGGTTGGTCGTGTTGGCGTCGGACAGAACGAAGCGCGGCCACTTGGCGTTGGTGCCCAGATCGTTCTGGTCACCGCCGAAGTACGTCTGACCATAGCTGTCGTCACCGTCCGGATCGGGGATGATGAAACGACCGCGGAACGCGAAACCGGCGCCCACGTTGCTACGCAGATCCGGAGCGAAGAGGAACACGAGGTCCCACGGAGCGTTCGCCTCGAACCAGTACCCGGTGGCGCTCGGACCGCCGCGTACTTCGGCGCCGAGGAAGTAGCTCGGGTCGTCACCGTAGATGACCTGCGAACCCTCGCCGTCGGCGTAGTGTGCGATGTGCATCGAGTGACCAGCCTCGCCAGTGTTGAGCGGGCTGACGCGCCATTCGACGATGGTATTGCCGTTGTTCGGACCGGCACCGTCACTCAGGTCCATGGTGATCCAGAAGGTGTCACGCTGCCAGAAGTTGGCATCACCACCATCGGGAGCCGGAATGATGTCGTAGTGGTTGTCGACGTTATCGGCGGCGGTATACAGATTGTCGGCGTCCCAGGCGAAGAAGTAGTGCGTCGTCAGGTCGGCGTCCGTGCCGTTCTCTGCCGGATCCTCACCATCGGCCAGGTACAGGTTGTTGTCGAGATCGATGGCGTAGATACGGATCCGACGGGACTCGAGATCAGAGTCCTTCGAGTAGCCGTACTGGTCACCCCACTGGAACACCTGCGACGGTGCCCACGACAGGTGGTAACCGTGTGCCTTGATGTTGCTGATGTCACCGTCGATCGCCTCGGAGAGGTTCGGGATCGAACCGTCACCGGAATACCAGAAGTTGCCATTGCCCATCAACTGAGCACTGGCGGCTGTGGACAGGGCCAGAGCCCCGGCCAGACCGAACAGAACTACGCGCTTCATCGGAATTCTCCTACGAAGGGTTTGAAATAACAGGGATCCACTGCGTACCGCAGCGATGGCCCTGGTGCGATGGTTGGTTGGTAGCAAGATACTGCTTCATCGAGTGTCGATATGCCTCCTTTCACGTCTGCCTATACATCGAACGAAAAAACAAGCCCCTATCGGGCCGCCACGCCTGCGTCAACGATTCGACTGTCGACGGCAAAGCGGAACTCCAGGTCCGTCTGCGTCTTCGGAATGTCATAGATGCCGAACTCGAGAACCAGCCGGTCAAGGTGCAGCACAACTTCCTCGGTGTCGAGCGGCAGTGGGTCGAAGGCCAGCTTGCCCGAGTACGTGTTGCCTTTGAAGACGAAGCTGTTCGGCTGGAAGATCGCGCCACGTAACACCGCCATGCGCTCCAGGTAGATCTTCTGGGCGTTGCCGCTCTGCACTCCGCGGGACAGCCAGTACGTCTCGAAGTTACGTGGGTCTCCCGTCGCGCTGGTCCGCGTCAGGGCGTAGGGTCGCAGTACTTTGCCACGATCGGTGACCAGATGACATCGCTGCGGCTCGGCCAGAACCTTGTCGAACGTCGGATTGCTCAGCGTCAGTTGGAAGATCGTGAAGCGCTGCGGCACGAATCCCTGGTCGTAGTCTACGTGACGGTAGACGTAAGGGTTCTCGACACCAGGGATCTGTGCATCGAGCATGTCTGCGGACAGATGCTCGACGCGCAGCCGCAGGCCCTCATGCACATATGACACGCTGCCGTCCACGGGATTGACCTCATACTGGCCGGAAGCCGTCACTCCAGGTTCCAGTTCGACCTTGTGCATCGCCTGGATCGGTGTCAGAGACAGGCAGCCCACCCCCAGCAGCAGGGCCGCGGCACCGACCAGGAGCCACGCTTTGGTTCGTTTCACGTTGATCACCCTCACAG
>DASCMS010000114.1:0-46478 GCA_036011085.1 Candidatus Latescibacterota bacterium
CCTCCCCCAGCGATCCATTACGACCATTTCGTCGCTGCCGTCGACTCGCACAAAGATGAATTCCGTTATCCAGACATCCGGATCTGTTTGCTCGGGCCAGTCAAACCCCATATTGGGGTCGTTTATCTGGATTTCGAAAGCCTCTGGGATGTTACTGTTGGGGCGCCACGTAGCCTGAACGACGATTCGGTCCCCGGACAGGAGGTCCTTGGCTTCCAGGGGAAAGCCGTCGGCATCGTAGAAAAAGGTGTCCTCAGTGAAGGCCAGGTTTCGCACTTCTCGGGCCTCGAGTGAAACGGGATCTACAGATACCAACCCCTCCCAAACCCACGATTCATCACTCCTGTCCGTCTTCCAGTTGATCTGGGGGTCGACGCGCTCGAAGGCCGCGTTCCCTTGACGATTGCCTTCAAGCTCCATGTTGGGGTAGAACTCGCCGAGCAGGCCCTGTCCGCCCGAAGGCGCGAAGAGACGGTCCGCGGGTATGAGTTGACGAGGCTGGCTCGGGCTCTCCCAAAAGAGGCGTATCGTTTCGCCGCCCTGCTCTTCGAAGTACTCCAGCACGATATCGTATTTTCCCGGGGTGTTTAGACCGGATTTCACGCCTGAGTGTTCGTTCATTTGAGGGTACCACTCGTCGATGATCAATTCGCCGTCTACCCACAGCCTGACGCCGTCGTCAACGTCGACAATGAACGTCCAATCTTCCTGCTCCGGGGAAAATTTTGGTTCCACCTGCCCTGTCCAGCGCACCGAGAAGTGGTCGAATCGAAAGTTGCTGTCCGCGCCGATGAGAAGCTCTTCTGATGGCCATGCCAACTCTGGCTCGGGCGGATCGACATGGACCTGGATAATGGCCTCGCCCCACTCGTCCCAGCGCTTGACCATTTCTACGAATTCGCCCGGCTGGATGTCCTCAAGCCAGATCTCCTCGAAATCAGGTCCCCTGTAGATCGGCGCGTCAAACGCCACAGACAGGGAATTCCCAGACATTACAAGACCGACGCTTCCATCATCTAAGTCTTTTATTTCTACAAGGTTGCCCCAAATTACCTGGTCTTGGATATCACACGGATGTGCGTATACCTCGTAGGCTTGAGGTTTGCCATCCCGCGTGTAGTGAACCTTAACCGCAAGATAAACGTCATAACTTGCGAGCTCATTTTCCAACCAGTCGCGATCAACTGCCCGGGCCTGGCTACCGCATTGACTCTCGAACAGTTCTGCCGTTGGACTCAAGCGGATCGGGTCTGAAGACAACGTGATGGTGCCGTTAAAGTCGTCCACAGCACTTACATACCCCCGCAGGGTCTGGGTATTTTGTGCGTGGGTGACGTCGGAGCCAAACGCAATGACGAAGAGGAATACGAGCGACAAGATCAGACGAATCATGGTAGAACTCCTGTAGCGAACGGCATTTAGCTGGGCACCGTGCTATGCAACAGCACTGCGGTCGCGGGAGCCTGGCCGCCCAACGATAGGGCAACCAATCCCGCCGGCAACAAAATAAGTAGTAATCCTCTTATATATGATAATAACTTTTTACCTGCAAGGCGTCGGCTTACCCGCCCGCGCCCCACCGCTCGCCCGGCCGGTAGGCAGCCACAACAAGAGTTCGACATCGACTACGCCGCCTCGACTGCCTGAGGCAGTGACGCCCGATCTCAAGTCAACGGCCGGGGGGAAGTGTCTCGTGTCCCCCCTCAGGACGGTCGGCAGGTGACAGCCGTCGCACCCGGCGCTGATCTTCACCATCGACGCCATCGACCACACCCAACCGGGTTCTCAGGCCCACTGCGGTGAAAATAACTGCAGCAGTGCCCAATACAGGCCTGCATGCTGCCTTGACTCACTAACAAATACACCCTTTATCCTCACTCACGCCGTGATGCGCATCACCACAACCGCAACTTGCTTGCCACGATGGATCAACAACGGCTTTTCAACATCGGGCGGCGGCATGATGACGAGCATGGGGAGGGCCGTCGTGCTCCCCCATTCCGTCCGTCTGGGCGAAGGCGGTACGGCTAGGAATTACAAGGGCCCATTATGGTGAGTTCGGTGCCCTCGGACAAGGCTCATAGGCTGGTCTGGTCGATACCATTGGCCTCCAGGTCGTATATAGCGGTGCATTTGGTAACACGAGCAAGGTTTTCTGCACAACGAGGCAGTTGCACCCGTCCTGCAACTGGCTGATCACGACCAACAGCGCACACCGATGTCCCTTCCCTACCGTGCCCGACGAACGGGTGCCCGGCCAGACCGCCGACGAGGATCTCAGGCAGCATCGTCGAATTCCAGTTGTCGGTCGATCCGCGCCGGCGCGATCGGCGGCGCCCGTGATGGCAGGCCGACACCCGCCAGATACCACGAGCACCGAAGCCCCATCGGTCAGGGCAGCGATAATCTTCATCGTGCCGCCGCAGGCGGGGCACACCGTCACCTCAATCTGGAACACGCGGGCCAGCAGCCGAGCCCATTCGACCCGGTGGCGATGCCGGCCAGGGTTGTCGGTCTGACCACACCCTCCATCGTCAGACGCCGCCGTCAGAGCACTGGGGCCAGGTACGATCTGGGCCCGATCCGGCGACGCCGGCGCCAGCACGCCATGGTAACGGATCAGATGCAGCCGCGGCGGCGGTACCAGCGCCGCCAGTTTCTCCAGCAGCTCCTGGGGGCTCAGCAGCAGCGACGTAGTACCGTCAGCCCACGGCGTCTTCAACGTAAACTCCAGCGTCTCCACATCGACGAACTGCAGCCGCCCGGAGGCCACCGGTGGACGAACGACATACCTGCACAGCTGTTCCAGGCGTTGCCGGTCCATGGCGCCGATACGAGTGGCCGCGTGTAGCGAGAATCCTCGTGAGGCGTAGCACAACGCACCGGAACGAAAGCCGTCCTCGGGGTCACTCACCCGCCGGCGCACACGCCGCCCGGCGCGCTCGCCCGTGGCCACCATGCCCTGCACCGAGGCCGCCGAGATCTGCGCCAGCAGGGGCTCCTGCTCCCACAACGGGTCGGTTGATCCTTCTTCGAACAAGCCCCGGCGTTGACACAAACGGATGACGCGCTTGGCCGTGGTCTCCACAATCTGGCGCACATCGTCATCCGTCAGCGGCGGCGCCGGTACGAAGGTGGGTGTGCCGTCGTCACCGAGTACGTAGACACCGTCGAGCATGAGCACATGGCTGTGCGGATTGAGGTTGATCGAACTGCCGAAGCGCTGCACGAAGGTAACCGAGCCACAACGCCCCCCGGCATGGCCTGCGGCCTTCGCCTGGCGTCGATACCAACCCTGTACGACGCGCAGGAAAACGGCCAGCACGGCGCTGACCAGGTCTCCGTCCCAGGCCAGGCGATAGCGGATCTCGTAGGGAAAGCTCAGTACCCACTGTCGCACCGGGACGGCGGGCAGCACCTCCTCAGTCAGCCGCGCCGCCGTGTCGGCCATGCGTCGGCCCAGGCACGACGGGCAGAAGCCCCTCTTCTTGCAGGAGAATGCCACGACGCGGCTCTCACCGCAGTCTTCTAATCGCAGCCGCAGGAACCCGTGGGCGAGGATGCCACATTCGAGATACGCTCGCAGTTCCTGCTCGACGTGCCGGGGCAGCTGGCGATCGGAGGCGCGCAGTCCTTCGACGAAGGTCTCCAGATGACCAGCCATGGCCTGGTACAGAGGCTCGGTCTCAGGCGTGCGGCGGCGGTAAGCGACGGCAGGCATGCCGCGCCCACCTGCAAGTCGCGAGCCAGTGGGTCGTTCATCAAGAAAGCCATCAGCCTAACGCGAAAGACTGACACCCGACGGTGACAACACTGTGTAGTGTACCACACAGCGATGCGGTGGGAGCCGACGGGCAAGCTCGGGTAGAAATACGGCGGATCCCCCAACTCGACACCTGGGTTACCAGAAGGTTACCAGAGATCCCGATCTTGACTATCTTCCGCCTCCACTATGGCAGAGACGGCAACCGAAAATCCCAACCGCTCCCTGACGCCGGGCCAGATCGACAGCTTCCACCGCGACGGCTTCATCGTCATCGGCAAGCTGCTGGAAGCCAGTGTGCTCGGGGAACTGCGCTCCGAGTACGACCGGCTCTTCGACGAGGCCCGCCGCGACAACCGTTACCGCAACCTGGCCGCTGATAGCGGCGCTGCCCAACGTCACGACGAGGGCGCCGCCGAAGAGATGTTGCAGATCATGCAATGCTGCGAACGAAGCCTCTCCTTCCGTCGGTTGCTCTACAGTGACCCCATCCTCGATATCGTCGAGGATCTCATCGGCCCGAACATCCAGCTGTTCCACGACCAGGCTCTCTTCAAGCCGGCCCACCACGGCGGACCCGTTCACTGGCACCAGGACAACGGCTACTGGAGGTGTATTCCCGCCAGCCTGGTCAGTTGCTGGCTCACCCTCGATGACGTGGATGCCGACAACGGCGCCATGCATATGAGTCCCGGGTCGCACCTGACAGCTCACGATCACGAGCGCGGCGACGTCCTGCTCGACGCGTCCGGTGCTGTCAGTACAGTCGATCCCGTCGTCGTCGACCTGCCCGCCGGAGGCGCCATGTTCCATCATTGCCAGACCTTGCACACCACACCGCCCAACCGGTCCGACCGCCAGCGCCGCGCCTTCGCCATCCATTTTATGACGCCGGGTACGCGCAACATTCACGGCGACCTGCCCGTCTCCTTCGCCCGGCCTCTGCTGCGCGCCGGCTGAGATCCCTATGCGCGTCCTCGTCATCGGCGGCACCGGCCACATCGGCAGCTACCTGGTGCCCCGTCTCGTGCTGGCCGGCCACGATGTCACCGTCGTCGCCCGCACACCCCGGCCACAGTACACCGACGAGCGACTCGCCTGGAGCCAGGTGAAATGGGAGGTGGCCGATCGCGTCGCCGAGGAGGAGGCCGGGACATGGGCCGATCGCATGACTGGCCTTGAGACGGACGCCGTCATGGATCTCATCGCCTTCCGCCCGGAGCAGAACCGCCTCATGATGGATGCCTTCGCCGGGCGCATCGAACACTTCCTGCACTGCGGTACGATCTGGTCCTATGGCCCCACCGAACGGGCACCCTACGAAGAACACTTCCCCCGGTGCCCGACGACGCAGTACGGCATCGACAAGGCCCGGATCGAAGCCGATCTCCACATGGCGTGGTGTCGTGATGGCTTCCCTTATACGGTGATCCATCCAGGACACATCTGTGGACGCCGCTGGTTGCCCATCGACCCGCAGGGCAGTCGTGATGGTGTCGGGGTCTACCAGCGACTGGCGCGGGGAGAAGCGGTCACGCTGCCCGATCTCGGTCTTGCTACCCTGCACCATGTCCACGCCGATGACGTGGCCCAGCTCTTCCAGCTCAGCCTGGAACAGCGCGGCAGCGCCCTAGGTGAATCCTTCAGCGCCGTGGCCCCCTACGCCATGTCCCTGCTCGGGTGCTGCCGGTACGTCGCTTCCCTCTTCGGTCGGGAGGCGGTCCTCGAATTTGTCCCGTTGGCCGAGTTGTGCGGCATCGTCGGCGACGACTCCTTCGGCGTCATCGAATCCCACGTCGTGCACTCGCCCTGTTCCAGTATCACCAAGGGCCAGCGTCTGCTCGGATATGCCCCGCGCTACACGACGGAGCAGATCTATCGCGAATGTGTCGAACACCTGCTGGAAACCGGAGAGCTCACATGAAGATCACGGACGTCGAGGCCATCCAGATCAACCCGAAGCTGTGCGCCCGCAATGCCGATCAGAAGCCGCGTTTCAGCGGCATCGACACCCAGACCATCTACAAGGTGACGCTGGACAACGGCGTCGTTGGCTGGGGGGACACCCGCGGCCATACCGAGCTCAGCGACAAGGTCGTGGACTCCCTCGTCGGCACCAGTCCCATGCCGCACCTGCACACCGACCACCCCACCGGTCTTCACGGCGCTCTGTATGATGCGGTGGGCAAGAGCCTCGAGGTCCCTGCCTGGCAGCTGATGGGCCGCAAGTACCGGGACCGCGTGCCTGTCGCCGCCTGGACCCGGCCGGCGTCACCGGAAGATCTGGCAGCCGAGGTGCAGCGTGCCGTCGGCGAGGGCTACATGACGTTCAAGTCACACTCCTGCGCCTACTACTGCGTCGTCGAGTCGACCCAGGCCGTGCAGGATGTGGCGCCCGCCGGTTTCAGATTTCACTGGGACTTCAACCACAACCGCACGCCCACCGACATCATGCGCCTCGTCGCCGAGATCGAGACCTATCCCGTGGTCGCCGTCCTCGAAGACCCCCTCAACTGGCGTGACGTGGAGGGCTGGCGGCAGTTGCGTGAGAAGACGAGCCTGCCCCTGCTGATGCACGTACCCCAGCTCGGGGGCGGCCCGGAGATCCGCATCGGCAGCGCCGACCTCTACATGATCGGCGAGAACGGGATTCCCCTGTCGATCCGACGCGGCCATGCCTGCGCCGAAGCCAACCTGTCCACCGTCATTCAACTCACCGGCGGCACCCTCAGCAAAGCTCTCGGCCTGCACCTGGGTGCCACCCTCCCCCACGTGTCGCACATGACCAACCTGGACGATCAGTACGATGAAGACGTCACGGGCGGCCGCTTCGAAGTCGCCGAAGGCAGCTCTCCCGTACCCGACGGTCCCGGCCTGGGTGTCGACGTCGATGAGAAGGAGCTGGAGCGGCTGCGTCAGGCCCCCAAGACCGTCGTACCCAGAATCATCAGCGAATTGCACATGCCCCTGGGTGGTCGCTTCGCTCTGCAGGGCTGGCCCGGCGTCGACCGGCTGACCGGGTTCCCCGAAGGCAACGTGCGTGGCATCCGCCTCGAGCTCTGGGAGGAGGACGGTACGCCGGAGTGGACGAAGCGGTGGGACGATCTGGCCGATGGGCCGCGGCTGGAGACGATCTGAAGCTAGTGTCTTGCCTGCCACCGCCGTGGGTGTCGGCTGCCATGCATCACTGCGAGCACGACGATGTGTTCCGGCAACTCTCTGAAATAGACGCCGTACGGGAATCGTCGAATGATCGCCCGTCGCGTGGGTCCGTGGACTTCAGGGAAAGCGAGTGGTTGATTCAGAATGCGTTGGATGGTATCGTCGACAGCCGAAACGAACGCCAGCCCGAGACCCGGGCTTCGGGCCTCGTACCAACGCTGCGCTTGGATGATATCCTGCTCGGCCTGCGGGCGGAGGACAACTGGGGGCAAGCTCAGAGAGTGCCCTGCAGTCGACTTCGTATTTCATCCCAAGGGATAGCCGCGTCCGGGTTCTCTATGTGATCTGCCCATCGGCGGTCCAACTCGGC
Organism: Candidatus Latescibacterota bacterium; assembly: GCA_036011085.1. Classification (GTDB taxonomy): domain Bacteria; phylum Latescibacterota; class UBA2968; order UBA8231; family UBA8231; genus UBA8231. The sequence goes on from DASCMS010000114.1 coordinate 7,296, forward strand.
CTCTTGGTCAGGAGTCAGCGATAACTCGGTTTCGCGCTGAGCATCGCTGAGACTATCCCACAGAGCGAATGCGAGTTCGGCTCGCTCCTGGGCCGGCAGTTTGAGTAGCTCCACCAGGCTGGTTGGAGGCATTCCTTCTTCCGATCACGAAGGGGAACGGATTTCTGTCCGCCTGACGAAAGGTGATCATGGCGCTGGACCAAGGCAAGCACGAATCCTATCGCGGAGGGGTGGTTGTCGCGCCGCGTGTGCTTGGTCCGAACATCCCTGATACTGTAGAATGACGCCTGACGGGCAGGAGCCTTCCCTGATATACCGCACGGCAACAGACCTAGCCGGAGCGATCCGACGTCGAGAGGTCACCGCAGTAGAGGTAGTTGAGGCCCATCTCGCCAGAATCGAGGCGACGAATGGCACCCTCAATGCGGTGGTGACCCTCTGCGCTGAACAAGCTCTGGATCGCGCTCGCCGCGCCGACGCGGCACTGCAAACAGGCGAACTGTGGGGCCCCCTTCATGGGGTGCCCATCACGGTGAAGGATCACTACGCCACCGCGGGCCTCCGCACGACCTCGGGGCACACACCCTTCGCCGACAACGTGCCCGACGAGGACGCCACCGTCGTGGCCAGGCTGCTGGCTGCGGGCGCCATTCTCCTCGGCAAGACGAACATGCCGCCCCTCGGTCTCAACTACCAGTGCGACAACGAGCTGTTCGGCCGCACCAACAACCCCTGGGATCTCGGCCGCACTCCCGGTGGATCCTCCGGCGGCAGCGCGGCTGCGGTGGCAGCGGGCATGGTTCCCCTGGAGCTCGGCGGCGATTTCGCCGGCTCCATCCGCGTACCCGCCCACTATTGTGGTGTCTTCAGCATGAAACCCACCGAGTTTCTCGTCCCCGGCAGTTCAACGCCACCGCGCACGATCCGGCACATGTCCCAGCCCGGACCCATCGCGCGTTCGGCCGAGGATCTGGCGCTGGCGCTGCGACTGTTGGCAGGACCGGATGGCAAGGTGTACGAAGTCCCTCCCGTGCCGCTGGTGGCGCCACCCATGCGGCCGCTGTCCTCCTACTCCGTCGCCTGGTTTCCAGAAATCCCCGGCGCCAGGACTTCCTCCGACATCACCGCATCCATGGAGACGCTCACCGCCGTGCTGGCCGAGGCGGGCTGCTTCGTCCGCCAGTCCCTGCCCGAGAGCTGGGCGTTCGCGCCACTCATGGAGACCTGGGCCGAACTGGGATACGCCGAGATCGGCTCCGGCATGGATACCCACACACGGGAAACCTTCCGGCAGCAGCTGCGCATCGAGGCGGACTCAGAGGACGCCTTGCTGCGGGGTGCCCATCGTGGCCTGGATGCGGACAACCGCGCCTTCGGCCAGACGCTGGACCGACGGGACGCTTTTTCCAACTCACTTGATCGCCTGCTCGAGGAGGTGGACGTGCTGCTCATGCCCACGGCCATGACCACCGCCATCGAACACTGGCCCACGGGTGAACCCATCCCGGTCGACGGTCGGCTGGAGACCTATTGGACGGTCGGACTCGGATACACGACACCGACCAACCTGACCGGCCACCCCGTCGTGACCTGCCCGGTGGGACTGGCCGATGACGGTCTTCCCGTGGGTGTGCAGGTCGTGGGTCGACGCTGGGGAGACATGGAGCTGCTGCGCTTCGTTGAGCGCCTCACACAGCTCGTGGGGCCGCTGCCACGACCGACGGCATCGGAGGCTTGACCGACACGTGAGCCAGTCTACCCCCAATGTGATCGTCATCCTCTGCGATCAGCTGCGTCGGCAGGCCCTCGGCTGCTACGGCGACGGCGATGCCGTCACCCCGCAGATCGATGGCCTGGCTGCCGACGGCGTGCGCTTTGCCAATGCCTGTTCCACGTACCCGATCTGTGTGCCTTTCCGTTTCACCATGATGACGGGCCAGTACGCTCACACACGACTGGTTCCCGGAATCGAGTGGCGCATGTCCCCCGCCGAACGCACCCTGGCCGATGAATTCAACGAGGCGGGGTACGAAACCATCTATGTCGGCAAGTGGCACCTCGACGGCGGCCACGGTCGCATGGGGTCAGCGGAGCAGACCAACCGCACCCCCGTTCGACGTCCGTACCAGGGCCGCTGGCAGAAGTGGCTTGGCTTCGAGCTACGCAACGGCCCCTACGATACCTGGTACTTCGAGGACGACGACCCCACCCCGAGGCGGATCGAGGGGTACCAGACGGACGGGCTCTTCGACCTGGCCATGAATCACCTGCGTGGCGGCCGCGACAGGTCGAAGCCATTCCACCTGCTGCTCTCCGTGGAGCCACCGCATCCTCCCTACGAGGCGCCCGTCGATCTGGCGGCCGCCTGGGTCGATCGCGACATACAGCTGCCCCCGAGCTTCCACGCCGATTCTGACGAAGCCCGGGCCCGACTAATCGCCCAACGGCGGACCTACTACGCCATGGTCGAGAATCTCGACAACAATGTGGGCAGACTGCGAAAGTTCCTGATCGATGAGGGAATGGATCAGGATACGATCCTCGTATTCCTGTCGGATCACGGAGAGCTGCTGGGCGCGCACGGGCTGGTCAGCAAGCAACGACCCTATGAAGAGTCGGTGGGGATCCCGCTGGTCGTATTTGACCCGCGGCAGCCGGAGCGGGCCGGCACCGTGCGGGAGGAGCCGACGTGTACCGAAGACCTCTTCCCCACCTTCCTCGGGCTGGCGGGACTGCGGCCACAGGATCCGATGCCGGGAGTTGATCTCAGCGGTCTCGTCGCTGGCAATCGGGAGACCCTGGACCGCCCCGGAGTATTGCTGGAGTTCGTCGCCGAACTGCGCCAGGGACTGCCCTTCTACGACGAGGTCTGGCGCGGCTTTCGTTCACGGCGCTACAAGTACACGGTGAAGGGTGACAAGAACGGGGCGCACCCGTGGCAGCTGTTCGATCTGGAGGCAGACCCGTACGAGATGACCAACCGGGTCGATGATCCAGGCTTTCGAGAGACAGCCGCCGAGCACCACACCTGGCTGCGGCAACGCCTGGAAGAGACCCTCGACCCACAGGCGTTGGCCGCAGCTTTCGGTCAAACCTCCTGGAACCAATGGCAACAGAAGGGATGAGTCAGATGGCACCGAAGAAGGTCATGATCACCGGCATCTCAGGCATTGTCGGTAGTTCCGCGTACCTGCAGATGCGCCAGTCCCCCGAGAAATACGACCTCTACGGTCTGGGACGCCGTCGCGTACTGTCCGACCGCGTGAAGGACGCCCGGGACATCGATCTACCGGCAGAGAATCATCGCGTGGCCGACATCGCCGACTTCGAGGCCGTGCTGGAAGCGGTGACCGGTATGGACGTTGTCGTGCATATGGCGGCGGACCCGTCCGGAGGCCAATGGGAGAGCGTACTGCGTAACAACATCGTCGGCGCCTACAATGTCTTCGAGGCCTGCCGGCAGGCGGGGGTGAAGCGTATCGTGGCGGCCAGCACGATCCAGGTGTCAACCGGGCATCGGAACCAGCCACCCTACGACGCGGTGAGTCAGGGACGCCACGAGCCACTGCCGGATGGTGTGCCCATGGTCGGCGTCGATGTGCCGGCCGAGCCGCGCAATCTCTATGCTTCGAGCAAGGTGTTCAACGAGTCGCTGTGCCGCACCTTCGCCTTCTCCCACGGCATGTCCTGCCTGGCGATTCGCATCGGCTGGGTGGTGGGCGAGGACCGCGTACCCAACGCCAGGGCGGAGGACATCTGGTGCAGCCAGCGTGACATCGCGGGAGTCATCCAGGCCTGTGTCGATGCGCCCGAAGACCTTCGATTCGATATCTTCTACGGCATGTCGGACAACCGCTACCGCTGGGTTGACCTCGGCAATGCACGTGAGCAGCTCGGGTGGGAACCCCAGGACCGGGCCGAGGATCGGCTACCGAGGGAGTGATGTAACCGTCGTGGCCATGACCCAGGTAAAGCGACTGGCGCAGACGATCAAGAAGATCCCCGTGTTCGCCGGGCTGTCACCGACCCAGGTGCAGAGCGTGCTGGACATCTGCCAGATGCGGGAATTCGACGCCATGGCGGTGATCTACTCCGCCAGGGCACCGAGTGACGACATGCACATCCTGATCACGGGTGAGTTGAGCGTAGTCAACGACGAAGGCATCCGGCTCGCCCGGCTCTACCCCGTGACAACGGTGGGCGAGATGGGGTTGATCACACGGCAGGCACGAAGTGCCACGGTGGAGGTCAGCAAACCCAGCACGTTGCTGGTCGTACAGCGTGCGCCCTTCGAGGCCCTGTTGCGAGCCTCCCCTGACCTGCAGATCAAGATCTACCGAAACATCATCGACATCCTCGCCGACAAGATCAGCGGCGACAATGTGCGTGTCCGTGACTATCTGCTGGAGAAGGTTGATCATCAGCGTGAGCTGCGCAGCGTGCGCCGTCGCGAGCACACGATGCTCAAACTCCTGCTGGACGAGACAGGGTTCTCAGAGGAAGATGTGCAGGCCCGGATCGAAGACGAGCTGGTTCCGGCGCAGATGCGTGTGTTGATCGTCGACGACGAACCCGGGATCCGCCAGTTCGTGCGCGAGGCCCTGCCCGGCTACACGGTCGATGAGGCGAGTGATGGCGTGGAAGCGGTGAAGGCCGTGGAGTCGGCCCCCCCGGACCTGATCATCACCGACATCCGCATGCCCCACATGGACGGCACGGCGCTGCTGACGTCGATCCGCAGCAAGCTGCCGAACATGCCGATCCTGGCCCTGTCGGGATTCGTCGACGCTCAGGATCTGGAAGCTTTCGACTTTGACGGGTTCATTCGCAAACCCTTCGAACTGGACGAGTTCCGCTCCCTCGTTGACGAGACGGTAGGCAGAGCCGGGGTCTGAGGCCTTCGAAGCGTTACGGGTCGCTGCGATACTCGGATTGCACGTATTCGATCAGTTCGAGCTCGACGAAGAGTTGGCGCACGACGTGGTGGCCGAAGATCAGGCGCAGGAAGCCGGCTAGATGCTCGCTGTCCTTGGCCTTGAGTTGGGCAAGTTCCAGTCGATCGATCAACTCTTCCTTGTCATGACCTTCGGCGCACTCGACAAGGTGATCCCGGAGTCTCTCCAGCATGCGAATCGCCGGCTGATCCGCCTTGGTTTCTGGGTCGAGGTCTGACAGGGCGGGGACGAAGGCCTGCAGGATTCGGTCCCTGCGGACCGCCCGCTGAATCTTCTCGTCGATGTATCGCGTCAACGCCTGGTTCAATACCGGCATCAACCGCATGATGACACGCTTCTCCATGGATAACTCCATGAAGACGGCGATCTCCTTCTCCAGGATCTCCAGGCGGGAGCGAAGAGATGTGACGCCGCTGGAGACTCGTTGATTTACGAAGCGTTTGTCATTCTCGTCCGTCACTTGTCCTCCCCCCCTTCGTCGACTTTCTGGTCAAGCAGTCCGCTCACAAGCTCCTCCGGGAGTTCCCGCGACCAGTCTCGCAGTTGCCGCCGCATCTGATCGATGTGTTCGAGTGTCTCGCGCTCGGCTTCGGGTAGATTCTGGATCTCTGTTCGCAGCTCCCGGTCGAGTCTTGCTTCTTCCTCCCGGAGCCGTTCCGCTTCGCTCAGCGAAGCCTCGATCTCGTCATCCGTCAGTTTTTCCTCGAATACTGACTCCATCCAGGTCAACATCTCACCAAGGCTCTTGTCATCGGCAAGGGTTTGTCTCTGGGCCTCGAAGGCAGGACTGTTGGGGTCCAGTGTGAACTGTCCCGCAATCCACTTGGCTTCACTCTCCTTGAGACCCTCCACCGCGGACAAGGCCTCTAGAGACAGAGAGATGTCGTCGGTCACTTCCTCGACAACCGGGCGGTGCTCCGCGTCGAGACGGGCAGCTTCGTTAGCACCGACCGCCTCCCGCACATCGAAATCCTGTGGCCACAGTGTGGTGGCATCTGACAGGGCCTCTCTCAGTACCGTCTCTTCCAGGTTGGATGACGCGAGATCCGTACCGATGAGAACGGCCCGGCCCAGGTCCGCCTTGCGCAGATCGGCATCCTGCAGGATTGCCTGGCTGAAGTCGGCGTTGCGGCCGTCGATATTGCGGAGATCTGTCGAGGTGCAGGTAGCACCGATGAATACGGTGCTCTGACACACTGCACCCACGAGGCTGGCGCCGTTCAGCACCGACCGTTGGAGATCGGCGTGCAGCAGAATCGCCTTGCGCAGGCGCGCCTTTGTCATGTCCGCACCCTCCAGTCGGGCGCGCTGCAGATCGGCCCCCGTCAGGGTCGCCTCCGTCAGATCCGCCTTGGTAAGGGTGGCTTCTCTGAGGTTTGCGCCTGACAGATTGGCTCGCCGGAGGGAAGCCCCGGCGAGCGCGGCTTCTTCGAGATCGGCGTTGACCATGGCGGCCCCCTCGAGATTGGCGCCACGAAGCCTGGCGCGCATCACCTTCGCGCCCGCCATCCTGGCCCCCTCGAGATTGGCCCCCACCAGATACGCATCGACCAGGTCGGCCCCGCGGAAATCGCACCTCTTGAGAGTGGCGGCGCCAAGTTCAGCCTGCGCCAGCCGTGAGTTGCTCAGGTCCGCACCCGTCAGATCGACATTGTTCAGTACAGCGCGAGTGAGATCAGGCTCGAAGTCCCGCTCCTGGTCACGGCGCCACGCGTTCCATTCCTCAACCGAACGCTTCAGTCGTTGGACGAGTTCCGAATCTGCCATGGGTTCTACCTGAAGTATGCTGCAAGGATTTTGGGATTATAGTGCCCGGTGGTGTACGTCGACAACCCGGGTCTGAAGGTGGGTGCTACGAGGACCTGGCCAGCAACCGCTCATAGTCAGCAACGAACATCCGGGCGCCACGCGTCACCACATCCACACCTTCCCGCTCGAGGCGCACACGAAGCGCGCTGACCCCGCCCGGGTATTTGGGATTGAGCTCGCCATCTCCCTTCAGGGTCCGCCAGTAGGGAACGACCCTCTTCCTCCCTTCGGCCTCCTCCTCCCCCGCGGCGCCGGCCACGATACGGGCATGAATCCCGGTGACGATGGGACAGGCCATCGTCGCGCCGTGCCGCTCGGCCAGCACCTCCCGGATGTGGTTTATCGTCGTCACTTTTCCTTTGGGAACCCGGCGCATCAGCGCCTGGACCTCACTGGGTGCAGGCAGCAGGATCGTGCCCGACCCCCAGCGTTTCTTCATGCCGCCGGTCAGCGGCTGTACTCGGGGAAAATCCTTCTCGTCGGCGAGTTTCTCGCGGAAGCTCCGCTTCTTCGTTGCCATGCAACCCACTCCTGTGTCAGCCGAGGTCTTTCAAGACCTCGTCAGGATGGTCCGCCGGCGTGACCGACTCGTATACCTTCTCGATCTGCCCATTCCCGTCGATCAGATAGCTGATCCGTGACGGGTGCGACGACGACGCGTCCGCCGCCCCATAGGCGAGGCTGACAGTCCTGTCGATGTCGCACAGCAGATCGAAAGGCAAGTCGAACTTCTCCTGGAAGGCCTTGTTGTCCTCGGGCGAATCGAAGCTGATGCCGAGGATGACCGCGTTGCGGTCGTTGAACTCCTGGATTCGATCACGGAATCCGTTGCCCTCAATCGTTCAACCGGGCGTATCGGCCTTCGGGTACCACCAGAGCACCACCGATTTGCCCCGGTAACGGTCGAGAGTGACCGTTTCGCCATTCTGGGACTTCACAGAGAAGCCGGGCGCCCGGTCGCCGACGCTCAACACTGACATGATTTCTCCTTTGGTGAATCGGAAAAGTAACCCGTCTACGGAGCGATTTCCACATCGACGACAACGGCGGCATGATCACTCGGCCAGCGGGGTGCCTGCTCGTCGTGGACCGTTGCGGAAACGGGCCGAAGGCTGGAGCCGTGGAGATAGACATAGTCGATCCGGTCCTTCCACGATGTCTCAGATCGCGGCGACCAGGTGAACCCGGGAACCGACACCGGATCCGGATGCAGATGACGGAAGGCATCGACGAAACCGGCCCGCTCCATGGACCGACTCACCGGCCAGTCGACGACCAGATCGCGGTGTCGTGGCCGGGTGTCTTCGCCCCAGTCCAGATGGCTCGGGCTGTTGAAGTCGCCAGCTACGATGACGGGTACCTTGTCGCTCTGCGCCAGTGTCGGCTGCAGCAGGGCCAGAATCTGATCGATCTCCCGTCCGCGTGTCTCCATCTCCTCGGCCAGCAGCAGCGCCTCCGTTACCTCCGTGTCGACGTCCTTCATGCGTCCACCGTAATCCGGCAGGTAGTGGATCCACAGACTGAACAGTTTCAGTCGCTGATCAGGTGACAGTTGGAGCGTGACACCGCCGAAGCGGAAAGGCTCGTAGAGGTCGTGGGTGGCCACGATCGGGTACCGGCTCATGACGGACAGGTTCGAGCTGCGCAGGTAGTAGCTGAACCCCAGCCCGGCGGCGATGTGGGCGCCTGAACCATAGGTCTCCTGCATAGCCACCACGTCGGCCCCGGCGGTGCGGATGGCGTCGATCGTCGCCGTCAGTCCCGCCCCATCGCCGTCGCGACGGCCACCGTGCCAGATGTTCCACGCCATCACCCGCAGTCGAGACACTCGTGCCGTTGCCACGCGGGGCGCAGACACGCTGACCTGGCGCTGGCGCCACCGATGCTCGATATCTGCCGGCGACTCAGCACCGGGCTCGATGCGCAGGTCCTCAATCTGAACCGGGGTCTCGCCGATGACTGCTGCCTGAGTTGGCGGCTCGCCGCTGTGCAGCTTGGTCAGTCCGGCCAGGCTGTACACGGCAACATTGACGCCGTCCCGATACAGACGCGCTTCCACCAGCGTCGGATCCACGCTGAAAGCCAGCAGATGCCAGTCCCCGTCGGCAACCATCTGGGCCGGCGCCGGCGGTCGGTAGTCGAGGCGGTTCTTGCCGTCTCCGACGTTCCACGCCCAGGCGCCGTCCAAACCGAGAGCGATCGCCCAGCCCGGCTCGGAGCCGCTGGTACGGGTCACCCCGAAGTCATGATGGGAGGTGACGTCGGCTCGATCACCGCCGTTCCAGTCCTTGTCACTGACCAGGACTGGCAGGTCGGAGCTGCTGGCCGTCGTGCACAGCCAGAAACTCACGGTAAAGGCAGAAGGTTCCATATGCTGGTCCGCTTGGCGATCTGGCAGGCGATCGTATACTTGCTCGAACTCAAGTGACCCTCCAGGAGATGATGGAATGACAGGATTACTCGACGATCTGGCCACCCTCCACAACGGTCGCAGTGGCCGCCATTCCAGCTGGGCCACCGATGGCCGCAACGGGGATGCCTGGCTCCTTGCCCCCGGCGAAACCCGCGTCCTGGCCGACATCGACGGTCCCGGCCTGATCAATCATATATGGATGACCCAGGGCAACCACTACCGGGAGGTCCTGCTGCGCATCACCTGGGACAACGCCCGATCCCCCAGCGTCAACGTACCTCTTGGCGATTTCTTCGGTCTCGGCCACAACATCGTCAACTCGTACCAGTCGCTGCTGTTTTCCGCGTCCACCCGGGCCAACAACACCTTCAACAACGGCTGCGCTCTGAACTGCTATGCTCCCATGCCATTCGCGGAGCGTGCCCTCGTCGAACTGGTGAACGAGAGCAAACAGCCTCATCGCCAGTACTTCTACATCGACTGGGAAACCGCCGAGCACACGCCGACACAGGATCAGGGGTACTTCCACGCCGAGTTCCGGCGAGAAAATCCCTTTGGCGGATGGGGTCACGAAATACGCGTGAATACACCCGAAGCCAACGTAGTGAACAAGGAACGAACCGCGTACGACAACAACTATGTGATCCTCGAGACGAAGGGCGCCGGTCACTACATCGGCTGCAACCTGTCGGTGACCAACTTCCAGGGCACCTGGTGGGGTGAGGGCGACGACATGATCTGGGTCGATGGCTACAAGTGGCCCCCCGACCTGCATGGCACAGGCTCAGAGGATTATCTGAACCAGGCCTGGGGCATGCAGGACAACGCTTTTCTGCGCAACGGCTCCTCCATCCACGAGAGCAACACCAACGGCTATCAGACCAGCTACGTCCACCACCTGGAGAACCCGGTACGCTTCCGCAAGGACATCAAGGTGACCATCGAACACGGACATGGGAACCACCTGTGTAACGAGATGAGCTCTACCGCCTACTGGTATGCAGCGAAGCCGTCGCGCGTGGCACGCCCGCCGGCCGTGGCCAGGCGACTTCCCGTCCTGCGCGACAATCAGGGCAGCTGGATCTATGACAAGAAGAATCAGACGACGTCATCTACCATCACTGCCAATCGTGAGATGAAGGCGAACAAGGCGAAATGGAAGAAGGATCATTCGTGAACTGGGAGGCTCTCGAAGGCCCTTTCGAACACGCCGTCGTCGTTCCCGAGGGGGACCTCGGCGAGTGTGTCTTCTTCGCCTTCCAGCGAGATCGCCTCCTCGTGGCCCCCGAGCCGCAGGACCACGGTGGCATTCTGCCCCGCGCGCGATCCTTCGAAGAGGCGGGGATGCCATTTCGCGATCCCCATTACCTGGGCACGCGCAACAGTGTGCACTGCTTCACCGTCGATCTAGAGGATGGCGTCGAGCCGCCGGCCGGAATGGTTCTGCAGGGCCTGCGTGGCCTGTACGGCGCCCTCGATGAACCCACCTTCCAGTTGGCAGGGCGGGCCTTCCAGATCGTCAACTGGGATCGTACCCATCACTACTGTGGCCGGTGTGGCAAGGCCACCGACTATCACCACAGCGATCGCGCCCGCCAGTGCCCCGACTGTGGTATACTGTCCTTCCCCCGGGTATCGCCCGCCGTGATCACCTTGATCCACCGGGACGACGAGTTTGTCCTGGCCCGCAACAGCCGCTTCCCGCAGGGCCGCTACAGCATCATCGCGGGATTCGTCGAGGCGGGAGAAACCCTGGAGGAGGCCGTGGCCCGCGAGATCCGCGAGGAGGTCGGCTTGGAAGTCACCGACATCACCTACCACAGCAGCCAGCCCTGGCCCTTTCCCCATTCGCTGATGCTGGGCTTCACCGCCGCCTGGAAGGGCGGCGACATCACCGTGGACGGCGAGGAGATCGTTGATGCCGGCTGGTACAGCGCCGGCCACCTGCCCGAGTCGCTGCCCGACGGCATCAGCATCTCCCGCAGGATCATCGACGACTTCCTGTCGCGTCACGGTGGAACGCCAACCTCATGACCCGGACGGAAAAGGCTGCCTTCATTCTCGAAACGCTGGACCGGTTGTATCCGCTGCCGCCCATTCCGCTGTCTCACCGCAGTCCGTACGAATTGCTCATCGCCGTGCTGCTGTCGACCCAGACGACGGACGTGAAAGTCAATCAGGTTACACCGGCCCTGTTCAAGGCGGCCAACACGCCGGGCAAGATGACCCGACTCAGCGTCGACGACATCCTCGCCATGGTGCGTACCGTGGGTCTGGCACCTGGCAAATCGAAGAACATCCATCGTCTGTCGGAACTGCTGCTCAAGCGGCACGACGGTGAGGTGCCGCAGACTCTGGCAGAGCTGGAGGCCTTGCCCGGGGTAGGCCACAAGACCGCCTCCGTCGTCGTCGCCCAGGCCTTCGGTCAACCCGCCTTTCCCGTGGATACCCACATCCACCGCCTCGCCTGGCGCTGGGCTCTGTCCACCGGCAAGAACGTGGAGCAGACGGAAAAAGACCTGAAGCGCACCTTCCCGCAGGAGGCCTGGAACAAGCTGCACCTCCAGATTATCTATTTCGGGCGAGAGCACTGTCCAGCGCTGAGGCATGACATGTCTGCATGCCCGATCTGCGCCGCGGCCGGACGCAAGAGCCTGCTGAAGTGAGCCTGGACTCGTCGGTCTTCGTAGACCTGTCAGCACAGACCGAAAGGCGCGTCATAGTCGATCGCGTGACCGGCCACTACCTCGGCCAGCCCCACACTCTCCTGCTCGAAGACGGCAGGACCGCACTGGTCGCCTACCCCAATGGCCACGGCGGCCCTGACACCCTGCTCAAGCGCAGCGACGATGGCGGCGACAGCTGGAGCCCACGTCTGCAGGTGCCGCGTAGTTTCCGCGGCCCCCACAACGCTCCGACCATCCACCGTTTGATCGCCCCCGACGGGACACGACGGATATTCCTCAACGTCTCCTTCCCCGCCATGCAGTCATCACTGTCCGAGGACGACGGCGCCACGTGGACTGACCTGCGTCCCATGTGGGGCTGCAAGTGGCGCCGCGGGTACAAAGGCCATGCGCCGATGAAGTCGGTGATTCCCATCTCCGGCAAATGCTACCTCGGCATGTACCACGACCACTTCGAGTCCGATGCCGGCGAGCAGATCGTTGCCCCCTTCACCTCGGTGACCGGCGATGGTGGACGGACGTGGAGTGAACCGACCCGCGTCGGTCAGCACCCTGAGCAACCCGGCGCCCAGCCCTGCGAGCCCTGCCTGCTCCGTTCGCCTGACAATGGCAGCATCGTCGCCCTGTTGCGCGAAAACTCGCGACAGTACAACTCGTTGATGATGACGAGCCAGGACGAGGGTGAAACCTGGTCCGACATGGTGGAGCTTCCCGCCAGTCTCACCGGCGACCGACATATCGCCCGCTACGGGGCCGATGGCCGCATCGTCGTCACCATGCGCGACATGGCGGCCAACAGCGCTACATACGGGGACTTCGTCGCCTGGGTAGGATCCTGGGATGATCTGCAGCAGCAGCAACCGGGCCAGTTCCGCGTCCGACTGCTGCGCAACCACGGCCGGCCCGGTGACACGGGGTACGCCGGCCTGGAGGTGCTGCCCGATGGACAGCTGCTGTCAACGACCTATTGCGTGCTCGAAAAAGGAGAAAGCCCGCTCGTCGTGTCCCTGCGCTTCGCGCTGGACGAGCTCGACGGTCCTTATTCCGGGAAGTGCTCCCAGAACCTGGCTTTTCCCCGTTCGCTCACGTAGCTGCCCAGCTCCTGCCGGCTGCAGCCGGATGCCAGCAGTTGCTCCGCTTCCTCGCCCGCGGCCTTGAAGGCCATCACCTTACGACACCCCTCGTCGGTGGACAGTGTGCCTTCGATGATGGTGAAGACCGAGCTGGCGCCGTCGGCCGCCGCCTGAAACAGGAAGTCGCGCACGAGCTCCTCGTCCAGATCACGGTAGTGGAAGCTGCCCAGGCGCCAGCCGAAGGGTACCTGGATCTCGTCGCGCAACATGGGCGGGTTGAGCTGATGGGAGATGGAGGGATCGAAGGAGCTCAGGCCGATGTCATGGAGGAAGCGCAGCTGGTCACGCTTCAGGTCTTCCACATGGGCCCGTCGGGTTCCGGTGGTGATGCCGCTGTAGTACTGTTCCCAGTACGGCAGGGCGAACTCCTCGAACATGTGAGCCGGGATGAAGCTGGCGATGTCGTCCACCATGCCGGCGCCGTGCGGATTGGGGAACTCGGTCCTGTCGATAGCGGCCCGGAAACGGAAGACGTCGATGATGCTGGCCGTGGTCAGCCGCAGGAATTCCTTGACCAGCTCGGGCTCGTCGAACAGGTCGGTGAAGAACCCCTCGCCCCGCAGCTCCCACGCCGTCGTGATGGGTCCCTCCACACCAAAGCTGAAGCCCACGTTTTCGTCCGGGAAGGCGCGTTTCATCTCCTCCCAGAAGTCCAGGTAGAAGGGTGTGTCCCCGGACGTGGCGAAATCCACGGGCTCCTTCAGCTGAGTGATCGCCGCCTCCAGCGACTCGAAGGGATGGGTGTGGCCCACCTCGCCTCCGTCGACGAAGAGCAGCTCCGATCCCAGGCAGTTGGCGTGCATGTAGCTGATGGGCGGCGTCGCCGGCGCCAGAGGCGGCAGCCAGTCCCCGAACATCTCGTACATCCGCTGCCGGCCGCTACGGTAGACCTCGATACAGGCCTCAGGGCGGGTGTAGAAATCTCTCACCGGGACGCCGGACAGGGCGATGCAGGAGTTGTAGCAGCCACCGATCTGCCAGCCGAAACCCGCCTCATCGCGGGCCGTGTCGTAGTTGGGTCTGATATAGCTCAGGAGTCGTCCTCGATCTTTCCCACGTTGTGGCTCAGTCCCAGGGCAGTGGTACTGCAAAGTGTTCGTGCATGGCGCGCGCGGCGTTCTGTTCGGAGCCCTCGAAACGTATCCCCTCTGCCCGGGAACGGGCCAGGCACTGCTCCTCGGTGGCTCCGGGGAGCCAGGCGGTGTCCGTACCGGGAATGGGTGCGTAGTTCTTGCGCACATCCCGCGAGTAGCGGTCGGTCTCGGCCCGGAAGAGATCCCCGTCGACGGCCTGTTCCAGATCGATGGCCAGCACCATGCCCCCGCGATCAGCCCCTGGCCAGTGAGCCTCGATGGCGTCGCCCGCGGGTCCGGTGAAGCCGGCCAACGCGCCGCCGAGGAGATTGGCGGCTGCCACCAGCCCCATGCTCTTGAAGAATGCAGAAGGCAGGTTTTCGAGCAACTCGTCGCTGCCGGCGCCGTCGTAGGTGGCCAGGATGGAGGCGCCGGCGTCGAGGACCACATCGGGTTCGTCACCGGCGGGAATGGCGAAAGAGATAGGGGGATTGCCGCCGAATCCGACAGAGCGCTTGGGGTTCGTCGCGCTGGACGTGCCCTCGGCGCGGAATCCTGCGACCGAGAATCCTACACAGCCTGCCTCCAGGCAGATGCGGGCGTAGTGACCGGCCGAGCCGTAGTGACCGATGTGGCGCACGAGGCCGATCCCCACGCCGGTGGCACGGGCTTTCTCGACGGCCATTTCCGTCGCCCTGACCATGGGCAGGTATCCGAGGGTGCCGTCACCATCGAGGACGGTCATCGCGGGCGTGTCCCGCACCACCTCGATGCTGGGATTCGGGTTGTAGGAGCCCTGCTCGAAACCCCGGGTGTATCCGTTGGCACAGCGTGACCCGTGAGAGCGCACACCGCGCAGATCGGAGTTGACCAGGAGCCGCGCGATGGTGGCCGCATGGTCGGTATCGATTCCCGACTTCCTGAAACACTGGCCGACAAAGGCCAGGACACGATCCTCGCGCACGAGGATGAATTCTTCCGGGGGTTCGTTCAAGGGTTGCCTAACGTCCGTTGACTGGGTCGCGATCGCGTCAGATGGCCTAGCCGTTCGTCGCCATGGCGCACGCTGCAGTACTGATGGTAAACCAGTTCGTGGTCCGCCCATAGCGTGTGCTCGACACCGGCCACACACGCTACCAGGTCGCCTGCTCCCAGATGGAACGTGTGCGGCTCCCCTCCTGGGGCCCGCAAGGTGACCCGCGGCTGCCCCTCAACGAACCACCAGTACTCGTCGAAGTCGTGGTAATGCAGTTTCACGTCACTGTTGGCCGGCAACCGGTAGATGTGAAATGTTGCCGGGTCTACCGGTCTGAGTCGCGTCGCCAGCTCGACCGGCACTCGCTCGCCTTGCCCGGCGCGCACGACGCAGATGCCAGGGTCTGACAACGGACTGACGCCTCCTGGTATGTCATCCTTACCAGGCATCCAGCCCCAGCAGCTTCCTGCCCCGATCCGTGAGATCCGCGGGCTCGTTCTGCTCCTCCCAGCGGCGCTCATCGCCGGGGAATGCCTTCCCCGGTGGATGCATGCGGTCCCGCCACAGCTTCACCCGTGCCTCTCGCGCTTCCTCGTTGTCCCAGTGTGCCGGCGACATGCTGATGTACTGGGCCAGACGTGGTTTGTCGGATGTGTTCGGCGAATTCCCATGTGCCAGCAACCTGTGCCAGATCAGCAGATCTCCTGCCTTGCCGGCGATCTTCTTCACCTGCAGGTCCGTCAGGTCCGGGTGTCTCGGATCGCGATCCGCCGGCTGGTTTCGCACCCAGTCTTCAAAGGCGCGGTGAAACCCGGGCACGCATTGGAAGGTTCCCTGTTTCTCGGCAGTGTCCTCCAGGTAGAGCACGCCCTGTACTCCGAAAGGAATCGGACGCTTCGTCGAATCCAGATCCCAATGGACCATGCCGTCGTGATTCCACTCGGGTTTGTCCGCACGGTTGGGCGGTTTGCAGTTGGCGCGATCCATGCTGACCCACAGATCCTCGCGCTCCCAGATCTCGGTGAAGGCCTGGTGGATCCGCGGATGCTGCCGATTGTTCCACAGACCCTGCGTCTGATACATCTCGACCATGCCACCTTTGCGCATCGGCTCCTGGTACCAGTCGTCCGGGTCGCCGCGGTCCATACCCAGGAAAGCCCACACTTCGTCGATGACGGCCTCCAGGTTCTCCTTCGGCACGGCATCGGGAATGACGACGTAGCCGTTGTCGTTCCAGAAGGCCAGGTCGTCGTCGGTCAGAATCGCCACGTACTCTCTCCTGTTGGTCCTTGGTCGATGCGCGTGAAGATAACCTGATCATGTGTGATCTGCTTGACCATGATCACCATGTCTGCTTGCATACAGAAAGGCCGTCCCCCCAATTACATCGTTTGAGGAGAACCGATGCGCACCGTGCTGAGCATGTTGATCGTGGTGTTGCTGGCGCTGCTGCCGGGATCGGCGACCGCTGAACTGCCTGGCGTACGGACGATTCTGGATCTGGATCGAGAGTCCGTCCTGCATTTCGCCATCATGAGCGATCACAAGGGTGAATCTCCTCTCAGCAGTGTCGAGTTCGCGCGATTGGCGGCCTGGGTGAAGCAAGGAGAGGCGGCCTTCGTCGTCGGCCTGGGTGACCACGTGAAGATCAACTGGGAGAACTCCTTCATCCCCTGGATCCAGGGTGATCGCTGGTGGCGGCAGCACGCCTACCTGAACGTCGCCGATGGGGAGAACGAGTACTTCAGCCCCACTCATCGCCAGTCCGATTATGGGGGTGGAGCGCCCCTTCTCGATCTGGTCAACCTCGAGGCACACGCAACGATTGAACGGCCGAACCCCTCCGAGTACTACGCTCGGATCAACGTCGGCGACTACGCGGTACATCTCATTCAGATGCACTACTCGGATCAGCCCGCCGATTCCATCCTCGCCTTCCCCGAACAGAGTCGCGCCTGGTTGATGCAGACCCTGGAGGGGATCGACAAGGGCGAAGAAGATCTGATACTTGTGGGCGCCCACTCCCGCCACGGATCGTGGGACCTGGTCCTGTCACCGGAGCGCCGCAACGCCCTGCTGAGCAAGGCAGATCTCGTGCTGTCGGCGACGACGCACAACTTCCGCGCCTGGGTCCCCGACGGTTTCTCTGGCACGCCTGCCGTATGCGTCAACACCGGCGCCGTGAACTTCCCCGGCTACATGACCCCCAACGGCTATGTCGAGATCCACGTGCTGTCCGACGGCGCCATCGTCGGGCAGTATATCGACCTGACACAGACATCGCGGCAGTTGCAGCGCGGCCGGTTCGCCTGGATCAAGCCGCGGGATGGAACCATGCGCCAGGTGGACCTGCGCCCGGAACAGGTGCTGGCTGTGCTCGCCGATTCGGTGGGCGTGGCTGAGTTGCAACCGGCGCTGAGCAGCCTGTTGCAGGAGCTCACGGGTGCCGATCTGGCCCAGGTGCGGGTCCGCAACGGACTGCCCGCCGGGCCGGTGACCTTGGAGGACGCCTGGCGCGTGTTCGACAAGAACCGCAACCTGCGGGTTGTGCGGGTGCCTGAGGATCGAGTCGACGCTGTGGCTGAGCGGCTCGAGCTGGATCCCGTGAACATTGACGGTGCCTACGCTCGCGTCGCCGTCGATCAGCCGGCAACGGCGGGACTCATCGCCTCTGCCGGAATCACCTACGAGACCCTCGAACCCCAGGCCATCGATCAGCCGGGACTTCGCGAAGTCGATCTGGTCAGGGAGTGGCTGCGTCGGCGATGATCTGAGGCCGAGAACCAGGCCCGGATCTACCCAGCCGTGAAGTTCAGTGCCATTGTTGGTGGCCCCGCGTTGTGGTTGGTGCCATATTCCTCACCATGACCAGAGTCCGACTCGCCCTCGTGGGTTGTGGTGGCATGTCAAAGTCACACCTGCGCCGGTTCCACGCCCTGTCCGAACACCTCGATCTGGTGGCCGCCGTCGACGTCGACTCGGACAGAGCCCGGGCCGTGGCCGACGCCATGGCGGAGCACGATGTCACCGTACGCGTGGCCACCGACTATCGCGACATCATCGGCGATGTCGACGCCGCCTTGCTGGTTCTCCCCCACCATCTGCACCATCCGGTGGCCCTGGAATTTCTGGGTGTCGGCAAGCATGTCCTGGTGGAGAAACCCATGGCCATCGGCGAGGCGGCATGTCTCGAGTTGATCGATGCGGCCAACACGGCCGACGTAGTCCTCATGACAGCATACTGCATGCGCTTTCATCCTCTTGTGACTGGGATGAAGGAGCTCATCGACAGTGGCGCCTGCGGCGACATCTTTCAGGTCTCCATCTGGACCGAACAACTCACCCGGTACGACGAAGGGCACTGGGGTCTGAAGCAGGCCACCCTCGGCGGCGGACAGCTCTTCAGCCATGGCTGCCACTACATAGATATCCTGCTCTGGTACATGGGCCGCCCCGTGCGCGGCACCCACCTGGGCACGAACACGGGCACGCCCTGGATGGAACGGGAAGGCACGAGCAACGTCAGCCTCGAATTCGAAGGCGGGCGCCTGGGGTACCACTTCGGCACCTGGGGAGCGCGTGGAACACGCATGGGTTACGCCTTCCATGCCCACGGCACCGAAGGGTTGATCGAAGCCGACATCAAGGCCGGTGAGCTCCGCATTCTGCGCGGGCAGGACACTGAGATCGTGTCACAACATGAATCCGGTAAGCATACAGAAGAGGAGATGGCCCATTTCCTCCACTGCATCCGCACCGGCGCCCGGCCTCTCACCGACGGTCCGGGCAGCCTGCAGGGCCTGCGGGTCATCTGGCGACTCTACGAGGCCGAAGAACAGGGCGGTATCGCCGACCTGCGGGGTCTGGGACTGGATCAGGTCAACGAAGCGGGGCAACTGATATGAGAATCGGCATCGCGCGAACCGACATCACTCCCACCGGCCCGGTCTGGCTCACCGGGTACGGCGATCGCGATCGCCGGTCGGAAGGTGTGTACGCACCTCTGCATGCCGGTGCCATCTATCTCGAGGGGGATTCGGATGCCGCCCTCATTCTCACGGCCGACGTCATCGGGTATTCCCCCCCGGTGGATGCCACGATGCGCCAGGCTGTGTCGGACGTGACGGGACTGCTGCCACGGCAGGTGGTGCTGACGGCGACACATACCCACTGCGCGCCATTCTTCTCACCCTGGGTCATGCCGGGCGAGATCGAACCCGCCTACGCCGACTTCCTGCAGAGGAAACTGCGTGACGTCGCCCTCGCTGCCATCCATGGCGCCGGACCGGGGCGCCTCGAGTTCTCTCGCGCGACATCGGCTGTCGGTGTCAACCGCCGTCTGCCCGATGGTGCGGGCAGTGTCACCATGGCGCCCAACCCCGACGGTTCCATCGACCGCGATCTGGATACCCTGTGGCTGCGGGGTGGCGGCGGGGACCTTCTGGGCACTCTCACCATCTACGGCTGCCACCCTACCAGCCTCAGTGGCTATCTGATCGGCCCCGACTACCCGGGCTTCCTCTGCCGTCATGTGGAAGCCGACACCGGTGCGCCGGCGCTCTTCGCCACCGGTTGTGCGGGTGATGTACGGCCCTGGTACCCCAGGCAGGGCGCTGAAGGTTTCCTGCGGCCGAGCCTGGAAGAGCTGGACGCCGCCGGGGCCGGCATGGCGCGCGAGGTCCTGTCGAATCGCATCTCCGCCAGCGATGTCGACGGTGATGGACTGCGCATCGACCACATGATCCACCCCCTGCCCTATATCGACCTGCCGACACGGGACGACCTGCTGGCCGAAGGAGACAGCGACGACCCGCTGGTCCGTGAATGGTCGGCTGCCATGCTCCAGCGCTTCGATGCCGGCGGACTCGCTTCGGCCTGCCCACACGAGATCCAGCTGTTGCAGCTGAATCGGGGGTTCCGCATGGTCTTTCTCGGGGGTGAGATCCTCTCCGAGATCGGCCTGCACCTCAAGCGGGAGCTGGCGCCGGCGACGACGGTCACCGTGGCCTATGCCAACGGACTCATCGCCTACGTGCCGAGCCGCAACGCCTGGCCCCTGGGTGGCTACGAAGTGCACGACTCCCACCGCTACTTCCTGCGCCCCGCCGCCTTCACCGACGATTGCGAGGCCCGCATCGTCGAGACCACCGGGCGGCTCGTAGAGCGACTCGCTTAGGGGGCTCTGCAAGGAGACCGTGATGAACTTCGACCGTGAGGCCTGGACCTTCGACTGCGAGCCGACTCTGACCGACTCGCAGGTTCTCGAGTTCTGCCGTGAGGGGTATCTGATGCTGCCCGGTGTCGTCCCTGACGAGATCAATGAGAAGACGTGCGCCTATCTGGAAGGTCGACTCGCGGCAAATCCCTGCTGGCTGCCGGCTGGCTGGACGGAGCAGGAGATCGATCGCGTCCGGGCGAGCCACGAACCGAGCGCCCTCTACCTGGAGGACTGGTTCATCGAGCACGTCCTGCTCAACCCGCAACTCACCGGCATCATGCGCTCCCTGCTCGGGGCCGGGGTGGGCCTGCCGGTGCTCGCCAGCCATCACGCCTCCGAATGCCCACAGGAGGCGCAGGGCTGGCATCACGACGCCGACCACGTCTTCGGCCCGGAGCTGGAGTTCGCCGAGGTCTTCTACTTCCCCCAGGACACGCCCGACGAGCTTGGCCCCACCGAGATCGCCCCCGGCACGCACATGGGCCACCACAGCCGCGACATCGACGAGAGTGGCGTCCTGGCGTCGGGGCCGGCCGGCACCCTCGGCATCCACCATCAGAGCATCCTGCACCGGCGTGGCGCCGCCACTGCCACGGGCACGCGCCACATGCTCAAGTACAACTACTGGCGTACGAGCCGCCCGGTGAAGGACTGGGTGGACGAGCCCGATTTCGACCCGGCCACCGCCTTTTACGGCGGCCACAACACGGCTCGGTTCGCGGCTCACATGTTCTGGTGGCTCTGCGGCAAGGGGGACAACTTCCGTATCATCGGCGGTCAGGGCTGGCCCTGGCGTTCGGCTCAGCAGGTGGGCCCTTCCTACGGCTACGGCCGCACCGAGGGGTACCTGCCGGACTGGCGCCGCGACAACCCCGATGGGTACTCCCGCTGATCCAGTGTCGTGTCTCAGAGATAGGTCGACATAATTCGGGTGTCGAGACACCCGGGTCGCAAGGCGCGCGAACGATGCGTATCGGTGGGATACACAGAGCGAGCGCAACGCCGCGAGCCGGGATGGATCGGCGGCCGAATGTTGACGGATCTCTGAGACACGACACTTACTCGAACACTAGATAACCGAACCGATCCGGCCGTTGCGCGTTGCCGTAGGTCGGCACCCATTGGCCGTACTCTGTGGCGTTGGCCATGCGGATCCGCGCCAGATTTGCCACCCAGACGGCGCCACTGCCGACCTTGCCCTCGCCGAATTGCTCCATCGGAATGGCCACCTCGAGCGACCAGTGATCCTCGGCCACCTGCGTGGCACTCTCGATCTCACCGTTCCAACCGACATCCCCTCCACCATTTGATGAGCTGCCGTCGGTGTAGATGTCGAACTGGGTATTGGCGCTGTTGACGACGAACTGCCAGTACGTGCGCCGATCGCAATCCGGATCGAAGAACAGTTCCACGCAGTCGTCCTCCCAGGCATTCTCGTCCCGGGCAGTGGCCGTCACCTGCAGGTTGTCGGTCCGGGGTTCCCAGCCCCGCACACCGATGTAGAGGGTCGTGCCACGATAGCCGAGACGGATCTCGGTACGCCCGGTGCTCAGGATGGCACGCATACGCGTGATATTCTGGTAGAAGCTGTCGATGTGGGCCGCTGTCTCCCACAGGGGTTCGTCCAGAAGCCCGTCGATGGCGGGTACGCGGCGTAAGCGAGGGACCCGGATGGCCACCCCCATGTCCACCATCGTCGCCAAACCGGTCGCCGAATCCACGTTGTCGAACTCGAAGCGACCCAGGTGCCGGTTGATGTTGCGGCTGTCCGGCACAAGATCCAGGGCCTCCGCCAGCAGTTCTTGCGCCCCCTGCAGATCGGCGGCCAGCTCCCGTTCCTGCGCCGCCGTCGCCCGATCTTCCGCGGCCACCTCCAGCCACTCCATGACCGCCGCCCGCGTGCTGTCGCGCACATCCTCCCGAATACCTTTCAGCAGGTGCACGAACTCTGTCCGCGATGAGTCGTCCTCCATAATCTCCAGCGACCAGGTACGACCGGCGGCGTCAAAGTTGCCGAAGCCCCGTGGCTCCCGCACACTCATGACCCCGAGGGTCACCAGAAGGTCGTGACGCACACCGTTGTCGGTTTCCTTCGCCAACCTGGCAAGCAGGGGCGCCACCCCCTTCTGCCCGCCCATGTCGCCGAGGACCCGGATGACGCTGCCGCGCACGGCTGGCGCGGTGACATCGAGGCCGGCCTGCAGCGCCTCGAGGATGCGCGGCTCTTTCTCGCGCAGGTAAAGTCGACCGAGGGCGTCGGCCATATGGGCCCGTGCCTCGGGGCTGTGGCTGGCGTCCGCGAAGGCGGCAATCAGCGGATCGATGGCGTCCTGACGGGCCAGAGACAGCGCCATCTTCGCATCCTCGGCACCCTCGCCACCCTCCTGCAGACGGTCGATGTGATCGTCCACGTCAACGCCGCACGCTGCCAGCAGTCCACTTGTGAGAACGACCATCCCGAACGCCGTGGGTCGGATTCTGCGCATGAGTCTTGCCTCGCTTCTTCCCAGTCCTCAGGTCACGTCGTAGCGTGTGACCGATGTCCATGCCAGCAACAGGAACACGGCGTTCCACAGCAGCAGGATCAGCATATCGATCGACGTGTCCCGCAGGCGGTCCTCGAAGGGCAGGGTGACGTAGTCGAACCGGGGGTAGTCTTCGGTGTCCAACTCGGCCTCACCCTCGTAGATGGCAGCGTCGAACTTCGAATAGGCATACTCCGTCCAGGTCGCCGAATAACGCTGCAGTTGTTCGCGGAAGTTGGCCTTTTCCTGCACGCCGGTACCGGAAAAATCACACACCGCCACGGTGAACAGCGCCGCCGGCGATACCTTGGCCAGCATCCGTGTCAGCGACACCTGTTCGTCCATCGATCGCTGGAAGTCCGCCTCGATCCGCTTGCGGCCCGACGTGGCCCTCTCCGCCATTTCACTCTCCAGCTCCTTGTACTTGGCAAGCAGCTCTTCTACGGGAGTACCCGCCTCCTGGGCAGGTCCGATGTAGGCCCGCCATTCGTGGATGAACTTGCCCTGCTCCTCGTCGCGCAGGCGTGACTTCTCAGCTTCCACGCTCTGCATCGACGGCGTCGGCTGCACCAGTCCGGCCACCCGTGGCGCCAGGTTGGGGTACACCAGGACCATCACCACCCACACCAGCAGCAGCACGGTGATCGACGTGGAGGGCATGGCGGTACGGGCAGACACGAACAGCCCGAGGGCGAAGATCGTCGACAGATACGCCAACGTACCGGCCACTGCCAGCCCCAGGGACAGCCAATCCGCCTGCCGCAGATCGATTTCGGGGAACAGGAGTGTGATCAACAGGCCGAGCACCACCGACAGCAGGAATGGTGCTGACAGTGCCAGGCAGCCACCGATCCATTTGCTGATCAACAGCAGATCACGGGCCACGCTGTCGGACAGCACCACCTTCAGAGTGCCCGAGTCCTTCTCACCGGAAAACGCGTCATAGCTGAAAGCGATGGCCATGAGGCTCATGATGATGCCCGCCACAAAGGTCAGGTCCATCACCGGGAAGAGCAGACCCACGGGGTTCTTCTCGAAACTGGCCTGGACCTCCGGTGCGGCCACGGCGCTGATGCGCACCGACGCCGTGTGCCGGCCCTCGTCGACGCCCGAGAAGAACACCTTCATGGGGTTGAGCGGCTTGTCGACGAGAACGCCCTCCGAGGTCAGCAGGTGCGGGAAGCGCACGTCATTCAGCTGATCGGCGTGCATCAGTCTGTTCGTGCGAAAATCGAGACTGGCGTCGCGGTAGTCGCGGGTCAGCACGAAGACACTGGACAGCACCACCACGGGACAGATGATGCAGGCCATGGCGAAGCGCAGACTCAGCAGATGGTCGAGCAGCTCCTTACGGATCAGATGTGCAAGCATGGGTATCTCACGTCACGTCGTAGCGGAGGAAGAACAGGTAGGAGCCCATGAAGAACAGCAGGTTGTACACGGCCAGGAGCATCAGGTCGAAGAAGATGCGGTCCAGGGCATCACCGAGACGATCACGCATGATCTCGAAGGCCGGGACCTCATCTTTCTGGAACCAGTCATCCTGCAGCTTCTCGTCGTTGCGGCGCTGGAAGATGTCACTCGAGTATTCCTCAAAGTCGTCCTGAAAACGTTGATAGCCCTTCCTGAAACCGGTGTATAGATGCACACCGGTACCCGACAGTTCGGTCGTCGCATAGCGATAGCTGGCGGCCGGCGACAGCCGTGAGAAGGTCATGCTCGCCTCGGTCTGCCGGCGGAACGCCTCCTGGTAATAGCGCTCGAGCTTATCCTGCCGGCGCTCCCCCTCCTGCTGGATCTCTTCCTGCATCTTCTGTCCCTCAGGGCCATAGGCGAGTGTGGACTGCCACACGCGCTGCAGCCGCAGGTCCGTCTCCTGCTCGATGGCCAGCTTTTCGGCTGTGATCTTCTCCGGACTCGGCACGGGATAGGCGATGCGGGCGATGACCGGCGCCAGATTGGGGATCACGAGGATCCAGCAGATCCACACGAACAACGAAATGATGAGTGAGGTCGACGCCCGATGCGTCAGCGTCGAGATCATCAGCCCCAGGGTGAAAAACAGTGACACGTAGAGCAGCGACGTGAGCAGCATCCACAGCAGCCGCTGCAGAATCTCGTCTGAGATGACCAGAGCCCCCGTGAGGTGCACATAGGCCACCCCCGCCAGCAGGGCGACGACGAAGGGCGCCGCCAATGACACGTACCCGCCCACCCACTTGCCGAGGATCAACAGGTCGCGGGGCACGGAGTTGGACAGGGTGATCTTCAGCGTACCCCGTTCTTTTTCGCCGCAGATCGCGTCAAAGACGAACAGCAGGGCCAGCAGACTGACGACGATGTTGATGATGTAGCCCATGTCCGGGCTGGTGAACAGAGCCGATACGGGATTCTCGTAGAACGTGTCGTCCACGCGGCGTTCGTTGAAGGCCGCTGTGTGCACCTGTGTCGGCAGGTCCCCGGACAGGCCGTCGACGAACACTCCCAACACCGGAGGCCGGATGTCGCCGTAGACGCCCTGGGTCAGGAGCAGCTCATCGACCTGGTTACCGACATCGTCGATCTCGCCGATCTTGGTCAGCACGTCGCGGTGGGCGGATCGACTCGCCTCGTACGACTGTTGTCGGGTGCCCTGCTCGGCGGTCATGACGAAGACACTGACCAGGATGAGACTGAAAAACAGGATGAGGGTGACGAGGAAGCGGAAGCTCAACACGTTGCCGACGATCTCGCGGCGGATCAGGGTCAGGAGCATACGCCCCCCGTCTTCAGTGAAGTGAGAGTCATGTATCGCACGCCCGCCCTATGCAAGGTGCGGGCCAGGACCGCGCGGCGAGCAGCCTGTAAGGGATAACCACCCCGATTTCAGGGCGTACTGCGAGTTCTCTAGCATCGCTGCCTCTGGGGACTGGCCCGTGTCGCCACTTCGTCCCCCACTGGATTGGCGAAATCCGCCATCGTATCCAGGGCGTGGCCGCAGCTTGACCCACGGCGCTCGGTGCGGCTATGTCCTGGGAAGTAATCCCCCCATCCTGCACGGTATTACGGAGGAAGTCATGATGACATCACGCGAGCGTGTGCTCGCCACCCTGGCGCGCCAACAGCCCGACAGGGTACCCATCGATTACAGCGCCAACCCCGGCATCGACGCCCGGCTCAAGCAGCACTTTGGCCTGAAGGCTGATGACACGGAGGGACTGCGTCGGGCTCTGGGCGTCGACTTCCGTGGAGTGGGCCCCGCCTTCGTCGGCAAGAAGCTGCACGCCGACGTCCCCGACCGCCGCGTCGATCCTGTGTGGGGCCGACGCACACGTTGGATCGAGCACGACAGCGGCAGCTACTGGGACTTCTGTGATTTCCCCCTGAGCACGGCAACCGAGGCGGACATCGCCGCCTGGCCCTCCCCATCTGCTGACGACTACGACTATGATACCTTCGCCGCCGACATCAAGCGCCGGCAGCAGGACGAAGTCGCCATCTTCTACGGTAGCCCCGGCGTCGGTGACATCATCAACAGCAACGGCATGATCCGCTCCATGGAGCAGGTCCTCGTCGATCTGGCGACAGATGATCCGGCGGGTCTGATGCTCATCGATCGTAAGGTCGAACACGAGCTGGAGCTGATGCGCCGGTGCCTGGAGATCGGCGGCGACGGCATCGACTTCGTGTGGCTGGGAGAGGATCTGGGCACACAGAGAGGGCCACTGTTGTCGCTCGACATGTACCGTCGGCAGATACGGCCACGCCATGCCCGGTACGTCGACCTGGCCACGGAGTTCGGCAAACCGGTCATGATCCACACCTGCGGCTCGAGCAGCTGGGCCTATGATGACTTCATTGACATGGGGATTTCCGCTGTCGACACCCTGCAGCCCGAAGCCCATGACATGTCCCCCGCGCACCTCAAGTCGCGGTACGGTGACGGACTGGCCTTCCACGGCTGCATCAGCACCGCCGGCCCCGTCGCCTACGGTACCGTTGACGAGGTCGTAGCTGTCTGTCGCGAGACCCTGGAGACGATGATGCCCGGGGGGGGCTACTGTTTCGCGCCGACACACCAGCTGCAGGACAACTCTCCGACGGAGAATGTCCTGGCCATGTACGACTCGGCGATACAGTACGGGGCGTACGACTGATCAACAGCGCCCGGTGAGTTAGCTGTCGGTCTGGAGGATATCCCCGCTCAACAACGAGGGGCACCAGAACTTCTCAGCGTATTCGACCACCAGACGCGTGCCCTCGTCGTGGCTGACGTAGGGCGGCCGCGCCGGGCTGTACATGGTATCCGTCAGATCCCGCAGCAAGGCCATGCGCATGTTCCAGCGCGACATCTGCTTGATGGCGAAGGTGCGGTGCAGGACACACATGTTCGTGTGCACCCCCAGAATGAGGAGCCGGTTGATACCCCTCTCCCGCAGGCAGGCATGGACCCGGGCGCCCTCGTCGGAGATCAGGTCGCCCTCGGCATCGATGTCGATCGCCTCGTGCTGACGCTTCCACGCCTTGAACGGTTCGTTCTCCGCCACCGTGGTGCCGTTGTCGGCGGCGTCCACCGGGAGCGGCGGATCGTACTCCCCGTCCTCGACGAAGACCTTTCCCACCAGCGAGTCGGCCGCCCTGGCGAACTCTGGTAGACCGGCGTCAGGTTCCACCGGCTCAACGGCGAGAGCCCGTTGGCGCGCCGGATGATCCGCGTAGAACTCCATCGTATCCGACGGGGCATGGACAATCTGCACGCCGGCATCGCGCGCCGCGTGAACGGTGGCGTTCATCCTCGGCAGCAGCGGCGCGAGGCGTTCACGAGCGCCGCGGCACCAGTGGCTGTCCCATACGTCGCATAACAGCAGGCCCGTCTCCGCCGCCGGCTGCTCCACCGTTTCGGTAACGGTCTGCCAATGGCGGTGCCCCCCGGCGTCGGCTGTCAGGACCTGTCGCCTGAGATGAAGTGTCAGGGCTGTCATCCGGCCTTCAGCCAGCCTACCAATCCACAACCGAGCCGTCGTCGGGATCGAAACGGGTGTCGTACGAATGGGGGTCGCCGACCTCGGCCATGAGCTTGTCCTCATCGATCGTGATCCCCAGGCCAGGCTCGGTCGGCAGCGGGCGATATCCGTCAACCACGGGCGGCAGTGGCTTGGCCAGCAGTTCGGCGTATTCGTTGTCACCCCGCTCCTGGATGAGAAAGTTCGGGATGGAGGCCGCGATCTGCAGACTCGCCGCCAGCGAGCAGGGGCCCTGCGGATTGTGGGGCGCCATGGGCGTGTAATACGCTTCGGCCATACCGGCGATGATCTTCAGCTCCGTAATTCCCCCGGCATAGCAGATGTCGGGCTGGATGATCGTTGCCGCGCGTTTCTCGAGGATCTCGCGGAAACCCCACTTGGTGAAGACCCTCTCGCCCGTGGCCAGGGGGATGTGAGTCTTCTGCGCCAGTTCCGCCATGACGTCCACGTTGAGGGCCTGCACGACCTCCTCATAGAACCAGGGATGGTACGGCTCGAGGGCCTTCATCAGCAGGATGGCGGTTGTCGGCTGCACGGCGCCGTGGAAATCGACGCCGATGTCGACCTCGGAGCCATGCTTGTCACGCAGGGCCTTGAAGCGCTCCGCCGCTTCCTCGACGAACTTCAGTCCTTCCACGTACTTGAAGGCCTGCCGTGTCGCGTGAGGGCCCACTTTCATGGCGTTGACGCCGGTCTTCTCGCTGACTTCACCGTAGACGCGGATCCGCTCGCGCGTAGGGCCACCCAGCAGTTTGTAGACGGGCACTCCGTAGCATTTGCCCGTGATGTCCCAGAGGGCCATGTCGATGCCGGACAGGATCGCCGTCTTGATCGGGCCGCCGCGATAGAAGGCGCCGCGGTGGATGGCCTGCCAGTGGTGGGTGACGGGACGGGGGTCCTTGCCCACGAGATAGTTGGCAACCTCGAGGGCGCCGGCAGCGCAGGCCTTGGCGTCGTCCTTCAACATCTCGCCCCAGCCGGTGATTCCGGCATCGGTGGAGATCTTGACGAAGACCCAGGAGTTCTTGAGGACGAAGGTCTCGATCTTCGTGACTTTGATCGCTTCGTTGGGGCCGATGGCAGCGTTTTCGGAGCTTGGCATTGCAGAAATCCCTTGCAGGTCGATGGAGGTTCGGGGTATGAGTCAACAGTAGTCACGGTCAGACCGCACCGGACTGTCAAGGTGCCTGTTCATCCTTCTTGATCAGCACGAACAGCAGGCGGGTGAGCGACTTGTGGACGAACAGCGGGAATACCTCGTGCAGGTGGAAACAGTTTTCGAAGCAGTGCCGATAGAACTCAACAGTCTCTGCCCCCTGTCGCGGCAGGGCGATGACGAGGCGAGCGCCCGGTTTCAAGACGGTGGCCATGGGCGCGAACATCCGCTCGTAGAGGCTGCCGATCGGTTCCTTGCCCGTGGCCGTGGACCGGCCATAGGGCGGATCGGTGACGATAGCATCCACCGGCCGGGTGATGACGTCTATGACCTGCCCGACATCCGCGGGCACGAGTACGGGCTCCGACCCGGGCAGCCCATGGCGGATGTTGTCACCGGCGCCGGCAACCATGGCTGGATCGCGATCGCTGCCGATCATCCTCAGACCCGTCAACCCCGCCTCCAGCAGCAGACCGCCGGTGCCGCAGAAGGGATCATACACAGTGCCTCCGGCAGGCACCCTGCCGCTGTTGATCCAGGCACGGGCCAGTCGGGGATGGAGCGAAATCGGCTGGGTGTACGGCCTGAACCCGCTCCGGCGTTCCTCGAAGGACGTGCGGTCGATCGCGGCCAGCTTGATGGCAACGGTTGCCCCGTCGGCAAGAATGGCGCGTACGATCACCTGTGGATGGGTCAGGTCCACCTGCCGATGACGAGTCACCAGCTCCCCGAGCCGGTGCTTCACCTGCGCCCTCAGGTCCGCTGAGTAGACGGTGACCACGTCGGGCGCCAGGATCTTTGCGTCCACCCGGACGCTCCCCTCGGGGATGTCGCTTTGATCGAGGCCTGCTAGAAGATCACTCAGCCAACTGTCCTCCGAACCCGGGTCGGGAGCGGGTGTCTGAACCAGCACCCGGTTCAGATTCCAGGCCATGCCCATGCGAAGGAAGGCTGTCCTGATGTCCGCCTCCGCACCCGTGGAGGCAAAGCCGAATAGCGGGATGGCCGGATGCGACTCGTGCTCGACCACCTCGATCGAGTGCGCTGCCAGAACTGAGCGCGCCTCTTCGCGGGCCAGATGCGGAAACTCGCCGGACAACTCTATCAGATAGTCGGTGGTCATTGTCGAATTCAAGCAGGTGGCGCCTCCTCGGGTCTGCATCGATGCCAATGTAGCTATCGCGACCGCTCTTCACTCAGGTCCGCTCCAAAGACCTCTGTGTATTACTTAACATATACACCAATACGCCTACCTTCCCGATGTCAGGTAAGCGAAAGGACTCGAATTGCTCATCGTCGTCGATCCCCACAGCGGAGTTCCCGTATTTCGCCAGGTGATGGACCAGGTGAAGTTTCAGATCGCCAGCGGTGTCGTGCAGCCGGGCGATGAACTGCCAACCACGAGAGTGCTGTCATCCCTCCTCGGCGTGAATCCGATGACGATCAGCAAAGCCTACGGCTTTCTCGAGAAGGAAGGCGTCGTCGACCGCAGACCGGGCCTGCCGCTCGTGGTGAGACGCTTCCGCCAGAAGGAGCTGGAGGTCAGCAGGCTTGAGCACCTGCGAGGCAGCCTTGGCCCGGTCATCACGGTGATCCAGCAACTCGACATCGACGAGAGAGAGGCGGTGTCCCTGCTTCGCAGCATGTTGAGAGAGAAGGGGAAATGACATGCCGTTCGTCTTCGAACTGAACCGGGTGACCAAGCGTTTCGGTACTGCCACGGCGCTGGCCGATGTCTCTCTGTCGATTCCGGAGCAGCACGTGGTGGGTCTCATCGGCCTCAACGGCAGCGGCAAGACCACTCTGTTGCATCACCTCGTGGGCCTGCTGCTGCCCACCGAAGGTTCATGTACCACACTGGGCATGGAAGCGGCCTCGCTGGGTCCGGAGCAGTTGAGACGCATCGGCATCGTCTATCAGGAGAACAGGTTCCTGGATTGGATGACGGTGCAGCAGCATCTGAGCTATGTCGGCTCCTTCTATAGGCTGTGGGACAACGATCGACAACGACGTCTCCTGGACTTACTCGAACTCGATCTGAGTGCCCGTGTGGGTACCCTGAGCCCGGGGGACGTGCAGAAACTCGGTCTGATTCTGGCGGTCTGCCATCATCCGGAACTGCTGTTGCTGGACGAGCCGGTCAGTGCCTTGGATCCGATTGCCCGTCACCGCCTGCTGGAGTTCTTCCTCGACCTGTTGCAGGAAGATCATTGCACCATCGTCATCTCCTCGCACATCCTGCGCGACATCGAGCAGGTCGTCGACTGGATCGTCTGTCTCGACGCCGGGCGAATCGCCGTCGATACAGGCCTGGATGACCTGCAGGAACGTTTCTCCGAGTGGATCGTAACGTCGAGCAACGGGGGTCTGCCGTCGCAGTTCGACGAGGGCTTCGTGTGTGAGCAGCATGGTTCCAGCGCCCAGGCCCATCTGTTGGTGCGGGACGCCACGGGACACCTGGACACCTTCAGGCGGAAGCACGGGGCCGAAGTATCGACAAGCCCGCTGAACCTGGAGCGAATCTTCCCTCTGTTGCTGAAAGGCGGGCAGTGAGCACGCCCGCCCTCGCGCGGCTGTATCTGCGCCCGTCGGTCCTCGCCGAGTTTGTCGTCTGGATCCTGATTCTGGCCGGCACGTTCAAAGGTCTGAGTGTGATCGAGTCCCATCTCCAGACATGGTATCTGCCACATAGCGCCAACGCCTTGCTCGTGGGCATTCCCATGCTGGCTGGCCTGTTCGTGGGTGCCACGATGGTCGAGGTGTGTGGCGGGCGCTTCTCATGGACCTTACCGGGGATACGCCGTGGCTTTCTGTGCAGCACCGTCGCCCTGGGTATCGTCTCCGCAGGCCTGTCGGCGGCGCTGCATCACGTGACGGATGGAACCGTGCCCCCCCTGCCGGCGTTTGCCCTGTCGGCGTTGTGCTACGCCTTGATCATCATGGTTGGCGTTACCACAGGCTGCGGCATGCTGTCATCGCGCTCCGGCCTGGCCATCGTCGGCTATGGCACGGTGAATCCCCTCGCCTCTCTGGCAGCCACGTATCCGCTGCCAGTGTGCGGGCTCGCCCTGGCAATCGCGGCTGCTGCACTTCGTCGGTCCTTTGCGCCCGCTGGATTCCGTGCATTGACCGATGGCCCGCTACACTCGGCATCCCGCCCGCGCCGTGACCCGCAGTGGACATCCGGGTTCCTGGGCGATGACGCGGCCAGCTGGGTGAAGGCGTTTGAGTTCGAGAAGGAAGAGGGTTCCCTGCTGGGCGTCTTCCGACGACCATTGGTATTCACAGTCGGCGCCGTGGGCACCTGTGGATTTCTAGCCAGCGTTGGGGTTTGGGGCAAGCCATTGATGGAAGGCCTGTTGCTGTGGACCCAGGGTCTGCACCTGCTGAGCCGCCTCCCCGGCGCGGAGTTGGGTTTGATCGTCCACAAGCGGGACACCATATGGATGATCATGAGCTACATCATCGTCTTCTACGGACTGGAGTGCGCCCATTCTATCGACCGCTCCGGCGAGCGCCGCGTCGATCTGCGCCCCAGGTTTCTGTATCCTCTTTCCCGACGACAGCACGCCCTGGTCAGCTTCCGGATCTGCCTGAAGGCCAACCTTCGATACACGAGTCTGTGCCTGGCAGCCTTCTACGCAACGGCTCTCGTCAGCGGCTTCGTCCTGCATCGGGACCTCGACTGGATTGTTGTGCCATCCGTCGCAGCCCCCATAGTCGTGCTGTTTCTGTTGACGCCGGCTCACCAGGTGTTTGCTATCTGCTACCGCCCAAGAGTGATCGCCTTGTCCAGCGTCGCCCTGAGAAAGACTGTCCTGGTTCTGAGCGCCGCCGGGTTGACGATTCTGATCGTGGCTGTCAGCAGGCAGTGGATGATGCAGATGTATAGCTTTCCGCCTGCTCTGCACGTGATGGTGCTGCTCGTCCTTGCGGCTGCGTCTCAGTACGCCTTCCACCTCAAGCTTCGACGGCACTTTCTGCGCGCCGATCTGGCGTGATATCTTGGCTGGGAGAATCCTCAGGGCCTTCTGTAACGACGCGGAAGAACGACGCCCCAACTCTCCAGTGGAGCGCGAGCGGTCCACGGTAAGGTAGACCTCGCCTTGCCGCACGTCATCGATCACCACTCCCACTCGTCTTCATCGAACTGAGTATTCGTCGGAGGATCCAGCATTCTGCTCTCGCCGCGCTCCTGCAGGCCGGCTCGCCGCCTCGGACCACCCGTCCCGGGGAGCCCCTTCGACGGGAGCGATGAGGATGGCGCCGTCCCGTACCTCCAACTCAACGTCTTCACCAAGGCCCACCGCATCGATCAGGGGCTTGGGAAGCCTCACTCCCTTCGAGTTTCCGATCCGAATCAGACGCACCTTCATTGTGCTCTCCAACGCTTGTCCTTGCAGAACAGGTCCACCTGCTCGATCAGCTTCTCGAACTCCGCCTTCTGTGGCTCCGTCGCCGCCATGAAGGGCGCCGACACGTGCCGATTGATGACGCCCCGGATCTCGAGGACACACTTCACCTCGCCGTGGACCTCCCGGTTCTGCAGCTTCGGCATACGGGTGATGAAGTCGTTGATCACCCGTTGCTCTGCCCTTGCCCTCTCCAGGTCTCCGCCTTGCACCGCCTCGGCCACGGCGAAGGCCCGCTCCGGGAACGCCAGCAGCGGAATCGCCGTGTGTCCCGCAGCCCCCATGGCCAGTCCGGTCAGGATCTGACCGCCGCCGGCAGTGAGCACGCTGAAATCCGGATCGGCGAACAAACACAGTCGGGTGAGTCGTGCCAGATCGCTGCCGCCGGCCTTCATGGCGATAATGTTCGGATGGGCGGACAACTCGAGGTAGAGCGACACGTCCACCTCACCGCCACGATTGCCGTTGTCGTAAATGACGATGGGCACCGGCGACTGCTCGGCGATGTCGAGAAAATGGCGCCGCACGTGATCGGTACTCAAACGCTTGTGTTCGAACAGTACGATGGCTGCGTTGATACCGAGACCGGACATGCGGTGAGTTCGCTCGATCGTCTCCCGCGTTCCGGCGTGGCTCGTCTTCACCCAGACCGGCAGCTTGCCACTGAAGTACTTGACGAACAGTCGGGTCGCCTCGTCGATGACATCATCCGGCAGGTTCTGGTCTTCGCCTGCCGAGGCCAGGGCCCAGATCGCCGCAAAGGGATAGCGCAGCGTGAACTCGGCGAGCTGCGCGAAGCTCTCCTCGTCGAGGGCCTCGTCCGCCAGCAGCGGCGTCGGCACCACAGGAACGAGACCACGGACTTTGGTGCTCACGAGTCGCTGTACTCCCGCCAGGCTCCCTCCACGTCTTCCGCGTCGATGTCGCCCGCAAACACCAGCACCCGGCAACGTGATGTCGTCGACACCCCGGTCGCCAGCGACCAGGGTCCGGCGATGCAGCGGCTGGGGCTGATGCCCAGCTGGCCGTCCACTCGCCAGGGCACGGGATGCTCCTCATTGCCGGGATGATCGAGGATGGCGATTCCCGCCGGGGTGTCACGGCCGTCGACCCGCAAGGATACCGCCACCCAGCGTGCCCGTTGTCCCTCAGCGTCGCCACCTGCCAGGCCCTCGCTGTTCAGCGCCCTGCCCTCGCACCCGTCACGATAGGGCATGCGCAGAAACAACCCACCGTAGCCGTACTCGCCGAAGCGGAGGTCGGTGGTTGCGGTGAGGGTCCAGCCCATTTCGAGAACGAGTCTCCCCTCGGATTCGCTCACCGTCCACGCCTGCGTCTCGTCCAGCAGATCCTGCCCCTGGGGATCACGCCACACCGAGTCGACGCGCCAGGACATCCGCCCGTCCGACATCGTTGGCGCCAGCAGGGACTTCGGGTGAAATGTCCCGTCCGTGGGTTTATCTCGGATCCCCTCCTCCCAGAAGCCGAAGCCGTTGACGTCGTTCAGCCCGACGTAGAGCCCGTGCTGCCAGGGATGGTGGGGCGGCGCGTCTTCGGTGAGGACTCCCGCGCCATCGGGCGCCATGACAGGATGCACGTAAGGCCGGCAGTCATGCTCCGCGTTCTGCGCCACAAGGAGCCGGCCGTCGCGAAGGATCTCGATCCGTTCGGCGGAATGGGTGGCTGTCAGTCCCATCGCTTACTGGAACGTGCCGGACACGTCCATCGTCTTGCCTCCCCCTTCCTTCACCTTCGACGTCTTGGCCCGCTTCTGCAGCTCTTCGTAGTAGAGATCGCCGTCGACGGGGATGTCGATCCAGCTGTCCGTCCAGGTGGACAGCAGCATGGCGTTGAACAGCTCGACGCTGTTGATACCGTCGAGGCCGGGGGCCATCAGTTCCGTCTTGCCACCGTCGCGAATCGACTGCACCCAGTTGGTCGTGATCGTGATATGACCACCATCTCCACGTGCCGGGGGTACGTCGCAGGTCCAGACGCCGGGGCTGCCGAAGCCGTTCGGCCATTCCTTCAGGAACTTGCTCGCCGATTCCTCGGTGCGATGGAAGGTGATCCTGTTGTTCTCGGCCACAATCTTGCCCCGGTCACCGGTGATCTCCAGCCGGTTCGTTCCGGGTGCATCCCCCGTGGTCGTGACGAACACACCTGTGGCCCCGTTGGGATACTCGACAAAGGCGGTGACATCGTCCTCGACTTCGATGTCATGGTGCTTGCCGAAGTAGCAGAACGAGCGCATGCGCGACGGCATGCCGCAGATCCACTGCCACAGATCGAGGTTGTGCGGACACTGATTGGCCAGCACGCC
The DNA here is from genome assembly GCA_036011085.1 of Candidatus Latescibacterota bacterium. Classification (GTDB taxonomy): domain Bacteria; phylum Latescibacterota; class UBA2968; order UBA8231; family UBA8231; genus UBA8231. The sequence goes on from DASCMS010000114.1 coordinate 42,979, forward strand.
GCCGCCCTCACCGGACCACGTGGCACGCCAGCCGCCGGAGTCGTAGTAGCTCTGCGCCCGGAACCAGGAGGTGATGATGTAGTTGGTACGGGTGATCTCACCCAGCTCGCCGGAGGCGACGAGTTCCTTCAGCTTGCGAGTCTGCCCCCGGGCCCGCTGGTTGAGCATGAGGCTGAAGACGGTGCCCGCCTTTGTTGCCGCTTCGTTCATCTCCTTCACCTGCCGGGTGTACACGCCGGCCGGCTTCTCCGACATCACGTGCAGGCCCGCCTCGAAGGCAGCCACGGCGATGGGCGGGTGGAAGTAGTGCGGCGTGGCGATGATGACGGCGTCGACCTCGCCGGAACCGATCATCTCCTCCGGGGTCCCGAACCGCTTGATCCCGTCTCCCAGGGCTGTCTTCGCCCACTCCAGGCGCGCCGGGTCGACGTCCGCCACCGCCGTCAGTCGCGCCCCGGAGACACCATCACCCTTGGTCAGGTACCCGGTATGATTCGATCCCATGCCGCCGATGCCGGCGACGCCGATCCGTACTTCGTCCATCCTCAACCCCTCTCTTTCAGCTGGTCCGTTGGTGAATCGTCGGATTACGTCTCTGAGCGCAGGTTCGCTGGCGCTCCTGTGGGCTCCCCATCTCGACACACCTCGGGGAAATGCCCGCCCGCCTCGGACATGGGGGCGCCATCCGGCATGTCGACGAACTGCTTCATGATGTGAGCACCGCTGGCGTCGTAGCGCGCCTCGCCGGTCATGTAGTGGATGGCGATGGCCCGGCGAGGACGGGCTGATGCGTTGAACGGGGACCCGTGCCACGTAAGGGAATGATGGAAGGAGACCTCCCCCCGTTTCACCGGCCAGGGAACAGGCACGGGCCTTGCCCCGTCCGGCGGCTCGAAGCCGGCCAGGTTCTCAAACTCTTCCAGCGTCTGCAGATGCCCCTGGGTGCGCAGAAACTCCATCTGGTTCCCCCACTTGTGGCTGCCTGGCACCATCCACATGCAGCCATTCTCTTCGGTGGCGTCGTCCATCGGAATCCACGCCGAAACAGGTGTCATGGGCTTGATGATCGGCCACAGCGGCGCATCCTGGTGCCAGTTCGTGGCGCCCCCGGTCTGCGCCGGCTTGTACTGGATCTGATCATGCCAGACGTGCAGGTCCCGCTGTCCCGTCAGCTGACTGACGGCTTTGACGATGAAGGGATGGTGGATGAGGCGCTCGAATGCCGGTGAGGCTTCCCAGATGTTGACGATCTGCCATACCGGGTGATGGTTCTCCCCCTCATCGCCGCCACGCATGTCGCGGTAGCTGACCGGTTGCGGCTGCCCATCACCAAACCCGTCGGGACCGATTTCGAGCACTTCGGCCAGGCCGTCGGTGATGGCGTCGACTTCGGTCTCGTCGAGAACAGGACCGCTGTTGAGGTAGCCATACCTGTCGAAGGCGGCGATCTGTTCGTCTGTCAGCACGTGTTCCTGTTGGGGCTTTGGGGTGGATTGTATCGGTATCACAAGGGAGATATTGTAGGTGCCGGTTCCACACGACTCAATAAAAGAGATTATGCTACGACACCATGGCTGACCGTGACTGGACCCGTCATCTGCTGCCCCTGCCGAAACGGTTCTGTGTGAAAGGCAGCGTTCTGTGTGCGCCGGACACCCTCGGTGTCGTCATCCGTGGCCCGGATGAGACGCTGCAGCAGGCCGCCCGTCACCTGCGCCACATCATCGGCGCCGAGTCCGTTTCACAGCCCACCTTCAGCATCGAGCTCGTCGTGGCCAGTGGTGGCGATCTGGACATTCCAGACGTGCGTCAGCTCACCGAGCTGCCCAACCCGGAGCAGGCCTATCGGATCGATGTGGTAGCGTCAGACACCCTGCGTATCTGCGGACCGCGGTCCGTAGGGGTCCTCTACGGCGCCGTGACGCTCGGTCAGCTGCTGCAGGCGGGACGCCAGACAGACGCGATCGAAGTCCCGCTAGTCGAAGTCCTCGACTGGCCCGATCTTCAGGAGCGCGGTCTCTGGAACTTCCCGGATCCCGATGACTGGATCCCCTGGATGGCCGGCATGAAACTCAACTACGGCAAGATGGCCGACACGTCTCATGCCACAATGGTTCGTGATGAACCGGGTTCAGCGGCCATCGACGCCGATCTGTACCGGCAGGCTCGTCGTCTGGGATTCAGCTACGTACCCTACATCGTCCACCTGAACTTTCTGCACGGCATCGGCCTGTTCGAGGCCTACCCGGAGCTGGCTGGCATCGGTGACGCGGCGTTGGCCGGACGCTACTTCGCCCACAAAGAGGGCGACCAGCATCGTGCCCCCTGCGCCTCGCAGCCGGTCCTGGTGGATCTCCTCTGTGACTGGTTGACCGCCATCGCCGACCAGGGCGCTGACGAGATCAGCTGCTGGCTGAGCGAACGGCCTTGTCAGTGTCAGTGCGAACGGTGCGTGCCGGTGGGTCAGTTCCTGTTGGAGACACGCGCCTTTCTGGCAGCCTGGCGGCGGGCGCAGGCAGCCCATCCGCAGCTGACCATCCGCATCTTCTCATCGACCACGACACCGGAGCAGGACGATCTCATACTGGCGGAGTTGCCGCCGGAGGCGAAGTTCGAGCGGGCCTGCGCCGCCTCAATGGACCGTGTCAGCCGGCAGCCCCGAGATCTGTTCCGCAACCCGCTGATCGACAGGGCGGCCGCCGATGGCCGCTGGGTGGCCAGCTACGACGTGCCCATCGGCGCCTACGGCAATGTCGACACGCCGGAGTTCAAGGTGCCCCAGTATTCGGCGCAGCGTATCCGCGATTTTGTCAAGCAGCTGCACGAGCGGGGCTACGCCGGCGCCTACGGCATGCTCGCGTGGAGTACGATGGCGCGACAGGTTTGTGGTTTCGCCGTCTGTGCTCTGGCTGAGTTTTCCTGGAATGTCAACGGACGCAGCGTCGGTGAGTTTGCCGCCGCCTGGGCCACCATCGAGGGCATCAGCAACCCGCAGGCGGTGGCAGACTGGGCGGAGCTTCTCGGCGAGGTCGAGTTCGATGTGTACGACGCCGACTTCCCCGTGTGTTACTCCTGGGGAAAGGTGGCGGAGATGGTGGAGGAGAAGCGCCTGCCGCGCTTTGGCGAAGGTATGTTCCGGCATTTTTCATCGGTGGAAGACTTCGAGCGCTGCCTGGAAACCTGCGAGCGTGCCAGGGACCTTGTCGAGACACTGGAGCGGCCGGAGCTGTCGTTGGCGACCGGGGTTGTCGCCAGCTACGTGGCCATGGCGGAAGCCATCTGGCACGTCTGTCATCGGGGCACCCGGGCCGACCTGTCTCGTCTCGAGGCGGCAGGCGCAGAAAGTGTCCAGGCCATACGCGCCTGGCGCTCCTGTCTGGGTCCCGAACCGTGGCACCACCGGGTCCACGATGCCATTGCTGCAACCGAGGCCACGGTGCAGAGGATCCTTCAGGCCAGTGCCCCTGTCACCTCGCCGCCTGCGTCTTGAAGTCTGCGAT
>DASCMS010000115.1:0-44317 GCA_036011085.1 Candidatus Latescibacterota bacterium
CACGGTTTTCGCCTGCCCTCGGCGTACGACAACCGGCCGCTCTACTTCGAGGAATACGAGGAGCACATGGGTCAGGCCGTGTTCCTCTCGGCCACGCCCGCAGCCTACGAACTGGAAAGATCCGGGGGTGTCGTCGTCGAGCAGGTGATCCGGCCCACGGGACTCGTCGATCCCGTCATCGAGGTGCGCCCCCTCGGCAACCAGGTCGATGACCTGATGGACGAGATCAAAGTGCGGGCCGAGAAACATGAGCGAGTCCTCGTCACCGTGCTCACCAAGCGGATGGCGGAAAAGCTCACCGACTACCTGGCCCAACTCGGCTTCCGCGTCCGCTACCTGCACTCCGAGATCGACACTCTCGACCGCGTCGCCATTCTGCGTGATCTACGGTTGGGGGAGTTCGACGTACTCGTTGGAATCAACCTGCTGCGCGAGGGGCTCGACCTGCCGGAGGTGTCTCTGGTGGCCATCCTGGATGCCGACAAGGAGGGCTTTCTGCGCTCGGAGCAGGCTCTGATTCAGACGGTAGGCAGGGCGGCCCGCAACGCGGCCGGCCTCGTCCTGTTCTATGCCGACAAGATGACGAATTCGATGCGACGGACCATCGATGAGACCGATCGTCGCCGGAGTATCCAGATCGCGCACAATGAAGAACACGGCATTACGCCCCAGACGATCCTGCGCAGTCGTGAGGATATCATCCAGGCCACGTCGGTGCTGGAGAGCGTCAGGCAAGTCGACAAGGTGGCGGAGAAACCTGCGGTGGAGTACAACGCCGCGTCCGCCGAGGCCATGCAGGACATGATCGCGGAGATGGAGAAGCAGATGAACGAGGCCGCCGCGGCGCTGGAGTTCGAGAAGGCGGCCAATCTACGTGACGAGATCGGACGTCTGCGGGCGCAGAACGACAAGAAGGCGGGCTGACGCAAGTCGCAGCCCGCCTTCCGTCCTTCAGAGGTGGTGCTGTCCGGTTATTCGGCCACGACCTGAGCCCGGCGCATCACCATGCGCACGCGGGCCAGCAGTTCCTCGAGATCGAAGGGTTTCTCGATGTAGTCGTCGGCGCCGTACTCGATTCCCTTCACTTTCTGTGGCGTGGCGTTCAGCGCCGTCAGCATGATGATGGGGATCACCGACGTGATCGGATTGCCCTTCAGGGTCTGGCAGACCTGATAGCCATCAACCTTCGGCAGGCGCAGGTCCAGCAGGATCAGGTCCGGTTTCTCGGTGAAGGACTTGGCGAGGGCCTCCTCGCCATCGATGGCCTCTACCACGGCAAACCCGTGTTCACCGAGGAACTCGTTCAGGGTGCCCCGAACGTCCTCCTCGTCATCCACCACAAGAACCTTCGTCGGCCGGTTCGGGTCTCTCGCAGGCGGCATGCCGCCCGCCATCTGCGCGATCCCCATGCCTGCCCCGTCGGTTCGCGCCGAGGCCAACTGATCGGCGATCTGCGACAGGGACAGCCCCTTCAGACGCAGTTCCCGTAGCCGTTCGCGAATCTTCAGAATCTCCTCCCGGTCAAACAGGTCCTTGTTGCCCCGTTTGTCGGTGACGCGGATGATTCCAAAGTTCTTGTACTTGCGGATGGATTCGACGGACTTGCCCAGCGTTTCAGCAACCTGTCGGATGTCGATCAATTGCTCGCTCTCGGGCATCATTCACTCTCACTCTCCAGAAGGCACCAAAGGACAATGGGTTCAGCGCCTACAGTATCTTGTGTGTTTACTGATATGGATTATACCAAATGGTAGCTTTTAACGTCAAGTCATTGCTTGTTGATATTATCGGCAGCTTCCAGTGGTTGTGCAGTTTTTCACCGCAGAAGCACGGCATCGATGATTGACCCCCGATCCCTCTGGCGTTACATTGGGGCCGCTCAGGAGCGACAGGGGAGAATGCCCTGTTGCCAGAGGGCACCCCTCAGTCGCCCGTCTCTATTCTACGTAAGTCATTGCCAGCAAGGTGGTTATGTCGCAGGCAAACGGTAAGATCATCGTCGATGTCCAGGACGTGACGATGGTCTACAACGCCAAGAACCGTGACACGTCGACGCACGTGCACGCGTTGCGCGGTTTGACGGTTCAGGTTTTCGAGAATGAATTCTTCGCCATCATGGGCCCGTCCGGCTCTGGCAAGAGCACTCTCTTCAATCAGATAGGTGCTCTGCAGACGCCCACGTCGGGCAAGGTCCTGATCGAAGGGATCAATCTGGCGAGCCTGTCACCGGCGAAGATGGCCGCAGTCCGTTGCTTCGAACTGGGGTACATCTTCCAGACATACAACCTGCTGCCGGTGATGAGCGCCATGATGAATGTGGCGCTGCCGACGATCTTCGCCGGCATGTCAACCGCCGAAGGTGAGAAGCGGGCCCTGGAGTGTCTTGACATCGTCGGCCTCAAGGAGCGTGCCCACCACCTGCCTTCGGAGCTGTCCGGTGGCCAGCAGCAACGTGTGGCCATCGCCCGGGCTTTCGTGAACTCTCCCCGGATCATCCTCGCTGACGAACCGACGGGCAACCTCGACAGCAATACCGGCCAGTCGATCATCGATTTCATGAAGAAGCTGCAGAACGAGATGGGTTCGACGATCATCACCGTAACCCATGACGACAAGATGCTCTCGGCCTGCGATCGTATGGCCTGGATACGTGATGGCGCCCTGGAACGGGTCGCCAACCGCGAGGATATCGATATTCGCATGGGGTCGATCAAAGAGCACTGACAGCGTCCCGGACAGCACAAACGGCCGGTATCCTCGAGAGGGGTACCGGCCGTTTCTGTTGGTTCACAACGTCGGGATCAGTTGGAGCTGCGTCTCTGCTTGAGGCCCTGCTGCAGGAAGACCTCCCGGTTCGGGAAGCCCCCCGCCAGCGTAAAACCACCATCCACGGCGACGAGCTGACCCGTCATGTACGGGATGTGAGTGAAGGACCAGGCGGCAACGGCGATGTCTTCGGGATCGGCAATCCTCGGCAAGGCCTGAGCACCCCCCTCTGCCATCAAGGCGTAGGTGTCGGCGACGGTGAATTCTCGACCTGTGTCCTCGTCCATCACTCCCGAAGGGCGGGAGGTGAGGGGTGTGTCGACAACGCCGGGCCGCAGGCCATTGACGGTGATGTTGTGCGGCCCCCCTTCGAAGGCAGCCCCGATGATGGCATGGTTGAGTCCGGCCTTGCTGACACCATAGGGGATGCGCGTCGTCTCGGGTGCGACATCCGAAATGGAGGTAATGAACAGCAGGCTGCGGTGAGCGGGATGGCCGCCCTGCTGGGCCTCGGTCGTGGCGGCGTCGATCATGTGTTTGAGCGCGCGCTGACCGAAGCGATAGGCACCCATGAGGTTGAGATCGAGAACGCGGTCCATCTCTTTGTCGAGATGTTCAGGAGGGGTCTCGTGGAAACGGTAGCGGATGAGTTCGCCGTCATCGCCACGGATGTAGTTGGCTACACCAGAATTGCTGACAGCTACGTCCAGGCGACCGAAGTGGTCGACGGCTGCATCGACCAGCCGGAACGGCTCGTCACGCTGGGACAGGTCGGCGCCGATAGCAAAGGCGTCGACACCGTGATCGGCGCGGATCTGTCCGGCGATCTCCTCGGCCCGTTCCCTTCCCGAATTGTAGTTGACGACCACATCCCAGCCGTGGGAGGCAAAGTGGCCGACGATGGCGGCACCGATGCCGCTGGACGAGCCGCTGACCAGACAGACCGGACGGGACAAGGTTCAGCCGCGCAGGGAGTGAACGGCAGCGATGATGCGCTCCACGTCCGGAATGGTGGGCAACTCGAGAGCGGGACTGAAAGGGATGGGGACATCGGCGCCGGCGATACGCAACACAGGACCGTCGAGCCAGTCGAAGGCCCGCTCCTGGATGAGCGAGGCCAGTTCGCCCGTGACACCGTAGCGAGCGGCGCCTTCATCGATGATGACAGCATATCCCGTCTTCTTGACTGACTCGACCAGCGTATCGGCGTCGAGTGGATACAGGGACCTCACGTCGACGACTTCCGCCTCGACGCCTTCTTCGGCGAGGGACTCGGCCGCCTGCAGGGACAGTTTGACCATGCTTGAGGTGGCCACCAGGGTGATGTCCTGGCCGGTGCGCTTGATGTCGGCCTGGCCGAGGGGGACGACGAATTCTGTCTCGGGCACGGGTCCCACATCGTTGTACATCATCTTGTTCTCGAAGACCAGCACCGGGTTGTCATCGCGAATGGCGCTTTTCAGCAATCCCTTGGCGTCGCTGGGGCAGGAAGGAATGACCACTTTCAGACCGGGGATGTGGGCGAACAGCGCATGGAGGCTCTGCGAGTGCTGTGCCGCCGACGAGCGACCGGCCCCCATCGACAGTCGCACGGTGAGGCTCACCTTGCACTGTCCTCCCGTCATGTAGCGGATCTTGGCTGCCTGATTGACGAGCTGGTCCATCGTCAGCAAGGCGAAATCACCGAACATCAGTTCGGCGATGGGTCGCATGCCGGTCATGGCGGCACCGACGCTGAGGCCGACGTAGCCCTCCTCGGTGATCGGCGTATCGAGTACCCGCTCGCTGCCGAATTCCTCCCACAACCCTTCGCTGCACTTGAAGATGCCCCCGGACCTGCCCACATCCTCACCGAGGAGGATGACGGATTCGTCATTGCGCATCTCTTCAGCCATGGCCTCGCAGATGGCATCACGGTAGGAGATCTCGCGGGTGGGTGGAGCAACGGAGGAGGTCACGAGTAGAGATCCTCGAAGGCCTGATCAGGGGCCGGGTACGGAGCCTCGCGCGCGGATTCGACGGCGGCCACGACCTCCTTCTCGACCTGCTGTTGGATCTCGAGTAGCTGGTCTTCGGTGGCGATCCCGGCCTTCGCCATCTCCTGTCCGAGCAACTGAATCGGGTCCTTGTTGTCCATCCACCAGGCCAGTTCTTCCTTCGTGCGGTAGGTGGCGGCATCGCCCACATGGTGGCCGCGGAAGCGGTAGGTCATGGCCTCGATGAAGGTGGGACCGTCGCCTTTGCGCGCCTTGTTCACGGCCCGTGTCACGACTTCATGGACTGCCAGTGCATCGGATCCGTCTACACGTTCTCCGTCCATCCCGAAACCCTTGGCCCGGTCCACGATCTCTTTGACGCCGGTAACCGCCTCGAAGGGCGTATGCTCGCCGTACTGGTTGTTCTCACAGAGGTAGATCACCGGCAGATCCCAGATGACGGCCATGTTGGCCGCCTCCATCAGCAGACCCTGGTTGGCGGCGCCGTCACCGAAGAAGCAAACGGCCACCTGGTCACTCCGGCGCAGTTTGGCGGAAAGGGCGGCCCCGGTGGCGATGCCGAAGCTGCCGCCGACGATGCCATTGGCGCCCAGGTTGCCCACCGACATGTCGGCGATGTGCATGGAGCCCCCCTTGCCACGGCAGTACCCGGACTCCTTGCCCATGATCTCCGCCATCATGCCATCGAGATGGGCACCCTTGGCCACACAGTGTCCATGGCCGCGGTGCGTGGAGGTGATATAGTCGTCGTCGCGCAGCACGGCACAGGCTCCGACGGCGACGCCCTCTTCGCCTATATAGAGATGGGCCAGGCCGGGCATGAGGCCGCGGGTATAGACGTCCCATACGTGCTCCTCGAACTTCCGGATTTCCACCATCTTCCGATACATGAACCAGACGGTGTCCGGCGCCGGAAGGAGAGGACGCCGCGAGCGTGCTTTCCTCGAACTCTTCGGCGCCGGCTTGTCCCGTCCACGGGGCGGTGTGCGTGCCGGCTTGCTCTGCTGAGCTTTTCGTTTGGGGGTCTTGGCCATGGTTGGGCGACAGAAGATAGGGCGGGCAAGCAGATCACTCAATACGACAGGGGGCGGCGACCGGGCCGTTCAGCCGGTCACCGCCCCCTGGAATCCAGCACTATTCCTGCTGCGGGCGCCGGGCGCCGGGCGCCCGGAAACAGTCTACTTCTTGTCGCGGAAGTACGCGGCGTTGATCTCGATGTACTTGTTCCACTCCTCGGGGAGGTCCTCCTCCGCGAAGATTGCTTCTACCGGGCATTCCGGCTCGCAGGCACCACAGTCGATGCACTCGTCGGGGTCGATGTACAGCAGTTTCTCCCCCTCGCCGTCCGCCGGATGGATACAATCGACGGGGCATACCTCGACGCAAGCTTTGTCTTTCACGTCGACGCAGGGCTCCGCGATGATATAGGTCATGTCTTACTCTCCCAAAGTGTGCAAGCCACGGCAACCTCGCCGCATTCCGATTTCCAAAATCCTATATAGAAAGGTCCGCCAGAACTGTCAACATCAGAAAGATGGATCGTCGCGGGTGCCTCAGGTTATCTGACTCAGACGTCCAGGTTCGACAGCAGAGCCTGAGTGTCAAAGTCACCCTCCGCCCGCACGCGGATGGAGAGGCGCTGCAACTCATCTCCTTCGCGTTGGATCTGCGTCGAGGCGCCGGCGTAGAGCTGGTCGAGGACCGCATCGAGGTCACCACGAATCTCGTCGAGCGCATCGTCGTCGTTGGCGGCGCAGAGGCGATCGTTGATGACGACCACCGCTTCGGCGCCGACGAAACGTGCCTTCGCCGTGGCGTCGGCGCCCCGTTCGAGACGGTCGCACGCCCGGAGAGTGGCTACAAGAGCCGATTTCAGGCGATCCGTGTTGGGCCCTGAGGCGGCAGCCTTCTGCCGGTACAGCAGGCCGTACCGGCCGTCGGTGTTGTCGAAGCTGTAGTTGGCTTCGTGGCCGACCAGGACCGTCTTGGGCCCCTGCGGCACGTGCTGGTAGTCGGCGACGTCGATCAGGGTCTCGTCCGGTGTCTCCGGAATCCATTGACTGAAGATGCGAAAGGCGTCCTCAGGACTGAGGACGGTATCCTCGGCCAGATAGAACTTGATGTTGATCTTCTGCAGGTCGATGGCCATCTGGCCCTTTCCAGAGCTTACGCTGTTGCCGAGGCCTCGGCCTCGGCGGCGTCGGAGATACGCGTGTAGCAGGTGAAAGCGCCCTCGATGAAGAGTTGGCATTCCTCGATGGCGCGGTGGGCGTCGTCGACCTTGGGATCGGCCAAGGCGTCCTCGTGCATGCGGAACAGGTAGCGGGCGAACTTGTCCTTGGCGAAGCGATCCAGGAACAACTCCGTGTCGACGAAGCGAGTCTTGAACTCGGCGATCACCGTATCCGGATCCTCGACGACGTCGAGGAACTGTGAGCGCACCAGGGCGCGGGCGCCCGCGACCATAGCTTTGTATGCCGTGGCATAGGCACCGTGGAAATCCCCGTCGTCGAGCAGGACCTGGGCCTCAAAAACCTCGCGCTCCGCCGCTGTGAGTTCGAACTGCGCCAGAGGTACGACTTCGCCGGCGCATTCCCCCTTGCCCATGTCAGCAGTGGTGAACTCGCGCGTGTCCCCCCAGTCCCGGTAGAAGGAGGGATCCTCCTCGTAGGGGGGAACCTGCGCCAGATCGTCGAGCATGGACCTGATGTCGCGTTTGCCGACACGGGAGATGAAATCCTGGAAGCTCTCTTCGCCCTGGCGCTCGGTTATGAAGCGCTCGGTGAGCCGATCCACGACGAGGGGGATGTTCTTGGAAGGTACGGCGGCCATCCCCAGGCCAAAGGACTCGCCGTTGCCCTGCCACTTACCGCCGAGCATGACCTGGAAGTGGGGGACGGTGACACCGTTGATCTTGCGGCTGATACCGTAGAAGCCGATGTCTGCCATGTGGTGCTGACCGCAGGAATTGAAGCAACCGCTGACCTTGATCCGCAAGCCCTGTACCGCCTTGTCCAGGCTGTGGAACCGCTCACTGAGGCGTCGCCGCAGTTCGACGGCCAGACCACGGGAAGAGGCGATTCCCAGTTTGCACGTGTCCGTACCGGGGCAGGCGGCGACATCGACGATCGTGTTGGCGGCAGCTCCGCCCAGGCCGATGGCGGCCAGGTCGGCGTAGAGCGCCGGCAGGTCGGCTTCGCTGACCCAGCGCAGTACGATATTCTGCTCCACGGTCATGCGGATCGTATCCCTGATGTACTTGCGCGACAGCGAAGCCAGTCCCCGCATCTGCTGTGACGTCAGGTCACCCAGCGGCAGATAGACGGTCACCACCACATGTTCGGCCTGGCGCTGCTGGTAGACGTTGGTTTCGTACCAGTCGTCAAAGCCGGCTGGCAGTTCGGACCCGTTGAGCGACTGGCCCGGCTTCAACGGCTCCTCGTCGTCGACCCCGAGGCCGTCGAGGTAGGAGGACCAGCGGTCATCGTGCGGCAGGATGGCCCGCTCCTCCTGGACGAGACGTCTGAATTCGTCGATGCCAATCCTGGCGATGAGGAACTTCAGGCGGGCACGGGCACGATTCGTCTTCTCTCCGAGGCGGGCGAAAACACGGCCGATCGCCTGGCTGACGGGGAGCAACTCCTCCTCACTGACAAACTCGTCGAACAGCTTTGCCTGGTGCGGAACGGCGCCGAGGCCGCCACCTACATAGAGTTCGAAGCCCCGCCGGGTCTCGCCATCGATGGTGCGCGTGACACCGATGGCACCGATGTCGTGCATGTTGACGAGCCCGCAGGCTTCGTGGCGGCATCCCGAGAAGGCGATCTTCACCTTGCGGCCGAAGTCCTGTGCGTCGGGGTGCCCGAGAAGGAAGCGGCTCAAGGCCCGGCTGTACGGCGTGACATCGAAGGACTCGGTGTTGCACACCCCGGCGAGGGGGCAGGCGGTGACGTTGCGCACCGAGTTGCCGCAGGCCTCGCGGGTCGTGATACCGACGGCGGCGAGGCGCCGCATCAGGTCGACGGCATCGTCGATGTGGACATAGTGGAGCTGCAGGTCCTGACGAGTCGTGACGTGCAGGATGTCGTCAGAGTATTCCTCGGCCAGGTCGGCGAGCGTCTCCATCTGCACCGTATTGAGGCCGCCGAAGGGAATCTTGATCCGCTGCATTCCCGGAGCATGCCAGATCGTGTCCGGTCCCTTGGTGTTGTGCTCGGGGTAGACCAACTGTTGCGTCTGGCTCCCGTCGAAGCGCTGGCCGTTGTCATAACGCTGCCCATAGGCGCCCCGACGCAAGCGGGTCTCGGCGAAAACGACCTCGTCGATCTTGCCCTGCTTGCGCAGTTCGATTTCGGTCTCGAAGATGTCGACCTCGCGGCCCAGGTCTTCGGGAATGCTGTCGCCCAGCTGATCCTTCCAGGTCAGGGCTTCACTCATGTTGATTTGCACCTGTATGTGGACTGTGAACGGTTTGCAGAATCGGTCAGCCTGTTAAGGTAGAGACGGGAAAACCACTGTCAACGAAGTAGGTGGCTACCGCAGACCTCGTTCGGCCAGGCGTTGTCGGAGATACGTCGCCGTCTCTTCACCCCACTCGGGATCGTCGAGAGCGTAGTCGATGAACGTCCGGAAGTAGGCGCGGTGGTTGCCGATGTCATAGCGGGTCTCATCCTCCCGCAGACGAACAGCCCGCACCTGCCGGCCATTCTGGATGAGCCGGCGGATGGCCTCCGTCAGATATATCTCACCGGATTCCGAGGGTGCCACGGCGCGGATCTGGTCGAAGATTTCCGGCGCAAAGACATACCGTGCGCTGACGGCGAGACGGCTGTCGGTGGTGCCAGGAGCCGGTTTCTCGATGATGTCGGCAAGGCGGGAGTCCCTAGCCTCGATCTCCGCCTCACGGGGTACGAGGATCCCGTAGTTGCCCACCTGATCGGCGTCAACTTCCCAGGCCCCGATCGTGCACGATGACCGGTGCCGGTCGTGCGACGCCAGCATCCGCTGCAACAGGTTGTCACCACTATCTGTCCGGATGATGCTGTCGCCGAAGGCGACGACAAAAGGAGCATCGCCCACGAAGCTCTCCGCAGCGGCGACGGCATCACCGGTTCCCAGAGGCTTGGTCTGCCCCAGAGGAACCTGTTGTCGGGTGAAGAAGAACTCGATGCCGCGCTGGCGGTAGTCGAAGCGTCCCACCTCCCGGACATCGCGCCCGTCCAGTTCCAGGTGCATCAAGAGGGCGGAGTAGTCGTCGAAGTGATTCTCGATGGCGCCCTTGCTGCGGCCGCTGACGAAGAGGATGCGACGGATGCCTGCCTGAATCAGTTCCTCCACCACATGATGGATGATCGGTAGTCGTCCCGCCGGCAACATCTCCTTGGGGATCGCCTTGGTCGTAGGCAGCAGGCGGGTTCGGAGTCCGGCAACGGGGATGACAGCACGATCGACAGGCATGCAGTGAATATGTCCCCCACGTGATGCGATTGACAACCCCGAGCCCGTCCGGTTTCCTTTCCAACCACCCTTATGGAACGATACCCCGAGCCGTCCAACGAGTTGAACCGGGGGGGCGTGGTCGCTCTTCTGAAGTATTTCGGACCCGGTGCCATCATCGCCTCGGTGACGATCGGCAGCGGTGAGACCGTCTTCGCCTCGCGCGGAGGCGCCCTGTTCGGTTACGCGCTGCTGTGGTGCTTTGTCGGCGGCGGCATCATGAAGTTCGTCCAGGTCTACTCAGCGGCACGCTTCATTACTCTCACCGGTGAGCACCCCATCGAGCGCTGGCGTTACCTGCCGGGACCGGAAGGGTGGGTGGTGTGGCTCCTTTCGGTGATGACCATCGCCTGTTTCCCGCTGTGGCTCTCGGGGTTGCCGAAGATGCTGGGGGGACTCACGGTCTGGATCGGCGGCTTGCAGGGCGTGCCCGTGTGGGGGGACGAACGACTGTGGGGGACGCTGTTCGCCGTCGCCGCGATCACTCTGACGATGGTACAGAGCTACGGCGCCCTCGAGCGCATGCAGACGATGATCGTCGGCGGTCTGCTGTCGTTCATTCTGCTGGCGACGTTTTCCAGTCAGCCTGACTGGCTCGCGGCTCTCTATGGCACGGTCCTGCCGACGCTGCCGGCCTACGGCCCCTGGGTGGCGGAGCGGTTTCCCGCCATCGCTGCCCGGTCTCCCTGGCTTGAGTTGGGCACCTACCTGGGGGCCATCGGTGGCGGCACGCAGGACTATTTCGGGTACATCGGCATGCTGCGCGAGAAGGGATGGGGGCTCCTCGGCCGCACCGGTGAGGCTGGCCGCGAGGGTGTGGCCATCGCTACGGATGAGGCCAATATCACGCGGGGTCGCCGCTGGCTGCGCGCTCCCCTGGCCGACAGTGGCGGCAGCTTCCTGTGCGTCGTCCTGTTCACCATGGCATTCATGGTCCTCGGCGCCGCGTTGCTCCATCCTCGTCAGATCGTGCCCTCCGGTCTGCAGTTGCTGTCTGTTCAGGCTGAATTCCTGACGCAGCTCCACCCGAACCTGCTCTACCTCTATCAACTCGGCGTCTTCACCGCCTTCTTCGGCACCATCCTCGGGGCCTACGAGCTCTATGTGCGCACGACCAACGAATGTCTGCGCCCGGTTTCCCCACGCGTTCGGCGGATGTCGCTGTCGCAGCTGCGGCCCTGGGTCGTCGGCTACTGTGGTGTGGCCGGCATCGCCATCATGTGGCTCGGCGGCAATCCGGTGGATATCGTCACGCCCGCTGCCCTCTTCGGGGGCGTTCTCACCTGCGGCATGTGGTGCCTGCTGATGGTGTGGACCGACTACCGGTTCCTGCCAGCCCCGCTGCGCATGGGCTGGATGTTGCGGGGGCTGAACATCATCAGCGGTCTGTTCCTGACGGGCTGGGGGATCCGCGGCGTAGGTGAATTCGTCTCCGGTCTGCTGTGACGCAAGTGGGCGGGAATGACGGACCCGGATCGCTCTCCTGGGAAACCGTCCAGAGGATCCTGCAGGCCGGGCACCCGGTGGCCGCCGTCTGCACCGGCGGCGGCAGCCGTGCCCTCAGCTGGCTGTTCAATCATCCTGGAGCCTCCAGAGTCCTTGTGGAAGCGCAGATTCCTTACGCTGAACAGGCAGTGGATGCCTACCTCGGTCAGCCCGGGCCCCATCGAACGCAGGAGGAGACGGCCCGCAGACTGGCGGCGACGGCCCGTTGCCGTGCCCTGCGGTTCACGGGTGATAGAGCAGCCGTGGGTCTTGGTGCCACCGCGGCCCTGGCCACCGACCGGGATCGTCGAGGACCGGACCACGCCTTCATCGCCGTGCGCAATGCCTCGGCCTATGAGTTCGTCGCCCTGCAGTTTGACAGGACCGTCGGTCGGCTGGAACAGGAAGAGGCCCTCAGCCTGGCGCTGCTGTCGACACTGGCACGCTCTTGTGGTTGCGGTGCAGACGCGGGGGAAGGGACGTCGTGGGTAACTGCAGAGCGTCACACGGTACAGGTGGACACAAGCGTAGAGGATCTGCTCGATGGCAACGTACCCATCATCGAGATCGGCGCTGCCGACACGGCCATCCTGGATCGCGCCGTGGTCCTCGTACCCGGCTCGTTCGACCCTTTTCATCCGGGTCATGCCGGCCTGGCGGAAGCGGCCGAAAGACGAAGTGGGCGCGTGGCCAGCTTTGAGCTGTCGGTTCACAACGTCGACAAGCCGGCGCTGCCGTACCGGGAAGTGATGCGCCGCGCCGGACAGCAGCGCGACGGTCGATCCCTCGTGCTGACGCGGGAGCCGACCTTTCTCGGTAAGGCCAGGGTCCTGCCGGGTTGCTGGTTCGCCATCGGCTACGACACCGCCCTCCGCCTCGTGGATCCGGCATACTACGAAGGGAGGACGACAGGCATGGAACGGGCCCTGACCGAACTGGGAGATCTCGGCTGCCGCTTCTTCGTTGCCGGCAGACAGTGGGAGGGGGTGTATCGCGGGCTGCAACATGTGCCGATTCCTAGCGGGACAGCGGCACTCTTCGAGTCGATTGACGAAGCCGAATTCCGCATGGACATCAGTTCCACCGAGTTGCGAGAGAGGTAGCCGACCAATGCCCGGAACCTACCTCGACGGCCGCGAGACCTATCTGGGTCAGGCGCTGCGGCGCATGGTGAAGATTGCCACGGTCAACCCACCGGGGATCGACTATCGGCCCATGGTCGAGCACCTGCGGGACCGGTTGCAGGCGCTCGGAATGCCGGCCACCGTTCACCGTGTGCCCGACGTCGAGGTGGCCGACGCCGGTGTCGATCCCGCCTTTCCACGCTACAACGTGATCGCCCGCTGGGATGTGGGCGCCTCCCGGACCGTTCACTTCAACGCTCACTATGACGTGGTGCCCGTGGCCGTCGCCGATTGGAAAGCAGCGCCTTTCGACGGCAAGGTGAGCAGCGGCTGGCTCTATGGCAGGGGAGCCGGCGACATGAAGGGCTCGATCGTCGCCCTGCTGGGCGCCCTCGAAGCGCTGCAGGCGACAGGTACGGCGCCCGGTGTCAACGTCGAGGTCTCCTTCACTGCAGACGAAGAAACCGGAGGTGCGCTCGGGGCCGGATGGATCGCGAGAAAGGGGCTCGTACGAGCGGACTATGCCATCGAGTGCGAGGGTGCGTCCGGCAGCCGTGTCGGCGTCGGCCACAACGGCGTCCTCTGGCTCGAGGTCGATGTCGAGGGCAAGGCAGCCCATGCCTCCAGCCCCGACCGGGGCGTCAACGCCTTTGAGAAAATGGCCCTGATGGTCCATCAACTCCAGTCCATGAAGCGTCGTCTGTCCGCCGCCTCCCGTCGCTGGCGAGGACCTGACGATCGTTCCCGTCAACCGACGATCAACGTGGGTGGCTGTTTTGGCGGGGGCGAGGGACAGAAGGTGAACACCGTGCCGGCCAGGGCGCAGTTCACGATCGATCGTCGCCTGGTGCCCGGCGAGAGCCTGGCAGATGCAGAGGCGGAGCTGGTCACCGGCCTTGCTGAGGCTGCCCGCCGGTCCGAGGCGCGTCACCGGGTCCGGTCTCTTCTGCGAATCGAACCCTGCATCGTCGATCCTCGGGGCGAGTTGCCTGAGGCGTTTGCCCGCAGTGTGCGTAGTGTTCGGCGGCATGCGGCCGGCTTCCGCGTCACGACCGGATTCACCGACCTGCACTACTTCGTCGAGGATCTCGGTCTGCCCGGCATCGGCTACGGCGTTGCCGGTGAGAGGGCACACGGGGCCGATGAAAGGGTCAGTCTTCGCGATCTGGTGCAGACGGCCAGAACCTACGCCGACTTTCTCGTGCGCGGGATCGAATAACAAGAACCTGATCGAAAAAGACACCATGATCCGCCTCTACTTTCTCACCCTCTACGACCACCTGCTGCAGGCGGTGCTGCTGAATCTGATCTGGGCCGCCACGGTACTTCCCTGGGTCGCCTTCGGGGCCACTCTCGGTTGGGCGTCGGCCACGGCTGCCGCCGCTGTCGGTCAGCCCTTCCTTGCGGGTCTCGGGGCCGTCGCTGGCGGGAGCCTCGCGGTTTTTTCTCCCCCGACGCTCTTTCTGTTCGTGGCGACGCGCCAATGGGTTCGGGGTGGGGAGGGAGGCGTCCGCGGCGCCTGGTCGCTGACGCGAGGGCTCCTCTGGCGGGCGCAGGGCGGTGGGCTGCTGGTGACGATGGCGGTCACTCTCCTGCTCGGCAATGCACTGTTTTACCAATCCCGACTCGGTTGGTTTGGCCTGGCCCTGAGTGGGGTCATGTTCTGGCTCCTGCTCGGGATCGCCCTGACCGCCATGTTGCTGTTTCCCGTTCTGGTGGACAATCCCGACTTCAGCCTGCGCCGCTGTGTGCGCTATGCCGTCCTCCTCGTACTCGACAATCTGCGCCGCTCAGCCCTCATGGCCGCCGCTACGATGGCCTGTCTTCTGGTGGGCGCAGTCAGTGGTGCCGGCCTGGCCCTGGGCGCGGTTCCGGCGGCGATGCTGGCCATCCATCTGGGATTCGCCGGAATGCTGCAGCGCTACGGCGGCACCCCGGTCGAGGCCGATCACCGAAGCCTCGGCGACCTGCTCCGGCCATGGCAGACGTGAGCGGTTTCCCTCGGCTCGTCACCGCCGAGCAGATGGCGGCCATCGACCGCAGGGCGATCGCCAGCGGGGTCAGCGGAGTCGATCTGATGGAAAGGGCGGGGGCCCGCGTCCTGGAGACGTTGGCGGAACGCTGGCATGGACTGGCGGGACTGCGGGTTGCCGTGGTATGCGGCAAGGGAAACAATGGGGGAGACGGTCTGGTCGTGGCCCGACTGCTGGCCGAGGAGGGTGTCGCGGTGGAGACCTGGCTCGGCGCGGACCGGGCCGAACTCACCGGCGATGCAGCGCGACTGCTGCTGCGGCTCGAGGCAGCGGGGAACCAGCCGCATCCCCTGCCGGAAGAGCATGCCGATGCCGTCGAGGCTCTGCAGCTGAGCGACATCATTGTGGACGCATTGCTGGGAACCGGTCTGCGCGGGGCCCCGCGGGCCCCGCAGGCAAGGATCATACAAATCATCAATGACTGCCCTCGTCCGGTGCTGGCCGTCGATCTACCCTCCGGGGTCGATGCCGCCGATGGACACGTGGAAAGCGTCGCCGTGTCAGCCACCGTCACCGTGACCTTCGAACTCACCAAGGTGGGACATCTGTTTCCCCCCGGGCGAGGCCACTGCGGCGTACTGGAAGTCGTCGACATCGGCATTCCCCAATCTGCCATCGAACCAGGCGCTGCCGGCCTGCACCTGCTGACGACCGCTGGAATCAGCCCCCGGGTGCCACGGCGTCAGACCGACGCCCACAAAGGGACCTGTGGGTCTGTCGCCGTCATCGCCGGATCCGTCGGCATGACGGGTGCGGCGGCACTGGCGGCCGAAGCGGCCCTGCGCTCGGGGGCCGGGCGCACGACGCTCGGGGTACCGGCGAGCCTGAACGACATTCTCGAAGTCAAGGTCACCGAGGCCATGACGAAGCCCCTGCCGGAGGTCCGGCGTCGGCGTTGTCTGTCCCTGCGGGCACTGGGAGAAATCACAGCCCTGTTGAGGTCGGCCGATGCGGGGGCTATCGGTCCCGGCCTCGGCCGCTACCGCGAAACCGTCGCTCTCGTACGCCGCCTGCTCGCCGATCACGACCTGCCCCCCATGGTCATCGATGCGGACGCTCTGTACGCCATCGGAGACGACCATGGCCTGCTGGGGCCGGATCGCATCATCACACCCCACGCGGGTGAGTTCGGCCGGCTCACGGGCTGCAGCAGGCAGAGGGTTGCCGACGAGCCGGTGCCCCTGGCGGCCGAGTTCGCTCAGCGCCAGGGATGTGTGGTCATTCTGAAAGGTGGTCCCACGGTCATCGCAGCGCCCGACGGACAGGTCTATGTGAACCCCACCGGCAATGCCGGCATGGCCACGGCCGGATCCGGCGATGTACTCACCGGCCTTATCGCCGGACTGCTGGCTCAGGGCTCGACGCCGCTGTCGGCCTCTCTGTGCGGCGTCTTCCTGCATGGCCTCGCCGGCGACCGGACGCGAGACAGGCTCGGAGAATGGGGCATGCTGGCGGGAGACCTCCTGCCAGCCATTGCCAGCGCCTTCGTGGAGGTTGTTGCGCATGGCGGCCAGGAGGGGGCGCTTGCTTGACACTTGCCAGTGTATAGAGTAACGTAAACCGCCACGAGTGTACAGTATGTACTCTCGTCCCCAAGACAGCGCCCTCGGCAGCGATCGGCCGCCCGGTTGTCCCCGAGGGCTCAGGTAGAGGATATGTCGGGCAAAGTCAAAGAAGCGATCGAAGAGATGATCGAGGAGTCGTACCTCCTCGGCCTCTCCGAACAGGAGATCCGGAAGGATTTCAAGCGCTTCATTGACGCCTGCTACGTCGTCATCCAGGAAAACGTCAAGGACCGCTCCGTCGTCAGCGGACTCGCCGAGAATCTCGCCCGCGAACAGACCGTCATCCTCATCGCTGACCGGGCCGAGGCCGCCGGTCCCGATGTCACTCTGGACGACCTGCAGGAGTCCGCGCCAGAAGAAGAAACTGACGAACAGACGGCCCGCGCCGCCACCAGGGAGTTTTCCGAAAAGGTGGCACGACGGAAGCGGCAGATCCTGCGAACCATCGCCCAGTACGACCCGCAATTGGTGCGCCTCATCGACGCCCACCGATTCCAGGGCGAGAGCGATGAGCCGAGCCGAGCCCCGTTTCCCAGGCCCTCCCGGCGATCCTGGCGCTCGCGTGCGCGCCGCGTAGATTGGACAAAGGTCCGGCTGCAGTTGTTGAAAGTGGGGTACGCCACGACCATCGCGCTGATCATCGTGCTCATCTGGCTGGGGTTTACACAGAACTCGTTCTGAGAACTCGTTTTGAGGACTCGTTCTGAGGCCTGGATCACCTGAGCGAGTAGATCACAATCGAGCAGGAGCGCGCTACGGCACTCCTGCTCGCGCCGTATCCGGGCTGCAGAGTCCGACACCGGGCCAGTTCACGGATCGACCCTCCCCGATTCCGATCACCCTTTTCTTGCAGCGGCGCCCGTTGGCGGCCGCCTGATGTGCGAGGAGTATGCCGCGCCGCGACGACATCAAGAAGATTATGCTCATCGGCTCCGGGCCCATCGTCATCGGCCAGGCCTGCGAGTTCGACTATTCCGGCACCCAGGCGTGTAAAGCCCTGCGGGAAGAGGGCTACGAGATCGTCCTCGTCAACAGCAATCCGGCGACGATCATGACCGATCCCGAGATGGCCGATCGAACTTACATCGAGCCCATCACTGAGGCCGCCTGCGCCAAGATTATCGAAGCAGAGCGTCCCGATGCGATGCTGCCCACCGTGGGCGGCCAGACGGCTCTCAATGTGGCAGTCGAACTGTCGGAATCCGGCGTACTCGAACGCTACGGCGTACAGCTGATCGGCGCCCGGCTCGAGGCGATCAAGACGGCGGAAGATCGCGAGCTGTTCAAGCAGGCGATGGATGATGTGGGCCTAGACATGCCCAGGGGGTACTTCGTGCACACCATCGAAGAAGCCCAGTCCCACCAGGCCGAGCTCGGCTATCCGATCATCATCCGTCCCTCCTTCACCATGGGCGGATCGGGCGGCGGCATCGCCTACAACGCCGAGGAATTCGATACCATCGTCAGCCGCGGTCTCGACCTGAGTCCGATCACGGAGCTGTTGATCGAGGAGTCGGTCCTCGGGTGGAAGGAGTACGAGTTGGAGGTGATGCGCGACATGAACGACAACGTCGTCATCATCTGTTCCATCGAGAACTTCGATGCCATGGGTGTGCACACGGGGGATTCGATCACCGTGGCGCCGGCGCAGACCCTGTCCGACAAGGAATACCAGGTCATGCGGGACGCTGCGATTCGCATCATCCGGCGGATCGGAGTCGACACGGGGGGCTCAAATATCCAGTTCGCCGTCGATCCGGCGACCGGTCGAATGACAGTCATCGAGATGAATCCGCGCGTTTCGCGCAGTTCGGCACTGGCTTCGAAGGCCACGGGTTTCCCCATCGCCAAGATTGCCGCCAAGCTGGCCGTCGGCTACAGCCTGGATGAGATCCGTAACGATATCACCCGCGAAACACCGGCCTCCTTCGAACCGACCATAGACTACGTGGTCACCAAGATTCCTCGATGGGCCTTTGAGAAGTTTCCCTCAACTCCTGACGCCCTCGATACCCAGATGCGCTCCGTGGGTGAGACCATGGCCATCGGCAGGACCTTTGCAGAGTCCTTCCAGAAAGGTCTGCGCTCCCTTGAGATCGGCCGTGCCGGATGGGGGGCGGACGGCAAGGATGTCGACGCGGTGCGCGTCTCCGATGCCGAGGTGCGCGAGCATCTGGTCCGTCCCAACTCGCAGCGTGCCTTCTACATCCGCACCGCCCTGCAGAAGGGCTTTGATGTCGACGAGATCCAGCGGTTGACGCATATCGATCCCTGGTTTCTGGATCGCCTGGTGGAGATCTTCCACACAGAACGGGATCTCACCGCGGACGGCGCCGACCCTCTGGCGGACCAGGCTTCCCTGCGGCGGGCGAAGGAAGAGGGTTTCAGCGATCGACAGCTGGCACACCTGACGGGACGGACCGAAGTGGACGTGCGCCGCCAGCGGATCGAGATGGGGGTCCGGCCCGTGTTCAAGACCGTCGATACCTGCGCTGCCGAATTCGAAGCACACACGCCCTATCACTACTCGACGTACGAGCTCGAGAACGAGGCGGTACCGACGACACAGAAGCGCAAGGTCATGATTCTTGGCGGCGGACCGAACCGGATCGGCCAGGGCATCGAGTTCGACTACTGCTGTGTCCACGCCTGTTTCGCTCTGCGCGAGGACGGCTTCGAGACGATCATGGTCAATTCGAACCCAGAGACCGTCTCCACCGACTACGATACGGCGGACAAGCTGTACTTCGAGCCCCTTACGGTCGAGGATGTGCTGCATATCGTCGAGCAGGAAGAGCCGGAGGGGGTCATCGTTCAGTTCGGCGGACAGACACCGCTGAACCTGGCTCTCGAGCTGGAGGCCAACGGTGTTCCCATCATCGGCACTTCACCCTCGAGTATCGATCGCGCCGAAGACCGGGAGCACTTTGGCAACCTGCTCAAGGAGTTGGGGATCCTGCAGCCAGAAAACGGCATGGCCCGATCGCTGAAGGAAGCACGAGAGGTCGCTGCTCGTATCGGCTTCCCGGTGCTGGTCCGCCCCTCCTATGTGCTCGGCGGGCGGGCCATGGTCACCGTCTATGACGAGACCCGGCTCGACGCGTACATGGAATCGGCGATCTCAGCGTCTCCCGGGCGCCCGGTGCTGATCGATCGTTTCCTTGATGGTGCCCAGGAGTTCGATGTCGATGCCGTCTGCGACGGCGAAGACGTCCTTATCGGGGGTGTCATGCAGCACATCGAGCACGCCGGGGTGCACTCCGGGGATTCGGCCTGTGTGCTGCCGGCACACGACATCTCTGACGGCAACCTGGATCTGCTGCGCCGACACACCCGCGCCATGGCCCTGGCCCTCGACGTGAAGGGCCTGATGAACGTGCAGTATGCCATCCACGACGATGAGGTCTACGTCCTCGAAGTCAACCCGCGTGCCTCCAGAACCGTGCCCTTCGTCAGCAAAGCCACCGGCAAGCCGCTGGCCAAGATCGCTGCCCGTGTCATGGTCGGTCAGAGCCTGTGCGACCAGGGGCTGGTCGATATTGCCATGCCTGCGTACATCTCGGTGAAGGAGGCGGTACTGCCCTTCAACAAGTTTCCGGGGGCTGACGGGATCCTCGGGCCGGAAATGAAGTCTACAGGAGAGGTGATGGGGGTGGGCTCAACATTCGGTGAGGCCTTCCTCAAGGCGCAGATGGGCGCCGGCTCGGTACTGCCGTCTACGGGCAAGGTCTTCATCAGCGTCAATGATCGCGACAAAGTGGGTGTGGTCGATGTCGCCCGTCGCCTGCACGAGGCCGGTTTCCAGCTGGTGGCCACCGACGGTACGCGTTCCCATCTGGAGAGCAACGGGATTCCGGCAGAGAAGATCCTGAAGATCCATGAGGGTCGTCCGCACGTGGAGGATGCGATCCGCAGTCACGAAGTCGTTCTCGTCGTCAACTCGCCTCTGGATGAGCAGTCACAGCACGACGACCTTCACGTGCGTCGAGCCGCGATCATGAACGGTGTCCCCTACACGACAACCCTCGCCGGAGCCACTGCGGCGGCGGCAGGCATCGAAGCGAACCTGCGCACGCCACTGTCAGTGAAGGCCCTGCAGGACTACCACCGTGACTGAAATGCGGGCGCGCCTCCATCGCCGCGCGCGCCGAAGTGTGACCGCCTTCCTGCTGTTTGCCCTCACCGGTTCCGCCGTTTCCTGTGTGTACTTCAATACCTATTACAATGCTGAGAAATACTTCCGGCAGGCGGAGAAGGCCAGGGCCGAAGCGGAGGCCGAGGGGGACAACTCCAGGAATTCACGCGGCCGTACGCAGTATGTCACCCTCTACGACAAGGCGGTCCGCAAGGCCTCCATCGTTCTCGAGAAGTTCCCCGAGAGCGATTACGTCGATGACGCCATGTTCATCGCCGGTCGGGCGCTCTACTGGCAACGCGACTACCAGTACGCCATGCGCTCATTCCGCGATCTCGAACTGAACTTCCCGGAGAGCGAATTATACGATCATGCCCGGCTCTGGCGGGGACGCACACTGGCCGCCCTTGGGCAGTCCGCTGATGCCCGCACACTGTTCTCGGAACTGGTACGAGAGGGCAGCCCTGTCGGCGACAGAGCCGGTCTGCGTCTCGGCGAGCTGGCCTCAACGGAGGGAGACCGCCGTGGCGCGATTGTCGAGTACCGCAAGACTCTCGACGCCTTCCCGGACGCCCGCCTCGCTGCACAGCTCTGGCTCCGTATCGGGCTGGCAAACGTCGACATCGGCAGTCCTGCCCGTCTCGACAGTGCCATGGTCGCCTTCGATCGGGCCCTGTCGTCGTCGCCCCCGGATTCGGTCCGCTACCGTGCCAGCCTGAGCCGCGGGAGGGTTCAGCACCTGCAAGGAGATCCCGCAGCGGCACTGAGGACGTACCAGGAGCTGCTGACCAAGGGCAGTTTCCGGGTGTGGGAAGGGGAGACGAGGATTCTCATCGGCCGACACTACCGCGAGCGCGGCCTGCTTGCCGAGGCGCTGACTCAGTTCGAGCGGGTGCGCGACGATTTTCCCTTGTCGGTTGTCTCCGCCATGGCCCTCTACGAGACCGGGCTGCTCTACCTGCAGGAACACGGCGAGCGGGAGCGCTCCCAGGAGTATTTCCTCGAGGTGGCAACTGAGAAGCGGGGTTCGCGCGCCGATTCCCTGGCCAATGTCGTGCTGCAGACATGCGCCGATCTGGACGGACTGATCGAACAGATCTGGATTGCGGACTCCACAGCATCCGCTATTCTGTTCCCGCCTCCAGACACCCTGTCGATGGCCGATTCTACCGACCTCGACAGCTCCGTCGTCGTCCTCGACAGTGTCGTTGCCGTCGCCGACGGCGCCACCACAGACAGCATCGAGACGGTGGGTGTCGACGCCATCCCTGCCCCG
The DNA here is from genome assembly GCA_036011085.1 of Candidatus Latescibacterota bacterium. Taxonomy (GTDB): domain Bacteria; phylum Latescibacterota; class UBA2968; order UBA8231; family UBA8231; genus UBA8231. The sequence continues at coordinate 21,878 of DASCMS010000115.1, forward strand.
GAGCTGCCGCCCTCCCTGCGGGGGTATGCGGCAGCCTTGGACAGTGCCGGCAAGTGGCTGCCACTGGTGCCCCGTCCCGGGTGGCGAGGCGTCGATGCTGACAGCGATGGCAAGCCTCAGGTGGCCCGTCGACCGTCGAGACGCGAGCCCTCGTCGACGCTCGAGGAGCAGCTGTTCGTGCTCGCCGAGCTCTACCGGGATCACCTCGTCCTGCCCGACTCGGCGGCGGTGGTCTACGAGGCTCTCGTCGAACGTTTTCCCGAGTCCGACCAACGGTCCCGAGCCCTCTACAGTCTTGCCTGGATCCACTTCGAACTGCTGGCCGATCCACCGGCGGCCGGACCCTACCTGGAGCAACTCGTCGACGAGTATGGCCCCACGGCCCATGCCAACGCTGCTCGTCGTCTCCTGGATCTTCCCCTCCAGCGGACCGCGGAAGAAGAGGCCGCGCAGATCTTCGTCGATATCGAAGCACTGCGTGCGGCAGAACCCGAACTCCCCGACCGATGGATGCCGCGGCTCGACGCACTGGCAATGGAGTATCCGGCGACGGTCACAGCCGCTCGTGCCGCGTACCTTGCCGCCTGGGTGACGGAGAACACGATCGGCGATTCGGCTGCCGCCGAGGCGCGCTACGATTCTGTGGCAGAACGCTTTCCGCGCACGGATTTCGCCGACCTTGTACAGCGTCGCCGGCGTTCGCAGGAGGATGGCTTTCTGGCGAAGATCTCACGGGAACTGAAGACGCTGGGGAAAGCGATCCCTCCCGAGGAGCGTCTGTTCGTCATCGCCGTGGAACCCGATTCCCTCGATTCGACGTCGCTGTCGCGCAAGCTGTTGGGTTTTGCCATGAGGGCGCACAGACAGGAAGAGTTCGAACAGGCCGAGGACCTCTACCAGGCAAGTCTGGACGAGAAGCAGGGCGGCAACGGCAACGTGTATGCCGGGCTCGGTGACGTCGCCTGGCGTCAGGGATACTTCGAGGACGCCATGGACCATCTGCGGACAGCCCTGAAGGAGAAGACCACGTCCCTGCTGCCGCAGTATCGACTGTTCCAGTACCACGTCCAGCAGTCGCAAGAAGACTCGGCCAATCGCTATCTTCGGAACATCACGCGCCGCGATCGTGACAACCCCCAAGCAGTGGCGGTGATCGATCGTTTTCCCACCGTGGCCTCAGCCGAGCCCGAGATGATCGAGATCGAACAGCTGGAGACGATCGACCTGGACCCCTCCGAAGACAATCTGCGCCTGCCGGATGCCTCTTTCGGCATCGTCGAGCCGCCCCTGGTCCGGACCAGCGTTGCTGCCCTCTATCCGAGTGACGTCAGCGATTCTGCAAGTGTCATCGTCGATGTTCTCGTGACCGAGGAGGGGCGCCCCGACTGTGTACGGGTGTTCCGCGGCGACGAACCCTTTGCCACGGAGGCCATCCGTGCTGTCGAAGGATATCGGTTCTATGCGGCGGAGGATCGCAAGGAGGATCCACTCGAAGTCTGGGTCGAAGTCGTCATCCCCTTCCAGCCACCGGCGACGGAGGCGGCCTCCGATTCGGTCTCCGTCGCGACATTGCCAGACAGTCTCCGGCCCGCCGTCCCGTCCGGGATCGAGGTCGAATGAGTCAGGCGCCCACCGTCGCGGCTGTGACCGCCCGCGTCGAAGCCACCACACAGGTGACCGGGGCATTCTTCCAGACCCGACTGCTGGTTCCAGAGGTCACCGTCGAGCCCGGCCAGTTCGTGCAGTTGCGACCGCGTCCCCGCCAGGGGCTGTACCCGTTTCTGCGGGTCCCCCTCAGCGTTTCTGCCGTAGACGCGGAAGGAGGCCTGATCGACGTGCTCTACGAGTTGGTGGGCCCGAAGACCGGCGCTCTGCGGGCCCTTGGCGTGGGTGACGAGGTCGGCTTTCTGGGGCCTCTCGGAAAGCCCTTCCCGGTGCCGTCGGCTGGCACCACGCCGATCCTGGTCGGCGGTGGCATCGGGGTGCCCCCGCTGATCTACTTCGGAACCTGTCTGAGAGCGGCAGACCGGGATCCGATCCTCGTGGTCGGGGCCCGCAGTTCCGACAAGCATCTTCCTGACGGCCTGCTCGAGCCGGCCTCGTCGCAGATCAGGCGGGCGACGGACGACGGCAGTCTCGGCCACAACGGCCTGGTCACCGACCTTCTGGAACAGGCCCTGGGCGCCTCGCTGACGGCACCGGTGGTCTATACCTGTGGGCCCCACGGCATGATGGCAGCCGTCGCACGGCTGTGCGCCAGGCGTGATGTGCCCTGTTTCGCTTCTCTCGAGGCGTACATGGCCTGCGGCATCGGTGTCTGCGTGGGTTGCGTGGTGGAGCGTGCCGACAAGGATTCGCAGCCGTCCGCCGACGGGCACTACGCTCGCGTCTGCGTCGACGGTCCCGTATTCGATGCCCAAGAGATCGTCTGGTAGGATGACCGAGTTAACAACCAACTTTGCCGGTATCGAGCTGCGGAATCCGGTGCTGCTGGCATCCGGCACGTGCGGCTATGGGGACGAGTTGGCGCCCTTTCTCGATCTGTCCCGCCTGGGCGGCATCGTCACCAAGACGATCACCCCGGAGCCACGCCCAGGCAACGCCCCGCCGAGAATCGTCGAGACCGCCGCTGGCATGCTCAATTCGATCGGCCTGCAGAATCCCGGTCTGGAGGGCTTCATACGCGACAAATGGCCCTACCTGGCCCGTCTGGATACCCGGATACTCGTCAACATCGCCGCCCCGACGGCGGCGCTGCACGGGGAGATGGCCGCCAGGCTGGAGCACGTGGAGGGAATCGCGGGCATCGAGGTGAATATCTCCTCGCCGAACATGAAGGATGGCGGCATGTTGTTCGGCTGCAGTCCGACGGCGTCCCACGAGGTGATCGCCGCGGTCCGCGCCGCTACACAGCGTCCCGTGATCGCCAAGTTGACCCCGAATGTGACCGACATCACCAGCATCGCCCGGGCCGTTGTCGATGGTGGCGCCGATGGGATCGCCATGATCAACACGCTGCTTGGTATGGCGGTAGACTGGCGGGAGCGGCGACCCATCCTCGGCAATGTCACCGGCGGTCTGTCCGGGCCGGCGATCAAGCCGGTGGCTCTCGCCCTGCTGTGGAAGGTTCGCCGGGCGGTGGAAGTTCCCATCATGGGCCTCGGCGGCATCGCCACAGCCGCAGACGCTCTGGAGTTTCTGGTCACGGGCGCTTCCGCGGTGCAGGTAGGTACGGCGACCTTCATCGAGCCGGGGGGGGCCGCCGACATCGTAGCCGGCATCGAATCGCAATGCCTGGAGGCCGGCATCGAGCGCGTCGAGGAGTTGGTGGGCACGCTCCGCATGTGAGCGTGAGTCCAGCGCCATGAAACGCTGGGGGCAACACATCCGTCCGTATCACCGTTGGCTGCCCATCTGTGGCCTGCTCATCGGTGTGGCCTGCGTGCCGGCCCCGGTCTATCGCAACGGCGCCGTCCCTGCCGTAAGACCTGCGTCCGGCAAGGCTTCGTCTGGATCAGGCACTCGTTCGGCGCCGCCCGTCGTGGCCTCTCCGACGAACGCCCATCCCGTCGATCCGCAGAACATCTCTACTGCCAACGCTTATCAGGTGGGTACCTCGTCCTACTATGGCAAGAAGTTCCACGGACGAAAGACGGCCAATGGCGAGACCTTCAACATGTACAAGCTGACTGCCGCCCACCGGGTCCTGCCTCTCGGAACGATCGCGAAGGTGACAAACCTGGCCAACGGTCGCTGGGTAGTCGTCAAGGTGAACGACCGAGGACCATTCATCGAGGGGCGAATCCTGGATCTCTCCTTCGCCGCGGCTCTCGAGATCGAGATGGTGCAGCAGGGGACAGCGAAGGTGATGATCGAAATCGTCGAGGCGGCGGACTGAGCTATTCTGCGAGCACCTCGGCTACGCTCTGGATCACGGCGGTCGTGGCCAGGTCTTCCAGCTGACCACAGGGCGCCCGCAGCACGTGGGCCCGGGGCCCAAGAGGGCGCCAGAGCCGGGGGTCGGTGGGGCCGAAGAGAGACAGCGTCGGACAGCCAACCGCGGCCGCTACGTGCCCCGGTCCGGAGTCGTTGCCCACATAGAGCCGGGCCGCCGCCAGGTGTCCGGCGAGATCCAGGGGGGATTCGGGACACAGCCGCTTCGAGGTGGCCGCCAGCGCCTGGGGGAACTCGAAGCGTCGTGCCTCCTCCACGGGACCCCACAGGATCCCAACCCTCTGCCCCTGTCCTTCAAGCCAGGCCAACAGCGAGACGAACCGTTCCGCCGGCCAACACTTGTCTCGACTGCCGCTTCCCGGATGTAGAATGACGAGTTCCTCTCCGGGAGCTGATTGGGGCAACTCGATCCTGGGCACCGAATCGTCGGGCAGGCTGAACCCCGCCTCACGCAGCGGGTCGAGGAGCCGCGCACTCATGTGACGTTGCTGGCCCGGTGTCGGCAGGGGATCCCCGACAAGCAGGCGGGGGCACAGAGCGGACAGATTTTCCAAATACCCGGGGGGCGCAGCATCGCTTCCCCCCGCTACACAGGCGACGAGCAGTCGGCAGTCAGAAAACCGCTCCCTCAGGGTCTGGGGCGCACCGGCCGACGTATACAACTGAGACCAGTGGCGGTCGTCCGGGTCAATCCTCTCCGCATCTCCGGCCAGCCGGGTCGTCGCCGGATCACCCACCAGGATGAGTCGGGCCTCCGGCACCGCGGCGCGCAGAGCGCGGATCAGGGGCAGCGTGAGCACGTAGTCCCCAAGGGCCCCCCCACGCACGAGAGCCACGGAGGCGCTCACATCAGGCCCCGTACACACTCTTGCCAAGGAACGCAGCTCCCTGTATTTTCACAGGCTTCCAACAGATTTCCTACCCCGCATGAAGAAGAAGCTTTGATATGGTCGGTCTCATCGGCAGAAAGCTGGGCATGACCCAGGTCTACAACGACAAGGAAGAGCTCATTCCGGTCACCATCGTCGCCGCCGGGCCCTGCCCCGTGGTGCAGGTCAAGACCCAGCAAACCGACGGCTACGGAGCCGTACAGCTGGCATTCGACGAGGTGCCGGCGCGCAAGGTGAACAAGCCCGGCGCGGGGCAGTTTGCCAAGGCTGGTGTTGCCCCCCATCGCATGCTCAGGGAGTTCCGCACCGAAGGTGTCGACGGCGATCTCGAGGTCGGCCAGGTTCTCGATGTCTCCCAGTTCGAGGCAGGGGATACGGTAAAGGTCACGGGTCGTTCCAAGGGCAAGGGTTTCGCCGGCGTCGTCAAGCGCTACCTGTTCCACGGCAAGAACGCGACGCACGGAACTCCCGACCGCGTGCGTGCACCGGGATCGATCGGTCAGGGCACCACACCGGGAAAGGTGTGGAAAGGCAAGAAGATGCCCGGGCAGATGGGCAACAAGAACGTCACGACTCGCGGAATCGAAGTGGTGCGTATCGATGGTGAGCGTAACCTGCTGTTCCTCAAGGGAGCGATCCCGGGAGCCGGCGACGGTCTTCTTGTGATCAACAGACAGTAACTGCAAAGAAGCAGACGATCTGCATGACCTGGCGGGGACGTGATCACTCATGATCACGATCCCCGTTTTTCTATCCAGGCGGCCAGGCCAACCGGCGTCCACCCAGCACGTGTACATGAAGGTAGGGCACTTCCTGGCCCCCATCATCACCGGCATTCACAACACAGCGATAGCCCGATGTGTCGATGCCCTCCAGGGTGGCCACTTTGCCCGCGGCCACGAGGAGTTGGCCAAGACATTCCGAGTGTTCCTCGCCAGCGTGCTGCAGTCCCTCCAGGCGCAACCGCGGAATCACCAGGACATGCACGGGAGCCTGCGGCTGGATGTCGCGGAAGGCGATGCAATGTCGATCCTCGTAGATGATGTCGGCCGGGATCTCCCCACGCAGAATCCTGTCGAAAACGGTGTCTTCCGGCATACTTCCTCCTCGCTCGCGCGTCTGTATGGTCGAACGCAGAGTAACCCTCCCGCCGTGCTTTGTCGAACCTTGAGAGCCCCATGGACCTGAGCCTCCTGATCCCCGCCTATAACGAAGAGGCCCGCATCCTGGAGACCGTCGACAGTGTGCGGCAGTTTCTGGTGACGCGCTCCTGGACTCACGAGATCCTCGTCATCGACGATGGCAGCGCCGACGGTACTGCAGATGCCGTGGAGGGGGGCATGAGTTCGCGCCCGGGCCTGCGCTGCATCCGTGCCGATGCGAACCGCGGGAAGGGTGCAGCGATCCGCCTGGGACTCGAGGCCGCCACCGGAGATGTCGTGGGTTTCATCGACGCCGACGACAAGACGGATATCGCTGCTCTCGACGAGGTCTTCAGCAAGCTGGAGAGGGGAGCTGACATCGTGATCGGCGATCGCACCCTCGCCGGTTCCGATATCGCTGTGGCCCGGCGCGCCTATCGCCAATGGGGTTCAGACCAATTCCGCCGCGTGCTGCGCCGGTGGCTGGGGCTGGGCGACTTTCCCGACACACAGTGCGGCTTCAAGTTCTTCCGCGCCCCGGTGATGCGCGATCTCTTCGCGAGGATGCTGATCGACGGCTACATGTTCGATGTCGAGCTGTTGCTGCTGGCCACCCGGAGCGGTCACCGCGTGGAGCGTATCGCCGTGCACTGGCGTGACGATCCTGACAGCCGCTTCCATCCCGTGTCGGGCACCCTGCGCAATTTCCGTGAGCTGTCCCGAATCCGGCGGTATCACAGATAGCGCGGAGTTACTCCTCGAGCGGTTCGTCGTCGTCGGTACTGCCGCCGGAGTCTGACGTCTCCAGTTCGCCCACGAGGGCGCCGATGCGGGAAATGCACACAGCGACGAAGATCTCTCTGGCCTCGGGCAGGTCCAGGCGCGCCTCGCACTGCAGGAACGTCTCCAGCGCCAGGATGACGAGGTAGATCGACAGCACTTCATACGGCCGTCGGCCCGTGGCCGACAGGCCGTCGCGCACGACACCGGCAACCTGCAGCGCCGCTTCCTCCATCCAGTCCACGTTTTCCGCGTCATGGGCCCGGCGCATGCGGTCGATGCCGTCCCGGGTCTGTTCGCGTACCTCCACATCGAGGGCGGCGCTTCTGGCCAGTGCCCCGGAAGCGCGTCGCAACACCCTCGCCAGAGTCGACGCTCGCCGCTCTTCGTCGTACGACAACAGGCGATAGAATTCGCCTCCTGCGCCCAGGGAGTGGCAGGCGCTGTTGAGCAGCTGCAGGCGTACGGCGGCCGAGCGGAAGCGGTCGAGACGATGGAGCGTCGGTTTGACGACTCTGTGGTCGCCCAGATGGCTGAGAACGTCGACCAGGGTGGGAAAGGTGACGGAGTCGTCCAGGTGCTCGCCGAAGTACCAGAACAGGAGCTCGCGAGCTTCCGGGCTGGCGACCTCACTCAGGCCGCGAATCGCACTGATGCGCACGCGTGGATCGACGTCGTCGAGGGACTGGATGAGCGGGTCGATCCCTCCTTGATGGCCGAGGTGACCCAGCGCTTCAGCGGCCTCGGAACGGATGTCGGATTCGCCATCGAGCAACTCGCGTACAAGGGAGTCGGTCGCTTCCGTGGAACCGGTTTCGCCGAGGGCACGGGCAGCACTCCGGCGTACGACGGGGCTGGCGTCAGCCAGTGCCTGTATCAGCTGTTCGATCGCCAGTGGGCTTCCCGAGCGGCCCAGGGCCAGCGCCGCCCGGGCGCGGCGTTCCTCACGGCCAGCGATGTTGAAAACGGCGGTGTTGAAGGTGTAGCTGAGCAGGTTGCCCCGGAAAAGATGAGAGAGCAGATGTCGGGAGGAAATGGAACTGCGATCGGAGACAAACCCGAGCAGCAGCAGCGACGGAATCCGTGTTGCGGCGCTGATCATGAAGATGATCTGCAGGTGGCCGATGGTGAAACTCTCGACGCGGAACGAGACGTCCTGCAGAGCTCGTGCCAGCAGGGCACCTACCAGGGGGCCCATGGCCCCCATCAGATTCACCGTCGCCGACCAGGAAGCCATGTAGTAGGGACGCTGCTCGCCGGCGGGGGCCAGGCCATAGAGGAGGGGGGTGACGGCCACGAGGATACCGGAGAACAGGACGCCGCTGAGGCAGAGCGCCACCGGAACCATGAAGTAGGTTCCGGGGGCGTTCCAGACCCAGAGAAAAGGTATGAAGGTCGCGGGGAGCATGAGGATCTGCAGTACGGGCTTGCTGCCGAAACGATCGACGAGGCCCGCCCACAGCCGGTAACCGGCGATGCTGGTGATCATGAAGGCGGCGTTGAACAGCGATATTTCCGTGTAGGTGATCCCCAGATGGTCCAGCATGAACACACTGTACAGGGGACCTGCGACCCCCAACCCGAAGGTCCACAGACCGAAGAACAGGACGGCGCGGACGAAATTGCCGTCACGAAAGGGTTCCAGCAACCGCGTCAGACCGCCAACAGGGTCCTCGTCCTCACGCATGTCGGCGCCCGCGGCGAATGGTGTTCGACTCAGGAGGATGTAGCCCAGCCAGCCGAACAGAGCACCGACACCGAAAACGATGCTGAAGCCAACCTGCTTCTCGGCAGCGCCGAAGCTGTCGATGAAACGACCGATGACGAAGCCGGCAATCATGGCCGCCAGGGTGCTGACGATGGTCTGTCGGCTGGTGAATCGCGCCCGTATGCTCTCCGGTACCGCGTTGACGACCCACGTGTTGTAGAACGGGGACAGTGAGTGGCCGCACAGAAGGCCGATGCCGACCAGGACCATCAGAGCCTCGAGGCGCAGGTGCTCAGCAAACAGGAAGGGGATCAGTGCCGGTGAACTGCGGAACAGGATCTCGACAAGACCCACACTGACGATGTACCGTTTACGTCGTCGCAGCCGGCGGCCGAGGGCCGGTACGACGAGCTGGCAGACGGCGAGGAAGTAGGCCAGGGAGGTAAACAGTGCCACATAGGAGGCATCGGCACCGAGAAACAGTGCGTAGCCGGTGAACACCGACGTGCCGATACCGGCGGTCTGACCCCACAACCCCCAGACACCGCTGGTGGAGATGAAACCGCGCATGGCACGACTGGCTTCACCACGGGTGAGCCGACCCCGGCCGCTGTCGGCGGCGGCATCTGTCATGTTCGCTCCGTTCCTTTCACTTGAACCGAGACAGAAGATAGGGTAGGAGGACAGTTATGGGACTGAAGATGTGTTATGCAGCGCTGCGCTGGCGCAGCCCGGACCTTCCGGCGGCACTGGCGGCACTGAAGGAGTCGGGCTGGGATGGTTGGGAGGGACGTCTGCCGCTTGACTGGCTGGGACCGCCGAGCCGCGTGCGTCGGGTCTGCGCTGAGGCTGGCATGCCCCTGCTCGTCTACACGGCAACGGGATCGCCCGACAACCGCGAGGCCGAAAACGTGGAGCACAATCGCCGGCGGATGGAATTTGCTGCGGAGATGGAAGCTGACTGCTTCATGTTCATGAACGGTCCCAAACCTGAGGGCCGGCCCGTTGTCGACGACGATGTGCGCGCTGCCGCTGAGGGTGCTGAAGAATGGGCGGAGTATGCCGCCGGCCTGGGGCTGGAGATCAGCTTTCACATCCACACGAATCTTCTCGTCGATTCGGCAGCCCACTGGAAACTCTACATGAGTTGCCTACGGAAGGCGGGGCTCTGTATCGACGTGTCCCACGCCCAGTTGTGGGGCTACGATGCCGCACAGTCCCTGCGCGACTTCCGGGCACAGTTGAACTACGTACATCTCCAGGATTACGCCTCCTGTACCCGGGGCGAGGACGGTCGCTACAACCCGGTCTGGGTCAGCGTCGGCGAAGCGGAGTGCATGGACTTCGGCGGCGTGATGGGGACCGTCGAGGAGATCGGGTTTGATCGGGTCGTCACCTGCTGCCCCGGCGAGCCGGCGTACGAAGGGGAGGACGCCGTGGCCGAGGCGAAACGCAGTGCGAAGATGCGTCAGTACATGGTCTCGCTGGGCTACTGAAACAAGGGCGTACGGAGCCTCAGAAGCCGCGCCGCTTGTCGACAATGTTGATCAGGTCTTCGCCGCGCAGGTATCGGCCCAGGTTGTCGCGGAAGAACTCGAAGGTCTTGCGCGGCCGGTGCTGCGAGGCGCCGGCGCGATGGGGTGTCAGAATGAGATTCGGGGCATCCCAGAGGGGACTCTCGGAGGCGAGTGGCTCCTTCTCGACGACGTCCAGGCCGGCGCCGGCAATCGTGCCTTGGTGCAAGGCATCGGCCAGGGCGTCCTCCTGGATGATCCCGCCCCGACTGACGCAGACCAGGTACGCGGATTGTTTCATGGCCGACAGCTCGTCGGCGCCGATCATGTGGTGCGTCTCGGCGGTCAACGGACAGCCGACGACGACAGCGTCCGCCTCGGACAGGAGCCACTGCAGGTTCTCTGTCGTTGGTGGGCGCACCTGCTCGACTCCGGCGGGTGGTTCCAGTCGCACCGGGTCGAGGGCGAGGACTCGCATGTCATATCCCGCGGCGCGCTGCAGGGTCTCCAGGCCAAAGCCACCCAAGCCGATGATTCCCAGCGTACTCCCGGTGATCTCGATGACGGGGCGGCCGCCCCCGCCCCACGAACGCTCGGCCATGTTCTGTATCGATGGCAGCAGACCGCGTGCCAGGGCCAGCAGCAGGGCCCAGGCATGTTCCCCCCCCTGGGGTGCGTAGAGCCCGGCCATGTTCGTCACCGTTACCTCTTCCCGCTCGATGATCTCGGGATAGAGGAACTTGTCCATGCCGGCGCTGAAGGACTGGATCCAGCGCAGGTTGGTGGCGACGGCGGTCACCGACTCCGGGAAGTGTCCGAGGATCACCTGGCAGTCGGGAGCCAGTTTTCTGGCGTCCTCTTCGTTGTCGGCATGGACGACCTGATGGTCGCCGATGGCGCCGGCCAGATCGCCGAACTCTTTGATCTGTTCTGCCGTGAACGGGAAGAAGACGAGGGTTTTCATCACTGCTCCTTTGAGGCGGACGGCAGGGGTGCACGGCGCGCGAGGATGTCTTCGATCAACTCAGCCAGAGGCGCCGTCGGACGCGGACCAAAGCAGGAGACGACGAGGGCAGCGCCGTAGTTGCCGAGGACGGCGGCTCGAGCCAGAGTCAGGCCATGGGTGAGGCCGTATAGAACACCCCCGGCGAAGGTATCACCGGCTCCGGTGGTATCCACAGCATCGGCGGCAAAGCCCTCCACCAGCTGCGGTGAGTCGTCGTCCTCACCGTCGATCACGAGCGCGCCGTCGGCGCCGAGGGTGACACAGATTCTCGGCACCAGCCGGGCCAGCGCCCGGGCGGCGTCGACCCGGTCATCCAGCCCGGTGTAGGCCCGCGCCTCGTCTTCATTGCAGAACAGGAGATCGACCCCGTCAGCAATGATGGCTTCAAAACCCGCCTTGAAAGCGCCGACTACGAAGGGATCACTCAGCGTCAACGACACCAGAGTCTGAGCCTGGCCAGCTGCGGCGATGGCGTCTCGACAGGCTGCCAGGCCATCTGTCGTCGTCAGCAGATATCCTTCGAGGTAGACGTACTGGCTGGCGCCGATGGCAGCCGTGTCGATCTGGTGGGGACCCATCGTCGCACTCGCACCCAGAAAGGTGTTCATCGTACGATCGGCGTCGGGCGTGACCATCACCAGACATTGCCCGGTGTCGCCGGGCTGAATCGCGGCGGGATTGCTGGCCACGTCAGCTGCTTCCAGATCCTGTCGGTAGAAGCGACCCAGTTCGTCGTCGCCAACCTGGAAGGCGTAGTGGGTACTACCGCCAAAGCAGGACACCGTGATCATCGTATTGGCCGCCGAGCCACCGGAGGCCTGGTTGACGGGCGTCCCCCCCAACCCCGCCAGGACCACGTCTCGCCTGTCACCATCAACGAGAGTCATCACTCCCTTGTCCACACCGAGTTTGGTGAGTTTGTCGGTGTCGATGGCGTACTGAATGTCCACCAGGGCGTGGCCGATGCCACATACATCATAACCGCTCAAGAGATGATGGTCCTTTCGAAACTGCATCCGGATTGTGGGAGGAGTATGTGAACCAGTCAAGATAACCTGGCCCGACGTAGCGGCAACGCCTGGCTGGCCCCCGGGGGACAAGCTCTTGCTCCGCCTCTGGTGCAGGGGTATATTCGGCGCAACTGTATCCTGCAGTTTGCGCCATTTCATTCACAGTGTTTTTGGAGAACAAGGCTATCGCCAGACAGCAACAGTCTTTCACGAGAATCAACGACTCCATCCGGGTTCCCCAAGTGCGTCTCATTGACGCCGAAGGCGAACAGGTGGGTGTCATCGACACGAGCGAGGCCATGCAGATGGCCGAGCAGGCGGATCTTGACCTGGTGGAAGTCGCGCCCGAGGCGCGTCCCCCGGTCTGCCGAATCATGGACTACGGCAAGTACCGCTACGATAAGGAGAAGAAGGAGAAGGAGGCGAGAAAGAAGACGCACAGTGTGCAGATGAAGACTGTGCGGATCAAGACCGCCAACATCTCTGAGCACGACCTCGCCTATCGTCTGGGGCACATTCGCGAGTTTCTCGCCGAGGGCGCCCGGGTGAAGGTGAGCATGAGGTTCTTTGGTCGCATGATGGCCTACAAGGATCGCGGCCGTGAAGTCATGGAAGAGGTGGCCAAGAAGATGGAGGATGTGGCCGTCGTCGATCAGATGCCCCAGATGGAGGGGCGCGAGATGTCGATGCTGCTGCGACCTGTATCCGGTTAGCCGTCCCGCCTGGAGACAATAGAAAAGCCCCCCGGTCGCCTGGCGGCCGGGGGGCTTCTTACTTTGGGCCTTTAGAACCGGGGAGTTGGCTCGTCGTCTGAACCCTCGGAACCCAAGGTTCCGTCCTCGAGTTTGCGGGTGAAGCGACTGATTCGCTCATCCGCCTCGCTGAGGAGTTGTTCACGTCTGTTCCCGAACCGCAGGACCTCGTCAGCGATCTCCATGGCCGCCAGAATGGCGACCTCAAGGGGGACACGCCGCTTTACGTTTCCGGCGATCTGGCGCATGCGTTCGTCGAGGAACGCGGCTGCTTCCTGGATCGCCCCGGCGTCGGCCGAAGCCGAGCCGATACGGTACTGATGATCGAAGATCTTCACGACCGTCCTCGTCTGGTCTGCATTCTCTGCACGTTCAGACATGATCAGTCGTCTCGATCCGATACGGAACAGCGAAGATAATGGGGGACTTCCGCGATCTCCCCTTACTCCCGGAAGCCCCCGCTACTGCGCGCATCACCACGTGGCAGGTCACAACATATAGGGGTTTCATGGCTCTGTCAACCATCATGTTGCGTTTTTCTTTCTTTTTTTGCTTTCGGGTCCGTCGCCTCCGCTGCGTTGCGTCAAAGCAGAGGATCATGGATCTTAGGAAGCGATGACAAGGCTCTGTTTTCGTGAAAGATAGCGATGATCTCGCCAGCGCGCTCCGGTCGGGGATGTCGGGTGAGGTCCGCTTCGATTCTCTCTCACGTCGCCTCTATGCCACCGACGCCAGCATCTATGAGATAGAGCCCGTCGGTGTCATCCTGCCGCACACGACCGACGATGTAGTGCACTCGGTCAGGATCGCGTCTGAACGCGGGATATCACTCCTGCCGAGGGGCGGGGCCACCTCCCTGGCCGGTCAGACGGTCGGGCAAAGCCTGCAGGTGGATTTTTCGAAACACATGAATCGGATCCTGGAGATCGATCCGGAGGGGCGCTGGGTGCGTGTCGAGCCAGGGGTTGTGCTCGACGAACTGAACGCCGCCCTGGCACCACACGATCTGATGTTCGGCCCGGATGTGTCGACGAGCAGCCGGGCCAATATGGGCGGCATGATCGGCAACAACTCCTGTGGCGCCCATTCCATCGTGCACGGCAAGACGATCGATCATGTCCTCGGCCTCACGGTTGTCCTGGCCGATGGCACGGTGACCGACCTGGGGCCGGTGACCGACGAAGGTGACCTGGAGCAACGTCGCCAGCGTCAAGGCCTGGAAGGCGAGGCATATCGCCAGGTAGAGGACGTCCTGCGCAGCTACCGCGGGGACATCGATGCCGGCTTTCCACAGGTGATGCGCCGCGTTTCCGGCTACAACCTTGACGCCCTGTTACCGCCTTCGCCCTTTGATCTGAGTCGCGTCGTCGTCGGCTCGGAGGGAACCCTCTGCACTGTCGTTGAGGCACGCCTGCGCCTCGTCGATCGGCCCCGGCATACGGCTGTCGTCGCCTGTCACTTCCACGACATCGTCGAAGCGATGGAGGCGAATCTGCACGCCGTCGATACGGCGCCGGCCGCCTCGGAGTTGATGGACCGCGTGTTGATGGATCAGACGCGAGGGCAAATCGACTACGAACCGCGGCGTCGGTTCCTGGTGGGCGATCCGGAGGCCCTGCTGTGTGTCGAGTACAGCGCCGACAGCGACGCTGAACTGCGCCACCGCTGCGAGCAACTCGAGTCGCGTCTGCGCCAGGCTGACCTGGGGTACGCCTTCGTACACGCCTTCGAGTCTTCGGCCCGGGCCGACATCTGGGATCTGCGCAAGGCCGGACTGGGACTGCTGATGGGCATGCGGGGAGACGCCAAGCCGACCGGCGGTGTGGAAGACACGTGCGTGCCCGTGGAGCACTTGCCCGAGTATGTGGCGAAGGTCCGCGGACTGATGCGGGAGAAGGGGGTGGAGGTGACCACCTTCTATGGTCACGCCAGCGTTGGCGTGCTCCACATCCGCCCCGTTCTCGACCTCAAGACACGTGCGGGGATCGAGACGCTCCGGTTTCTCGAAGAGCGCATGAGTGACTGGGTGCTCGAATACGGGGGTGCCATGTCGGCGGAGCATGGCGACGGCCTGGCTCGCAGCGAGTGGATCGAGAAGATGTTCGGCTCCCGACTCGTCGAGGCCTTCGTGAAGGTGAAGGCCGCCTTCGATCCGGCGGGGATCATGAATCCCGGCAAGATCGTCAGGGCGCCACCCATGGATGAGAACCTGAGGTACGGCGAGGGCTATCCCGACGCGCACGTAGAGACCTTCTTCCGCTACGACGAAACCGGGGGGTTCCAGCAGGCAGTGGAGATGTGCTCCGGTGTCGGGCAGTGCCGCAAGAAGCTGGCCGGAACCATGTGCCCCTCCTATATGGCCACCCTCGAAGAAGAGCACAGCACGCGTGGCCGGGCCAACGCGCTCAGAGCGGCACTCACCGGACAGCTGCCCGGAAACGGGCTCGACAGCGACGAACTGTACAAGGCGATGGATCTGTGTCTCGCCTGCAAGGCGTGCAAGGCCGAATGCCCTTCCAGCGTCGACATGGCAAAGCTGAAGTACGAGTTCCTCGCCCAGTATCACGGGAAGCGCGGATTCCCCCTGCGCTCGTACCTGTTCGCCCACATCGACAAGCTGAACCGGTGGCTGGCCCCGTTGGCCCCCCTGGCCAACGCCGTTCTGCGCAGCGCCCCGAACCGCTGGTTGATGGAGCGAGTCGCCGGGATCGACAGCCGACGCCGGATGCCGGCGCTCACGCGGCAGAGATTCTCGGCCTGGTTCCGTCGTCGCCAGGCGATGGCGTCGCGGCCAACCCGGGGCACGGTCGTCTTCTACAACGACACATTCACCGAATACAACGAGCCAGAGATAGGCCGTGCGGCCGTGGCGCTTCTCGAAGCGTCAGGGTACGAGGTCCATCTGCCGGAACGGCGCAGCTGCTGTGGTCGCCCGATGATCTCGAAGGGATTCCTTGCCGGAGCCCGGCGCCGCGCCGAGGAGAACGTGGCACAGATGATGCAGTACGTCGAGCGCGGCTGGCCTGTGGTCGGCGTCGAGCCCAGTTGCCTTCTCACGTTTCGCGACGACTACCTGGACCTGGTCGAAGATGTCGACAGGGCGAAGCGAGTCGCTGCCAACGTCTACCTGCTCGATGAGTTCCTCGTCCACCATCTGGACGAAGGCGGACCCGGGATCGAGTTCACGAAGCTGGCCAAACGAGTGTTGTTCCACGGCCATTGCCACCAGAAGGCGCTGGCGGGTACCCACACCACGATGCGACTGCTGCAGCAGCCTGCCGGCTATGAAGTGACCGAAATCGCCTCCGGTTGCTGCGGTATGGCTGGAAGTTTCGGTTACGAACAGGAACACTACGACCTGTCGATGCAGGTCGGTAAACCCCGGCTATTCGATCCGATCGTGAGTGCCAGCGACGCCGAAGTGGCAACCGCCGGCACATCCTGCAGACATCAGATCGCCGACGGCACGTCCCGTAGGGCCCGCCATTGGGCAGTGATTCTCGCCGACGCCCTGCCACCGGCCATCGACCACTGAATACCAAACCCAAAGCAAACCCCAACAGGAGAAGAGAATACGTGGCATTCAACGTGAAGGAACGTGGACGCGTCACCTACTACTATGGAGGTGACGCCCCAACGCTCTCCGCTCTGGTCACCGAACGACTCGACGGGGGTGATCTGAAGATCTACTTCGCCGGCCTCACCGGCGGACACTCCGCCAAAGGTGTCCTCAATCGGGACGAACTGGTGACGATGAGTCCAAGCGTCGAAGTGGAACTCGTGTTCCGCAGCTGGGAGAAGTGGCTCCAGGAAGCGGAGATCGTCGATTCCATCGCCAAGATCGACTTCGTCGAAGTCCACGCCTTTGCCTCACAACCGAAGGCGCCGGATCCGCGGTTGGATCCGGAGGGGTTTCTCGCAGAGCAGAAGAGGCTCTACAAGGAGTACTCCGAGGCCTACAGTGGTTTTTTCCGCGACCATATGGCACATACCGGCGTGCCGTCGCGATTCACCGTGCATGTCATCGATTTTCCTGACAAGGCGGCATCGTACGAGTTCTACAGCGTCGGCATCTATCAGCCGGCACTGCACGCCTAGCGACAGGCGGCTCCGGCAGTACATGCAATCAGCAGGAAGGGGCGTCAGGCGAAAGCATGGCGCCCCTTCTTGCCTTCGCCCACGGACCCTCAGTTCCGTCTGCCCTTGGCTCGCAGGCGACGACACAGGATGTGAATCAGTCCGCGCAACACGGTCGGGTGGGCGGACATCAGTTCGTAGAGAGCGTCACGGTCAAGACCGAGCAGGCGCGTATCGGCCAGGGCGGTAACACTGGCCGAATGGGGTTCGGGATCTAGGGTGGTCAGCTCGCCGAATACCTCGCCCGTATGCAGTTCGGTAAACGAGTGCTCCTCGTCATGCACATGTACGCGTCCTTCGGCGATGATGTACATCGTCCGTCCCACGGCGCCTTTCTCATAGACGCGCTCGTCGGCACCGACCTCAATCTCTTCGAGATAGCCTGCAAGATCGGCCAGGACCTCCTCCGGTACGTCGGCAAAGACACCTACGGACCGCAGGACCATCACCTTCTCGACTGTCAGGAACATCGGTCGTTCTCCCGGCTTCCAGCTTTCGATCCAGAACATCAGGTCCGGGGGCACCAGACCTTGCTCGGTGATCCGTTCTTCCTGTTCAGACCACAACGACGGGGACAGGGTTCGCAGCGCCCACGCCGCCGTTTCGCTGACCAGTCTTGAGTCATCGTCCAGTCGCTGGGCCACATCGGCTGCCAGGTCGACCTCGCCGAGCAGGATGGCCGCGCGGACGCTGCAGGCCCGTATCCATGGTTCGAAGCGATGTCCCCCCGGGGTGATCAGCAGAGACAGGCGCTGATTTCTACCCAGCAGACGCTGAGGGAAGGAGGTCGACATCTGCTGCAGGGCGACGGTGGCGGGTACTCCTTCGAACAGGGTCATCAGGTATCTGCGGGTATCGCCGGACAGGGCGGTATCCAGCACTTCGAGGGCGTAGGCTCGCTGGTCGGCGACATCGCTGTCCAGCTGTTCGGCAGCCCGTTTCAGGGTCTCGGCGTCCCCCGTGAAACCCAGCAGCTGGAGGCAGCGTCCCCGGATTTGTCGCAGGCGGTGTTCGAGGGCCCGGCGCAGTGGGTCGGTGGCATCCCCGCCGTCGATCCCCACATCGACGATGGCCGCCATGATCCACGCTGCGTCTCCCAGTTCCTGCCAGAGGATATCGTCGATGTTGCCGCGGTCCCCGGCGACAGCGCGGTAGTCGGCCCGATCGAGGGCATGCAGAATCGCCGTACGCAGCCTTCTGTCCTCGGTGTCCATGCGCACTTTCAGCAGGGCAATCGCCTCGGCACCGCCGATACGGCCACAGGCCTCGGCCACGCGGATGCGGAAGGCCACCTCAGCATCAGGATTGCCCAGCGCCTCCCCGAGGGCGGGGATGGTTTCGGCACCGGCATCGATCAGTGCCTGGGCAGCACTGGTATGGAACTCGACATGGGCCAGGTTGTCGATCACCGCCGGCCACAGACGAGGGTTGCGCAGCTTGCCCGCCGCGGCCAGGGCGGCGCGGCGCACGCTGATATCCGGATCCCAGAGCAGGTCGAGCAGATGCCGATAGAACCCACGGATGCCGACGTTGCCCAGGATTCTTGCGGCTCGTTCCCGCTCGCCCGCTTCCTGAGACCGTTCCAGGCTGAGGAGCCGCTCCCCGGCGATGAGGATGCCGTCGATGCCGCCACTGCGCAGCAGGCCCACGGTTGCGGCTTCGGCCACCGGACCGTCCGGGTGATCGAGAAACACACCGAGGACGTCGACCGCTTCTGCTTCCTCGAGTTCGGCCAGACAGCGCAGTGTCTCGGCCAGGGTACGCGGATCTTCCTCTACATCGAGGCGATTGCGGACAGCGTCGGTGAGTTCCACAAGGTGGTCCCTGGCAATTCGCTGCATCACGTCGAGGCGTACCTGCGGATGTGGATGCTCCAGCAGAGGACCGAGCAGATCCGCAGGTGTCACGGTGCTCTGGCTGGTCAACAGGTCGAGGGCGTAAAGGACTTCGTGCGGGCGCGGGCTCTGCAGACGCTGGCGCAGGACCTCGAGCATGTCACCCTCCTCGAGAGGGATCGACACACCCTCAAGGCGGCGGTGCTCGAGGGCCTCGGGCAGTGCCTCACGATAGCCCTGATTCGTACGCCGACCGACGAAGCGCCAGCAGACGAGTACGGCGAGAGTCAACAGCGCGACGGCACGGGGTCCGCCGAGCCCCAGGGCATTGACGAGCAGGATCGACCCGGCGGCGGCGGCCGACGCCAGAGGCCCGATCACACTCTCCACCGCCAGCTGCGTGGCCAATCTCCGGTCAGGCCGCAACGGCTGATACAGAATGAGAAAAGCCGGAGCCGAGATGGCACTCAGCAGGACGAGGTCGGCCATCATGGCGGCCAGGGCCAGCCAGTACACGGCCTCTGCCGAAGGGAAGGCAAACAGCACCAGCGCCGTCACCACGATACATGCCGTCAGCGCCATGCGACGCAGCAGCATCCCCGTGGCGATACCGAAACGATTCAGCAGGGGGCCCGTGATGAAGGTGAGAACCACCAGGGTCACGGCGTTGGCGATACCGAAGAACAGACCGAAGAGGCGGGCCAGTTCATCCTCGTCATGGTATCGCGTATGGGCCTGATCGAGGAAGGCGTAATCCACGAGGCGAGTGGCCGAGACACCGACGACGGCGAGCAGAAAGACCCACAGCGTATAGCGATTCCGGGCGAGAGCGAAAATCCCGGTATGGCCGGACTCGGCATCACCGCCCGCCCGGCGGGAGAGCCGGCCTGCCTGCTCGCGCTCGATGATCGCCAGACACAGCAGGCAGCCACCGAGGCCGGCCGCAGCGACCAGGAGCAGGTTTTCGGTGCCGAACCAGGCCACCAGCAACGGCGTCGCCAGTCCGCCCAGGACCATCGCCATCAACTCGCCGGAGCCGACGAGCCCGAAGAGTCTCTTGCCCTGCCGCACAGTGAACAGCTGCCCGGCAACGCCCCAGACCTCTACGTTGAGCAGCGAGTTGGTCACCGCGGAGAAGCCCAGCAGAACGAAAGCGGGCCAGGACGCCTCGGTGAGCCTGAATCCGAGCCGCAGCGCCAGCACGCAGGCGAGAAGCCCGAACAGGAGACCGCGAAACAGTCGCGCCGTCGTCAGCCGCCGGCGGGCACGGTTGTAGATCCAGGCGGCGCTGATGCTCATCCCCGCCGAAGCGATGTAGGCGTGAGGCAGCCAGTCGGAAGAGAACTGCGACAGGAACAAGGCGTTGCCGGCGGCAAGCAGTGGCACAACCGCCACGCCCGCAAAGAAGGAGTGGGCCCAGAGAAGCAGCAGGGGGCGACCTTCGCCGGCTTCCACGTGCAGCAGGTCTGCAACCGTCTGGCTACGGCTGGCAGTGTCCAGGCGTTGGCCCTGTGTCATGGCGTGCCGCCGCGAGGGAACAGGTCAAGCTGGGCGCCGTTGCCGTCGCCGGCGAAGCCGGAGACGGCGATGCCGAGCAGTCGCACGCCGCGTCTCTCGGCATCGGTTCGGTGCAGCAACCGCAGAGCGATGTCAAAGACGGGGGGCACCGTGTCGAGGTAGAGCCCACCCGTCAGTGAGCGCGTTACGGTCTCGAAGTCAGGATAGCGGGCCTTCAGCGTGACGACGCGACCACGGAGGCTGCGGCGCCGCAGGCGCCCGGCCACATCCCGCGCCAGGTCGTGGACAGCATACTGCATCTGGTCCTGATCAAAGACGTCGGTGGGGAAGGTGGTCTCGGAGCTCAATTGCCGGGGTTCGCGCTCCGGCTTGACCGGGTCATCGTCGATCCCCTGTGCCCGGAGATGCAGGTGCCGACCCCGCCCTCTGAACCGGCTCGCCAGGTCGGCCTCGTCCATCTGCGCCAGCTGCGCGATCGTTTCGATCCCCAATTCATGGAACTGCTCGCGTGTCACCTTGCCGATCCCTGGGATCCGTTCCACCGGTAGCGGATCGAGGAAGGCACGGATCTGATGTGGCATGATCGTAACGAGCCCGTCGGGCTTCTCGAGATCTGAGGCGATCTTGGCGATGAACTTGCTTGGGGCGACACCGGCCGATGCCGTCAACTGCAGGCGGCGCCGAATCTCGCTCTTGATCATGCGGGCCACACGATGGCCGAAGGGGATGTCCTGCTTGTTCCAGGTCACATCCAGGTACGCTTCATCTAGAGACAGCGGTTCAACAAGATCGGTGTGCTCGTGAAGGATCTCGTGGAGCCCACGAGATACATCCCGGTACCGGTCAAAATCCGCCGATACCCGTATGACATGTGGACACAGACGCAATGCCGTGCGCATGGGCAGGGCGCTACGTATGCCGTAGGTGCGGGCCTCGTACGAGGCGGCAGCGACAACGCCCCGGTCTTCCGGAGGGCCGCCGACGACGACGGGGCGACCTCGTAGAGAAGGGTCATCGCGCTGTTCGACAGACGCATAGAAGGCATCCATGTCGATATGGATGATCTTGCGCGTACTGCACTCAGCCATGGAATGGCAAGTCGCTCACGACAGCGCCGACAGGGTTGCCCTCGGCGGGGTCGGTCAAGGTCACGGCCGTTCCTGGCGCGCAATGGTCAGAGCGGAGATAGGCCAGGGCCAACTCACCGAGAACAGGTGAGCGGGCGATGCTGGTGACGGCACCGATCGTCCTGCCCTGTACCTCCACGCTGGCGCCGACGCTGACAGGGGCGTCGAGGCGCAGGCCGACCAGATGCTGCTTGACTTTGTCATAGGTATCGAGGCGGGCGATGACCTCCTGTCCGGTGTAGCAGCCTTTGTTCAGGTGAATCGCATCGTCGAGGCCGGCTTCCCAGGGATTGTGCTCGAGGCCGAACTCGGCGCCGCCCGCGATACCCAGCTCCACGCGCAGCATCTCATAGCTTTCGTCGCTGATGGTAGGAGCCCCAGCTGCGGTGAGTTCGGCGCCGGCAGCCTTCAGGCCGTGACCCCAGAGACGAGCACCGGCGTTGCCGCCGATGTCGAGGCGCATCGCATCCAGCGAGTCGTGGGGCAGGCGGCTGAACGTCGGCTGGTCGAGGTCCAGGCCGAGGATCTCGCGACAGACGCGTGTGGCTTCCGGACCGAGTACGTCGAGTTGGCCGGCCATCGTCGTCTCGTCTCGCCAGTCCATGCTCTCGCCGAAGTGAAAGCGATCGAACCACTCGATGAGGGACTGCGGTCGCCCCGAGGCGAGGAAGGCGATGGTCGAGTCGGCACGGATGCGGCACAGTTCCGCCACTTCGACGATGCGACCCCGGTGGTCGCAGAAGACCGTGCGCAGGCCGGAGCCGACGTTCAGGCTGAGAACGTCGTTGGTGGAGAGTCGTTGCAGGAAGTCGACATGCTCCGCACCGGACAAGTGAAGTCGCCCTCGCGACGAGGAATCAAGGAAGGCGACGCCGGTTGTGGCCGCCTTGTAGCCAGCCGCCGCGTCCGACATCCGCCCCGTTTCGGCCACTAGTGCTCTGTTAAAGAGTCGGCATTGAGTTTTGGACTTTGGCTAACTGGGTGTCTTCGGTGTTTCGGTTTCGCCATCGGAGGTATTCCTGCATGCGTTGGCCGACGTCGCGATGATCTGCGGGATCGCTGTTCTT
>DASCMS010000116.1:0-29691 GCA_036011085.1 Candidatus Latescibacterota bacterium
CCTCCGGCTACGTGCGGGCCCAGGGGGCACAGCTGGTGATCGGGACCGACGATACGCCAATTCTGTTGCAGGGCGTGAACTTCAGCAATCTGCACTTTGCTACGTGGGAGGGAGCGGCGGCGGACATCATCGCTGCCGCTCACCACGACTCCACCGATTTCCAGCGGGTCGCCGATCTGGGCATGAATGTCGTGCGTTTCAACCTCAACTACCGGGTGTTCGAAGATGACGCGCAGCCTTTCGTGTACCGCCAGGATGGCTGGCAGTGGCTCGATCGGAACCTCAACTGGGCGCGGCAGGCCGGCGTCCGCGTCATCCTCGATCTGCACTCCCCGCAGGGCGGCGCCGACGTCGGGGCTTCGGCGAGCGGCACGGATCTCTGGACAGACGACACCAACCAGCAGCGTCTGGTGGCCCTGTGGAAGGAGATTGCCACACGCTACCGCGACAGCACCTGGGTCGCCGCCTACGACCTGCTGAACGAGCCCGATCCACCCGTCGACATCGGCCCGGACACCTGGGAGCAACTGGCCACAACACTGGTCGATTCCATCCGCAGTGTCGATCCGCATCATCTACTCGTCGTCGAGTCGGTCCTCGGTGCCCCCCAGTGGTTCGAGGTGGAAGACAGCAATGTCATGTACGACTGGCATTTCTACTTTCCCGATCCCTACGTCAACGAATTCCGTTACCAGGTGGGGCGCGCGGCGTGGTCGCCCTACCCGGACACCCTCGTACGTCTGCCACCCGTCTCGTCCGGGATCTGGGCCGGCGTCACGGACAACCCGAGGACGCCCGCCGGGAGCTTCGACTGGACCTTGTTTCCCGGTGAGCTCTTTCAGGTCACCGAGGCCGACTGGGTACAGGCGATCCCGGTCATGGACTGCGGCGCCAACGACGGCACGGCCTGGTTCGATGACTTCACCGTCGAGGAGTTCGCACCGGATTCGACGCTGCTACGCACCGTTCACCGGGCCGATCCCGAAGAGGTGGAGTTCGACTACGCGCTGACCGAGTTCGAGCCCTTCTTCACCAGCAACTTCCCGTTCTGGAGTCTCTTCAGCGAGGCGGGGGACAGTGACTGGCAGACCTCATCAACAGCCCACGAGGGCGGCTATTCCTTCGCTCTGACCGCCGGCAGCGGGGCGGCGAATGCCGGCGGTGGTGGCCTGGCTTTCCCGGTGAAGTACCGTCACCACTACCGCATCGGTGGGTGGATTCGAGCCGAAGATCTGACGGCGGCCAACTGCGGCTTTCAGCTGGAGTTCTATACGCTCGCCTCAGGTGATCTCGAGGCTACGTTCTCGCGCGCCGGTCTGCAGGCCGAGATTGACCGCGTGACCGAATTCCAGCGTCAGCGCAACGTGCCCGTCAACTGGGGCGAATACGGACTCACCATCAACATGTTCTCGCGTGACACCGGGGCCATCGAGTACTACCGCGATCTCATCGAGATCGCCAGGGATCTCGGGATCCACCAACAGACCTGGGAGTACCGGGAAAGTCTCTATCTGGGAGACCAGGAAGCCGATGAGTGGCCCGATCCGGCCAACGTCAACGCGCCTCTCCTCGAGCTGTACGGAGAACTCTTGCGCTGACTACTCGCTCAGCGGGAATTCAACCCGTCGACCCTCTGCGGCGGACCGATACGCTCCGAGCACCATCTCCACCGAAATCCGGCCTTCCCGCGCCGATACCGGCGTTTCTCGCTCGCCGCGCAGGTAGTCGAGGAAGGATTGGGGTACGCCGGCGATACGCTCGCCCTGACCGCCGGGGATGGCCAGGGGGTACTCGGTCCATTCGCTCTCGCCTTGCCGGATCGAGCGCAGAGGCACCGCATCAGGCGGTCGCGGCGCCGCCGTTGCCGGGCCATCACCGTAGTCCTGCAGGATCGTACCCTCGTCGCCGTAGAGCTCGGTGGTGCCGATAGCGGCGACTGTCGTTGAGGAGTTGAGCAGGATGCCGATGACGCCGCCGGCAAAGCGATAGATGGCCAGGCCGTTGTCATCCGGCGCCACGTCGGTGACAATGTTGTCGATTTCCGCCATGACGCTGAGGGGGGCCCCCAGCATCCAGTAGAACCAGTCCGCCACATGCATGGCGTCGTCGAAGAACATGCCGATGTTGGCCACCGGGTCGACATGCCAGGCGGTGTCTCCCTGTGAGAAGGCGGGATTGAGCAGGACGTTGAGGCAGTGACGACGACGAACCATGGCCGGGCGGCCGATGGCACCGGCGTCGAGCAGTTCCTTCATCTTCACGTTCACCGGGTCCTGGCGCATCTGGTAGGCCATGCTGAAGGGCACATCGTGGGTCTCGACGGCCGCGATGATGCGGTCACAGTCGGCCAGAGTGGTGGCCATCGGCTTCTGCAGCAGGATGCCCTTGCCGGCCGCCGCGGCTTCCTCCACCAGGTCCGCGTGGCGATTCGTCTCGCAGCCGATCATCACAGCGTCGATGCTGTCGTCCTCGACGACGGCCCGCACCGAGTCACGTATTTCCAGGCCGAACTGTTCAGCCACTCGTTGCCCACGGGCCGGGTTGTCGTCCCAGGTGGCCACCAGTTCGACGTCATCGCGATCGCGCAGGACGCCGCAGTAGGTGTTGATGTGTCCGTGAGCGTGGCTCAGCGTGCTGAGGCGCAGTGGTCTCATTCTCGTCTCCATGTCCGGTGTTGTAATACCTTAGGGCAACAGGCCACAGCGCACCATCACCCCGTCCGCATCAATCCATCTCGAGTCAGGCGCCATGACATTCTCCCAACTGCAGACCGGTTGTCTCCGGGTCACCCTTACTCTGATGGTACTCGCCCTGGGGGGGTGTGTGATTCACGGCGGCACCACGCCGGCCCCTTCGTCGGCTTCGCCCGAGGGGTGGTCCCTCGTCTGGGCGGACGAGTTCGACGGAGCCGGCCTGCCCGACAGCACTCGTTGGGACTACGATGTGGGCGGACAGGGATGGGGCAACAACGAGCTCCAGTACTACACCGCAGGGCGGGTTGAGAACGCCCGTATCGAGGAGGGTCTTCTGATCATCGAAGCCCGGCGCGAAGCATGGCTGGACAGCATGGACTACACATCAGCGCGACTGGTGACCCGGGGACGTGCCGACTGGCAGTACGGACGTCTCGAAATCCGCGCCCGACTGCCGCACGGCCGCGGCACCTGGCCGGCGATCTGGATGCTGCCCAGGGACTGGGATCTTGGGGATGGCAGCTGGCCGGACAACGGCGAGATCGACATCATGGAGCACGTCGGTTACGACCCGGGAGTCATCCACGCCACCGTTCACACCAAGGCCCACAATCACATGGACGGAACGCAGATCGGCCGCCAGATCGAGATTGTCGACGCCCAGTCAGAGTTCCACACCTACGCCCTCGAATGGGATGCGCAACATCTCACCGCCTACGTCGACGACGAGGCGTACTTCACCCACACGCCGGGGGAGCGTGATTGGACGGTCTGGCCCTACGACCGTCCCTTCCACCTGATCCTCAACATCGCCGTAGGCGGCAACTGGGGCGGCGTGAAAGGCGTGGACGAATCGATCTTTCCGCAGCGACTCGAGGTCGACTTCGTCCGGGTGTATCAGAGAGCGGACTGACGGCTACTGCAGCAGCAACAGCTTCTTCTGTCGATGTCCGTCAGGAGTGGACAGCCGGTACACATAGGTGCCGCTGGCGACGGCGTACCCGCCATCGTTGAGACCGTTCCAGGTATAGGAATAGGATCCGGCCTCGCGGAACCCGGATACCAGGGTCGACACCTTCTGACCGGCCAGATCGTAGACGGTCAGCTCAACGGTGGACGGTGCGGACAATTCAAACCGGATCGATGTGCTGGAGTTGAACGGGTTGGGATGATTCTGCTCGAGAAGAAAGGACTGCGGCAGTGATTCCTCGCCAAGGACTGCAGTGATGGCGGCGGGAAACTCGATACGGAATAGTCCCCGAGAACCACCGTGCTCCACCACATACATGGTGTTGCCGATCAACTCGGCATCGATGGGATTGACGAAGCCGACGACGGTCTGTGTCACCGTGGTCGTATACCCCTCACCCTCGCGTCTCAGCTTCAACAGACACAGGTCCTGGCCGGGATCACCGAGAGGGCTGATCAGGTCGTTGCTGCCACCATTCCAGGCGAGCACGAAGCCAGCGCCCTGAAACTCACCACCTAGAGCGTTTTCGGTGTCGAACACCAGGCCGAGGGGGGAGCGGTGCGTGGTAAAGGTCGCCAGGGCCACACCCTCGTCACTGGCATCGCGTACTTCGCCGCTTTCGGGGTCACGGAACTTGTCGGCGTCGGGACCGATGTTGAGCACAGGATCGGTGAACTGTCTCGGCGGCGGCGGATAGTCAGGATCGTCGGCGTAGAGTCCGTTGCCGGCATTGCGCTGGCTGCGCAGCAGGAGCGGGTCGCTGGTGGGATCGTACCCGGAGAACTGCTGCGGTGTGTCGAGGCGACCCATGCGCCAGGGAAAGCCGTAGTGATGGCCCTCCCGGATCCAGTTGAGTTCCTCGGGCATGTCACGGTTGGGGCCGTTCTCGGTGGCGAAGAGATCTCCGTTGGGCGCAAACGCTACGGAGAAGCTGTTGCGCAATCCCTCAGCGAACAGGTAGCCGCCATCCCGGAGCGCCTCGCGGTCGTTTGGCAAGAGGATATCCTCGCCGTCGATGGGCAGGCGCAGCATGATCGCCGTCAGACCGGTCTCTCTGAGTCCGGGGAAGGCGCCGTTGTTGTCCTGCACCTCGCCGTGTTCGGTGCGCGAGCCGCTGTTGACGAAGAGGAACCGGCCGTCGGGGCTGATGGCGACATCGTTGACCCGATGGTTGTACCACGAATCGCTCAACTCAAACGGTTCGGTGGTAGCCACCTGTGACCAGGCGCGCTCGCCACTGGCATCGATGACGCCCCGCATCACCGTGGCCGTCTGGGTGTTGCCCGAGGCCCGGAAGCCACTGACGTACATCGTACCGTCAGAATCAATGGCCAGTCCCTGGGCTTCACGCAGCGTATGGTTCGTGCTTCTGTAGAGCCGTTGCAGCGTACCCTCCTCGAGGTCGACGAAGTTGATCTCGCCGTTCGTCTTGAGCAGGTACAGGCTGTTGTCGACGGGATCCTTCACCAGACGAACCGGGTTGCTGCCGGCGCCGAGCAGGCGTTCGATGGTGACGTCCGGGTGCAGAGACATGGGCTCTGCCGAACTCATGAGGGGCAGAGCGATGACGACGAGAGTGACGAGGGTGGATCGCATCTGAGGCGTTTCTCCGATTTTGTACAGCTGTTTCCCAGGAACAGGGCGGCTACTGAATCAGCTTGCGGATCGCTGCCTCCGACTCTCGTGACCAGCCGCTGAACACGGCGTCGATACGGCCCTGGGCGTCGATGACGTAGGAAAGCGGAACGAAGATCTGGTCGCCGCTGAACAGCTGTTCCAGGGCGCTCTCTTCAGTGATGAAATTCGGGTAGGTGATACCGGCACGGTCGAGAAAGCGCGGCACCTTCATCCGCGCCTTGCCCGTGTCGAGACTGATGCCGAGCAGGTCGACACCGGCGGCCTGCAATTCGGGGTAGAGCTTCTCCAGCTCCGGCATCTCCTGTCGACAGGGCACACACCAGGTGGCCCACAGGTTGACCAGATAACGTCGGCCGGGCTGGCGCCAGGTCCCGAAGTCGTGCGTTTCGCCGCTTCGCTGGTCGACGAGGGCCACCGCCGGGAACTCGTCGCCCCGCTGCTGACGAAGGGAGTGGAACACGACATCCCCGGGTGCGGAGGGATCGGGTAGAGAGAAGACTGTCTCCTCGACGGCCGTCGTCTCCGGTTGACCTTCGACGATACGCAGCGAGGCCCCGGCCCGGGCGACGCCGGCGCCGGGACTGGCCTCATCGAAACGCTGCACCGTGCCGGACGGCCAGTGCACCTCCATCCAGGATACCGAGGTATCCTGGCCGATGCCGAACAGGAGCCGGGGGTCGCTCTGCGAGACGAAGCCGCTGCCACCGGCCTTGATCCTGGTCAGCACACCCGCGGACGTACCCATACGAACGACGGCGCCAAAGGCGTCGGTGCCGCTGTCGGTGCCCTGCAGCGAGACTCGTACGAAGCCGTTGTCATTGCCGATGTTGTTGCGGAACAGGTGATGGACCTGGCCCTGGAGCGCGGTGAGAAAGATGTCGAGGTCGCCGTCATCATCGAAGTCACCATAGGCCGCACCACGACCGTCGGTGACCGAATCGAGGCCGGAGAGGCCCGAGATATCGACGAAGCGCTGGCCCTTCACGTTGAGGTAGAGCTTGTCACGCTCAAAGCCGCTGAAGGAGAAGCCCTGCTCGAAGAGCTTGCCCATATGGTCGGTCTGGTACTGCTGATTGCCCGTTTCTTCGATTTCCACTGACGACGCCAGCACGTGGCGCCAGAAGAGGCTTCACGTGTCTTTGAGAGATTTTCCGGAGACGAAGCCGTTGGGTGCGTGTATGTCCTGCCAGCCATCGTTGTCAAGGTCGACGAAGCCACCACCCCAGGCCCAACCGGCCGACAGGGGACCGACGGTGGCACTCACTTCCTCGTAGGTGCCATCGCCAAGGTTGCGGAAGATGGAGTTGCCGGCAGCAAGCTTACCGAGTACCCGCGTTGCATCCACTTCGCTCGACTCTTGCGGAAACAGCCGCTTGAGGATCCGCTTGCCGGCGGTGGAGGACATGTTGGTGACGTGGAGATCGACATGCCCGTCGTTGTTGTAGTCACCGAGGGACACGCCCATGCCATTTCCGGGATCGAGCAGACCCAGCTCGCCGGCGGCGTCGGTGAAGTGGTCGCCCTGATTCAGATAGAGAGCGTTCTGGCCGAAGTCGTTGGCCACATACAGGTCCTGACGGTCATCGCCATCGAAGTCGCCGAAGTGAGCTGCATAGGACCAGCGGCTGTCGGCGACACCCCACTTCCGAGCCCGTTCGAGGAAGCTGCCATCGCCCTGGTTGACGAGGAGCAGGTTGGCCGTGCCGTTGGTCGCCTGCGACCATGAATCAGGCATGACGACGCCGTACTTATTGTAGGATGCCACGTAGATGTCGGGGTATCCATCGCCGTTCACATCGGCAGTGACGGCACTGTATCCCTGGGCGAACCGGTCGACACCCGCCATCAGGGAGACGTCACGGAATTCGAGGCTGCCATCGGGTACCAAACGGTTCTCGAACAGCATCTGGTGGCCGGTGGAAGCGAGGAACAGGTCGCTGTCGCCATCGTTGTCGACGTCGACGAACAGCGGTGCCGTGGCGGTGGGTGTGATCTGTACACCCACGTGGGCAGCCACTTCGGTGAAGGTGCCGTCGCCCTGATTCAGATAGAGGAAGTTACCGCCATGGCCGGTGGTGAAGGCATCGAGCCGACCATCCATATCGACATCACCCAACGCTACGCCGTGGGCAATGAAGCTGGGATTGCCAGGTGTGCCGAAAGGTGGGGCCGCCTGGTAGACACCGGCCGGCAGCGACACTTCACTGAATAGATCGACGCGTGCCGTACGGATCGTCAGCTTGCTCAGCTCGAGGTGATCGATGTGCCACCGTCCATCGGTCTGATCGGCTCCCAGGTGGGCCTTGGCTTCCACCCACGTGCGCTGGTCGGCAGGGGTGCGCCCGACGATGGCGATGGCGATCAGGGCCTCGGCTCGCGGACTGTCCACTCCCTCGAAGTCGGCTGATTTCACCTTGAGACGGACATCTTCGATGCTTGCATGAGCGCCGAGCAGATCCTGCCAGCTGGCGAGAAAAGCGCGCCGGCCCACCGAGGCCGTGGGGATTGGCGCCTCGAGGTGTTCGACCCATCTGGACTGAGGCGCGGAACGATCGCTGAGGCCAGGCCAGGGCGTGGCCGACAGCCCGGCGCCGAAATGCGTGGCGATGGCCGTCATGTCCCGATCCCGCATGGACAGGGACAAGTCGTGGAGCTGGTTGGCCAGCCCCTCTGACAGATCCTCCACTCGTTCGACTTCTGTCTGATCGATGGAGGAGGCGTATGCTGGGTCCGGTAAGCCCGCCAGAGGAAGTACGACGGTGAGGCAGAGAAGGAGGCGTTGCAGGATCATCAGAGGAATGGCGTTTCGTGACGGTTGGATTGGTGGCACAGGAGGCGGTACGACCTACACAATCTTCGGGGTTTGGCACAAACGCGCAACTCTCGTGCCGCCTCTGCGGGTATCTTTGCGCTGGCCAGCCGGCCGGAATAGCCTTCTGTCGCAACATTCAACATCTGGAGCGTCGATGACCGAACGCAGGAATGTCGTGCTGATACTGGCCGATCAGCTGCGGGCCGACTGTGTCGGCTGTTACGGCAATCACATCATCCGTACGCCCCACATCGATGCCCTTGCCGCTTCGGGGGTACGCTTCGCCCAGACATTCTCCCAGCACCCGCAATGCGTTCCCAGCCGTGCGGCACTCATGACGGGTCGGTACCCGCATGTGAATGGGGCGGTGTCGAACAACACGGCGATGGCGGACACGGAAGCCACTCTCGGCGAGTTGTTCCGTGCTGCCGGTTACCGCAGTATCGGCGTGGGTAAGCTGTATCTGTTCCCGCACAAAGAGGCAGCTGCCTTTAACGAGACGATGCAGTCCGGTGGTCAGAACTCGGACGCGACGACGCCTGACTGCCTGCACCAGGACTACAAAAGTTGGCTGCAGGAGAATGGCTACTGGCAGGTAGCGCAGGAGGCGTACGCCATTCACGGAACCGATGCCTACTGGGACGACTTCCAGGCCAACGTCAATCCGATCCCGGCGCCGGCGTTCATCGACACCTGGGTGGGTGACCGGGCCGTCGAGTATCTCCGGGATCAGCGGGTTGGGGAGCCCTTCTTTCTGTTCGTGGGGCTGCCCAACCCCCACACACCCTTCGACTGTCCGGAGCCCTACGCTTCGATGTACGACGCGGCCCAGATGCCCGTACCCGACACCTTCGGCCAGGATCTGGCGAACAAGCCACCCATTCACCAGGCCTTCAAGCGCGAGGGCCGGCAGGTTGACTACGAACAGTTGAACGAGACGAAGCTGCGTCAGGCGATGGCCTACTATTATGGGGCTGTCACCCTGGTAGACGATCAGGTAG
This sequence comes from Candidatus Latescibacterota bacterium, assembly GCA_036011085.1. GTDB lineage: Bacteria > Latescibacterota > UBA2968 > UBA8231 > UBA8231 > UBA8231. The sequence goes on from DASCMS010000116.1 coordinate 9,115, forward strand.
GCAAGATCGTCGCCGCCCTCGAGTCACGGGGATGGCTCGACGACAGTGTCATCGCCTTCTGCTCCGATCACGGCGAACTCCTCGGACACTTCGGCATGTTGACCAAGAGCACAGAAAAGTACCCCATGCTCTACGACGTCGGGCTGCGCGTGCCCCTCATCGTGCGGTCTCCGGGAGGTCAGGCAGGACTCGTCATCGACGATCCCGTTGAGCTGATCGACCTGAGTCCGACCCTGCTCGAGAGTGCCGGTCTCGATGTGGCTGAGCAGATCCAGGGCCGCAGCCTCGTGGCCGCTCTGCGTGGTGGCCCTCCCCCGGACCGCAGGTATGTCTTTGCCGAGAGTGGTGAGGTCAGGATGATCCGGGGTGAACGCTACAAGCTGGTCGACTATCCCGGTCAGGCATGTGGTGAGTTATACGACGTAGTGGCCGATCCGGAGGAGATGGACAACCTCTACGATGATGAGCGACACCGCGACCTCCGAGAGAGACTGACCCGTGACCTGGCTGAGCACCTGATCTCCATGGAGACGCCGAGGCGTCGTCCTCGATGAGTCAGCGTCGCAGCCGAACCGTCCGCTAGCGGACGTCACCGGCGGCGTACTGGGCCAGGGCGAAGATCACGAGGTTGGCGCCGAACTGAAGTGATCGCTGGCGTCCCACCGCTTCGGACGTAGACCAGGCGAAGCTGATGTTGAGGTCGGAGAAAACGACAGCGACCCGTCCCCGGTATTCGAGCTGTTCCAGCTCCGTGACCCGGGCGTTCGCCAGGCGCCCGCCGGCGGTGCCGCTCATCGGCGGTCCGGCGGGGAACTGGAAATAGGATCGGTACAGGGGATGGTTCCGAGCCACGGGCCGCCAGTTTCTGCCAGCCCTTTCCAGGACCTGCGGATCGGCGATCAGGGCCTTCAGCTGCCGGTCGAAGGGTGTACCGGACTGACCTACGTCACGGGCGGTGTCGAAGAAGGCCAGGGAGCGGACATCCTCGGCGAACAGCAACCCACCGCCGCGCAGGTAAGCGCCCAGCCTTTTCTTCTGTGTGTCGTTGGGATTCAGCGTGGCGCGATTGCCGGTGAGCATCACCAGCAGGGCCCCCTCGAAGGAGAAACTGCCGAGATCGTGCTCCTCGCTGACGAAGCGCGTATCGGCCACCTCGACATCGCTGTCGAGAAAGGCAGCCAGTTCGGGAAGGGCGGCGCTGAAGTGGTCGGTTCCCTCGGCCATCCTGGCGTACTTCAGCGCCACGAGTCGGTGCACGCCGGCCGTGTGACGCGGCTGGCGTTCCGGCTCGATGGTCGGCAGCTCGACGCGGGTATCGGTGACGAGGGAATCCGGAGGCTGAGCGGTCGCCAGCGCGACCAAGCTGAGCAGCGCGAAGGGGATCAGACCATGCGGACGAATCGTCATGGACGAGGCACGATGGCGGGTTGCGCGGTCGTCCAACTCTAGCGCAGCAACAACAGGCTGCGCGTGAGGGTATGGTCACCGGCCTGCAACCGGTAGTAGTAGACACCGCTGGCCAGCGGCTCGCCGGCCGCGTCAGCGCCGTCCCACAGCACCCGGTACGATCCGGCGGTCCGTTCGCCCTGGCTCAGACGTAGCACTTCCCGCCCGAGCACGTCGTGAATCTTCAAGCTGATCCGGGTATCCACCGGCAGCTGGAACTCGATGACGGTGCCGCTGTTGAAGGGGTTCGGGTAGTTCTGCCCGAGGGCAAAGTCCTCCGGGACCGGCGCCAGTCGTTCCTCGAGCACCACTGATTGCACGCTGCGGCCGGGCAACAGTCCGGCCAGCGTGTTGTCGGTATCGTCGTCGTCGTCGAGGAACCAGATGAAGTGCTGCAGGACCTGCTCTGGCGGATGATCGAACCAGGCCGACAGATCGACTGGCTCCCCATCGATCACCGTGGTGGCGGGTTGATCGCTGAAGTCGTGGCGCACGTCCTGGTAGAAATCGTCGAAGTCCCCGGCGAGCCCAGCCACGCCGGTGCCATCCTCCTCTTCCAGATCCACGGCCAGGTCGCTGAACTCTGTCACGGCGTCGGAGAACTCAGCCAGCGCGTCTTCCATGTCATCACCCAGTTTCGCTACGTCATCGACCCCTTCCGGACTCAGGCGCAGGAAGTCGGGATTCGAGACCTCCAGGGCGAGGGCGACATCGAGCGGCGTCTCGGTGTCGGTGAGGTCGAGCTCGTTGGGGTCGAGGTCGAGCTCGAGAGATTCTTCAACACGCTCGAGGGTTTCACCACCAGCCTCGGCCAGAGCCGCGGCGGCGGTGGCCAGAGCGCCGATGATATCCAGACCCGTATCCAGTGTGGCACCGGTCAGCGGCAGAGGCACGACGTCATCGTCGATCTCGATGTCGAAAGGGAGGCCGTCGTCATCGAGCTTGTCGAGTACGAGGAAGACCAGGTCGGCATCCTCGCGGGCGCGGTCGAGATCCTGCTCGATGCTGTCAACTGTGGCCGAGTAGTCGAAGTCCTCGGTGTCAAAGCGGTCGACGATGCCGATGATGTCGCCATCCACCGTCAACTCGATAACGTCCAGCAGGTCCTGATGATTCTCGGTGACAAGGAAGTACGTGCGCACGATGGCCAGGCCGGCGTACGCCTCGCTATCGGTATCGTCCTGGCTGATGCGCGTCTCGTACAGCTCACGCATGACGGTCATGTGATCGTCCATCTCGTCCCGCGGGACCCAGGTGTTGACGACGAGATCGACGCCGAGCACCTGCAGCATAGCCGCAGACATGCCCTCCGGGAAGTAGCCGCGCAGTGTCTCCTCGTCCGGACTTGATGAGCTCCAGAACTCGATGAGCATATCATCGACAGAACCACTGAGACCCATGGCACCGGCGGTCAGCAGGATCCACGTCCAGCCCCGGATCTGCGCCTTCTCGGTTCGTGCACGGTAGAAGGCGGCTTCCTCACTGCCTTCTTCGAACAGGTCGGCAGTGGTCTCGTGATCGTCGGCGTTGCTGAACTCGACGACCGACATCCGACTGAGGACGAAGGCGATCTGCAACAGGTTGTCATCGCGAAAGGCACCCGCCGTGCGGTTTTCGATCAGTGCAATGGGGCGCACTGTGCGAGAGCCGACGGCAAAGGTGCGACCGCCGAGAATGTCATCGACATCGGCGAGCGTCGCGCGCGATTCTCCCGTGTCGAGGGTGACGCCCAGGGGACTGCTGTCGAAGGCAGCTTCGAGGGCCAGGTAGGAAGAGTCCAGATGGCTCACGGCGGTACGCATGGCGTCGATGGCCGCCTGGTTGTCCTCGGTCGATGTCGCGATGTCGAGCCAGTCCAGGGCATCACCCCAGGACTCCACCGCCGCCTCGAGCTCGGAGAGGGCATCACCCAGCGACCGTCCGGAGTCCTGGCCGTCCTCGATCAGCTCCTCCAGATCGTCAAAGTCAGAGCGCGCGATCGTCACGACTTCGTCAAACCGCTGGCTGTCGCTCTCGATCCGGACGGTGACCTCGAAGGGAGCGTCGCTGGCGCGCAGGTCCTCGGCCAGATCAGCAATCTCGCCACCTTCAACGTCGAGGACCTCGCCGAAGTCGCCGAGGGCGTCACCGATGTCGTCGCCGGCGCTGTCGATACGTGCCTCGACATCGTCGTCCAGGTCATTGTCGTCCAAGGCATCGTTCAGGGCCTCGTCGATGTCTCTGGCGGCATCAGAGATCTGCTCCACCGTACGGTCCGCCTCCTGCTGAATGCGGGCGAGCTTGACCAGGATCAGCGACATCTGCGCCGCGTCGACGTCAGCACCGGCATCCAGCTGAGCCTGCAAGGCCTCTTCCTGCACGTCGAGGTAGGTCTCATAGGCGTCCGTTCTCGCCGTCTGGAAAACCAGGTCCGCCTCGTCATCCTGCGCCCACACCGTCACCGATGTGGCGACGAGCAGCATCGTCAGTGACACGATCTCAATTCGTTTCATTTCTCGTCCTTTGCCATTCACAGGTACAGTCGAAACCTCAGAGAGTGGATGCGGCCGCCGCGATGGGTCGATGCCGACGCCTGCGGGTCGGGGTCAGCGTCACGATCCCGGAGGCGGCCGGCGTACTGGGTGATTTCGTATTCCAGTTCCATCGACGACGACAACCGCAGCCACGGCGCCAGGGCCAGCCGGAACAGATGCAGGTCGTAAGCCGCCACCCGGTCGACGGGGGTGACGATCAGGCCGAACTCCATCTGCGCGTCGGCCGTCGTGTGACCACGATAGCGCGAGCGCAGGGCCAGGCCGCTGAGGGCAGCGCCGAAAGTTCGGCAGCGCAACTCTACCCCAGTATCGACGGCCCATGTTGTCAGATCGCCAGTCAGAGAAAAAGTACCGCCGTGAGAGATGGGCAGAGTCCTGAGGCTGTAGCCGAGGACCGGCGTGCTGCCCACGCCCTCGGCCGTCAGTTCCGAGCGGGCCCAGGTGATGGCACCCTCGTACCGAAGGTGGGCCGAAACGTCCCGCGTGCCCCGCAGGGAGACATCTGCCCCGCGCTGATCGGCCCGGCCGCGGCCCAGCTCGATGATATCGAGCAGAACGCCGCTGTCCGACCGCGGGACATCCCGCTGGCGTGCCAGAGAGGACGCGTGGCGTGCGGTGAAACCCGCCTCTCCCCGCAGGCGGGTCGCGGATCCCAGACGCTGCTCGACACCGATGACAAGGCGGTTCTCGCGGGTGTCCTGATCGACGTCGGTCCGACGTGGACCGCGCAGCTCCTGTCTCGAACCGTCATTCACGTGATCGATGACGGCATTCGGTGTGCGCCGCCGCCAACTCCCCTGCACGCCAAGCCGGTGGTGTTCGTCCAACTCGATAGACCAGCCCATGTCAACACCCAGGCTCTCCTGATCCCAGGTGTAGGTCAGCTCGTCGCCGAGGGTCGGTTCCAGCAGGTCCCAGAAGTAACGATTCATACGGCTGTCGGTAGCCGACGTGTGGAAGTCGTACAAGTTGACGGCCTGATCGCCACCCCGCTCCCGGCCCCAGCGCAGCCCGGCGGTGAGGCGGTGGCTGGAGCCATGGCGGCGGTAGGCCAGGCCACCCACGGAGCGGTCGGTGGCCAGCGCCCCGGACCAGTCTCGGCCGCGTCCCTGACCCGAGAAGCCTCCGCCGCCGGCCGCGGTCTCCACCTGCAGCCACTGGTTGGCAGCCCCGGGGAACGGCAGGATGGCCGTCATCCGCACCTGGCGTGTGGACAGATCTGCCGTCTTGGCGCCATCGACGTACCGGCGCAGCAGGTCCTCGTCGTCGAAGGCGACGAGGATCGACGGCATCGGGAGAGGCTGCCAGGGATCACTCAGAGAGGTGCGGGCGCCGCTGTGGTCGATGCCGAGCCAGGGCAGCAGCGAACTCTCGAGAGTGTCGGCATTCCCCGTGCCGGCGCTGCAACAGGTGAGGCTCAGAAGGGCGATCAGGGCACGTCGGCTCATGCCGGGAATGTAGTACGATTCGGTGGATGCGCGACAGGAAATCAGGAATGGCCGCCAGCGCGGGTCGACAAGCAGAGGATCAGGCCTTTTCGTGTGGGCATGAAGATCACCTCCATCGAGCCGACGATCGTCAGCGTACCGTACCGTCATCGCGAGACCAGCTCACGCGTTCAGCGTGACGGTGTCACCGCGGTTGTGGTCAGGATTACAACCGATGACGGACAGGTCGGCTGGGGAGAGAGTTGCCCGGGGCCGAATGTGGAGAGCGTGTATGAGGCCGTACGCTCAGCGATCCCGCTATTCGTCGGCCGCGATCCCTGGGAAAGGGAAGCCGTCGCCGGAGACTTCTACGGGGCTGCCCACTGGTACCATCGTGAGATGACGGGAAACTTCGCTTTTGCCGGCATCGACATGGCCCTCAACGATCTGTGCGGCAAGGCGGCCGGCCAGCCCCTGTACAATCTGTACGGCGGCCTGCGGCGGGATACCGTCGACTACTTCTGCTATCTCGCCTACGGGTCTCCCGAGGACGTCGCCGCCCAGGCAAAGGCCGGCGTCGACGCCGGCTACACTGTCTTCTACATCAAGGTCGGCATCGACTTCGCGTCCGAGTGCGAGATCGTCGCCGCCCTGCGTCAGGCGATCGGACCGGCGCGCAAGATCCGCATCGATGCCAACGGCTCGTGGACGGTCAACGAGGCGATCCGTAACCTGGCTGAGTTTGACCGCTACCGCATCGACTTCGCCGAACAGCCTGTCTGGCCCGAGCCCGTGGAGAACATGATCGAGGTGAGATCACGTCAGCCCGTGGCCATCTGTGCCAACGAAGGCCTGTGGCGTGTCTGTGATGTACACGAGGTCATCAGACGTCGTGCCGCCGATACCTTGTGTCTGAGCAGCAACTGGGTGGGCACGCTGGCCCAGTTCCACCGCCTCAGCTGGTCGGCTCATCGGGAAGGGTTGACCGTCTGCCGCCATACCCACGGCGAGCTGGGTCTCATGGCGGCGGCGTCGCACCACATATGTCTCGCCCTGCCAAATCTGGTCGACGGCAATCAGCAGGTGGCGGCCATGATGGCGGATGACATCATCCGGCAGCCGTTGCCGACGGCCACCGGTCCGACCTGGGGTATTCCTGACGGTGTCGGTCTGGGCGTCGATGTCGACGAGGACAAGGTCCAGCAGTACCACGAACTGTACCGGGAGCGGGGTCAGTTCCTGCCGTATCAGCCGGAGATGTTCGCATCGTACTCACCTTCCACCTCTACAACGGAACATCACGCCTCATGAGCACAGTCACGATCAAAGATGTACAGGTCATCCTGACGCAGCCCGCCGGTTCGCGGCTCGTCATCGTCAAGCTCATCACCTCCGAGCCCGGTCTGTACGGCCTCGGTTGTGCCACCTTTACGCAGCGGTTCAACGCCGTGCACACGGCCATCGAGCGACACCTGAAGCCTTTCCTCATCGGCAGAGACGTAGATCGCATCGAAGAGATCTACCAGATGTCCTGCGTACACAGCTACTGGCGCAACGGGCCCGTGCTGAACAACGCCATCTCGGGTGTGGACCAGGCGCTGTGGGACATCAAGGGCAAGCGCGCCGGCATGCCCGTGTACCAACTGCTCGGCGGCAAGTGTCGGGAGGCAGCAGCCTGTTACGCCCACGCTGGGGGATCGACGAAGGAGGAGATCGTCGATTCCATCCGCGGCTTCATGGAGCAGGGCTACCAGTACATCCGTGTGCAGCAGGGCGGCTATGGCGGCAAGGAGTCGAAGCAGCCGCGGCCGGAGGGAGCACAGCCCGGCGCCTACTTCGATCCTCGCGGTTATGTCCGAGCCCACCTCGAGGTCTTCGAGCATGTGCGTGACGAGCTCGGCTTCGAAGTCGAGCTGCTGCACGATATCCACGAGCGACTGGTGCCGATCAATGCCGTGCAGTTCGCCAAGGACATGGAGCGGTTCAAGCTGTTCTTCCTGGAGGATCCGCTGGCGCCGGAGGATATCGACTGGTTCCACAACATCCGCTCCCAGTGCGCCACGCCCATCGCCATGGGTGAGCTGTTCAACCACCCACGCGAGTGGCAGCCGCTGATCGAGGGCCGCCTGATCGACTTCATCCGTATGCACGTGTCGCAGATGGGCGGTATCACGCCGGCCAAACACGTGGCGGCCTTCGCCAAGATGTACGGCATCCGCACCGCCTGGCACGGCCCGGGGGACACCTCGCCGGTAGGCCACGCCGCCAACATGCACCTGGATCTCTGGGCCCCCAACTTCGGGGTGCAGGAGTGGTGTCGGTTCAATGAGCTGTGTTACGAGATCTTCCCCGGGCTTCCAGAAGTGCACGACGGCTACATGTACCCCAATGACCAGCCGGGCCTCGGCATCGACATCAACGAGGAGCTGGCCGCAAAATACCCCTGCCAGGACACCATCGAGGAGTGGACGCAGACACGGTTGCCCGACGGCAGCCCGACGCGACCGTGACGGCGAGTATGGAGAGAGTCCGAACGGCTGTGATCGGTGCCGGGTCTATGGGCGGATTGCATCTCCGCTGTCTGGCGCAAATCCTTGAGGCGCAGGTCGTAGCCGTCGTCGATCCACATCTGCCTGCGGCCGAGAAGGCCGCCGAGGCAGAGGGAGTCCGTGCCTTCGCCGACGTGGCCGACATGCTGTCAGCCGTGGCTCCCCAGTACGTCGTGGTGGCATCACCGCCGCGATTTCACGCAGAGCAGTGTATCGCCGCCTTCCAGGCCGGGGCCCACGTGCTGTGTGAGAAACCGTTGTGCATGAGTGTGGCCGAGGCGGAGGCCATGGCGGCGGCGGCGACGTCGGCACAGCGGCGGTTCACGATGGGGCTGCAGATCCGGCAGTCGCCGGTGGAGCAGGCCGTGCACGAGTACATCGCCGATGGACACCTCGGCCAGGTCTACCACACCCGCGTCTGGGGTGGGCACAACATGCACTACCCCGGGGGGCGGTTCTTCCACCGCGCCGACATGTCGCTCGGCGGCGTCATTGCGGCCACCACAGTACACCACATCGACGCGGTGTACTGGCTCATCGGGGCGCCGAGGCCGTTGACGGTCAGCGCCTCGACCTTCCGTCGAATCGACAGGATGCCCGATCCGCCCATCCACTTCGAGGGGGACGTATCCGAGGTGACGGTGGAGGACTTCAGTCACGCCCACGCACGCTTCGCCGATGGCTCGTCCATGTCGATCGAGGGCAACTGGCTGCAGCATCCCCGGGAGCGCAACTGGGGCTGGGAAATCCACGGGACGCTGGGTGTTGTGCAGAGTGTGGAGCCCTACGTGGCGCTGGATCGTCAGCAGGAGGTCACGCCGGTGGATCTGGTGATCGGTGAGGAGCCCGAAAACCGCACCCAGGCCGAACATGTGGCTTTCATCGATGTCATCCGCGGTCGATCGTCGACGGTGGTGACCTGGGATGAGGCCATCAGCGTGCAGCGACTGGTGAACGGGATCTACGAATCGGCGGAGGCGGGGGCCGAAGTCCGGCTCTGAAACTCAGAATCGCAGACGGGCGCTGACCCTGCCCGGGGTGGGTGTGACCGTCAACTTTTCGCCACGTGGTGCTCCCGTGACGCTGCCGACGGCGATGCCCACCGCGGCGCCCATCAGCACATCCGACAGGTAGTGGCGGTTGCCCTCCATGCGGCCCACGCCGGTAACGGCGGCCAGCACGTAGAGCGGCATCGAAGGCTGCGGACCGTAGCGCTGTTGTACGTAGCGGGCCATGGCAAAGGTGCTGGCCGTGTGCCCCGACGGGAAGGACAGTCGGTTGGATCGATCCGGCCGACGCCGGCGAACCCCGAGCTTGATGGGGGCCACGATCATCTGCGTGAGTGCCAGGGTTCGCGTCAGGCCGTGGCCGTCGCCTACTGACGCCACCCGGCGACCACTCCTGCACGGTAAGGTCTTGCCCTGGACCAGGTGCTTGTCCCACAAGGAAACCACTTAACCACTTTACCTGGGGATGGGACCACGGGGGTCACGGCCTTGGCCATCGCCCTGCTGCGTGTCGTCGACCCGCGCAACGAATCGGAGACCCTGGCCGACTTCGGCGTGGGTTATCTGTTCCTGGCGCCCATCGAGGTCGGGCTGCTGACGACGGTGCCGGTGCTGCTCGCCCACGGGCACGGGGGTGGCTGGCAGCGGTGATGCTCGGCGGGGCTGTGGGGCTGATTGCGGCGACGATATGGCGGCGCGATGGAGGCACGGCGGCTGGGGGTTCCTAGCTCAGGAGCTGTCGCTAGCTCCACTCGAGAATGACCTTGCCGGTCTCACCCGCATCGAAGACCGAGAAGGCCTCCTTAGCCTCGTCGATTCCGAAGCGGTGGGTGACGATGTCGTCCAGGCGTACCGGCGTCCGTCGCAGGAACTCGACCGCCTCGAAGTAGGATGCCATGGAGAAGACCGAGTTGCCGCGCAGTGTCAGGTCCTTCTGCAGTACGTCGCCCATGTCGACCTGAATGTCGGGGGTACCCCCGCCAACGTACACGGCCGTGGCTCCGCGGCCGGCAACTGTCGCAGCCTGGCGTCGGGCCACGGCACTGCCAGAGCACTCCAACACGCCCGAGGCGCCTCGGCCCCGAGTGTGGTCGAGGATCGCTTCGGCAGGATCCTCGCCACTGGCGTCGATGATGAGTCCGTCGCCAACCACCGAGCGACCCAGCGCCACGCGGTACGGGTGCACGTCGACACCGATGCCGTGGAATCCCATGCCGATTCCGAGCAGCAATCCCGCCATGCCTACCGGTCCCAGGCCGAACACGACCAGGACATCGGCGCCCTTGTTGGGGATCTTGCGCAGCGCCGAGAAGGACGTGCCTGCCGTGCAGGCCAACTGCGTGGCTGTGACGAAGGAAATCTCGTCGGGCAGGGGCATGCAGTAGCGCGCATCGGTCCGCATGAAGTCGGCGTGTGAGCCGTCCTGCGTGCGGCCGAAGGCGCCACGCACATCATCACAGAAGGCGGCGTTGCCCGAGCGGCAGTCGGGGCAGAGGCCGCAGCCGGTGCGATGGTAGACGCAGACCCGGTCACCGACGGCCAGACCGTCGACATGCGGGCCCAGTTCAGCGATCACGCCCACAGGCTCGTGGCCCGATATCATCCCATCCCGGTCCTGAGCCCACTGACGGCTGCTGTGGTACTTGTGGAGGTCACTCCCACACAGGCCTGCGACCTTCATCTCGACGATGACCTCGCCCGGTCCGGCGGCCGGAGTGGCGAAGTCGCGCACCTCGACCTGGCTGTCACCGAGATAGACGACGCCCTTCATAGGCCGGCAGACCGCGAAAGAATCCCCATGTAGCGCACGATCCTGCTCCTCCTTCCGCTTCGACTGATGACCCACCGCCGCAAATCAAGTGAATGTGCACGGAGCCGGCACTTGGCAGCGCTCCTCGCCTGCCGTACCGTCGCTGCGCCACCGAAAGCGGAAATCATATGGCAGATCCAGAGCCCCGGCTTTTTCAGCACACCTTTCTAGAAGAGATGATGCGGGCGATTCTCAGTCGCCTCGATGTGCCCCCTGACGAATGCGCCACCGTAGTAGGAACCCTCATGGAAGCGACACTGTCCGGGTACGACTCGCACGGTGTGATGCGCATTCCCATGTACGTCAACGGCATTCGTAATGGCCACATGATCCCCGGCGCCTCCATGAAACACCTCCAGGAAACGCCGGCCAGCCTCCATCTGGATGCCCGCTTTGCCCTGGGACCGGTAAGCGCCGCCGAAGCCGTCCGCCTGGCCTCGACCAAGGCCGGGGAGATGGGCATAGGCTGTGTCAGCGTTGTCAATGCCAATGACATCGCCCGCCTTGGGAGCTATCTCCTCAAACCTGCTGAGGACGGCCTGGTAGCCCTGATGCTGGTCAACGACGCGGGCGGCAATCCCACTGTGGCCCCGTGGGGCGGCAGGGCCCCCTTCTTGAGCACCAACCCCCTCGCTGCGGGCATCCCGTGGCGTCCGCAAATGCCCATCCTGATCGATATCTCCTCCAGCGTCGTCTCTTTGGGCAAGCTGAAAATGCTGGCCGCCCGCGGCGCATCCCCGCCCGACGGATGGGTTATAGACGAAGCGGGAGAAGCCCTGATCGATCTGGGCGCCATCCTCACGGTCCCCCGGAAAGGCGCCCTGTTGCCGCTGGGCAGCCCGAGCGTCGGCCACAAGGGATTTGCGCTCTCGCTGTTGGTCGACATCCTCGCCGGCGGGCTCAGCGGGGCCGGCTGCAGTACGGGCGAGGAAACCGGCAGGGATCAGAACGGCTTCTTCACACTGGCGATTGATCCGGACAAATTCATCTCTCTCGCCCAGTTTACCCGGCACGTCGACGCCCTGGTCACAAGAATAAAGAACAGCCCCAGAGCCTCAGACGTCGACGAGATCCTGATCCCCGGAGAGCGCGCCTATCGCCAGCGGCAGGAGCGCGCTCTCAGTGGTATCCCCGTCGACGGGCAAACCTGTAGTGCCATTGGCGAAATCCTGCGCGAGCTCGGCCTTCACGAGAAGTACCCCCTGCAATAGGCCCTCGTTACGAACCGCCGCACGAACGGTTGTCCCTGGCGACGGCACGGCGGCAGGTCGACGCCACCCGGAGGACGGGGTAGGTTTCGTCCCACCAACCACCAGGAGCCATCGCCCATGCTGCAGGCCGTCACCGAACTGACCTACACCATCCTCCTCGTCGACGATCTGGAGACGATGAAGGCGTTCTATCGCGAGCTGTTTCCCTTCGAGGTACGGGGCGAAGGGGACACGGGACTGAGCTTCAACCCCGCCAACGACACCCTGTTCTCCCTGCGCCTGCGAACCCGCGATTACGACGGCAAGGGATCGCGCCTGGAGGCCCCGGGCGTGCAGCTCGCCTTCCGTGTCGAGCCCCATCAGGTCGACGAGTGCTACCAGGTGCTCCTCGACCGCGGTGTCGAGATCGCCGAGCCCCCTACCGATCAGCCCCGTCGTCACCGCACCCTCTACTTCTACGATCCCGAGCACAATCTGCTCGAGATCTATGCCGAGATCTAGGAGACACCATGTGCGTAGGGGTCCAGGGCATCGGCACCTCGAAGCACGAGCTGCAGTTTCTCACGCATCACGGCGTCACCCACAGGAACGTCGCTGACAGGAAAACGCCACTACACGCTCGTGAGCGCAGTCTTCACACCGCACCCGCAGGAACCCGTGCGCCAGAACAGCGGTTAGTGAGGATAAGGCGTTGCGACTCGCAGACCTGACGGGCAATTCGCACGGGAACGCGATAGCGGCGGAAGGCGTGGTAGTCGAATATGGGGTCAGCTGTCGGCATGTCTCTCATCCCGGTGACTCAACCAGATGTGCGTCCTCAGGACCGGTGTTTCGTGCGGGCGATGATGTGGTCCTGCAGCTCGCGGTTGAGCAGCTTGAACTTCTGTGAGTACCCGGCCACTCGCACGGGAATGTTGCCGTACGTCTCCGGGTCCTGTTGCGCCTGCAGCAGACGCTCCACCGTGGTGATGTTCCACTGCATCTGGCCAACCCCCAGCTCGATGGCGCTGCAGATGAGCTGCAGCAGCCGGCACACGCCCGCCTCACCCTCGACCACCGCGGGGTCGAGTTCGAGAATCGCGGCCGATGCCCCGGCGGCGCGTTCGTGGGGCATGCGCGAGATTGACTTGATGAGAGCCGTCACTCCCTGTTCGTCGCGGCCCTGGTGGGCGGAGAGTGAGTAGGCCAGGGGTTCTCCCGCCCGTCTGCCGTCCGGCGTCGCGCCCACCACTTTGCCGAAAGGGATATTGAGGTGGAATGAGAACAGGTGTACATGGTAGCGCCCGCCCACAGGGCTGCGCATTCGGTCCATCAGGTCGATGAAGTCGTCGTTGAGTTGCCGGGCCAGCTCATCCACGGCGGGACTGTCATTGCCGTACTTGGGCGCCTGTCGGCGCAGCTGTTGTCGCAGCGCGGCGTGACCTTCGAAGTCGACCCGCAGGGCCTGCAGCAACCGATTCGCATCGACGACACCCTCCTCGAAGACCAGCTGCCGCAGAGCGCACATGGCGTCAGCTGTGGTCGGCGTACCCATGAAGCAGACCGAGTGGTAGTCGTAGCGCGCGCCGCCGTCGGTAATCTCGCGACCGCGTCCAATGCAGTCGTCGGTCAGCACCGACCAGCACGGCAGGGGACCGCGCTCTCTCTGCGCGAGCTCTCCCCGGTTGCAGTGGTAGACCATCCGTCGGGCGAAGTATTCGACCTGCCGGTCATAAGCGGCCCGGAATGCCTCGAAGTCGGTGAACTCCGTCAGTCTTCCGGTGGCCGGTCCCAGTTGTTCTCCGGAGCGCGGGTCCACGCCGTCGAAGAGCGCCAGCTCCAGGCACTTGGTCGAGTTGAACCACCCCGACACGGCACGCGGGTTCGTCTTGCCGGGAATCGTCAGTTCGATGCAGCCTATGGGGGCGTAGTCGCGGGCGTCCTCCAGACGGATGCCGCGCTCGGTGAGAGAGGGGATGAAGCAGTCGTCGTTGAACATGAAAGGGATGCCGCCGCCCCGGGCGATGAGGCGGGCCGCGAACTCGAGGAACTCCTTCGGACTGTCGCGACGGACACGCAGGGAAAGATCGCGCACGAAGTCGACATCGCCGCTGGCCTCCAGGATGACGAAGCTCAGGTCGTTGACCGCCTCATTGCCCTCACCATCGACGCCGCCCAGAGTGATGGCCTGCACGTCGTAGTCCAGGTAGAGCTTGCAGGCCAGTTCGGCCATGATCGCCTTCGCCTCCTCACGCGTGAGAAGACCGGCATCCAGGTCCTGCTGGTAGTAGGGGTGGAGGATCTGGTCCAGGCGACCCAGCGAGTTGGCGTTGATTCCATCCTCGCCGCAGGTCAGCACATGGGCCAGCCACAATGACTGGGTGGCCTCAAAGAAGGTCCGTGCGCCTGCGGCCGGCACCCGTGAGCAGGTGGCGGCCATGTGCTCCAGGCGCTGGCGCTCGTGAGGAACCGTCGTCGCCCAGGCTAGCTCCCGTGCCCGCTCGGCATACCGCTCCCCCAGCAGGATGCCGGCATCGCAGATGCTCAGCCCGGCGCGCCAGAAATTCTCCTGGCGTGGAAAGTCGGGATCGGTCAGATCGGCGGCTTCCAGCTGCGCTTCGATCTCCCGGCGTATGCCGGCAAACCCCAGGCGCAACACCTTGGCGTAGTCCCGGATTGAATGATTCTCGATCCAGCCGCTGGCCTGGTAGACGGTGCAGGTCTCCGGCGTCGACGTCCCGGACGCATGTCCCCGGAGACTCTCGGGGGTCAATTCACCAATGTCGGTGTGAGGCTCGCCCGAGGCCGTCCAGACGTGTACGGCCTGACGGACGGACTCGATCTCGTCGATGGCTACACCCAGTTCGCCGATCCGCCCCAGGGCGCCCTCGTCGGGTTCCGCCTGGAAGCCGAATCCCACGCCACCCGGACTGGCGACAAGGTGTTCGCCCGCCAGGGTCCAGTTCGACGGGATGTCGATCTCGGCCAGCTGGACCAGCTCGTGCAGGAAGCGAGCCCGAACCTGGACGCGGGAACGCCCTTCGCCCTGAGCGCGCCACAAGGCCACGTCCCGCAGGAACGGATTCGGCGTGGCGACGAAGGAACCGCCGCGAGCCATCACTTCGTCCCGCAGAGATTCAAGACGGGAGGGTGTGATCGATTCGATAGCCAGGGACATGAGGTTTCTCCTGGGTGGGTCAGGGACTACACTGCATAGGCGCCACAGTCCACTACAGCGGATCGGGCGGCGAGCACATTCGCCGCGGGCGTGTAGCGGGCCAGGGCGCAGCCGCTTCCTAGAATAAAGCGTCCTCCGGCCATACCCGCTTCCAGGCACTGCCGCGCCTCTTCGTAGACCTCTTCCGGACTGCCGTTCAGAAGAGTCAGGCAGCTGAGCCCGCCCATGAGTGTGGTGGTTGCCCCGATCCGCTCCTTGGTATACCCCACGCTCATGCCACTGGTGGGATCGATGCCGTCCATGCCATCCACGCCGATGCCGGAGAAATCGTCGAGCAGGGGGTTGTAGCTGCCGCAGCAGTGTTTGTAGCAGAGCACACCCGCGTTGCGGAACTCCCGTGCCACCTCGGTGTAGGCCGGGACGCAGAAGCGCGCGTAGATCTCCGGCGAGATGACGCTGGCCGAGGCGTAGGAATCCCCGATATAGATGCAGTCGACACCGGCCCGGATGAAGGCCCTGCCCTTCTCGATGGAGATGGCGACGGCTTTGTCGATGAGGGCGCAGGCCAGTCCCGGATCATCGAGAAAGAGCAGAAGCGCCGCCTGTGGATGGCCGAGCTGCTGGACCATGAAGTTGATGGTCTGCGACGAGCACAATCCGATTGTGAACAGCCCATCGTCGTGAGCGGACCGCACGCCGGCCACGACCTCCTTCAGATATCCCTTTTCGAAGTACTCGGCGGCGTCTGGCACGCGGAGTTCATCCACATCTAGTTGGCTGCGCACGGTCGCGGCAGGCTCGAAAGGGATGAGGCCCCCGCCGCCAGCCACATCGAAGGCGCCTTCGACTTTTCCGGTCGAGCGCGACACCTGGACGAGACGCCCGTCGCGTTCCTCGACCACCTTCTCCTCGTGCCAGGCGTCTCCCGGACCCAGGGCGAAGCGCACGGCGTCCACCTTGTAGTGGCGGGCCGCATCCAGCATGAACGCCGATCCCAGGGACGGATCGGCGAGGACCTCCTCGAATCGCCGGCCACAGGCAATGGCGGCATGGTCCAGGGCGATCGTCGGCAGGAAGGGCACACGATCCGGCAGCTGGCCGCTGAGGGCGGCCCGCATTCTTTCTCTGGATGTCATGTTCGGGGGCGATTCCTCCTCTGGACAGCCGGGGTCAGATTGAAACAGATTAACCCCAATCATAATGAACATGAGAACCGAAAGGCGCTGAATGGCCAAGCTGAAGGTGGTGGGCGCACGGACGCCCAAACTGAACGGACCGGATATCGTCACGGGCCGAACGATCTACGCCGACGATGTCCAGCTGCCCGGCACTCTCCATGGGCGCATCCTGCACAGCCCGCACGGACACGCCCGTATCCGCGCGATCGACACGGCAAAGGCCAGGGCCCTGCCCGGTGTGGTCGACGTGGTGACCGCTGCCGACATACCAGACCTCTCGTTGCTGGCCAGCGATGAAGTGTGTCACGAAGGGCAGAAGGTTGCCCTTGTGGCCGCCGTCGACCCGGATATCGCCGAAGACGCGCTGGCCCTGATCAAGGTGGAGTACGAAGTGCTGCCTTCGGTCACCGACCCGGAGGCCGCCATGGCCCCGGGCGCTCCTGAGGTGATGCTGGGGGCGCCGACCGAAACGGTAGTGGACGAGAACGGCGAGCGCCTGAGCAACATCGCTTCTCGTTCGGAGATGGTGGAGGGAGATGTCGACAAGGGCTTCGCCGAGGCGGATGTCATCGTCGAGCAAGTCTACCGCATGCCCTACTTCCACCAGGTCTACATGGAGCCGAATTCGGCTACGGCACGCGTGGAGGCCAATGGGCGGATCACGGTGTGGACTTCGGGCCAGGGCTCGTTCAACATCCGCAATGCCGTGGCAGGCGCCCTCAAGCTGCCGCAGGGGCAGGTGCGGGTCATCATGGCGGAGATGGGCGGCGGCTTCGGTGCCAAGAACGGCATCTTCACCGAGGCCCATGCAGCCCTGCTGGCACAGCGCACCGGGCAGCCGGTGAAGGTGCTGATGAGCCGCGAGGAGGAGTTCCTCGACGGACGCCCGGCGCCCGGCTGCGTCGTGCGGCTGAAGACGGGGGCGAAGAAGGACGGAACACTGACGGCCGTGGAAGGACGAATGGTCTGGGACCGGGGCATCGGCGGTGGTGGTGGTGGAGTGGGCCGTCTGACCGATATCTACGAGATCGCCAACGTCAAGCTGGAGGGCCTGGTGGTGCGCACCAACAAGCCGGCGCCGGGGGCCTATCGGGCGCCGGGGGCACCGCAGGCGGCCGTGCCACGCGAGGGCAACATGGACCTGCTGGCGCGGGAGTTGGGCATGGACCCGCTGGCCATCCGGTTGAAGAACGCCTTCAAGAAAGGCGGCCGGGCCCGCGGCGGGGCGCCGCTGCCACGCGACTGGTTGCGCCAGACGCTGCGTCAGGCTGCAGGAGAAGCGAATTGGGGCAAGCGGCGGTTGAAGCCCAACCAGGGCATGGGGATCGCCTGCGGCGAGTGGCAGAACGCCGCGGGGCAGACCAATGCCTTTATCACGATGGCCGGGGACGGCTCCGTGTCCATCGTCACCGGCCAGGTGGACATCACCGGCGTGCACACCGTGATGGCGCAGATCGCCGCCGAGGAGCTGGGCGTGCCGGTGGAAAAGGTCTCGGTCTCCCTGGGCGACACCGACACGGTCCCCTTCACCGGGCTCAGCGCCGGCAGCAAGGCGGCCTATTCGGCGGGTACGGCGGCGCGGGACGCAGCGGTGGAAGCGCGGACGCAGCTGCTGAGACTTGCCGCCGAACTGCTGGAGGCGGATGTCGACGATCTGATCCTGGCCGACGAGAAGGTGCGGGTCAAGGGTCGTCGAGGCCGGTCCATCGAGCTGGCCGAACTGGCAAACAACGCCATCGGCTCGAACGATGGACCCATCAGCGGCCGTTGCGTGCTGGGACGGATCCCCACCTACGCCTCCTTCTCCGTGAACATCGCCACCGTGGAGGTGGATCCCGACACGGGACAGGTACAACTCCTCGATCTGGTGGCGGCCCAGGATGTGGGTCGGGCCCTCAACCCCATGTTGGTGGAGGGACAGATCCAGGGCGCCGCCGTGCAGGCCATGGGTTTCGGCATGATGGAGGCCCAGCGCTACGGCGCCGGTGCCCGCATGCTCAATGCCAACCTGCTCGACTACGCCATTCCCACGACCGTGGACGTGCCGAAGGTGCGCACGGTCCTGGTCGAGGACCCCTGTGAGATGGGCCCGTACGGAGCCAAGGGTGTGGGTGAGCCGCCGATCATTCCGGGCGCTGCGGCCATCGCCAATGCCGTCCACGATGCCATTGGTGTTCGCGTGAGCGAGCTGCCCCTGACACCCGAGACCGTGATGAAAGCGCTGCGCCGTCAACCAGCAAAGAACAAGAGAAAGGGAGAGTAACCGTGCAGAGCTTTGAGTACATCGCCCCGAGGACGGTGAAGGAAGCGCTGGCGGCACTGCAGCAGCACCGCGGTGCGCTGCTGCTGGCCGGCGGCACCGACGCCTTGATCCGGATGAAATCAAGGGCGGAGACCCCGAGTGTCGTGGTCGATGTCAAACGTATCCGAGGCATGGACGAGCTGCGTTTCGACGCCAGGAAGGGGCTGACCATCGGCGCTGCCGTCACCATGCGCCAGATCGAGCAGTCAGCCGACGTCGGACAGCACTACGCGGCGCTGGCCCACGGCGCGGCACGGGTCGGCTCGGTACAGATCCGCAACCAGGCGACGGTGGCCGGCAACATCTGCAACGCGGCACCATCGGCGGACACGGCTCCAGCGCTGATCGCTCTGGGGGCGAAAGTGCGGATCGCCGGATCGCAGGGCCGTCGATCGATGACGGTGGAAAAGCTCATGGTCGGCCCGGGCAGGACAGCCCTCGTGGCGGATGAGCTGGTCACGGCTATTCACGTACCGGCACCCCAGCCGCGCGCAGGTTCCGCCTACACCCGCCACACACCCCGCGGGGCGATGGACATCGCCGTGGTCGGTGTGGCGGCGGCGGTGATGCTGGCGCCACGCACCGGAGCGTGCGAGCAGGCGAAGATCGTCCTGGGAGCTGTGGCGCCCACGCCGATGCGGGCCAAACGGGCAGAGCGGATGCTGCAGGGCGAGAAACTCAGCGATGAGTTGATCGCGGCGGTCGCCGCGGCCGCGGCAGAAGAGGCGCGGCCTATCAGCGACGTGCGCGCCTCGGCGCAATTCCGTCGGCAGATGGTGGCGGTGCTGACGCAGCGGATGGTCGTGGCGGCACGGGAGAACGCAGGCGGTCAGGGACAGAGCGGCAGGAGGGCAGCATGAAGACGCCGATCCATGTCACGATCAACGACCGCGGGTACGATCTGCTGGTGGAACCGCGCAAGACCTTGCTGGCCGTATTACGCGAGCAGCTGCGTATGACGGGTACGAAGGAGGGATGCAGTACCGGTGACTGCGGCGCTTGCACCGTGTTGCTGGACGGCAAACCCGTGACGTCGTGTCTGGTGCTGGCCGTGGAAGCCGACGGCCGCGACGTGTTGACCGTGGAAGGCATCGCCGAGGGCGGCAAGCTGCATCCCGTGCAGGAAGCCATGATCGAACTGGGGGGGCTCCAGTGCGGCTTCTGTACCTCCGGAGTTGTCGTCTCGGGGATCGCCCTGCTGGAGGAGAACCCGAAGCCGACGGAAGGCGAGATCCGTCAGGCCCTGGCCGGCAATCTGTGCCGCTGCACGGGGTACACCAAGATCGTCGAAGCCGTGCAGCTGGCGGCCAGGAAGATGGGACGACGCCGGCCTGCACGTGCTGCCTCGGGGGCGAGATGATCGAGTTAGGTTCGGGCGACTACCTATACGAGACCACGGGGCAAGACTGGGGCAACCTGCAGGACGACGCGACGTACAAGGAGGCGACGGCGGTTGCGGTGGATGCGAAGGACAATGTCTTCGTGTTCAATCGAGGCACGCATCCCATGATCGTGTTCAATGCGGACGGCGACATCCTGGACACGTGGGGACACGGGGTGTTCGCCAACCCCCACGGCGTGTCAATCGGGCCGGACGGGTCGGTGTACTGCGTGGACAACGGCGACCACACGGTGAAGAAGTTCACCCCGAAGGGGGAGTTGATCACCGAGTTGAAAGCCGGCCATCCGGCGCCGGCCATGAGCGGCGATCCGTTCAATCGCCCGTGCCATCTCGCAATTGACGGGAACACGGGCAACATGTTCGTCGCCGATGGGTACTCGAACGCCCGCGTGCACAAGTACGATCCTGAAGGTCGACTCCTGCTGTCGTGGGGAGAGTCCGGGACAGGCCCGGGACAGTTCAACATCGTCCACAACGTGATCGTCGACGACGACGGGTTCGTCTACATCGCCGATCGCGAGAATCAGCGGGTGCAGGTGTTCGACACGGACGGC
>DASCMS010000117.1:0-6894 GCA_036011085.1 Candidatus Latescibacterota bacterium
AGCCCGCAATGTCTATCGCCACGGTGACCAGCAAGGGACAGATCTCGATTCCGGCCCGCATCCGCAAACATCTAGGGATCGAGAAGGGGACCCAACTCTTTGTTGAGGAGCGGGGACAGGAGATCGTGTTGAAGCCACTAACGGCCGAACACCTGGATCGTATGGCCGGTATCCTGAGTGGTCGGACCAAACTATCTGACAAGCTGCTGCGTGAGAGGGCTGCTGACAGGAAGGGTGAGGATCGCTGACGTGCCGTCGCCTGTCCTCGATGCGCATGCGCTGCTGGTCTATTTCGAACGGGAAGAAGGATTCGAGACGGTCAAGATGCGCCTTGCAGAGGCCTTGACCCGTGGTGATCGGCTGCCGATGACGGTGGTGAACCTCGGGGAGGTCCTGTACATCGTCCGTCGCGAGGAAGGCCAAGACAAAGCCGAGGAGATCGAGCGCGCTGTTCAGATGCTGCCCATCGAGATGGTCGACGTCGACATGGAGCTGACTCGAGAGGCTGTGCGCTACAAAGCGGCCGGTGGAATCTCCTATGCTGACAGCTATGCCGCAGCGCTGGCATCCCTGCGAGGCTGCCCGCTGTTGACGGGCGATCCAGAGTTTGCCGCTGTCGCCGGTCAGGTCTCGATCGATTGGCTACAGATCCTATAGAAAGGGTGAAGCTATCTCTCTGCAAGAGAGGGAGTTGAGAGCCGCAGGCGAAACGGACTGGCGTGCCCTCTCGTAGTGCCCTGGTAACCCCGAAGATATTCGAAGGGAAGTAGCTGGTCGGCTCGGGAATAGCAGCATATGTTCGTGCTGAGCCATACTGGAGTGCGACAGAGGAGGCATGCGACTATGGCGACGGCGAGTCTATTCAAGAACGGCAGCAACCAGGCGGTCAGACTGCCCAGAGGGCTTGAGTTCGAGGGAGTTTCTGAGGTCGAGATCCGCCGGCAGGGCAGCTCGATTATCCTCACGCCGGTCCGCAAGAGCTGGAAGAGCTTTGCGGAGACGGCCCCCGCAGACGACAGCTTCCTGTCGGAGCGTCACGAGGTCGTACAGGAAGGCCGGGTCGATCTCGATGGGTAGGGAAGTTCTCATCCACATGCTCGACAGGCTGCAGCAAGCCGTGGGCTCGGGACACCAGGTGGTAGTGTCTGCCATCACCTATGCCGAGTTGAGGTTCGGGGCGGCCAGCAAGAGGGCAAGCCCGAAGATGGCGGGTGTCGTCACAGAATTCATCGAGAGGCTGGATGGCGTCCTGGCCTGGGATAAGGCAGCCGTCGAGACATCGACGAGTGTAAAGACCGACCTTGCGTCTCGCGGTAGGCCCATCGGCCACAACGACACGCTGATCGCCGGACATGCCATTGCGACGGGTGCCAGATTGGTCACCGACAATCTTCAGGAGTTTTCTCGGGTTACAGATCTGCAATGTGAGAACTGGGTCGTCCGAGACGGTACATGAGCCAAAGACGGTTGTGGGCACGTCAACCAAACGAGAATCTCATGACCAAAGCCACGACCATTCGCAGCATCGGCAACTCCGCCGGCACGACGATTCCCAAGGCCATGCTACAGCGATACAGTTGAGCCACGCTGGGCTCCTCGAACGCTCGTCGTATCCTGGCAAAGCTCTGGTAACGATCGAGGGCGTGTCATCTGCCTCAGTCTGCTCTCCGGGGCTGGTGGCATTCTCAACACCGGCCTGTAGGTCGTGAGTACCTGAGCCGATCCACGACAGCGAGCGAAGCGAGGAAGAGATGACGCAGGAACCACGGCAGCATCCGGCACAGGGCCTGGAGCGCCAGGACATCACGATCACTGACATACGCGTGACGCCCCTGTCATACACCCACGATGGGGAGTACGTGCAGCGCTGCGGCGGGTTGTACCAATGGAAACAGGACGCCGCCCTCGTGCAGGTCTTCACCGATCAGGGCATCGTCGGCATCGCCGAAGGCAGCCCCTACCGTGGCCCCGACAAACTGAAAAAGTACACCGATCGATACGTCACACCGTTGCTCAAGGGGGCCAACGTCTTTGATGTCGACTGGCTCACCAACAACCAGGGCCACAACCACGTGGCCGAGGGCGCCTGGGCGGGGGTCAACAACGCCCTGTGGGACGTGATCGGGAAGGCCGTGGGGCAGCCGGTCTACAAGCTGCTGTCCGATGAACCATCGCCCGCGGACCAGGTGAAGGTCTACGCCAGCGGCGGGGTCTGCCACGCCTGGTACGACAACGGCGAGCAGGAACTGATCGAGGAGGCGCTGCGTTACCAGGCTGCAGGCTATGACACCTTCAAGTTCCGCAACGGCACGAGCTGGAAGTACAGCGGCATGACCATGGCGAAGTACATCCCCGTGCTGGAGAACCTGCGCGCCGCGGTGGGCGCCGACTTCAAGCTCGTGATCGAGAAGTTCCCCTGGTCCTTCGAGCAGATCATCGGCGAGCTCTGCCCGGCCATCGAGGCGCTGGGATTCTACTGGTACGAAGAGCCGGTGTCGCATACCGATCCGTCGGCCCTCGAGAAGCACCTGGCGGTCAACGAAGCCATGCCTTCGGTAATGGTCTCGGGCGGCGAGAGCTGGTGGAACCGCTACCAGGTCGAGCCCTTCGTCAAAGCCGGGGCGATGAACATCATCCAGACCGACGTCAACCTGACGGGGATCACGGAGGGCTGGTACATCGGGCAGACGATTCACGAGCACGGCCAGATGTACTGTCCCCACAACTGGGTCGGTGGCCTGACGACGATCGCCAACATTCACCTGGTCGCCGGCGTGCCGTGCGGGCACATGTGCGAACTCAACCAGGTCATCAACCCGCTGAAGTGGGAGATCTTCAAGGACCCGTACCCGATTGCGAACGGGGTGCTGACGATTCCAGACAAGCCCGGTTATGGCGTCGAGCTGATCGACGACATCGAAGAGCGCTTCCCCTTTGCACCGGGGACGTACTACAAGACGAACCCGGTGTTCGAGGGGCAGAACCTGCCGATCTGGTGGAGCTGAGCACGCGATGCGAATGCTGAGCCGCATCGTCCTCTTGCTGTCGGTCCTCTCCGGTTCTGCGGCCGCCGCATCGTCGACGACCATCCTCGGCCATGCTCTTCCCGTCGACGCGGTCCCGTATGCCGAGCAGGTTCTGCGCGTTCCCTGCGATAACACGCGCAACGAAAACACCTTCGACCACCCCGTCAGCGTCTACCAACGCTATGGTTGTGTTCAGGATCTATTCTCCGACACCCTCGTCGATCTCGACCCCGGATTTCAACCCGAGCCTGCTGGCGCCACCAGCTGGTCGGTCGCCGAGGATGGCATCACCTGGACCTTCCACCTGCGACCCGGGCAGATGTGGAACGATGGCACGCCGGTCACCGCCGACGATTACGTCGCGACCTTTCGCCTGTGCGCCAGTCCGGAACACGCCTGGGACTTCGCCTGGTTCTACTCATTCATCGGTGAGGGCGGCCTGCGAAACTGGGACCGCATCGTCGCTGGGGAACTACCCGCCGACTCTCTCGGAGTCACCGCCGTCGATGCCCTGACCCTGCAGATCGTCACCGAAGGTGTGTTCCCGGCGATGCCGTCGGTCATGAAGTTCGGCTACACCCTGCAGAAACGCGCCCTGGAGGAACACGGTCCCTACTACAACAGCGATCCGGGCACTTCGGTGTCGTCGGGTCCGTTTATGCTGGCAGAATTTGATCCCGGCTACCGAATCGTGCTCGAGGCAAACCCCGACTATACCGGCTATCGACCACCACGGCTGGCTCGCATCGAAGGCATCTATATGTCACCGGCCACCTACTTTCTCGCCTATCAGAACGGCGAGATCGACATGGTCGGCCATGAGCAGCTGACATCGGCAGATTTCGCCATCATCGAGGCCGACTCATCGCTGATGGCCAACTACCTGCGCCACTACGGAGACTTTCGCACCGACTACATCCTGTTCGATACGTTCACACCGCCGTTTGACAATCTCGATGTTCGTCGGGCTTTCGCTCACGCCGTCGACCGTAAGGCCATCGTCTCCGGCGTCTACGGCTCAATCAAAGCCCAACCCGCCCACTCGATGCTGATGCCCGGGTTTCCCTCCGCCGACGATTCCGGTGAGTTGTCCGAGCTGCAGCGGTTTGACTGTGGCCTTGCTCGGCAGCACCTGGCCGATGCCGGGTACCCCGACGGTGCGGGCTTCCCGCCTCTGGTGATGTGGTTGCGGGGTGAGCCGCCAGCCACAGCCGCCGTCTATCAGGCGAGTGCCGCGTCGATCAGCCAGTGCCTGGGCATTCACCTCGAGGTATCCAACAAGGACGGTAAGATCTTCATGGAATCCCTCAACGCCCGCCCCACAAGACTGCAGTTGGGAGCCGTGTCGTACGGCATGGATTTCCTCGACCCGGCCAACCTGCTTGGTGCCTGGAGGTCGGGTGGACGGCATTCGTGGAGCGACCCGACCTTCGATCGTCTGGTGACGGAAGCCGGTGCCATGATCGGTCAGCCCGAAGAGCGCGATCAGCTCTTCCGTCAGGCCGAGCGGATCCTCGTCGGGGACGTCGGGGGAGTCTTCATCGCCCATCGCTGGGCGGGCGACCTGTTCAAACCGCACCTTCGTGGCGACAGCTTCCGGAGGCCCGACAGACACGGCATTTCCGGCAACCGCTGGGGCGATGACAGCCTGTGGGGCGATATCTACATCGGTGTCACCGAGTGACGACGGCCAGGACACTACGAATCGGGGTGGTCGGCACGGGCAACGTTGCACGGCAGAACTACATTCCCTGCCTTGCAGCGGAGCAGGAGGTTGAGCTGGGGCTCTACAGCCGCACGCGCGCCAGGGCCGAAACCGTGGCCGCCGATCTGGGCGGACAAGTGTTTGAGTCTTCCGAGCAGTTGATGGCGTGGGATCCCGAGACCGGTACTGCCAGGATGACCGCAAGGAATGGAGCCCTTTGATGAGCCCAACGACCGAAGACGCGACCCCTATCCAGGGGTTCGAGCCAGCCGACACCGACACTGAGTCCGCAGGGGAGTGGCGCCCCGTTTCTGACCGCAAGATCCGTGTGGGTATCGCCGGGCAGGGAGTGTGCCGCTTCGGGTCGGCGTTCCACTTTCAGCACCACCCCAATGTGACCGTTGCCGCCGTGGCCGATCTCGATCCCGACAAGCGGGCGGCGCTGGCCACTGCGTGCCGCTGTGAGACCGCCTACGAGTCGTGTGAGGATCTGATCGGCGACGACACGCTGGAGGCGGTCTTCATCGCCACAGATGCGCCGAGCCATGCGCGGCTGGCCATTGCGGCTTTGCAGGCCGGCAAGCATGTGGCCTCGGCCGTGCCGGCCGTGTTCGGTTCCCTCGAAGATGCAGACGCTCTCTACCAAGCCTATCGAGCGTCGGACCGGCAATACATGATGTTCGAGACCTCCTACTACCACGACGATCTCTACCGCATGCGGGAGATGTACCGCTCCGGCACGCTGGGCAACGTGATCTACGCCGAGGGAGAGTACTGGCACTACTTCGGCACGCCTCTTGCCGCGCACGAGAACTGGCGCACCGGCCTGCCGCCACAGTGGTATCCCACCCACTCCAATGCCTACTACGTCGGCGTCACCGGTGGCAGCTTCACCGAGGTCTCCTGCATGGGGTTTCGCAGCCCCATCGACCACCTGAAGGCTGAGAACAACCGCTTCGGCAATCCCTTCGGCACTGAGATCGCGCTGTTCCGCACCAGCGAGGGCGGCATGGCCCGCATGGGAGTGAGCTGGGATACGCCAGGCGTGGGCGGCGAGATGGGAAGGGTACGAACCGAGAAGGGAACCTTCTACGGCGATTTCAAGAGCGGCCAGCCCGACGATGAGCCCCTCCCGGTCATCACCCGGCCGCCTCTGCCCCCGGGGGTCGACGCCGGCGGTCACGGCGGCTCTCATGGCTACCTGATGAGCGAGTTCGTCGAGGCCATTCTGCAGGAACGCACCCCCCTGGTGGACATCGCTCAGTCCCTGAACATGACGGTGAGCGGCATCGTCGCCCACGAGTCGGCACTCAGGGACGGAGAGCTGCTCAAGGTTCCGCAGTACAGCCTGTAGCCGGTGCCTGTCAACGACGCGGTTGAATACGGCCACACCACGCTGAAACCGGGCATCCGGTCGCGTTTTGTGGAGAACGGCAACGGACTGACCCTTCACTGCCTTGAAGCGGGAGATCCCGCAGGTCCCACCGTTCTGCTCCTGCACGGGTTCCCGGAACTCGCCTACAGCTGGCGCCACGTTCTGCTGCCCCTCGCCGATTCCGGATACCACGTCATCGCTCCCGATCAGCGTGGATACGGTCGAACCACGGGCTGGGATCCCGACTATGACGGAGACCCTGCCTCGTACCGAATGCTGAACCTGGTCAGGGACACGGTAGGCCTTGTCCATGCGCTTGGCCGCGATCACGTCGCTGCCGTCGTCGGTCACGACTTCGGGTCTCCCGTCGCAGCCTGGTGCACGCTCACGCACCCCGACGTCTTCCGATCGGTCGTGTTGATGAGCAGCCCCTTTGGCGGCCCGCCGGCTGCCCCTTTGCCCTCGTCAGACGTCGCCAGCATACACGAAGACCTCGCCGCGTTGCCAGCTCCAAGGAAGCACTACCAGTGGTACTACTCGACCCGTGAAGCGAACGAAGATATGTGGCGCTGTCCCCAGGGCGTCCACGACTGAGTTATTGTCAGAAGTTGTGGATCGGGAGGTCGGGTAACCGGGTCGTAGACGGCATAAAGGAAGAGAGCGTATCCTCAGGGTGACCACAAATCACACCCATACCCCGTAGTCGCGGGGAGGAGGATACGCTCGTGGAAGAATCTACGTTGATCTTGGACCATGGTGCCATAGCGCAAGGGCAGTGCAAGTCATCC
>DASCMS010000118.1:0-6238 GCA_036011085.1 Candidatus Latescibacterota bacterium
TCGACGGCGGCCAGACATGGCGGCGGTCATCGACTGGCATCCCTCATCAATGGCAGAATACCTGCTACTGGGTACAGTTCGACCCGGAGCAGAAGGACAAGGTGTGGTCCGCCTGGGGCGGGTATCACGATCTGCCGAAGCTGAAGATGACGCGCCTCGAAGGCTGGAAGGATCGGGCTGTGGGCGGTGTTGCCGTCTCCACCGACGGGGGGCAGACCTGGCAGGTAACCTCAGGTGGATTGCCGGAACACGCGCCGACGACCTGTGTACTGATGGATCCTGCCTCTCCGGCAGGCCGGCGTACACTGTTCGCCGCCGTCTACGGCAAGGGCGTGTACAAGTCTGTCGACGACGGCAGAAGCTGGGACCTGAAGATCGCTGGTGTCGAGCAGCGATCACCCAACGCCTGGGAGCTCGTATACGGAGCCGACGGCGTGCTCTATCTGGTCGTCGCCTTTGACGTGCTCTTCGACGACGGCAGCGGCAACCGGTCGCTGCTCGACGGGGCCCTCTACCGATCGACGGACGGCGCCGAGAGCTGGGAGTCCATCCCACTCCCCGAGGGAGCTCGCTTCCCGAACAGCCTGGCCACCGACCCGCGGGATGGCAACCGGTTGTATCTCTGCCTCTGGTCGGACGTCGAGGTCGGCGATTACCGTGGCAGGCCAAGAGACGGCAAGGATGTGGAGCAGAGCCAGGGAGGTCTATTGATGAGCGAGGATTGCGGGCGCAGCTGGAGGCAGGTATTCACTGCTGAGGCGTACGTGTACGGCGCGGCCGTCGATCCACGAAAGCCCGGACGGGTCTACCTGGTCACCTTCCATCACACCGCACATTTCAGCGAGGACTACGGCGCCACCTGGCAGAGGATGAAAGGGTACGATTTCTACTGGGGTCATCGGCCGGTGATCGACCCGCACGATGAGGACAAGCTCTACCTGACAACCTTCGGATCAGGTTTCTGGCATGGACGGGTGGTGGCCGAAGAGGATCCAGCCCACTGAGGGCTGGGTCTACTCGAGCTCTCGCAGGAAGTGCGCCGACGTCAGGTCCGCCGGGTTTTCCTTCAGGGCCAGCAGGTAGGACCGGGTTGCCGCCTCCACATCGCCCCGCAAGCGGTAGACGTCCGCCGCCAGCGAATGCTCACCGGCGAGGTAGCCAGCGGTGAGCCGAGCCGAGGTCGCCGCGGGCAGCGGGGGGCCACCGAGGCGCAGGGGAACGGGTGAGCGATACGGCCGCAACGAGGCCAGCACGTGCCAGGCCTTCTTACCGTACGCTTCGGCGAAGCTTATGTAGGGTCTCTCGTCGGAATTGAGTGGGCCTTCACCGGCAAATCGGCGCAAGGCTCCTTCATCCATTAGAAAGTGGTCGAGCACGAGATAGGGGTCTCCCAGGTCCACATCCGCCAGACTTCTGCGCAGACGCTCGTCGGTGAGTCGTCGCCTGATCTGATCCGGGTCGATACCCGTTTCTCCCAGCGTACCCAGCACAATCGAGTAGTTGCTGGTACGCCAGAGGGTGGCGCGGGGGAAGACATGGACGAAGGTTCGCAGGAGAGTCCGGTAGTCCTCGACGGCGAGTCCGTGGATCGGCAGCCACTGAGCCATGATACCGTCCTCGGCCAGCCGCGCCCGGCACAGCTGATAGAACTCCTTCGTATACAGCACCCAGCTGTCGGCGCTGGTGGGATGGGTGGCGTCACCGGTGATGACATCGTAGGTGCCACGGCTGGCCAGCAGGTAGTTGCGGCCGTCGTCGATGACGATCTCAACGCCTGCGGTGGCCGGGTCCTGCAGCACGCCGTGGTTGTAGGGGCCGAAGTGTTCTCTCGCCGCGGTGACCACCTGCGGCACGAGCTCGACGCACGTGACCCGTTGCAGGTCGTGCTGCGCCACCGACCCCAGAGCGATCCCACCGCCCAGAGACACGACAAGGACCTCCTGCGGATCGGGATGCAGCAGCAGGGGCAGATGCCCGAGCAGACGGAACAGCTGCAGCGAGGAGTAATCGGTGGGCACCTGTCCGCCACCGTTGAGCATCATCTCGCGCAGTCCATCATCCCCCTTCTCCACCGTGATCACACCCTCGGCGCCCTCACGGAAGAACACGAGTCGGCGCTTCGGGTCGGTGGGCTCCGAGATCTGTCGGAGCACGTCGGATGGCGTGGTGAGCATCACTCCGGCAACGATCGCCGCCGCGACGGCGACGACCCTCCTGCGGCGCGAGCCCATCGTCGGATGAACGACGAACACGGCGAGCCCCACCAGAGTGTTGATGGCGGCCAGTGCCTTGATGCTCGACTCGGTTCCGAGCCAGGGGATCAGGAAGAAACCTGTGAGGAAGGCGCCAAGAGCGGCGCCGAGGCTGTTGACGGCCCCGATGGTTCCCATACCCTCACCGATCCGACCGAGGTGCCGGATGTGGATCCGGCTCACCAGGGGAAACGTCGCACCCATGAGCAACGTGGGCACCAGCATGACAGCGAAGGAGACGCCGAATACGCCGCCGCGATAGGCCCACCATGAGCCCAGACCGCGCAGCTGATCGACAGTTCCCGGCAGCGAAGCCAGGATCGGCAGAGAGAGCACACCTAGAACGCCGAGTAGGATCTGGGCCCCGCCAAACCACATCAGCGGGTCGATATCGCGGCGCAGGAACCGGCTGCAGAGAAGACTGCCGAGAGCGAGGCCGACGAGAAAGGCGGCCAGGACGAGACTGAACTCGTAATGCGACACCATGGAGAAGGCGACCCGCACAACCCTCGTCCAGGCGACTTCGTATCCCAGCGCCGCGAAGCCTGACAGACCGAAGCCGAGCAGCACGACGCGCAACACCGGATCGCCGGGGGTGGATGGTCGCCCGGTTCGGGGGGATGGTTCGACGGCGGCTCTGCCCAGCCTCCAGGCGATGGCGGCGACGATGAGGTTGACCGTCGCCGCGGCGTACGTGCTGCCTCGAAGCCCGAGCTGTTCCATCAGCACGAAGGTGACGACGAGGACGCCGCCCACGGCACCGAGGGTGTTGGCTGCATACAGCCGGCCCACACCGACGCCGACGGCGCTGAACTGTCTGACGACGGTCCGTGTGACGGCGGGCAAGGTTGCGCCCATCAACACGGTCGGTACCAGCAGCAGCAGGAAACTCAGGCCAAAGCGGACGAGGGAGTACAGGGAATGACTCCCTGAGGACGGGAACAGCCAGGACATGACCTCGTCCAGCCCACCGGCCAGAACGGGGAACAGGAAGGCGTAGAGCCCGACGCCGGCCTCGAGGATGGCGAACAACCGAAGGGGATGTCTCACCCGGTCGGCCCAGCGGCCGAGAAGGAAGCTGCCCAGGGCCAACCCACCCATGAAAGCGCTGAGCACCGTTCCCACGGCGAGCAGGGTCGTGCCGAAGACGAGGGTGAGCACGCGGGCCCAGGCGACCTGGTACACCAGGCCGCACGCGCCCGAGGCAAAGAGCAGCAGCAACACGAGAGCTGGCAGTTCTCAGCCTCCCAGCAGGTAGTCGGGCACGGCCCCCTGCAGACGGGACGTGTGGATCTCGATCACCGTTGAGTGTTCGGTGCGCAGTCGGTCCAGCAGGGAGGACAGGCGTTCCTGCTGGTGCTGTTGCAGAAGCAGGGACCGCGCCCGGTCCTGTACGGCATCGAAGGGATCCACCCGGTCGGCGGTGCGACCGAGAACGCGGAACACGGAGAATCCTCCCTCCACCTGCAGCGGCCCGGACAGTAGCCCGACCTCCGTGCCTTTGGCGGCGGGCATCAGTCGAGCGAATCGGACCAGGTCCTCGGCATGGAAATGCAGCCTGCCATGCTGCTGCCGGGTCCTGTCGCGCAAACTGCGGACGGCAAGGTCAGCAAACCGAGCCCCCGCCTCGATCTCCTGTCGCACCCGGATGGCCTCGGTCGCCGACGCCAGCAGCACCTCCTCGATCCACAACGCCTCCTCATGTCGAAAGACCTCCTGATGCGTGTCGTAGTAGCGCCGCGTCTGCTCCGGCGAGATGTCGATGGCGCGATTCGTCCGCCGTCTCAGCATCTCAAGCATGGCCTCTTCCCGGGCCTTCCTTTCCGCTCGGAGGAAGTCTGGTCCCTCGTAGAATCCTGCCTCGCGAGCCGCTGCCTGCTGCTCCCCCCGGGGCAGCCGATCCAACTCGGCTCGCCGTCGGTTCTTGAGCTCTGTCCTGATCGTCTCGCGGTATCGATCGTAGTCCGCCGGCCGCTCCTCGACGAAACGGACCACCTGCCAGTCAGTGCCGGTCCGCAGCGGTGAT
The DNA here is from genome assembly GCA_036011085.1 of Candidatus Latescibacterota bacterium. Classification (GTDB taxonomy): domain Bacteria; phylum Latescibacterota; class UBA2968; order UBA8231; family UBA8231; genus UBA8231. The sequence continues at coordinate 4,279 of DASCMS010000118.1, forward strand.
GACGTCTGGTTCAGGGGCAGGGACGCGAACAGTGACACCGGGATACCGAGCCGGGCAGCCTGGTCGCGATCCAGGAAGCCAGGTCCGCCATCCATCTCCAGGGTGGTACGATCCAGTGATCGCAATCGGGCCACCTCAAGGAATGGCTGTTCGGACCGCAATTCGGTCAGGACGGTGTCAATTTCAGCACGTGTCCGTACGCGGATGACGAGTCCCCGACGTTCGCGGCCGAATCCCTCGCCGTGGAAGACGTGCTTGATCTCTTCCTCGGTGAGCTCTGGTTGGTTCCGGATCCAGTCGAGGCGGTAGCGAGCTACGACGTACTCGTCCACAGCTCTGGCGGCGGCCTCCCGGGCCGTTGCGAGGGTATCCAGCCCCAGAGTTCTCGCCTCCGTCAGGAGCAGACAGCGATCGATGAGCACCTGCAGGTGGTGCAACCGTGCCTCGTCTCCCGTCATGTCCGGCTGCCAGCGACCGGGGAGACTCTCTACATACGATCGGTATTGGCCTGCCGTGATGCGGTAGGGACCGACCTGAGCCACCAGAGCCTCATCGGCGGACTCGCAGCCGGCGACGAGGGCAGAGGTGATGCAGATGCAGATCAGGCCGCCGCCCGTTCGACGATTCACCAGTGCATCACCCAGTTCTGCGTGGCTCCGGTGAAGTGGTCGATGACATACCAGACGCCGACGGTGACGAACTGACCGAGAATCAGACCGAGAAAGAAGGGGCGGGTTTTCAGATAGAGCTGCGGACCACCGTACTTGAAGACCATCGTTTTGATGAACCAGGCCACCAGAACGCTGAAGAACATCGTGCCGAAAACGGCGCTGATGGGGAACCCGAGGGGGTGAAAGGGCCACCAGAAATACCGTTGGCGGGCGATCATCAACAGTGTCATGACGGTGCCGCCAATGGCCGTGTAGAGCCAGTTGAGCATGTGCGGTCCCTGCAGCGACTTCATGCGCACGCCAGCGTTGTCAAAGGCGTAGGTGGCGTCGGGACCGAAGAAATGCTGCGACGTGTTGATCCCACCGTACCGGTAGGCCAGCTCCAGAATCGCCCAGATCGAGCTGCCGAGGGTGGCGACGATGGCGATCAGCATACCCCAGAAGATCAGCCGCCGTCTCCTGAACACGGTCTCCTCCACCAGCTTGAGGCTGTTGGCGCAGGCGGCCATGACAAAGGTCAGGATGTCACTCGCCCAGATATAGGTGAAGGCGAGGGCGACTACGCCGGAGGAACCCAGGGCCCGGGTGCCGAATCCGGCGGCGACGAAATCAGAGGCGATCATCGGAGCGAAGACAAAGGCGAGACCACCTTCCGCCACTACCCGGGTAATGCCGATGAACAGCACGAAAGCGAGGAAAAGGTAGATCGGCACGATCCAACCTGGCAGCCCTGATTGCCAGAGCCAGAAGCCCATGAAAGTCAGACTGCATACCAGGACCAGGAGGGCGGCCCGGTACGACAGGATCTCACCGGAGTCGTCGACGTTCGGGTCACCCGAAATAGCCTTGCTCCAGACATCGTGCAGATGACGACGGGAGGTCCACAGGCCGAAGAGGACGAGGACGACGATCGCCCCGAATCCCTGGTGGACGATGATGGCGCCGGAGTACGAGCTGTAGGAGCCAAGGACAGGGTCGGGTTGGTCTATACCCGTAACGTTGAAGATTCCCTGCTGAACGATGTTGATCAGATGGAACACGCACAGGCCTAGGGCGATCTCCCGGCTGATGAAGTAGGAGAAACCGATCATCTGGAAGCTGAGAGCGATCTTCAGGTTGACGGACTCGCGAAACAGGGGGATGGTGAAACCTCCCCAACTGGCGATGTCGACGGCCGGGATGTAGGGGAAGTAGTAGTTGAGACCGTTCAGGCTCTGCACGATCGTCGGCACCGCAAAGCCGAACCACATCAACGGGTTCTTGAAGATGGGCTTGATCAATGAAGGCCC
>DASCMS010000119.1:0-62320 GCA_036011085.1 Candidatus Latescibacterota bacterium
TTTGTGACAGAAGCGTGAAGCTGTAAATAACTGTAAAATAGAGAGTTGCGGTTGTGGCGGGAATGTGTGGGAATCGAACCCACCCAGCGTGGTATCAGCACACCGCAACGGATTTGAAGTCCGCGAGGGCCACCAGAGCCCCATCCATTCCCATTCCGTTCATTCCGTAACCGTGATCAGGCGGCGCACCGAACCGTCCCGCTGGGTGACACCACGACTGTCGAAGTGGTTGAGCAGAGGTACGGCATACTTGCGTGTCGTGGCTGCCAGCTCGCGAAAGGTGGAGACCTCGATCTCACCGTGGTCCTGAAGGTAGCTCACCAGATCCTTCTCGAGGTCCTGCAGCACCCCCGCATCGAACAGCAACTGGTCGGCGAGGCGCACGAGCTCGCCCCGTCCCTGCATCACTTCGATCACCGCCTGCACGTCGGCCGGGCCGGCCTGCACCTTGTCGGGCAGGTCCTCCTCGTCCGGCGGCGCGGCACCCCCTTCGCGCAACAGCTCGCCGACGCTCTGCCGCAGACTCTCCAACTCCGCTGACAACTCGACCTCGTGCTCGGCGAGGCTGATCAGTGACGCCTGTGTCCGCAGGCGGCCCGTCTCCGCCAGGTGTTCGAGTGCCGCATCGTACACCGGCTGCGGGCAGCGGGGCGCCACCTGTTGGCGCAATGGCTCGCGGCCGATGCCCGACTTCAGAGGTTCGGTTCGATGGAAAGTGGCGAGAGCCTGAAGGGTGGCGTCGCAGAGCCTGCTCCAGGCCCGATCGTGCAGGAACCGGGAGGTACCCCCATCGGCAAAGCTGGCAGCCTGCCCCGCTTCGACGAGTCGCAGCAGTCCTCGCACTACAGACTCGACGTCCTCGCCCAGCAGGTGGGCCAGCTCGGGTGCCGTCCTGCCTTCATCGCCAGCCGACCGCAGGAACACCTCCAGGGGGATCTGTGCGGTGTCGGTGTCGAGATCGCCCAACGTGGACAGGACCTCCGGGCGCCGACGGCGGTGCTTGGGCGGCAGCGGATCCAGGATGATCCCGCCTCCCAGTGTCTGCGCCGGCGAGTAACGCCGGATGACGAAGCGGTCACCGTGTGCCGCCACCGCGGGAGACTCGAGGCGGAGCTGCACGTAGCCGTTGTCATCGGGCCCAAGCACGTCGGCGTCGAGCAGGACGACACGGGCGAGCACTTCACTCGGTCCAAGGTGAAGGCGCACACGGTCACGGTGCAGCAGCGGTGCGGGGATGTCGGCGAGCATGCTCAGACTCGCGTCGAGCATGTAGGTGGACGGGAAGAATCCTGGCAACGCCAGCGTATCGCCGCGCTCGACGTCGGCCGCGTCCAGGTCGGACAGGTTGACGGCCGCCCGCAGACCGACACCGGCCTCGGGTCGGTCCTGACCGTGGACCTGCACACCCCGTACCCGCACCGACTGGCCCCGCGGCTGCAGCACGAGCTCATCGCGGGGGCGAACGATGCCCGCCAGCACCGTGCCTGTCACTACCGTGCCGAAGCCCGCCACCGAGAATACGCGATCCACGGGCAGGCGGAAGGCGCCGCGGTCGGCCCGCACCGCCACGCGACCGATCTCATCTTCCAGGGTCGAACGCAAGTCATCGACGCCGTCGCCGGTGGTCGAGGACACCGGCAGGATAGGCGCGCCGGACAGGAAAGTGTCGGCGAACAGCTCACTCAGCTCTTCGGTCACCAGCTCCACCCAGTCTGGCTCGACGAGGTCCGTCTTCGTCAGCGCCACGACACCGTGCTGAATACCCAACAGCTGCAGGATCGCCAGGTGCTCGCGGGTCTGCGGCATGACGCCATCATCAGCAGCCACGACAAAAAGCGCCAGATCGATGGAGCTGGCACCGGTGACGGCGTTCTTGATGAAGCGCTCGTGACCGGGTACGTCGATGAAGGTGACGTGATCCTTCCAGTAGGCGAAGCCGACGTCGATGGTGACCCCCCGGGCCTGCTCCTCGGGCTGGGTGTCGGTGTCGATGCCCGTGAGGGCTTTGACCAGAGCGGTCTTGCCGTGATCGACGTGTCCCGCCGTACCCAGAATGACGTGTGGCGACGACATCAGCCGCCGGCGGCCCCTCGTAGGGCGGTGATGATCACCGGCACGTCGTCGTCGGTGACCGTGCGCAGGTCCAGGTGCAGCCGGTCGTCCCGTACGTAGCCCACGACAGCGGGTTCGTTGCCCCGCAGGCGTGTCGCCAGATCACCGGCTGACATCCCTGCGGGGTTCACCACGAGGGCGACGCTGGGAATCTCCTCCAGCGGCAGCGAGCCGCTGCCCGCCTGTGCCACCGATGGGGTCGCCTCGATTTGCCAGCCTCGCGCTGTCAGATCCTCGACCTCATGTCGCACCCTCTCAGCTCGCGCCTGCAGATCGTCGGTTGTGGTCGTCATCATTCGCAGAACCGGCAGATGCACCGGCAGAGACTCACGATCCAGATAGAGCCTCAGGGTTGCCTCGAGGGCGGCGTAGGTCAGCTTGTCGCAGCGCAACGCGCGCATCCAGGGGTTGCCGCGGATAGCCTCCACCGCCTCACGACGCCCGACGATGAGCCCTGCCTGCGGGCCTCCCAGCACCTTGTCGCCGCTGAAGGTCACCACGTCGGCGCCGGCGGCGATGCTGTCGGCGACCAGCGGTTCGGCGGGTAGCCCCCAAGGCTGCAGATCGACGAGGGCGCCGGCGCCCAGGTCTTCGACGACGGGCACACCGTGCTGTCGACCCATGGCGACGAGGTCAGCAAGGGGCACTTCGGCGGTAAACCCCAACACGCGGTAGTTACTCGGGTGAACGCAGAGGATCAGCCCGGTGCGCTCGGACAGGGCCTGTTCATAATCTGCCAGGTGCGTACGGTTGGTGGTACCCACCTCGACCATCACAGCACCGCTGCGCTCCATCATGTCGGGCAGACGGAAGGAGCCGCCGATCTCGACCAGCTGTCCACGGGAGACGATGATCTCGCGGTCCATGCCGAGAGCGTTGAGGGCGAGCAGGACAGCGGCGGCGTTGTTGTTGACCACCGTCGCCGCCTCGGCCCCGGTGAGCTGGCAGAGCAGTTCTTCTACCAGAAGATGCCGGTGTCCGCGCTGACCGCTCGCCAGATCGACCTCGAGGTTGCTGTACCCCGCCGTCTCGGTGATGCGATCAAGGGCGGCCGGCGCCAGGGGGGCGCGGCCCAGGTTCGTGTGCAGGACGATGCCGGTGGCGTTCACCACCGGGGTCAGACGCGGCGCCAGGGTCAGTACCAGGCGCTGGTGGACGTCGGCGACGATGGTGTCGAGGAGATCCTCACCCGACGCCTGCCCGTTGCCGGCCAACAGGGCCTGGCGGATCGTGCCCACGGCATCACGGACGAGATCGGCAAGAACGGCCCGGTCACAGCGTTCGGTGAGGGCGACGACGCGGTCATCGCTCAGAACGCGGTCCACCGAGGGCAGGATGGACAGATCGGGGCCGGAGGAGGGGTCTGTCTCGCCATGTGGCAGCTGGTCGGTCACGTTTCGACAGTACAGTTCGCCATGGTGGTCGGCAAGGTTCGACAGAGTACCTTCCATCGTAGACACCAGACCCGGGAGACCCCGATGGAAATGCCGGCAAGCGAAGGCCAGCTTCGCGTCGTGCTCGATACCGATACCTACAACGAGGTGGACGACCAGTTCGCCGTCGTCCATGCGCTGTTGTCACCGGAACGGATCAAGCTCGAAGCGCTGTACGCGGCACCGTTCCACAACAGCCGGAGCGAGGGTCCAGCCGACGGCATGGAGAAGAGCTACGACGAGATCATCCGTCTCCTCGAGCGGCTCGGCGTCAGCGAAAGCGACCGTGTATTCAAGGGATCGGATCGCTACCTGCCCTCGCGCACGGAACCGGTGCGCAGCGCCGCGGCCGAACACCTGGTGGATCTGGCCAATTCAGGAGAAGGTCCGCTCTATGTGGCTGCCATCGGCGCTATCACGAATGTGGCTTCGGCCATTCTCCTGGATCCGGGGATCACCGAACGTATCGTCGTCGTCTGGCTGGGTGGTCAGCCGACGCATTGGCCGACAGCACGCGAGTTCAACCTGCGGCAGGATGTGGTCGCCGCCCAGGTCGTGTTCGATTCGGGCGCATCCTTCGTGCATATCCCCTGCGCCACGGTGGCCTCCCACCTGTTGACGACGATCGCCGAACTGGCCGAGTATGTGCAGCCCCAGGGAGACATTGGCCGGTATCTGTTCGACATCTGCGAGTCCTATCGCCAGGACCAGTACGCCTGGTCGAAGGAGATCTGGGACATCGCCGCCACCGGCTGGCTCATCGACGAGAGCTGGGTGCCATCGACTGCGGTGCCCAGCCCGATCCTGACCGATCAGGTGACGTGGTCGGTGGATGCGTCGCGACATTCGATCCGCATCGCTCACGGGGTTCGCCGCAATGCCATCTTCGGGGATCTGTTCAGGAAGATGGAGCGCTTCGCCCGTGGTGAGCTGGCGCCTTCCTGGAGCTAGTGTCGTGAGCGGCGAAAAACGGTCGCCCCGTCGAAAGGTGAAGAAGAAGAAACGGCCGGCGAACAAGCGTCTGCGGGCGATGCGGCGGAAGCGGAAGCTTCGTGCCATCGGTCTGGCTGGACTCGGAGTCGTTGCCGGGGCCGTTCTGCTGTGGGGTGCGTTCGCCCTGTCGTCGCCTGAGCCAGGCCACCGCATGGCGCCCTACCCCGGGGCGCCGGCGGCGGTGCGCGACGATCTTCTGTACCTGACCTACGTCGACAGTCTCGCCCGTGAGCCGCGGGGCATACCCGAAGGGCTGCCGGAGGAGGGTCTGCTGGCGCGGCAGCTGGTGACGCTGTCCGGCGTGCCGCGGCACACAGCCCGGGACTGGGGGTTGATCCCCAAAGCAGAAGAGGACCATGGGCCGCTGAACGAGCTGTTCCGCGAGTTGAACCGCAGGGGACGGGTCATCCTGCCGCTCTATGGCGCGTCGCTGGGTTCACACCTGAAGGAGCGGAAACTGCATCCCGGATACCTCGTATTCGGGCAGACCGCCGCGGCAGGACCCAACGAGGCCGATTTCTGCGCTGTGTTGACAGCGGTCTACAGCATCCAGCCGAAGTACTCCGTGCTCATCTACCGCGACCCCGAATCGGGGCATCTCGTCCACGGCAGCTTCAAAGACATGCCGACGATCGGCTACCTGGGAGGGGGCCGTCTGGGCGACGACATCCCCAAGGTCTATCGGGAGTACCTCCAGTCCCGCGACGCGCGCAACAGAAAGCCACTCTACACGCAGTAGGCAGAGCGGCTGTCTGTCGTCAGGAGGCGCGGGCCGTGGCGTTGTCGAACCAGAGAATCGGCCCGGAGTGACGCACGACGTCGCCGTCCTCGAGACCGAGCCCCTTGTCCCGGTCGACGAGACAGGCGAGAAACACCTGCGGATCGATGGGCGATATGTGGAGCGAGCGCACCCGCTCACCGCGCTGATAGTCGAGGCGGATGCGGTCCATAGACAGGGCCGGCGCCAGCCCCACGCCGCGTACGACACAGGCGCGGTGCAGGTCGCCGAGGGGAATCGTCCAGCGCAACAGGCCGCTGCGCACAACGAGTTCCCGCGCCGAGATGTGGTAACGCACCGGAACCGCCGCCAGCAGGAGCAGGACGGGGACGAAGGTGGCGACGAAGAACAGGGCGAAGGGCGCCAGGTTGTCGACGTTGGCCATAGCCGGCACGGCCACACCCATGGCGGCGGTATCCAGCAGAAAGATGGCCAGCACGAGAAGCAGGACGGGGATGAAGTCGATCTTGGAACGGAAGTGCTTCATAGTGGAAAGATAGCAGCCTCAGGTGAGCCTGACGACCCTTGTGCCGGTGAGGTCATCAGGGTTGAAGCACGGCATCGACGGCTGGTGGGAACAGCTCCTGCACATCACCATCGAGGCGGAGAGTGACCCCGGGACGGCCGTCGTGCTCGGTGGCTCCCCGGTTGATGATGACGTACGGCGCGCCCTGTTCGACGGCTTCGAGGGGGACGTTGGCAGCCGGATACACGGAGAGCGTCGAGCCGAGGGCGACGACGAGATCACATCTGCCGGCGGCGTCGGCGGCGCGTTGCAGGTCGCCCGGCACCAGGTTCTGGCCGAAGCTGATGGTGGCTGTCTTCAACAGACCACCGCAGGCGCAGTGGGGTGGTTTTCGCGTCACCCGAAAGGCCTGCATGTGGGGCTCGGGATCGGAACGCTCGCCGCAGGTCAGACATTCGGTCTCGGCGTTGGTGCCATGGATCTCGACGAGGCGTTCGGCGGATGTACCGGCTCTGGCATGGAGGCCGTCCACATTCTGGGTGACCACCAGCTCGATCCTGTCAGCCGACTCCAGGGCGGCGATGGCCCGGTGGGTCAAGGTGGGCCGGGCGTCGCGGAATATGGGCCCAGTGAGACCGTCTGGTAAAAGTAAGTAGAAGGGCAGCACGTGTCGGACTGGGGACCAGGTGGCGTCACTGCGCACGCCTGAGCACCTGCATCGACAGGTGATGGTTCTTCTCAAGAAGCCTCTCCAACAAGGCAAGTAATTCTGCAGTTGGATCCTGGGCCTCCTGCATCTCCATTTTCAGTTTCTTCTTCTCTGGGTCTTCATCGTCGCCACCGAAGTGGAAGAACAACAGGGCCAGCGCGATCTGTCGTTTTTCTTCGAGAGTTGCGGTAGCCGTATAGCTCCGGGTTTCCTCCAGGGCCAGAATTCTGTGATCCAGTGATTCGCTCTCCGTCGACGGATCAGCACGCTCGGTGAATCCGAGGGCCTCTCTGTACAAGCTCTGAAGCTCTTCGGGTAGTGTGTCGATGATTTCCTCGGGATTGGGATCGGGACTTGCAGCTAGCCCTTCCGCTTCACCGGTTGAAAGGCGCACTGTGGAGTTGAAGGGAAACTCATGTGTCTGTCCTCCGGCGATAAGAGTGCCTCCGACCAGGCTGATGTTACCTGCTCCAGAAAAAGAGCTGGTGATCTGGATTCGTATCCTGCCGAGAGATCCCGCATCCTCAGGGCTCCTATGGTCCGGAGTACCAGCGCTGATCCTGACACCGTCGTCGGTTTTCTGAGGTGGTAGAGCGTCCGTGCCAGACATCAGTCCATCGGGCTGGAAGCTCGCATACTCGAAGTGATCAGGCTCAAATCGCAATTGGACGTCGAAGCCCTCAAGGTCCTGCGCACCACTGAGCGCGACCAGCTCAAGGTCAAGAAGATCTCCCGGCCTGACCTGCATTTCGCGAACGTTTTGGTCTCCCTCTCTCGGATCGAGGTCAAGGACGAACTCCGCGGAAGCTGCTGCGCTGAGTCCGGCAACGCATGCTGCGACAAGTGAGGAGTATCTGACAGTGCCAGGCATCGCGACGTGCTCCGTGTGAGGTTGTGATGAGGCAGGTGTTAGAAGGGCAATGGGCGGCCAGTGAGGATCAAGGGTGTAGTCGATGGCTCGTCAAGTCAGCATCCGCGTCTGCTGCGGATCACGGCACACCTTTCTCCGCGTTGCCCTGGGCAGGAGTTTGGTCGTGATCTTGACGGTGGTGGGGGCAACGAAGAAGGGCACACCCTCCTCCAGAATAGAACGGCGCCATTCAGTCTCAAAAAGTCACCCACCTTGCCTGAAGGCATAGAGGTTTCCTGAGAAGTCTGCCAGGAAGAGCAGCTCGCCGGAGATCGCGGCTGTGGTGAAGACGGGAGCGCCGAGGTCCATCTGCCAGCGCCCCGTGCCGGTGTGGACGTCGATGCCACGGAAGATCCCATCTGAAGCGGCAAAGTAGATCGTGTCACCAGCAAGTACGGGGCTCGTTTCAACAGCAGCCGCACCTGAGCAGGCATAGGGCACGGTATACGACAGGGCCTTGCCGGTGGGGTGGTCCCAGAGCGGTTCAAGGGTGTCTCGTGAGAATGCGGCGACACCCTTGTCGGCAGTTCCCACGATGAACAGATCGTTGGTGATCAGTGGCGCACTGGCAGCGTGGAAACTGCCGTCTGCCTGCCGCTGTTGCTCAATCGCGCCGGAACGCGGATCGAGGATGAAGAGCGAATCCTGCGCGGCCAGGAAGAACAGATTGTCACGATACGTCACCGTACCATCGCGGAACCGCAAGCCGTGCTCGGTGTGCTGCCAGAGAAGTTCACCGGTGGCGGCGTCGTGTCCGTAGAGACCGCGCCAGTGGGAGGACGCGACCAGGACCCCGGCGCCCAGGGTCATTGTCGGCGTACTGCCTTCACCGCCATCCCAGGCGCTGTTTCTCCAGAGCGTCGAGCCGTCCGTCACGGCCAGAGCCTGCAAGCTGTGACCAAACCCGGTGAATACCGACTCGCCATCCGTCACCAGGCCCGAGACAAATCCTGGCAAGCGATCGTACTGCAGATCCTTCTGCCACCGCAGCGCACCCGTGGCGGCATCGACGGCATACGTAAAACCGTGCAGGTCGGTGGCGATCACGGTGCCGGCCGCGTAGACGATGGTGTTCTTTACTGAATTCCGGGTTGGGTAACGCCAGATCTGCTGGCCCGTGACCGCATCACAGGCGATGATGGCACAGTCTTCCGCGTTGCCGTCGTCGATGGTGGCGGTGAAAACGCGGCCCTGGGCGACGACGGGCGATGCCATGAAGATGCTGGCGCCCACGTTGTGCACCCAGTGAAGATGCAGCGGCGGCGGCAGCGCCCTTGCTGCGCCACCATCGTGACCGGTGTTGCCCAGCAGATTAGGCCACTCCGTGGCCACGTCCGGGTCGGTTGTGTCTGTCCCGGGATCTGCTGCTGTGGTCAAGGTGAACTCGACGTGTGCTGTGAGGGTGCGACCATTGGCCAGCCGGGCCTCTGTCGTGAGTGTGTACGTCGTGGTGTTTGTCGTGTCTTGCGGCAGCCACGTTGCGGACCAGTTCCACGCTGACCGGGGTTTGAGGTCGAACCATCCCGTATCGCTATGAATACGGCAACGCACCGCCACCGTCGGGGAGGGTGTGTGATAGGCGTTGACGGATACGGTGAAGGCTCCGTCGGCACCGCGCGGCAGGTGGTCCTGCCTGGGGGACACGACAGTGATGTGGCGGTGTACGTAGCTGCAGCGCAATTGCGTGCGTACGTCGCCTTCGGCATCCACATCCACGACGCGGAAGGCTGCGGGTGAATGGTCGATGCCGCCCTTGGCGACCACGGCCGTGCCCAGAGAGATGGGCCCATCAGGGCTGTGGCGCTTGTGGAAGTGGCTGTGCCAGTGGCCGTAGAGCCAGGCCTTCAGGTTGCAGGAACTCAGCTCGATGACGCTCCCTGAGTGGTCGTCGCCATCGCTGAAGTCAAAGTTCAGGCCGTTGGTGAGCAGGTCGTGGTTGAAGATGATCTTTGGCTGCTTCTGCGGGAACAGGGCCAGCAGATTCTGCAGCCAGGTGAAGATCCGCGCCTGGGAGTAGGAGGGTTCAAAGTCACCGTGGTTCATGGGTGTCACCACAAACAGCACATTGCCTTCCTCAAAGGAGTAGTTCACGGGGCCGAAGCGAGTCTCGAAGAACTGCTCGCCGTAGTCACCCGCCAGCAGGTCGTGGTTGCCGAGACTGGTGTAGACCGGTGTTCCCATCGTCGCGCTGGTGAAGTTGCGGCTGTGCCAGTCGATGCCTCCGGCGTAGCACAAGTCACCGGTGTGAAAGATGAAGGCAGGCTGGGAGTCGCGAACGAAGTCTTTCAGTTCGTCCAGCCAATCACCCATTTCGGCGGTTTCCGTATCGGAGATGTGGACGAAGCTGAAGTGTTCACGCCGCTGTTTCGGTCGCATGGCGAAATCGTAGCTGGCGACAGCGGCGTCGGTGCGGATGAAGTGACAGGAGGCGGCAAAGTCGGGCGGCTGGTGGACGCTGATGAACCGGGCGCTGTCGTGGCCGGGCAACTCGAAGCAACCCTCGGCATCGCTGCGCACGACGTGGAGGCCGTCGCTGACCGGTACACCTTCGATGCCGCGACACTGGGTGTCGGCGTCGCTGAAGACCCGACCACGGAAAGGTCTCACGGGCCGTCCTGCCTCCGCATCACTTCGTACCCGGTGCTGTCTTCATGTCAGGAGCCATCGCCCAAAGGGTAGGCAGGTCAGGCGAGCGGTCAAGGTGAAACCCGGCGACATAGAATTGCGGGATCTTGCGTGCCCTGGGCAGGAGAGTCCGGTTGGGACAGCTGGCAGCGTCTGGTGCGGATTTCCCTGACAGTGGATATAGAGAGCCGACCTGCGCTAGTTACACGTTGAGGTCTTCATGTGTCAGGACCACAACGCGAGGAGGACGACATGCCCGGTGAACGAGTGCGCAAGTGCCTGGACGCGGCGGGGATTCGTTACATCATCATTCGCCATTCTCCCGCCATTCTCCCGAGTTCACGGCACAGGAGATCGCCGCCGAGACCCACATCCGGGGCAAGGAGCTGGCGAAGACGGTGATGGTGAAGATCGATACGAACATGGCGATGGCGGTGATCGCGGCGTCGAGCAAGGTCGACCTGGAACGGCTGCGTGAAACCACCGGAGCCGGAATGGTGGAGTTGGCCACGGAGGAGGAGTTCGGTGGTCTGTTCCCAGAGTGTGAGGTCGGGGCCATGCCGCCTTTCGGTGAGCTGTACGACATGCCGGTCTTCGTTGACGATCTGTTGCGTGAGGACGAGGAGATCGCCTTCAATGCCGGCAGCCACATCGACCTCATCCAGATGTCCTACACCGACTATGAGAGCGTTGCCTCGGCCGTGGTCGCCAGGATACGGGCTTAGCAACGGACACGACCAGCGTGTTCTAGGGCTTCGCCTCTATAGTTCGGCGACGATCTTGCCGCGTACGTGTCGGGTTTCCAGCTGCGCCAGGCCCGCCGGGACTTCGTCGAGACGGATCAGCTGCTCAACGAGGGGAGCGATCCGTCCCTCGGCGACGAGGGCGATCATCTCAGAGGCCATACGGGCCAGATCCAGCTGAGCGTCCCGGTTGTTGTCGTTGTGGGCTGCACCGAGGGAGATCTTGTGCAGCGAGATAGCCCGCGCGAAGGTGTCATCGGATAACGTCGGCAAGCCGGCGATGCATGAGATGGCGCCACCGAAGGCCAGTGCCCTGACGCCCTGATCGGCGGTTTCTCCGTCGACAGCGGCCTGCACGGCGTCGACGCCCCGGCCGTCGGTGATCTGCTGAATTCTGGCCGGTACGTCTTCCTTGCGATAGTCGATCACGTGGTCGGCACCCAATCTCCGTACATAGTCATGATTGCCGGCGGACGCGGTGGTGATGACGGTAGCGCCCAGGTGTCGACAGATCTGGATGCCAAAGCCGCCGACGCCACCGGCGCCCCCCTGCACCCATACGGTGTGTCCCGCCTGCACATTGAGCCGGCGCACCAGGCCCTGGTAGGCTGTCAGACCAGCGCAGGGGATGGCGGCGGCGGAGACGAAATCGACGCCGTCGGGGATGGCTGCCGTAGTGTGGGCCGTCGTGATCGCCAGCTCGGCATACCCTCCCGGCCGGGCGAGGTTGCCGTGATAGAAGACGCGATCACCCGTCCGCCAGCTGTCGACGTCGGCACCGACGGTATCGATGGTGCCGGCCACGTCGAGTCCCAGGATGTGAGGGTAGGACCAGGCGGGGTTGCCGCGGCCGGCGAGCTTGTAGTCCACCGGGTTCAGGCCGATGGCGGCCACTCGAACGCGGATTTCACCAGTGCCAGGTTGGGGCTCCGATACCTCATCTACCCGCAGCGTGTCGAGGGTACCGGGCTGGTCCAGCAGGATGGCTCTCATGTTCTCACTCCATTGTCGAGGACGTTCGTCGCCGAGTGAGGATAAAAAGGGTGATCGACAGTGTGTCAAGGTAGCAGTCGGGTCGTGTGAGAAGGGGCGATTGGCGTCGTCCAGGCTGCCGCCGACGCGCACAGCCGCAGTCCGCCGACTGTAGCCGTCATCCATCGAAATGCCCTTGAGATCGGGCATGTTTCGCTGGTATGCTGGTTGTGCATACAACGTGAAAGGGGATCTCGCATGGTGCGCTCACGGGCATTTCTCATCCTCGTCCTCCTGTCCATCGTTCCCGGATGCAGCCTGCTGCCGGCGGGGCGTGGTTCGTCCCGGGACATCCTGTTCCCGCCAGATTTTCAGTTTGGCGCGGCCACCTCCGCGTACCAGGTCGAGGGTGCCTGGCAGGCGGACGGCAAAGGCATGTCGGTTCTCGACTTCTATACGAATCAGGTCGGCATCGCCGGCGGGGCCACGGGCAACATCGCCATCGACCAGTACCGGCGGTTCGGCGAGGACATCGATCATCTGCGTCGGCTCGGCGTCGACACGTACCGCTTCTCCATCGCCTGGTCCCGCATCCTGCCTGAGGGCACCGGAGCGGTGAATCCGGACGGCATCGAACACTACAGCGCCGTTATCGACTCGCTGCTGGCTGCCGGCATCGAACCGGTGGTCACGCTCTACCACCAGGATCTGCCGCTGGCACTGATGCGCAACGGCGGCTGGGGCCATCCAGAATCGCCCGAATGGTTCGCCGAGTACGCCCGCATCGTCTTTGAGGCCTACGGTGATCGTGTGTCCACCTGGATCACGCTGAACGAACCGTACATGGAGACGATGTACATCGGCAGCATCGTCAAGGGGCAGTTGACCCTGGCCGAGGACGGCAGCTTCGTGCCCGTACCGGGGGCCGCCCTGGCGGCACAGACGCTGGACACCCACCACCATCTGCTCGCCCACGGGCGAGCGGTGCAGGTGTTTCGTGATCTGGGGCTGCCCGGTCGGATCGGTGTGACGCTGAACCTGTCACCCGTGTACGCGGCGAGCGAATACCCGGAGGATCGCGCCGCCGCCCGCCTGGAAGACGGCATCCTGAACCGCTGGTTCCTCGACGCCGTACTGCGGGGATCCTATCCGGCGGATGTCCTGGAGGAGTACCGCACCGCGGGTCTGACTGCGGACCTGGACGGGATCTCGGCACTGGCGCAGGTGCCTCCGGACTTCATCGGTGTCAACTACTACGCGCCGAGGCGTGTGCGCGAACGGGTCGACGCTCCCCGCTTCGGCATCGAGGTGATCGCCAACAAGGACACGGTCTCGTCGATACTCGGCGAGGTGTACCCGGAAGGACTCTACGACCTGCTGCTCCGGCTCCGGGACGACTACGGGTCACCCCGACTGATCGTGACGGAGAACGGCTGCGGCTTCGGCGAGAACGATGAAGCCGTCGTCGGTGGGCGGATCCATGACCGGCACCGGGTTCAGTACCTGCACGATCACCTGCGGCAGGTACACCGGGCCCTCGGCGAGGATGTCCCCGTCGAGGGCTATATCGTCTGGTCCGCCTTCGACCACTTCGAGTACACCGCGGGGTATGCGCGGCGGTACGGTCTGATCCACGTGGACTTCGACACACAGGATCGGCTGTGGAAGGACAGTGCCCACGCCTATCGGCAGGTGGTCGCGCGCCGGGGCCTCACGTTCTGATACACAGGAGAGAGAGATGAACTGCAACAGGATTCGCAGGGTACTGGCGCCGGGCTGTCTGGTGGTGGCGGCGTACTCGGCTCCCGCCGTCGCCGCCTCCCTCGATCTGGCCGTGGGTGGCACCGGATTGAGTCTGGGTGATTCCAGGGGCATCCGCGGGGTCAGGATCAATCTCGTCGACCGACGGCTGGAACGGGTCGTCGGTGTGAATGTGACCCTGCTTTCGGCATGGGGGCCCAGACGGGGAGAGGTGGTGGGAGTCGCCGTAGGGCTGAAGCCCGGCCTGCGACGAGTGCATGGTCTCGGCCTCGGCATCCTGGCTCTCGACGCCAAGCGCGTCGAGGGAGTGGTATTGGCCACTACCGGTGCAGCGGCCGGTGGTGACGTTCGCGGTCTCCTGCTGGGGGGCATCGGGGCCAGTGTCGGGGACGATGCCACGGGCGTGCTCATCGGCGGGATCGGCTCCGCCGTGGGCGGAACGCTCAAGGGGATCAGCATCGGCGGTGTCGGCACCAGCGTGCAGGGTGACCTGACGGGTCTGTCCGCTGCCCTGATCGGGGCCAGCGTGGGAGGCGACTTCAAAGGCGTGGGCCTCGCCGGAATCGGCATGTACGCAGCCGGAGACGCCAGGGGTCTCGTCGTCAGCGGTATCGGCGCCGCCGTGGGAGGGCACTTCCGCGGCATCGTCGCCGGGGCCTGGGGCGTGAGCGTGGCCGGGGATCTGGAGGGGATCGCCATCGGTGGCGTCGAGGTCACCGCGACACGGGTGAGCGGCCTGACCGTGGGGCTGCTCAACGGGGTCAGCCTGAACAGCCTCGACTTCCGCGCGGTAAACGACAGTCACCACGGAGTTGCCATGGGTGTCTTCAATTTCAGCCGCGAGCTGACTGGTGTACAGATCGGGCTGCTGAACTACGCCGGCAACAATCCGAAATGGGCGCGCCTGCTACCGATCATCAATGTCCATCGATGAGGGCGCGCACCGACCTGGCATGGGTCCGTGACACCCGCACCCGGGTGTCGTCATCGAGGCGGGCGACGTAGCCACCTTCGCCGTCGCTGGAGAGCTCGATCAGCGAATCGAGGCAGATGATGCTGGACCGGTGGACCCGGAGGAATCGGGATGGGTCGAGACGTGTCTCCAGCGCCCCCAGTCCGCCGCTGCAGAAATGTGTGCCATCGCGGGTGTGCACCCGGGTGTAGTCGCCCTCGGCCTCCAGCCAGCGTATGTGTTCGGTCGGCACGGCGACGATACGTTCGGCCACCTTGAGGAACAGGCGATTCGAGGGAGCGTCAGCGGATCGTACATCGTGGAGCAACGACACCAGGCGGTCCACCTCGTCCTGGTGGACGGAATCCAGAGCCCGATGGACGGCGGCGGAGAAGCGCTCGAAGTCATACGGCTTGAGGATATAGTCGACGGCATTCACCTCGAAGGCACGCACGGCGAACTCGGCATGCGCGGTGGTGAACACGACCCGGGGGATGTGCTCGAGGCGGGTGAGCAGATCGAGACCTGACAGCGTCGGCATGTGGATGTCGAGAAAGGCGAGAGCGGGCCGCTGTTCGTTGATGACACGAACAGCCTGTTCGCCATCGGTGCAGGTGCCGACAACCTGAATCTGCGGGAATCTCTCGAGATACTCGGACAGGAGTTGACGCGCCGGCGCCTCGTCATCGGCGATGACGGCGGTGACCTGCTCGCTCATGGGGCGGACGCTCCGGGAAGCAGGACGGAGGCGGTGAAGCCCCCTTCAGGTGGCGCCGACACTTGGAGTTCTGCCTCTGTCCCGTACATGGTATCCAGCCGCTGGCGGATGTTTCGCAGGGCCGTGCCCCGCTGTCCCAGTCCCCTCGATCGCCGATCACCGACGCACCGCTGTTGCGCACCTCGAGCCGGACCCGACCTGATACCAACTCCGCCGATACGTGCACCTGTCCACCCTCCGGGAGGGGCGCGATGCCGTGTATGATTGCGTTCTCCACCAGGGGCTGCAGGATCATGGGCGGCACCGTCGTAGCGAGCAACTCATCAGGTATGTCCGCTTGCACGGCAAGGCGGTCTCCAAGCCGAGCCTGTTCCACGTCCAGGTAACTGCGGGTCAGCGTCCACTCTTCGGCAAGCGGCACGACGTTGCGGTCGATGGAATCGACGGCGTAGCGCAGCACGTCTCCCAGGCGCGCGATGAGCCCACGCGCCTGCTCCACATTCTGCCCGAGGACGGCGCTGATCGTGTTGAGGCTGTTGAAGAGGAAGTGGGGATTCAGCTGCGAACGGAGGACGGCCAGCTGCTGCTCCCGCAGCAGACGCTCGAGCTCGACCTGCTGCTGCTCGCGCCAGCGCAGCTTCTGGCTGGAACGTACGACGTGAAACAGGCTGAACTGTATCAGGTAGGTGAACAGCATGCCGAGGAGCTGCCAGATGAGCAGGTCCATGTTCAGCTCCGGTTCGCCGGTGAGGGCCACCGAGACGCCCCAGGAGGTGTAGAATACCGCCGCCATGTACACGGGGCCGAGTACGGCATGGGCACCGACACGCCAGCCCCAGGGTGAACGGTCGAGGCCCCGGATGACGACGAGCCAGACCGGGATGCCGTAGAGGGCGAAGATCAGACTACTGATGACCTGACTGCCGAAGGTCTCCAGGAGAGACAGCTTCAGCATGACGCAGAAGTAGGCGGTGAAGAAGGCAGCGTACAGCGTCCAGCCCAGCGCCGTGAGCAGAACGCCCCGGCGGGTGATGCAGGGCAGGGGAGGCAGCGGTCGCTCACCGTGGGTTACATGCAGGGTGTTGTCAGCCACGTCCTTGCCGATGATAAACGAGGGCCCGCCGCTCAGCCCCAGACCGAAGGGCTGCCCGATGGTGTGGAACGCGGTCAGTGAGGATTAAGGCCGCTTCCAGCAGCACGCTATCCTCTCAGCGGTCTTTGGCTGTCGGCTGAGCGTAATACTCAGCTGAAAAGGGTGCCCCGCTGGTCGCCTGCGTGTGTTCCAGTGGCACGATCCATTCCTCCTGTATGTCCATACCAAAGCCGGGTGCATCAGATGGTGTGAGCCGACCATTCTTCGGTACGGCTACACCTGGAATGCGAGCCACCTCATCCAGCGGCACACCTGGATCAGAGCCCAACCAGAATTCCGCCTGTAGAGATTCAGGCATTGCCATGGCGAAGTGCTGACCAAAGGCAGAATTTGCACCCCCATGGGGGATGGTCTGCAGCCCGGCCGCTTCGCCGATGGTGTAGATCTTGATCGCCTCTGACAAGCCGCCACACCAGTTCAAATCAGGTTGCAGGACATCGACACAGCGCCGCTCCACCAGCTGACGGAAGGCCATGCGACCATGGTGATCTTCGCCGGTGGCAATGGGCATCCAGGGTACGGCTCTTTTCAACTCCACGTGGCCCTCCAGGTCGCCGGGGATCAGGGGTTCCTCCAACCAGCGCATGTGGAAGGGGCGCAGGCGTTCGGCGACCTGCACGGCGAAATCGACGTTGTAGGACATGACGGCGTTGAGCATGAGGTCGGCCTTGGGGCCGATGGTTTCGCGAGCCGCCGCGAGCTTCTCCTCCAGTCGGCACAGGCCTTCGGTACCTTCCCGGTAGTGCACCGGGTTGGTCACCTTGAAGGCGCCGAAACCCAGCTCCATGGCCCAGTCCAGATCGTCCCCCGTAGCATAGAGATCGATACTCTCGCGACACGGCCCACCCAGAAGACGATACACGGGTAGATCCAGCAGTTTGCCCTTGAGATCCCAGAGGGCGAGATCAACAGCGCTACGGGCGGTTGTTGCATGGCCGGCATCACCCAGGCGCTGAATGGCACGCCACATGAGATCGTTGAGAAACTCTGTGGCCAGGCAGTCTCTGCCCAGCAACAACGGTGCGTAGATGGACTCGATTACAGCGGCACAGGTCGCACCGAAACTACAGAAGCCCAGACCCCAGGTACCGTCTTCCACGGTGATTCGTACACAGACCTGACCGCCGCCCATGCCGGGCATCTTGCCGGGCAGGCGGGAGAACTCCGGGTAGTAATTGATCGGCAGGGAGCGTGGCGACGTGCGGTTCCAGGTGGCGCGGCGCGGTGGTGTCTTTGCCGCGGTCTGAGGAAGGTTCAGACGAACCAACTCAATTGCGGTGATCTTCATTGCTTGCTTGCCTCCATGGTGGGGAGGCAAGGTACGACGGCTGTGGGCTCGAGACTACTCTCGCTCGCTTGAGCGATGCCGAGGCCCCCAGCGATGGGTACGACCGTCAGGGAGACCTCATTCACGTCTGTGTCGAACCGGCTCGTCCCCCTGACGATTGGCCAGTGAATGCGGGGTCAAGTCAAAGCGCGTTTCGTGGCCGTGAAAAAAGCGGTCCAACTCGTCGACCATCAATCTGAGAAAATGCGGATAGGCATCGCCCGTAAGACCGGCAAAGTGGGGGCTCAGAAATACGTTGGGCAGCTGGAAAATCTCGCTGTCGGCCGGAATCGGCTCCGGGTGAAAAACGTCCAGACCGGCCGTGATGTCGCCGCGCTTGAGCCGCTCTATCAACGCCGGCGAATCGATGATCGCTCCACGCGACACATTCACCAGCACCGCCCCCGAACGAATCAGCTCAAGCTCCCGCCGCCCGATCATGCCCTCGGTCCGCGACGTCAGCGGCGCCAGACAGACGACGACATCGCACTGTGACAGCACATTATCCAGCGAGGTCTGGAGAAAGCCCACGGCATCGGCCATCTCACCGTGCAGGTACGGGTCGTACACCCACATTTCGGCCCTGAAGGGCCGCAAGAACTCAATCAGCCGCCGTCCGATATGCCCACAGCCGATCAGCCCCACCCGTTTGCCAGTGAGAATACCGCTCATCTCGGTGCGCCCCGCCTGGGCTTTTTCGGGTTCTCCGGCGATGAGCTCGCGGAAACGGGCCCCGGCGTTGCGTAGTGAGACCAGGATCAGCCCCAGAGCCCACTCCGCCACCGGATAGGAGGAACCATTGGTCGTATCCACCGTGCGAATGCCCCGCTCCCAGGCGGCTTCCACGTCGATCCGGCTGGCAAAGCGGTCGCCCTCCAGTTCGCCGATGATCTTCAACGCGGGCGCCCGGTCCATGATCTGTCCATCGATTACAGGTGCCCCATTACAGACGATCAGACCGTCGACATCCTCCAGACATGGCCCTGAACGCTTCATCGACTGGGTATCTTTCGCGACTTCGTAAATCTGCCCCCCTTCTCCCTCGCCCAGAGTCCAATCGGCAAAGCCTTCGAGTCGCTCTATCTCCCCGGGAACCAGATACCTCTTGCGCGCCCGCTCATTGCAGACCAGCAGTACTTTGGGACGAGAAAAGGCCATGTACTATCGTTCTCCTCTGTCACGTGGAACACTCGCGAAATCGGGGCGCAACTTCCTCGGCGAAAAGTTGCAGTCCATCCTCCCGGGGCGCGTCCATGAACCACAGCAGAAAGTGCCCTATGCCCGCCTCGGCATAGTCCCGGATCTTTCCTTCGACCTCGTCGGGCGTACCGATGAGCCAGGCCGGGTTGAGCGAGTCGGGTATATCGTCGGTGGCGGTCAGGCTAAAGATCTCCTGGTAACGACGGCGCACAGTCGCGCGATCCGGAGCCACCAGGATCTGGGTAGCCATCGCTTTTTGCAGATCGTCGACCGAACGCCCCGCCGTTTCGCAGGCCGCACCCAGCGCCTGGAGTCGTTGCTCCAGCACAGGCAAAGAGACGGGAGTCGTGTGCCAGCCCTGGCCGTAGCGGGCGCAGGCGGCCAGCGTGTCCGGATGAACTTCCCCCATCCAGATCGGAGGATGCGGCTGTTGTACGGGACGGGGTCGGCATACCGCCGCGCTCGTGTGATAGTAGCGCCCTTCGAAGGTGACGGGTTCTGTTGCACTCCACAGCTCCAGGGACAGTTCCAGCCCCTCGACCATTTGGGCGATGCGCTCGGCCCGATCGTCGCTCCACGGCAGGCCGTAGGCCAGGTGCTCGCGGGTCTGGTTCCCCATGTCGGGATAGTAGATCAGGCGCCCGTCGGAAATCTGATCCAGCGTCGCTACCATCTTGGCCACCAGGGCCGGATGGCGAAAGGGGTTGGACTGGTGCAACAGGCCCAGCCGCACCCGACGGGTCGAACCGGCCAGCGCCGCCATCACGCTCCAGCCCTCCAGAATGGCGTCGTCCTTTCCCAGCATCAGATGGTCGGGCACCCACACCGCATCGTAGCCCAGTTCTTCGGCTTTGCGGGCAACGTCCATGGCGCTAGCCGTTTCCAGCTCGGCGCAACCGGGTGTGATCCCCAGACCCGGATTGGCGAAGATCGGCACGCCAAAGGCGAATTCAATGTTCATTCGTTTATCAGCGGATCACCGCCCCTCCGAGACAGACCTGGCCGTCGTAGAACACGGCGTGCTGCCCGGGCGCGATGCCGCCATCGGCTTCGTCCAGCTCGACGCACCAGGCGTCGTCGTCGATCGGAGAGAGGGTACAGTCGATCGACTGCGGTCCGTGGCGCAGTTTGGTCTGCAGCCTGTCGATCCGCGGCGGGCCGCCGATCCAGTTGGCGCCATCGGCCTCGAACACCGTGCGACTCCGGGCCTGCCGTCGATCACCGTGGGCCACGTGCAGCGCGTTGTCCGCCACGTCTTTGCCGACGACGAACCAGGGCCCGCCGCTCAACCCCAGGCCGAAACGCTGCCCTATGGTGTGGAACCAGTAGCCCTGATGTGAACCCAGCCGCTGTCCCGTGTCGGCATCGATGATGGCACCTTCGCGCTGACCCAGGTGGAACTCGACGAACTGGCGATAGTCGATCTTGCCGAGAAAGCAGATACCCTGACTGTCCTTGCGATCGCGCGACGGCAATTCATACCGCTGCGCCAGGCGTCGGACTTCAGCTTTGGGCAGGTGTCCGACGGGGAACCGGGCGCGTTGCAGTTGCTCCTGCGTCATCTGCGACAGGAAGTAGGTCTGGTCCTTCACCGGGTCCGCGGCGCGCAACAGGCGGGCGCCGCTCGCAGTCGTTTCGACGCGGGCATAGTGACCGGAGGCGACGATGTCCGCCTGATCGCCGACGCGTTCCAGGAACGCGCCGAACTTGATGCGCCGATTGCAGAAGACGTCGGGGCTCGGCGTGCGTCCGGCGCGCAGTTCGGCCAGGACGTGAACGACGATCCGCTCGTAGTACTCCGTCTGCAGCGAGACGATCTGTAAGGGCACGCCCGCGGCTTCGCAGGTGGCGCGCACGAAGCGCATGTCCTCCTCCCACGGACAGTCACCGGCGAAGGTCTGAACTTCATCCTCGAGCCAGACTTTCAGGTAATAGGCGGTCAGGTCGGCGCCCTCTTCCTGCAGCAGACGGAGAGCCACGGAGCTGTCGACACCCCCGGATAGAAGGACGGCGGTCTTCACATCGGTCATGGGAATAAGCTAATCAGGTTCGCGGGCCCAGGGCGACAGGATCAGGAGGATGGCGGAGAGAGAGATGGTCACCCAGCAGGCGGGATGGTAGCTGTCGAAGGCCTGCAGAGAGAGACCGAAGAGACTGGGGCCGACGGCGCTGGCCGATACACCGAGGGACATGGCGAAGCCGCTGACGGCGCCCAGGTGTCGTCGGCCGAAATACCGTGGCCAGGTGAGGGTTGACAGCAGTCGCATCATGCCTCCCATGAGGCCGCTGCCGACGATGATACCGTAGCGTCCCCAGGGCAGATGCAGGTTCAGGACACCGATGTTGGAGAGGATGATGCCCACCAGGTACAGGACCAGGTGCCAGCGAAGCGTGGACCGGTCGGCAAGCCAGCCACCGACGAAGTTGGCGACCACGGCGATGGCGGCGGCGGGGAGGAAGATGCCGATGGCCAGCTGCCGGTCGAGTCCGGCTTCGGCGAAGATGGACACTACATGAAAGGGCATGGCCGTGCCGTAGATGCTGGAGAGCATCATGGGCAACATGATGAGCCAGAAGGAGAGTGTGGCTCGAGCTTGAGCGGGTGTGTGGTCACGACCGGTGGCGCGCTGCCCGGATCTGTTGGGGGTGCAGGCGCCGTCGGCCTGCATGCCGCACTCCTCGGGGCTGTCACGAAAGAAGACGCCGGCCACCACGGTCAGGCCGACGATGATCGTGATGCCGAGGATCTGCCAGGCGGCCTGCCAGCCCCATTCGTCGATCAGGACGTCGAACAGTACCGGGGCGCCGGAAAAGCCGAAACTGCTCATGATGCCCATGACCCCGTTGGCGAATCCCCTGCGGGCTTCGAACCACTTGACCATCATGTTGCGGGCGGCGATGGTGAGCACGCCCTGACCGAGAAACCGCAGGGCAAAGAAGCTCAGGCCCATCACGGCAAAGGACACGGGCAGGGCGAAGAGATCGGCGCTCAGGACGTAACGCAGCGCGGCAATGGCGACGTCAATCTGGCTGAGCAGGAGCAGGGTGCTGCCGAAGGCGATGGCGGTGACCACCGTCATGGTGCGGGCTCCGAGGCGGTCGTATATTCTGCCCGCTCGCGGAAGGAAGAGGGCGCCACCCAGGGTGCCGACGAGGTAGGTGAGGCTGATCTGCACGCGCGACAACCCCGTGGCCACCATGAGATTGTCGGTGAACACCGACACGCCGATGGTCTGACCGGGAGCGCTGCAGAGCACGCCGAAGGTGGCCGCCAGCACGATGACCCAACCATAGAAGAAGGGCACACGCTGCGGGTTGAAGGGCCACGCCGGCCGGTCGAAGGACAGCCGACGCAGGCCTGACGGTGTTTCTGTTTCCGATTCCATCGCCACCAGAAGATAGGGGTCAGTGAAATGCTCTACCGTGACTTCGGCCGTACCGGCTGGAAAGTATCAGCCATCGGGCTGGGCACCTGGAACATCGGCAACCAGTGGGGGGAGGTAGATGACGCCACGTCGTGGGCCACCGTACGCGCCGCCTACGACGAGGGTATGAACCTGTTCGATACGGCCGAGTCCTACGGCGTCCCCAATGGATTGTCCGAGGAGCGGCTCGGCGTCGCCCTGGCCGGCATCCGCCACAACGTCTACGTGGTCAGCAAGATCGGCAACTGGGGCAAACGCACCGGACAGGGCGTGCCGAAGACGACGGTGGACATGATCCGCCTGTGCGCCCACGCCTCGCTGCACCGCCTGCAGACCAACTACCACGATGTATTGCTGTGCCACGAGGGTGACATCGAAGATCCGGATGTCTACCTCGAAGGTTTCCAGATGCTGCAGCAGGAAGGTCGCCTGCGCTGCTACGGCATCTCCACCAACAGCCTCGATGTTCTGCGGCGCTTCAATCACGCCGGTGGCTGCAAGGTGGTTCAAGTCGACTATTCGCTCGTTGCCCGGGAGCCGGAGTCGGAGTTTCTGCCCTACTGTCAGGCGCAGAAGATCGCCGTGATGGTGCGCGGTCCGCTGGCTCGCGGCCTGCTGTCCGGACGCTATACCACGGCCAGCTCCTTCGATGACGATGTGCGCAGCAGCTACAACGAGGGCGGCGCCGATCGCGCCATCTTCGAGGCGCGGATGGGCACCGTGGACAAGTTGCGTGGATTGATCGAACCCGATGACATGGTGCGCACGTCGCTGCAGTACGTCATCTCCCATCCGACGCTGCCGGTGGCCATCCCCGGTGCCAAGTCGGTGGAGCAGGCTACGACCAACGCCGCCGCTGGTGATGACGAGCTGTCCGAGGCCGAACAGCAGCGCCTGCAGGTCTGAGTCGGGCCGGTGCAACGTCCCGAATCCGTCACCGAGACGATGGCCCGCGTCGACGAAGCGCTGGCCGATCGTCCGAGGCTCGCGACCTTGTTCCGCAACTGTTTCCCCAACACGCTGGACACGACGACAGAACTGCACGACGACGGGTCGACGTACGTGTTCACCGGGGACATCCCCGCCATGTGGCTGCGCGACTCCAGTGCCCAGGTGTCACCCTACCTGTCGCTGGCCGGACAGGACGCAGATGTACGCCGGATCATTTCGGGTCTGATCCGCAAGCAGATCGGCTATATCCTCATCGACCCTTATGCCAACGCCTTCAACCGTACGGCGGACGGTGCCTGCTGGGCGCCGGACGAAACCGATCAGAACGACTGGGTCTGGGAGCGCAAGTACGAGATCGACTCGCTCTGCTACCCTCTGTGGCTTGCTCACAGGTACTGGCAGGCGACGGGGGATACCTCCGTGTTCGATGACGAATTCCGCCGGGCGGCGCGGGTCATCCTCGAGCTGTGGACGGTGGAGCAGGATCACGTGGCGCGCTCGCCGTACCGCTTCCAGCGACGGGACTGTCCACCGAGTGACACGCTGACCCACGAGGGTCTGGGCGCGCCGGTGGCGCCCACGGGAATGACGTGGTCGGGCTTTCGCCCCAGCGACGACGCCTGCCGCTTCGGTTACCTGGTACCCGCCAACCTGTTCGCCGTCGTCGCCCTCAGACATCTCGGTGAGATTGCGCGCACCGTCTGGGCAGACGAGCAGATGAGCAGCCAGGCCGAGGGCCTGGTTGGCGAGATCGATGCCGGACTGCGGGCACACGCCGTGATCGATGACGAGGGGATCGGGGGACCTGTCTACGCCTACGAAGTCGACGGCCATGGCAATCATCACTTCATGGACGACGCCAACGTGCCGTCCCTGCTGTCGCTGCCCTACCTGGGGGCCCGTGCGGCGGACGACGAGATCTACGGCAACACCCGGCGGTTGATTCTGAGCGACCGCAATCCCTACTACTATGAAGGCACGCAGGCACGAGGCATAGGCAGCCCCCACACACCCGACGGCTACGTCTGGCACATCAGCCTGTCCATGCAGGGACTGACGGCCACCAGCACGGACGAGATGGATGGACTGATCGATATGCTGGAGGCGACGGACGGGGGCACGGGGTACATGCACGAGGGATTTCATCCGGGCGATCCGGCCACGTTCACGAGGGCATGGTTCGCGTGGTCGAACTCGCTCTTTGCCGAGTTCGTCCTGCACTGGCTGCACACGAAGGGAAAGCTTCCGACATGACGACGGGCACGACGCGGCGGAAACTCAAATGGGCCACCCACGCCGATCTGGCCATCGAGCGACAACCCAGCGTGGGGCGTGAAGAGTTTCTCGATCACATGACCTTCCGGACGAACGACCGGCCGCTGTTTACTGAGATCTTCGGGCCCATCGTCGGATTGAAGGAAGAGTGGGAGGAACAGGGCGCGACAGCGGCGGAGCTCGACTTCAGCGCCTTTCGCTACCGCTGCGAGGAGCGGGCGCGGCTGTCGCTGAACACGGGGCTTCTCGGCGGCCACGAGCCGGTGACTCTCGAGGAGACGGATGAGTTCATCGTCACACGGGACAGGCTCGGGCGCACGATGAAGATGCCGAAAGGTCTGGCGACCCTGCCGCTGCCGCTGTCCCACCCGGTGGCGACCATGGATGACTGGCTCACCATCAAGTCGTGGTACGAATACGACGATGCCAGGCTGTCGGCAGGCTGGGTGGAGGCGGCTCGGGCGCACGCCGAGGCGGGACGTGTGGTCTGCGTCGGCATGCCGGGTGGGTTCGATGAGCCGCGGCAGCTGATGGGCGAAGAGGAGATCTGTGTTTCCTACTACGCTCAACCCGAGATGTTGCACGACATGCTGCAGACGATGGGGGACACGGCCGTGCGGATCCTGGAGCAGGTGGCGGCCGCGGGCGTCACGGTGGATCTGCTGAGTGTGCACGAGGACATGGCGGGCAAGTCGGGTCCCCTGGCCGGACCGGCCCAGATCGCCGAGTTCATCGCCCCGTACTACCGTCGGGTGTGGGAGGTGGCCCAGGAATGCGGTGCGCGTCTTTTCGATCAGGACAGCGACGGCGACATGATGCCCGTGATCCCGGCGTTTCTCGAGGCCGGTGTCAACTGTATGCACCCCATGGAGCCGGCGGCGGGCATGGACATCGTCGCGGTTCGTGAGACGTACGGCGACCGTCTCGCGTTCTATGGCGGGCTCGACAAGCACGTCATTCGCGGCAGCACAGAACAGATCACGACCGAACTGGAACGCAAGGTGCCACCGATGATCGCGTCCGGCGGTTGTGTGCTGGGACTCGATCATCGCATCCCCAACGGCACGCCGCTGGCCAACTACCGGTTCTACTTGGAGAAGATGTGGGAGATCCTTGAGCGCTGAAGAGCGGAGCGGCAGGATCAGGGCGAGGTAGGAATTGCGGGTAGGAATTCCTACATTTAAATATGGAAATCTACAACAAGGAGGCCGGTGATGCGTACGAAGGTATCTGAGAAGGGCCAGATCACCATCCCGAAGCCGCTGCGGGATCAACTCGGCATTCGCGTGGGGATGGAGCTGGAGTTCACGACTGAGAAGGGCCGGCTCGTCGGGGCCAAGATCGAGCCGGAAGACCCCATCCTTTCCGTGACCGGGATCGTCGACGCTCCCCTGGACGTCGATGATTATCTCGATCGGACCAGGGGTCCGGGAGTGTGACGACAGCGGTCGATACCTCCGTCCTGCTGGATATCTTCTCAGCGTCCCCGGAGTATCTGAGAGACTCACAGGAAGCTCTGAGGGCTGCACGGCGGATGGGCCGTATCGTCGTCTGTGACATCGTTCTGGCGGAGTTGCGTCCACTTTTCCAGGACCGCACTCGGCTCGAGAGTGCGATGTTCGAGACGCTCGGCGCCGAGTTCGTGCCATGCAGCCGCGAGGCCTCCTTCCTTGCCGGAGAGATCTGGCAGGCCTACCGGACTGCCGGCGGGCAGAGGTCGCGTATGATTCCCGACTTCCTCATCGCCGCCCACGCGATGGCACAGGCTGATTGTCTCCTTACGCGCGACCGCGGCTTCTATCGCAAGTGGTTCGCGGACTTGACGCTGGTCGAGCTCTAGTGCCCAGCTCAATGACCCGACCCAACGTCCTGATCCTGATGTGCGACCAGATGCAGGCCGCCCGGATGGGCTGCGCCGGCGACACGGTGGCTCATACGCCCTTTCTGAACTCGCTGGCGGCGGAGGGAGTGCGCTTCACGCACATGATCTCCGCCCATGGACAGTGTGTGCCGTCGCGGGCGTCCTTCATCACCGGATTGCCGCCCCATGAATGCGGCGTGGTGGTCAACTACGGGTTCTACGATCATCAGAACCGGCTGAACCCGACACGAGACCGGACTCTGGGGCAGACCTTCCGCGATGCCGGCTACCGGACCGCCTACTTCGGCAAGTGCCACTTCGGACTGCCGCTGGACGGTCTGGGATATGACGAGGGGATCGACCACGACGGCCGGCGTGTTGAAGACGACGAAGCTGAGGCGCGTGGCATGGGACACGTGCCGACGTCGCTGCGCCGGGATTACGTGGCCGCCGAAGACGCCGTGGCGTGGCTGCAGGACTACGAGCATGACCCCGGGCGTCCGCTGTTCTTCACCTTCTCTACGAATCTGCCGCACCCGCCCTTCTTTCACGAACCGAAGCATGCGGTCAGCGCCGACGGGCTCGAGCTGCCCCGCAGCTACTACGAGGAGACTTTCGAGACGAAGCCGGCGTGGCAGAACGAGCATGCCGAGGGCAGTCACAGCGCCGGAGATGAGGTGCAGGCACGCGACGAACTCGCCCGCTACTACTCGATGATCGCCATCATGGATGAGCACTACGGGCGTGTGGCCGACCAGTTCAAGCGTCTGGGCCTGTGGGAGAACACGATCGTTCTCTTCGTGGCGGACCACGGCGACATGATGGGTGCCCACGGCATCAGCAAGAAGGGAACGCTGCCGTACGATGAGCTGTACCGTGTGCCCTGCATCGTGAAACAGTCGACGGGCCAGTCCTCGAAGCGGGACGTCGTCGACGACCTGGTCTGTTCCGTGCAACTGGCTGGTTCGCTGTGCACACTGGCAGGAGTCGATGCCGCTGGCGCCTTCCCTCACGGCGACCTGTGTGCTGCCTTCAAAGCCGACACCCACCCCGATGACGAGATCGTCTTCTTCGAACATCACGCCGCCTACTGGGGAATCCATCCGTTCTACGGTGCGCGGACACGCGACTTCAAGTTTGTCCACTACTTCGGCGATGATGACGCCGGCCTGGAGGAGCTGTACGACCTGGCCACCGATCCGCACGAGCTGACCAACGTCGCCGGCCGCCCCGAATACGCCGACACCGAGACTCGCCTGCGGCAGGCTGTCACCACCTGGTGGCAGTCTACCGGTGGCCGCGACTTCTCCTGGTACGAGTCGGAATCCTTCCGCAGTAACGAGCACAACAGTTGAGTCAGACCGCATCCGGACGGACCGCGGATCGCCACGTCGTACTGTCCGTCTGGGTGCCGTCGGCCTGCATGTCGGTGGGCGCCGGGCTCATCCTTCCCGTGCTGCCCCTGTTCGCTCTCTCCTTCGATGCCTCGTACGGCATGGTGGGCCTGGCGTTGGCAGCTCGTGGTCTGGGCAACCTCGCTTTCGATGTGCCGTCGGGTATGGTCGTACGCCGCCTGGGTGTTCGACGGTCGATGGTGCTGGGGGGTGCGGTGATGGTTCTCTGCGCTCTGGCGATGTCGCAGGTGCGGTCCCTGCATGAAGCTCTCATCGTACAACTGTTGCTGGGTGTGTCGATGGCGCTGTGGAATATCGCCCGACACACCTACATCACTGAGACCGTCGACATCGGGCGGCGGGGGCGGACGAACGCCGTGCTGGGCGGCATCGGGCGCATCTCTGGATTCGGTGGTCCCGCCCTGGGCGGGGTCCTGGCCTCCTGGGTATCTCTGACAGCGCCATTCTTCCTGCAGGCCGGGCTGATCGCCGCCGCCGTCGTCGCCGTGCTGCGATGGGTCGAACGTGATCTGCCTCGACACGAAGTCGAGGCCGTGCCGCACGAGAGCGTCTGGCAGGTACTGGTCGGCCACTGGCGAATTCTTGTCAGCGCCGGATCGGGGCAGCTGTGCGCGCAAACCGTGCGCCAGGCGCGCAATGCCGTGGTGCCGCTCTACGCCGCTGAAGTACTGGGGCTCGACGCCGGGTCGGTGGGACTCATCATCAGTCTGTCGTACGGCACGGACATGCTCATGTTCTATCCGGCGGGTCAGTTGATGGACCGCAAGGGGCGGAAGTGGGCCTACGTACCCTCCTTCATCATCCAGTCATTGGCGATGGCTCTGGTGCCACTGTCGGGCAGCTTCTGGACACTTGCCCTGGTGACGATGGCGGTCGGCCTCGGCAACGGGTTGGGCTCGGGGACCATGCTGACCCTCGGGGCGGATCTGGCACCCGAGCGAGGTCGCGGTGAATTCCTGGGGATGTGGCGTTTCATCGGTGACGGGGGCAGCGCTGCAGGTCCGGTGATCGTGGGGCAGGTGGGGCAGGTGGCAGGGCTCCATCTGGCGCCGATCGTGATCGCCGGGATCGGACTGACCGGTGCCGCGTTGCTGGGAGGGTTGGTGCCCGAGACCCTTCGGCGCGATCGGTGAAGCACAGAGGTCGGTGATTCAGCGCCGACTGGCCGAGTTCGCTTCGCGAACTCTACGCCGAGGCCAGAACCCTTAGGCGAGACTGAGCCAACTGGGCGCGATCGGTGAACCACGAGGCCTGCCGAGACGTGCGTCTCTTGGCACTGTTCATCGCGTTGCGCTAGAATAACGAAATCATGGATCGACCTCACTACAATCGAGAACTCCTGGTTCGGCCCGTCGAGGGCGAAGAGCTGGCCAATGCCAGACTGATCGCCGCCCGCGCCTTCAACGAGAATGCAGAGACCTGGTACACGGGGGAGGTCCTGGCGGGCTTCGATGCGGATGGCACGATGGTGTGTGCCCTCGACTTTGAGCCGGCGTCGTTGTGGTGGGGTACCTCCCAGATCCCGGCCGGTGCCATCGGCGGGGTGGCCGCCGATCCCAAGCATCAGGGACGGGGCCACGCAGGGGGACTGATGGTACAGACGATCAACCACCTGCGGGATCAGGGACGTTCTGTCTGTCCTCTGTGGCCCTTCTCCTTCAACTGGTACGGGAAATTCGGCTGGTCTTGTCCAGCAACCTACACCACGCTCAAGGTGTGGCCTGATCTGGTGCGCCAGATCGACGCTCCCGCAGGCACGGTGCGATCGGCAGAATCGGGAGACATACCGGAGATCGACCGCCTGTACACGGCGGGAGCACACACCAGAAACTGCCAGTCGGTTCGGCCGCACTCTCTCTGGCAGCAGGAAAGGTGGCTCGGAAAGGTTCAGGTCCTGGTCGATGACGACGGAGGACTGGCCTGCAGTGCGCTCGTCAGGACCAGATCGCGCGATCGCGGCCAGGGAAAGCGGCTCGTCGTACAGGAGTTGCACGGAACGAGTTTTGCCGCACAGTCGGCACTGCTGCGATCACTGGCCGAGATGGAAGGGGTGGCGCTGATGGATCTGGAACTTCCACCCGACAGCCTTCTGCTGCACGCCTTTGCTGAGCGCTTCGATATTTCCTGTGAGCACGAGCTGGCCCTGCGCGTGCTCGACGTCCCGCAGGCACTGAGCCATCTGCACCCTCCCCAGGATCTGCAGGCCAGCATCTCGTTCGAGGTGGCTGATTGGGTCGTGAACGCCGAGCGCCCGCTGAAGGTGACAGCGCGGGCGGAGGGGGGAGGCGTGGAGATCCTGGACCGTCACGACAAGGACCCGCTTCGCTGCGATATCAACACCTTCACACAACTGTTCTCCGGCGGCTTGTCGGTCACCCAGGCGAAGGAGCTGAACCGTCTCGACGGGGGAACTCCTGCCATGGGAGAGGCCTGTGACGCCTTGCTGCACGGCCGCACCCCATACCGATCCGCGGCCGAGCCCGGATGAAAGGCGTACATGGCTGATCGACCGAACATCCTGTGGTACTGCTCGGATCAACAGCGGTTCGATACAGTTGGCGCACTGAACAATCCGCATGTGAACACGCCGAGACTCGATGCCTTCATGAAGGAATCGGTCACCTTCGACCACGCGTACTGCCAGTCCCCGATCTGCACGCCGAGTCGATCGAGTTTTCTTACCGGCATGTACCCCAGCTCCGTGGGCGTGAACGGGAATGGCAATGAGGTCTGGCCCGAGTACTACGCCGAACGGTTGTTGCCGAACATCCTGAGCCGAGCCGGATACCACTGCGGCCTGGTGGGGAAGCTGCACCTGGCAGGGGCGGCCGATGGGCGTGAGAACCGCGTCGATGACGGCTACGACTCCTTCCAGTACAGCCATGCCCCGAAGGGAGCAGACGACTACGGACACGACTATGCCGAGTGGCTGCGTGCCCAGGGCGCTGATCCCGAGAAGCTCCTGCTCGAATACGGCCGGATGGATTCGTACCGGCAGGGGGCGAAGGTCAAGAGCTTCGGGGGTGTGTACGAACCGACGGAAGAACAGGACAATGTGCCCCCGCACCTGCATCAGACGCACTGGTGCACGGAGAAGTCGATCGAGTTTGTCGACAAGAACCGCCGGGAGAATCAGCCCTGGATGCTGAGTGCGAATCCCTTCGACCCGCACGCTGTCTTCGACCCGCCATACGAGTACTACAGGCGCTACGACGTCGAGCAGATGCCAGGGGCGCACTTTGCGGAAGGGGATCTCGAGCACCAGCAGAAACTGACGGACGCCAACGTCGACTTTCAGTCGAAGCCGCAACATCCCGATGACTGGGACCACAAGCGGGTGCAGGCCGCCTACTACGCGATGATCGAACAGGTCGATCACGAATTCGGCCGTCTTCTCGATCACCTGGACGCGATCGGTGAGCGGGAGCACACCGTCGTCGTCTACATGAGTGACCATGGGGAGGCCCTGTGCGACCACGGTCTGCTGCTCAAGGGATGCCGGTTCATTGAGGGGCTCGTGCGGGTGCCGCTGATCGTGTCCTGGCCGGAGAAATACCGCAAGGACGTGGTATCAGACTCGCTCGTCGAGCTCGTCGATCTGGTGCCCACCTTCCTGGACGCCGCGGGTCTGGAGACACCCTACTGGGTACAGGGGCAGTCGCTGGCCGGCGTGCTGGAGGGGTCGACGGAGTCACACCGGGAGTTCGTGCGCACAGAGTTCTTTGGCGCCATCAACTACCCCGATCAGACGCACGCGACCATGTATCGCGACCGGCGCTGGAAGCTGGTCAGCTACCACGGGAAGAATCTGTTCGAGCTGTACGATCTGGAAGCGGATCCGTGGGAGCACGAGGATCTGTCAGAACGTCCCGAACATCAGAACACGCTGAATGATCTGTTGCGGAGGAGCTTCGACGCGACGATCTCAGCGACGCCGCCCTTCGCCCCCCGGATCATGCCGTTCTAGCCGACCGGGTCCATCACCGAGTGGGGGTACAGGTACCTGTCTGCCTCCTGATCCTGCCACTGCAGCTGCAGCTCATTGTCGTCATGTGGCTTGAACGGAATGGCGACATCGTCGATCTCCGATCCCAGGACCTCGATCTCGGCCAAGTCTGCGACACCCAGGTCCAGCTCCTGCGCGTGGCGCAGAAACCCCAGCGTCATCGGCTCGAAACCCATGGCCATGGCGACGACGGCGTCGACGGAAAACACGTCGGCGCCGGCTGCGGCCACGCCCATGGCCACAGTGTCGGTCCCTCCCGGACCATTTCCCTGCAGGCCGATGGTGCCATCCACAACACCGATGTCCGGCTTGAGGTGAGGTGACAGCCGGATCAGGTTCACCGCCATTCTCTGGGCTTCGGTCGGCAGCTGTCGCGATTCGTGATCGGGATAGCCGTGCATCCGGGTGCGATCCTCTTTCCGGATCGACCCCATGATCATGTTCTTCAGCGCCAGGGTGACACAACAGACGTCGTGGGTCTTGGCGATGGCGATGGAGATGGTGCACGGGCAATCGAGGACCGTCCTCGGCATGTGGACCTGGTATTCGGACCGGTCAGACAGGTAGATGGTCTCGGTCTGCCACTCGGTTTCCCGGTTCAGATCCACCCACCGGATCGGCACATCATACTCGTCGACCATGGCTGGATAGCCAAAGACTTCGAAGCACTGGCCGGAGTGATCCTCGTTGCCGCCCTCGGCGATCAGGATCTCGGAGGGCGGCCTCGGGCAGGAGAGGAGAAAGTCGATCGCCCCTCGCAACGCATCCGGGTGCGAAGAGGCGAGCTGGTTCTTGTTGGACAGGAAGTTCGGCTTGAGCATGACCTGGTCCGCTACCTTGGGGATCAGGTCGTCGCGCACCAGGTCCATGGCGTGATAGACGTTGTCCCGACGGCTGACGCCCCGGTTCGCCAGACCCACTCTGGATCTGCCCATGAGACCCACTGCCAGCTCCGGCTCAGTTGCAGGCGGCCCGGGCACTGCCGGCCTGGCCGGCCTGACCGAAAGCGGTCATGCGGTCGATGCAGACCTGCTTCATGGCGGCCCGCGCCGGGGACATGTAGTCCCGGGGATCAAACTTCTCGGGGGTTTCCATGAGGACCTTGCGGATGGCGCCGGTGATGGCCAGGCGATTGTCGGTGTCGACGTTGACCTTGCGCACGCCCGACTTGATGCCGCGCTGAATCTCTTCGACGGGCACTCCCCAGGTCTGCCGGATGGCTCCGCCAAACTGATTGATGATGTCCTGAAGCTCTTGGGGCACCGACGAGCTGCCATGCATGACGAGATGGGTGTTCGGCAGGCGGGCGTGGATCTCTTCGATCCGTGACATGGCCAGCACCTCACCGTCCGGCTTGCGAGTGAACTTGTAGGCGCCGTGGCTGGTCCCGATGGCCACCGCCAAAGCGTCAATCCCCGTGTCGGCGACAAAGCTCTCCGCCTCATCCGGATCGGTGAGCAGTTGATCACGGCTCAGCTTGCCCTCGACGCCGTGGCCATCCTCCTGATCTCCCGTCCCGGTCTCCAGCGAGCCGATACATCCCAACTCACCCTCGACGGAAACGCCCTTCGCAAGGGCGAGTTTCACGACCTCCGAGGTGACCTTCACGTTGTAGGCGTAGTCTCCAGGTGTCTTGCCGTCTTCCTGAAGCGAACCGTCCATCATCACCGACGTGAAGCCATTGTCGATGGCGCTCATGCAGGTGTCGACACTGTTGCCGTGATCCTGATGCATGACAACGGGGATGTGATCATACAACTCGACCGCCGCCAGCATCAGATGACGCAGATAGGCGTCCTGGGAGTAAGACCGAGCCCCCCGTGAGGCCTGCACGATGACCGGTGCTTCCACCTCATCAGCCGCCTCCATGATCGCCTGTATCTGTTCCATGTTATTGACGTTGAACGCGGCCACACCATAGTTGTTCTCGGCGGCGTGATCCAGCAATGTTCGCATTGGAACCAGGGGCATGTCGGGTCTTCCTCAGTTAGGGTCTCGCCACAGGTGCACGCCACCACAGATCCTGGCGCCGTCGTGGCTTAGTCCTAGAATAGTATCGTAAGTATCACCATTCCTGTCAGACCCCAGGCAGTTTCAGGAGCATTTCATGCTGAACATCGGATTCATCGGCTGTGGCGGAATCGCCCGGCATCACGCAAATCAGTTGGCACAGCTGCGCAATGCGCGCATCGTCGCCTGCGCCGACGCCTCTCGAGCCGCAGCACGGTCCTTCGCCGCAGACTTCGGCCACGGGGGCGCACAGGTGTTCACAGATCATCGCCAGATGCTGCGGCTGGATGCCGTAGACGCCGTGTGGGTGTGTACGCCGACCTTCCTGCACGCCGGACCGGCGATCGACACAGCGAAAGCGGGAAAACACGTGTTCTGCGAGAAGCCGATGGCGATGAAGCTCGCCGATGCGCGGCGCATGCAGGCCGCATGTGTCAAAGCTGACGTGCGCTGCGCGATCGGTTTCGTGCGCCGCTTCTGCCCAGAGTGGGGCAAGATGAGACAGATCGTACAGGCCGGAACCCTGGGGTCACCCGTGATCTGGCGTTTCGCCGCCGGCGGGCGCCCGGCCAATCCGTGGTTTCGCGACGAGACCAAGGGGGGTGGCCCACTGCTGGACGGTGCCATCCACAACTACGACTTCGCCCTGCAGATGCTCGGCCCCGCGGCCTCGGCGCAGGCATCCTCAGTGCAATTCGACGGTACCAGTGTCGGTGCTGACACGGCCAGCGCCATCATCAACTTTGCCTCGGGTGATCAGCACACGCTGATCTGGTCCTGGGGTATGGCACCCGGCGCCCCGGCAGCACACCTCAACGATCTGGTGGGGCCAAAGGGTACGCTACAGTTCGGCATGACGGCCGCAGCCGCGCCGAAAGGTTTCGACTCGAAGACCCAGGGCGCTTTCACCTTCAAGGGCAAAGGCGGCAAGGAGCGCGTCTTCACCTACAAGCGGCGCGACATGTTCCTCGACCAGGCGAGGCACGTGGTGAAATGCTTCGAGCGCGGGGAGCAGCCCCTGGTCTCAGCAGAAGACGGCATCGCCGCACTCGAACTCGGCCTCGCGGTCCTCAAATCAGGCAAGACACGGCGCACGATCAACCTGTAACAAGAGTGGAGTTGACAGATGGAAGCAGACCAGAAGAAGACCGCCTTGCGGATGATTCCCTACGGCCTCTACGTACTGGCGGCCGAAACCGAGAACGGTGTGACGGCAGCCACGGTCAACTGGGTGACGCAGACCTCCTTCGACCCGCCGCTGATCGCCGTCGGCATCAAGGCGGATTCGCCGGGGTACACCATTCTGAAGGAGTCGGGGACGTTCGCCCTGAGCGTGCTCGGCAAGGGACAGCAGGATGCGGCCTTTGCCTTCTTCAAGCCGGTCGAGCGTGATGGCGACAACATCGGTGGTCAGCCCTTCCGGACGGGAAGCACCGGTGTGCCGATTCTGGCGGCGGCACGGGCCCACGTGGAGTGCAGGATCGTCGAGGTCGTCGAGACCGGCGACCACCATATCTTCGTCGGTGAAGTCGTGGATGCCGGCGTCAACGGTGATGTCGAGGGCCGGCCGGACGACGCCTCGCTGCACATGAGAGACCTCGGTGACAAGGTTTTCTACGGAGGATGAGACGGTAGCCTCATGCCGGTAGAGTTGATCAGCTGGTTGAGCGCCGTGCTGGTCGTGGCGAGTGTTGTCATCAAGATCGTCACCGCGAACCTCATCACCCGCCGCAAGACAGAGGTGTCGCAGCTGCAGTCGGAGTTGCGCAAGCAGGTCGGAGTCTGCGAGTCCCTCGTCGAACATCGGGCCTCACTGGACGACAACCTCGAGTTCTTCGAACGGCGTATGATCGAGGACCGTGAGGTGAAGGTGGAGCTCGAGATCGACCTGGACGCGTACGTGGCCGATTACCGCAAGCACCTGGAAGACCTGGGTTATGACCCGGACGAGGATCCGGATCCCGAAGCTATCTATGAGGAGGCGGCGACCGCAGGCTCTGAACCAAGCCAGGAGTTTCAGCAGGCCGACGCTCTGCCACAGCACGCCACCATCGCCGTCCTGCCGCCTGCCGTGGGAGACGCGGACAAGCTCTTCCTGCCCGACGCGGTGATCACCGAACTGCTGTCCGGTGGTGGCAAGGTCATCGATCGCTCGACCATCAACCAGCGACTCATCGACAACGGGATGGACCTGCGGCAGGTTCTCGACAACGAGGAGTACTTCCGGCTGCATGCGGCCGCCGCGGTCGATGCCGTGGTCATCATCAACAGCCGACTCACGGGCAGCGGCATCGGCACGGCCACCTGTCGTGTCATCCATTTCCCCTCG
Source organism: Candidatus Latescibacterota bacterium (assembly GCA_036011085.1). Taxonomy (GTDB): domain Bacteria; phylum Latescibacterota; class UBA2968; order UBA8231; family UBA8231; genus UBA8231. Next base: position 36,125 of record DASCMS010000119.1, read on the forward strand.
GGCGAAATTCTGCTCAGCACATCCTATGAACAGCCCGGCAAGGACGAGCGATCGGACGACTTCGAGAACCTGACACAGACGGCGCGCCAGCTGGCCACGGCGATACGCGGAGTGATCGATGACTGAGACGCATGTCTACAAAGAGACGTCAGGCTGCAGGATCCACCTCGATGTGCATCGCTGCGAGTCGACCGGCACGCCCGGGCCCGCTATCCTGTGGATCCACGGCGGCGCGCTGATCGGGGGAGACCGCGAAGGCTGCGGCCATGGCAGTCGGTACGTGAGCCGGGGCTACACGGTGTTTTCGACCGACTACCGCCTGGCTCCGGAGACGAAACTTCCGAATATCATCGACGATGTCAGGGATGCCCTGGCCTGGATCCGCGAGTGCGGTCCTGACGTCGCCGGCATCGATGCCGACAGAATCGGCGTGGTGGGCCACTCGGCCGGCGGGTACCTGACGCTGATGACGGGGACCTTCGCCGAGCCGCCAAAGGCGCTGGTCTCATACTATGGCTATGGGGATATCGTCGGTCCCTGGTACTCGGAGCCCGATCCGTTCTATTGCTCCCAGCCGATGGTCACCGAGCAGGAGGCAAGACAGCACCACAGCGGTCCACCTGTCACCCGGCCAGACGAGCGCCCCGGCGGTGGCAACTTCTATCTATACTGCCGTCAGCAGGGCATCTGGCCGAATGAGGTTGCCGGCCGCGACCCCAGGGCGGATCCGGGCTTCTTCGTCCCGTACTGTCCGGACCAGAACGTGACGGCGGCCTATCCGCCGACGGTGCTGCTGCACGGGACGGCGGATACCGATGTCCCGTATCATCTGTCGGCTGGCATGGCAGAGGCCCTGGAAGAGGCCGGCGTGGAACATCACCTGAGCACGATTCAGGAAGGTGGCCACGGGTTTGACGGATACGGGGGTCCCGCGGACAAGGACGAGATCACCAACGCCATCGAAGGCACGCTAGATTTCCTCGACGCCCACGTCTAGGGCCTCTGGCGGCGGCTGGCTGGGGGTCTCATCTTTCCCGCCCCATGTCACTGAAACTGCTGCGCCAGGGCTTTGGCGCCCGCCCGCCACGGATGTGGCACGACCATCCGCTGAAGGAGTACTACGACGTCATCATCATTGGTGGCGGCGCCCATGGGCTGGCCTGCGCCTACTACCTGGCGAAGGACCACGGGATCACCGACGTCGCGGTGCTCGACAAGAGCTACATCGGTGCCGGAGGCTCCGGCCGCAACACCGCCCTCATCCGGGCCAACTATCTCACTCCTGAAGGCGTCCGATTCTACGACGCCTCGGTCAAGCTCTACGAGGGCCTGGCGCAGGATCTCGATTTCAACGTCATGTTCAGCCAGCGTGGACATCTGACGCTGGCCCACAACGACGGCTCCGTGCGGACTATGCGGCGGCGCGCCGAGGTCAACCGGCTGCAGGGAGTCGACTCGCGTCTCGTCTTCCCCGATGAGCTGGCCCGCATCTGTCCGCAGCTCGATCTCAGCGACAGGCCGAGATATCCGATCCAGGCGGCTCTGTACCATCCTCCGGGAGGTACCATCCGCCACGACGCCGTCGTCTGGGGATATGCCAGGGGGGCCGATCGGCGGGGCGTTCACATTCACCAGTACACCGAGGTCACGGGAATCGATGTGGCCAACGGGGCCGTCACGGGGGTTCGTACCACCGGGGGCGACGTCTCCGCAGACCTGGTGTTGTGTGCCACCGCCGGCTGGGCCTCGAACGTGGCCGCCATGGTGGATCTTGAGCTGCCCCTCGACACATTTCCCTTGCAGGCCTGCGTCACCGAGCCGCTGAAGCGATTCCTCGATGTGGTGGTAGTCTCCGGTAGTCTGCACGTGTACGTCAGCCAGTCCGATCGCGGTGAGCTCGTCATGGGCGCCAGCGTCGATCCCTTCGCGTCGTACTCCATGGCGGGCAGCCTCGACTTTCTCGAGGGACTCTCCGGCCACGTGCTCGAGCTGCTGCCGTTCCTGTCGAAGGCGCGCATCATGCGTCAGTGGGCGGGGCTGTGCGAGATGCCACCCGACTTCAGTCCGCTGATGGGGAGCACCCCCGTGGGCAACTTCCTGCTCGACGTCGGCTGGGGGACCTACGGCTTCAAGGCGTCGCCCATCTGCGGCAAGATGATGGCAGAGCTGATCGCCACGCGCCAGACGCCGGATCTGCTGCGCCCCTTCCGGCTGTCGCGGTTTGCTGAGTACGATCCGGTGGGCGAGAAGGGCGCCGCTTCGGTGGGTCAGTGATGCTACGTCTCGAGTGCCCCCACTGTGGCGTGCGCAACAGCGCCGAGTTCCGCTACGGTGGCGAATACCGCCCCCGGCCGGCGCCGTCGACGGAGGCGGCCGAGAGCGAGTGGATCGGCTACCTGTATCAGCGGCACAACGGGATGGGTGAGCAGATCGAATGGTGGTATCACCGGGCCGGCTGCGGCACCTGGTTTCTCGTGGAGCGCGACCGGCGCAGCAACGAGGTGGCGCGGACCTGGCTCTGGCAACCCGCCGATGCCGCCGCGCAGAAAGAGGCTACACCGTGACCGGCAGTCGTATCAGAGCGGACGCCGGACAGGCCATCGACCGCGCTCACACCCTGCGATTCCGGTTCGACGGGAAGAGTCATGAAGGTTTCGCCGGAGACACCATCGCGTCGGCGCTGACGGCGGCTGGCGTGCGTGTCATCAGCCGTTCTTTCAAGTATCATCGCCCCCGTGGCCTGCTCTGCTGTGCCGGGAACTGTCCCAACTGCCTGGTGCAGATCGGCGATGAGCCGAGCGTGAGATCCTGCACGCGACCGCTCGAAGAGGGCATGGACGTGCGCCCACAGAACGCGTGGCCCTCCCTCGATCACGATCTGATGGCCCTCACCGAGAGCTTCTCACGATTCCTGCCGGTGGGCTTCTACTACAAGACGTTCCACCGTCCGCGCCTGCTGTGGCCCGCCTTCGAGCACGTGCTGCGCCATGCCGCGGGCCTGGGGACGATCGACGAAGACACACCCGAGGGTGACCACGACAAGCAGTACCTGCACGCCGATGTCGTCGTCGTCGGTGCCGGCCCCGCCGGGCTGAGCGCCGCCGCGGCAGCCGCTGACGCCGGCGCCCGGGTCCTGCTGATCGACGAGAATCCGGAGGCCGGCGGGCATCTGCGTTATCACCGCCCGGATGACGCTGCCAGCCGGCGCATCGACGACTGCCGGGGGCGGCTGGAGCAGGCAGGGGGCACACTCCTCACCGACACTGCAGTGGTCGGCTGGTATCAGGATCACTGGCTTTCCGCCGTGCGCGGCGAGCGGCTGTTCAAGATCCGCGCCGGTGCGGCGGTCGTGGCCAGCGGCGCCTTCGAGGCGCCGGCCGTGTTCGCCGGCAATGATCGTCCCGGGGTGCTGCTCGGTACGGCAGTGCAGCGCCTGCTGCACCTGTACGGGGTGGTCCCGGGGCAGCGTGCCGTCGTCGTCACAGCCAACGACCAGGGCTGGGCCGTCGCCGCCGACCTGCTGGCCGCCGGCGTGGAGGTTGCCGCCGTCACCGATGAACGCGACGCGCCAGCGTCGAACGAAGATGTGGAGGCAGTACGCAACGCCGGCGTGACGGTGCTGACCGGGTATACGATCGGCGCCGCCCGTGGCAAGTGCGGTGTGGACGAGGTGACCCTGACCCCGATCAGCGGTGCGGATGGCGGGCGCCGGATCCGCTGCGACTTCGTTGCTGTCAGCACCACGTGGATCCCGTCCGCGGAACTGGCAACCATGGCCGGCGCCCACAGTCGCTACGACGAAGCACTGGCCGAGATGAGTCTCGACGGATTGCCCGAGGGGCTGTCTCTGGCGGGACGTGTGGCTGGTCCATGTACGGCAGAGGAGGAATGGCTTCAGGGGGAGAGGGCCGGCGCGGCTGCCGCCGCCGGGACGTCTGAGATGCCGTCAGGCGGGAGCATGGCACCAGCCGCGGTTCGTACGTCTTCCCTTGTTGCGGCTCCTGAGAGCGGCAGGGACAAACGCTTCGTGTGCCTCTGCGAAGACGTGACCGATATCGACATCGAGACCGCCGTCGCCGAAGGCTATGACCGCATCGAGTTGCTCAAACGTTACAGCACGATCGGCATGGGGCCCTGCCAGGGCCGGATGTGCGGGTTCAACGGAATCCGCCTCTGCGCCCGGGCCACCGGGCACAGCGTGCAGGAGACGGGACGCACAACGTCGCGCCCTCCGGTGAAGCCGGTTTCCTTAGGGGCGCTGGCGGGGCAGAAGATGGAACCGGTGCAGCTGTCCTGCGTGCACGACTGGCACGTGGAGCATGGCGCCCGGATGATGGTGGCCGGTGTCTGGCTGCGGCCCGAACACTACGGAGATGCCGCCGCCGAGGTCCGCGCTGTGCGTGAGGCGGCCGGCCTGATCGACGTCAGTCCTCTCGGCAAGCTGAAGCTCACCGGGCCCGCCGCTGCCGTTCTGCTCGAGCGTCTCTACGTGAATCAGTGGCAGAACCTGCGTCGCGGGCGCGTGCGCTACGGGATCATGTGCAATGACGAGGGTGTCGTCCTCGACGACGGTGTCTGCGCCCGAATTGCCGACCAGGAGTGGTACGTGTCGACGACCTCCAGCGGCGCCAGCGCCGCCCTGGAGTGGATGGAGTGGTGGCGACAATCGGGATGGGGGGATGGTGTTCATATCACCGATCTGACGGACACGCATGCGGCCTTCAATCTGGCTGGCCCGCAGGCGCGGGAGGTGCTCCAGCCGCTGACGACCCGCGATCTGAGCAACGCCGCAGTGCCCTACATGCGGGCCCGCCGGACCGATGTGGCTGGCGTCTCGTGCCTGCTGCTCCGTCTCGGCTTCACCGGCGAGCTCGGCTACGAGATCCACTGCCCGGCGGGGGCCGGCGCCTATCTGTGGGAGAGGCTGATCGAGGCCGGCGCCGACCACGGACTGAAACCCTTCGGCGTGGAGGCACAGCGCATCCTGCGCCTGGAGAAGGCGCACTTCATCGTCGGTCAGGACACCGACGCCCTGACCGATCCGATTTCAGCTGATGCCGCCTGGGCGGTGCGGTTCGACAAGGAGGCCGATTTCCTCGGGCGCCGGGCGCTGACCCGGGTCTCAGAGGAGGGCCCGAAGCAGCGTCTCGTGGGGTTTCGCACCGGGCGCCGCGTCGACGCGCTCGCAGAGGGGCAACAGGCCGTCGTGCAGGACGGGGGGACGAGACCGGAGATCATCGGCTGGATCTCATCCTGCCGGTTTTCGCCGACCCTGCAGGAAACCCTCGGTCTGTGCTGGCTGCCCGCGGATCTGGCGGCGAAGGCGGAGGCGCCCTTCCACATATACGCAGAGGGCAAGATGGAGGAGGCCCGCGTCCATCACGGACCATTCTATGATCCGGAGGGTGCGCGGCTGCGCGGCTGATGGCGGCGATCTCTCTGACATCCCCCCTGGAACGCAGTTGGACGCAGCTCGGAGCCCGTCTGACCGAGGTCGGCGAGGGCTGGCGCATGCCCGCGTCTTTCGCCGGCGCCGAGTCAGAGCTGCGGGCGGCGCGCCAGGGGGTGGCTCTCGGCGACGGTACCCCGCGTGGCAGGATTCTCGTTCAGGGCGAGGCTGCCGCCGCCATCATCGGCGAGGCTGCAGGTGGGGTGCCGGAGAAGATCGGCGAGGTAACCGGGACTGCAGCGATGGAGATCGCACGGTTGCGTCCGGACCTGTTTCACGTGGGCACGTCAGCCGAGGGGCGCGCCGGGACGTTGACATCGCTGCGAGACGCCAAGACCGACGCACTATCTACGATCACCGATGTGACCCACGGCCGCTTCGAGATGCGCCTGGTGGGACCGGCGGCGCCGGTACTGTTGAGCAAGCTCTGTGGCCTGGATTTCGATTCCGCGGCATTCCCGTCGGGAGCAGCCCGACAGACGAGCGTGGCAAAGACCAGGCAACTGGTGATTCGCAGCGATCTCGCCGATCTGCCGGCGTACCGCCTGCTCGGCAGCCGGTCTCTGGGCGCTTACGTTTGGGATACGTTGATGGCGGCGGGGAGAGATCTGGGCGTCGAACCGATCGGCGTCGAGGCACTACAGGCTCTCGGCGAACGAGGATCGTAGCGAATGTGTGGAATCGTCGGACTGTTCCTGAAGAACGAGGCCCTGCGTCCGGACCTCGGGAAGCTCACCGAGCGCATGCTCCACGAGATGGTCGACCGCGGGCCCGACTCGGCGGGATTCGCCATCTACGACACGCCGGACGTGATGACGAAGGTCAGCTGCCTGTCGCTGACCGAAACCACCGACTGGGAAGCCCTGAGCAAGGACCTGGAGCAGACCATCGACGCCCAGGTTCAGGTGCACAGAGTCGAGGACCATGCCATCCTGCACACCACGGGAGATGGCGCCAGGGCACGCAACCGGATCATCGAGATCGCACCGGATGTGACCGTGCTCTCCGTGGGCCAGGCCATGGAGCTGTTCAAAGGCATCGGGGATCCGGTTGCGATCACGGAACGGTTCGGCCTGGCGGAGCGCAGTGGACGACACGCCATCGCCCATACGCGTATGGCCACCGAGTCGGCCATCGTCATCGCCGGGTCCCATCCCTTCTCGACGGGAGCCGACACCTGTCTCGTGCACAACGGCTCTCTGTCCAATCACAACCGGCTGCGAGAGCACCTGCAGCGTCAGGGGGAGACCTTCCAGACGGAGAACGACTCGGAAGTGGCCGCAGGCTACCTGGCCTGGCGCATGCGCCAGGGCGATTCGCTGGAGAAAGCCATCGAGAGAGCCCTGGAAGACCTCGATGGCTTCTATACCCTGGCCATCGGCACGCGCGATGGCTTCGCCGTCGTCCGCGATGCCATCGCCTGCAAGCCCGCGGTGATCGCCGAGACGGAAGACTGGGTGGCCATGTCCTCGGAATTCCGCGCCATCGCCCAGCTGCCCGGGGTGGCCAACGCCGATATCTGGGAGCCAAAGCCGGCGACGGTCTACGCCTGGAGCCACGCCGCATGACGGCGCAGATCACCGAGCTGGATCTGGCGGCCCGCAGCATACGGGAGGTCAATTCCGGACTGCAGCAAGCGACAGAGGGTGCCTTCCGGGTCCTCAATCCCGGGGGCGTTCATGCGCTGGCCTGCGGTCTCGATGCCGAGCTCGACGTCCGCATCGACGGACATGCCGGCTATTACTGTGCCGGCATGAACCAACACGCCAGGGTCACGGTTTCGGGAAATGCCGGCACCGGTTGCGCCGAGAACATCATGTCAGGCGAGGTCCGCGTGCGGGGGGATGTCAGCCAGTCGCTGGCCGCCAGCGGCCACGGCGGGCTGGTCATCGTCGAAGGCTCGGCGTCGGCACGGGCCGGTATCTCGATGAAGGGCGTCGATATCGTCGTCGGCGGCGACGTGGGGCACATGTCAGCATTCATGGCCCAGGCAGGGCATCTCGTGGTGCTGGGCGATGCCGGTACGGATCTCGGAGACTCCATCTACGAGGCACAGATCTACGTGCGTGGCCAGGTGGCCAGCCTCGGTGCTGACTGTGAAGAAAAGCCGATGGCAGCGGAACACGAGGCCACCCTCGCTGACCTGCTGGACCGGGCCGGACTCGGTGCCGATGCGGCAGGTTTCAGACGCTACGGCTCGGCCCGCCGGCTCTATCACTTCTCCATCGACAACATGGATGAATACTGATGCCTGATCCCCCGGACGAATCTCACATCCCGGATACGGTGCCCCGCAAGTCGGCGACCTTCGACGACTACACGCTGTCGGAGATCCGTCGGGCGGCGGCCACAGGTATCTACGATATCCGGGGCGGCGGTACGAAGCGCCGGCTGCCCAACTTCGACGATCTGGTCTTTCTCGGCGCCTCCATGTCGCGCTACCCGCTGGAGGGGTACCGCGAGCGCTGCGACACCGACGTGGCACTGGGTACGAGGTTCGCCAGCAAGCCGATCGAGCTGAAGATCCCGATCACCATCGCCGGTATGAGCTTCGGCTCGCTCTCGGCGCAGGCCAAGGAGGCCCTCGGTCGTGGCGCCTCCGCCGTGGGTACGTCGACGACGACGGGCGACGGCGGCATGACACCGGAGGAGCGCGATCACTCCGACAAGCTCATCTACCAGGTACTGCCATCGCGGTACGGCATGAACCCCGATGACCTGCGCAAGGCGGACGCCATCGAGGTCGTCGTCGGCCAGGGAGCCAAGCCGGGCGGGGGCGGCATGCTGCTGGGTCAGAAGATCACCGAGCGGGTGGCAGGCATGCGGACGCTGCCGGAAGGCATCGATCAACGCTCCGCCTGTCGTCATCCGGACTGGACGGGGCCGGACGATCTGGAGATCAAGATCCAGGAGTTGCGAGAGCTCACTGCCTGGGAGAAGCCGATCTTCGTCAAGATCGGCGCCGCTCGCCCGTATTATGACACGGCTCTGAGCGTCAAGGCGGGGGCCGACGTGGTGGTCGTCGATGGTATGCAGGGCGGCACAGCAGCATCGCAGGAGGTGTTCATCGAGCATGTGGGGATCCCGACACTCGCCGCGGTCAAGGAAGCTGTTCGCGCCCTGCAGGAGCTCGACATGCACCGCAAGGTTCAGCTCGTCATCTCGGGCGGCATCCGATCCGGCGCCGACGTGGCCAAAGCCCTGGCTCTCGGCGCCGACGCCGCATCGATCGGTACGGCTGCCATGGTAGCCATTGGCGATAACGACCCGGCACTGGAAGAGGAATACAGGAAACTCGGCACGACGGCAGGCGCCTACGACGACTGGCACGCGGGCAACGATCCGGCGGGTATCACGACACAACGTCCGGAGCTGGCAGCGCGCCTCGATCCGGTGCAGGCGGGGCGGCGGCTGGCGAACTATCTGTCGGTCATGACGATGGAGGTGCAGGCGCTTGCGCGAGCCAATGGAAAGAGCAACGTTTTGAACCTTGAACCGGAGGACCTGGCGGCATTGACGATTGAAGCGGCTGCCATGTCGGGTGTGCCGCTGGCAGGTACGAACTGGATTCCCGGAGGATGAAGATGACCGTCGATCTGGCACAGGAAGCGAGCGAACAGGGAATCGACTACTTCCTCATCTCCTTTGTCGACCTCTTCGGCGTAATGCGCGCCAAACTGGTGCCGGCGGCGGCCATCACCGACATGGCCGCAGAAGGCGCGGGCTTTGCTGGCTTCGCTGCCTGGCTCGACATGACCGCGGCCGACAGCGACATGTTCGCCGTGCCGGATCCATCGAGTCTCATCCGGTTGCCCTGGAAGCCGAACGTCGGCTGGCTTGCCGCCGATCTCTTCATGGATGGCAAGGAGGTCGCCCACGCCCCTCGAAACGTGCTGAAGCGGGTGCTGGCTGACGCTGAAGACAAGGGCTATCGGCTGCAGCACGGAGTAGAGTGTGAGTATTTCCTGATCACCCCGGAGGCCGACGGGTTGGCGGATGGCTCCGATACCCAGTCGAAGCCCTGCTACGACGTGGGTGCCCTGATGCGCCGCTACGATGTGATCAGCGAGATCTGCGACGCCATGCTCGCCCTCGGGTGGGGACCCTACCAGAACGATCACGAAGACGCCAATGGCCAGTTCGAGATGAACTGGGACTTCGCCGACGCCCTGGTCACCGCGGACCGGCACGCCTTCTTCAAGTACATGGTGAAGACCATCGCCGAGAAGCACGGCCTGCGCGCGACCTTCATGCCCAAACCTTTCGTTGACCTGACGGGCAACGGCTGCCATGCACACGTGAGTGTCTGGTCCCCCGACGGCGACACCAACCTGTTTGCCGATGCTGCCGGGGAGCTCGGCGTATCACAGCTGGGGTACCACTTCCTCGGCGGGTTGATGGCACATGCGACGTCCATATGCGCCATCACCAACCCGACGGTGAACTCCTACAAACGCATCAACGCCCCGGCCACCACATCGGGTGCCACATGGGCCCCGAACCTGGTGACGTATGGCGGCAACAACCGCACGCACATGGTTCGTATTCCGGGGGCCGGACGTATCGAGCTGCGGCTGGCAGATGGGGCGACCAACCCATACCTGCTGCCCGCTGCGATCGCAGCTGCCGGCCTCGACGGGATCGCCGAGAAGCGCGATCCGGGCCCTCGTCTCGACATCAACGTCTACGAAGAAGCCCACAAAGCAGGGGGGGCCGAGAGGCTGCCGCTCAATCTTCTGGATGCCCTGCGCACACTCGAGGCCAACCCGGCCCTCGCCAGCGGACTCGGCAGTGAGACCGTGTCAGCCTTTGTGAAACTGAAGACAGCGGAGTGGAACGAGTACGCCTCCCATCTGTCTGATTGGGAGCGCCAGAACACGCTGGACTGTTGATGCGGCCGGCGATGCGCATCATCGACAGTCACAACCACGTCTATTACCACAAGCTCGACCCCGCCGGTGTGGTGGGCGAACTGGACGAGTTCGGCATCGAGCGCTGCTGGGTGCTGACGTGGTACCTGCCGCCGGCAGAGGATGTCCCCGCAAGTCACGGCACCTTCAACCCGCGAAACTTCCGTCCCGACGGCACCCACGCCGGCTCCACCCTCGACGACGTGATCGAGGCCTGCCGGGCGTATCCGGACCGCTTCATCGGCGGCTTCTGTCCGTGTCCGGCAGAGGGCTCGGCAGCGCAGCGGCTGCAGGCGGCGTACGAGTTCTACGGTGTGCGGGTGTGTGGGGAGTGGAGCTACCGCATGCTGCTGGATGATCCGCGAGCACTGGAGCTGTTCTGGAAGGCAGGAGAGCTGAAGATGCCGGTGGTACTGCATCTGGACGTGCCCTTCCTGCCGGATTCTGACGGTGGCCATCGCCGCTACCACACCAACTGGTACGGGGGTGGGGCGCAACCACTGGAGCGCACGCTGCAGGAATGTCCGGATACCATCTTCGTCGGCCACGCTCCGGGGTTCTGGCGCTTCCTCAGTGGCGACGAGGCGACGGAGACCGAGATCTACCCGCGGCGACCGATCACGCCGGGCGGCGAAGTGATCCGCCTGCTCGACAAGTATCCGAACCTGTGGGCGGATCTGTCCGCCGGTTCCGGTCTCGGCGCGATGCAGCGTGACGAGGCCCATGCCCGTGGTTTCATCGAGACCTACCAGGACCGCCTGCTGTTTGGCCGCGACGCCCCCGGGGATGCCCTGCGCACGTGGCTACTGGGGCTGCGGCTCGACGAGACGCTCCTGGGCAAGCTGTTTCACGCCAATGCCGAGCGTCTCGTGCCCGTTTGAGCCGTTCAACCGACCCGGACTGTCTGGAGCCAGCCCATGCCCGTCACCCGCAGATACTTCCTCAAATCCGCTGCCGCGATCTCCCTCGGCTTCACCGGCCTGCAGCGCAACATCGCCCTGGCCACGGGTGTCGGCGTCGGGTACGGCCCGTTACGGCCTGATCCCGGGGGGATACTGCAGCTACCCGAAGGTTTCAGCTATCGCGTCCTGTCTCGCACCGGCGACGCCATGGATGACGGTCTGCTGGTGCCCGGTGCACCTGACGCTATGGCTGCCTTTTCCGGGCCCCAGGGACGCACGCTCCTGGTGTGCAACCACGAACTGACGGCCGGGGCGCTGGCAGCCGGGGCCTTCGGCGAGCAGAACGAGCGCGTCGCGTCGCTCGATCGCCGATGGTTCTACGACTACGGCAAGGGTTCCCCGGCGCTCGGAGGGACGAGCACGCTGGTGCTCGGCCCGACCGGTGAGGTGGAGCGGCACTTCATGAGCCTGGCGGGAACGGTGCGCAACTGCGCGGGCGGTCCGACGCCGTGGGGCAGCTCCGTCCGACTGCGGTATTCGGTACAGTTGACGAGTGGGCGATCGGGGCGATCCAATACGCCAAGACCGTGGGGTTGCGCGTACCCGAAGATCTCAGTGTACTGGGCATGAACGACCTGGAGATCGCCAGTATCTGCGATCCGGCCGCCGCTGCATCTGGAGGTGATCCCATACAGCATGGGACGCAGCATCCTGGAGGGAGGTGCCGACTACAGCGGTGCCGCGGGTGCCGATCTCCGATACGGTATTACCTCCGGCGTGTCACTGAACGCCACGATCAACCCGGACTTCGGCCAGGTAGAGGCCGATCCGGCGACGCTGAATCTGACCGCCTTCGAGGACTTCTTCGAGGAGCGGCGTCCTTTCTTCGTCGAGGGGGCATCGATCTTTGGAGGTGGTGACTATCGACTGTTCCACTCGCGCCGCATTGGCCGACGCCCTGGCCTTTTCGACACGCCCGACTCGGTGGACGTGCTCTCCGAGCCGGAGGCGACGACGATCCTGGGCGCCGTCAAGCTTACCGGGAAGACGACGGGCAAGACGAGTTTCGGCCTGCTCGGCGCCGTGACGGACGAGGAATTCGCTCACGTTGCGGACACAGGACTGACTCGTGTTACCGATTTCCGCGTCGAGCCCCGAACCGGCTACTTCGTGGGCCGGGCGAGCCAGGACGTGCTCGACGGCACCTCGACGGTGGGCGCCATCCTCACTTCGACCCAGCGCGACGGGTCGTACTCCGCCCTTACCGGTGCCATCGATTGGGATCTGCGATTCGACCAGGACCGGTACGCGGTCTCCGGCTCCGTCGTGGGCAGCAGCACAGGTCCTGCAGGGGACGTGTCAAAAGGGTATATCGGTCACATCGAATTCGATAAGCGCGGGGGCTGGCTCGAAGCCGAGACCCGTCTGGCCTTGCTCTCACCTGGGATCGATCTCAATGACCTGGGCTTCCTGCGCCGCGGAGATCTGATCGAATGGAGCTCGAGACTGAAGGGGTATCACCTGGAACCCTGGGGTCCCTTCCTGCGCTGGGATCTGTCCATCGACGGGGAGGCGGCGTGGAACTATGACAACACGCGACTGGAGACATCGTCTGACATCGCCTTTTTCGGCGATACGCCCAACAGCGGTCGCTTCCACCTGCACGTGGGACGCGAGTTCGCCTCGATGGACGACGGCGACGTGCGCCGGGATGGGCCGATCATCGAGCGGCTCGGCGAGTTCTGGGTGCACAGTTTTGCCACCACCGATCCGGGTAGAGCGGTGAGCTTCACCACTCGTCCGGAGCTGCGCCGCACCGATGGTGGCGACTCCTGGGCACGGAGGCTGCGGGTGGGCATGGAGTATCGGCCTCTGCCGAGCGTCTGGCTGGAGGTGGAACCTGAGTATGAGACCCGCCGCAACGACGCCCAATGGGTGGACCGCATGGACGAGACGGTCGACGGCAGCGTGGTGCCCCACTACATCTACGGTGAGCTCGACAGCCGTATCCTCGACCTGTCGACACGGGCACGGGTCAGCTTCAGTCCGGAATTGAGCCTCGAGCTGTTCCTGCAGCCCTTTGTCGCCATCGGCGACTTCCGGCGATTCAAGGAGCTCGTCAGACCGGAGACCTATCGCTTCGTCGACTACGACCTGGCGGAGAACCGGGATTTCCACCGTCGCTCGCTGAAGAGCAACCTGGTGCTGCGCTGGGAGTTTCAGCCCGGGTCGCTGCTTTACGTGGTCTGGTCGCAGTCGCGGTCCGCGTCCCTCGACGACGTGGGCGAAGCTGACTTGAGACTGCGCCCCCTGCGCCGTCTCGGAGACGCCTTTGCCGACACCGGCACCAACGTCTTCCTCACCAAGATCAACTACTGGCTGCCGCTGTAGAGTCGCCAGGCGGCGCAAGTGGAGGCTGAGCCATGGCTCGAATCGGGGTGCTGCATCCCGGAAGTATGGGTATCTCGCTGGCCGTATCGGCGCAGGCGACAGGCAACGATGTCTGCTGGGCATCCCAGGGGCGCGGTGAACAGACTCGCAAGAGGGCTGAGGAGCATGGTCTCACCGACCTGGGGTCGGTGGTGGATCTGTGCTCGCAGTGCGAGGGGATCATCTGCATCTGCCCACCCGCCGGCACAGAGGCGGTGGGTCGCGAGGTAGCCGGCTATGGGTTTTCCGGTCTCTACCTGGATGCCAATGCCGTGTCGCCAGGGCGGGCAGAACGCATCGCGGCTATCATCGAGGACGGTGGTGGGCAGTTCGTCGACGGTGGCGTCATCGGTGGTCCGGCCTGGGAGGCGGACAGGACGGTGCTGCACCTGTCCGGAAAGCGGGCCGAGGATGTGGCGGCATGGTTCCGCGATGGTCTGCTGGCGACGAACGTGCTCGGCGTCGGCAGGACGGAAGCCTCGGCGCTGAAAATGTGCTATGCCGCCTACACCAAGGGTACGACGGCTCTTTTCTACAGTATCCTGGCCACATCTGAAGCACTCGGCGTGCGCCAGGCCCTGGTGCAGCAATGGTCCCAGGGCAGTTCTGGACTGGCCGAACGAGCCGGCCAGGGGGCGGGTGGGGTGACGTCGAAAGCGTGGCGCTGGATCGACGAAATGCTGGAGATCTCCCGCACATTCGAAGAGGCCGGACAGCCGGGCGGATTTCACGCGTCGGCGTCGGAGGTCTTCCGCCGCATCGAGGATCTGCGTGCTGCGCAGGACCCCAGTGTCGAGGCTGTCCTGGAGGCATTGATGACGGAAGGACAGTAGTGGAATGTATTCGCCTGGGGCGTACCGGACTGAGCGTATCCCGAATGGGCGTCGGCGCCGGCGGCCCCAGCCAGATCGGCCGCAGAACGGGGCTCGACGAATCCGCATCGGTCGATCTGCTGCGGCGCGCCTTCGACGCCGGCGTCAATATCGTCGACTCTTCGGAGGCGTACGGCACGGAGTCCATCATCGGCCGGGCGTTGCGGGAGCGCGATCGCAGCCAGATCATCGTATCGACGAAGAAGTCGACCCGACACAAGGTGGTGACGCCGGCGACGCTGACGGCAAGCCTGGATGCCAGCCTCGAGGCCCTCGGCACGGACTACATCGACATCTACAACCTGCACGGGGTGGTGCCGCAGGACTACCGGCGGCTGGTGGACGACATCTATCCCACGCTCGAAGCGGCCCGAACCGCCGGCAAGATCCGCTTTCTCGGAGTGACCGAGATGTACAACGAGGATCTCGACCATGCCATGTCGCGACTGGCGCTGGCGGACGATCTGTGGGATGTGATGATGGTGGGCTTCAACGTGCTCAACCAGACGGCGCGGGATGCGGTACTCGCCGCGGCGCAACGCCAGGACGTGGGTGTGCAGGTGATGTTCGCGGTGCGCCGGGCACTGTCGAGCGTCGATCATCTGCGCGAGTTCGTCGCAGCCTTGATCAAGACGGGGGAAATCGACGCCGATGATCTCAATCCTGACGATCCCCTGGATTTCATCGACGACACCATGGCGCCGACGATGCCGGACGTGGCCTACCGGTTCTGTCGCGGGGAGCCCGGAGTACATGTGGTGTTGTCAGGGACAGGCAACGCCGATCACCTGGAGGCGAATCTGCAGAGCTTCTCGCGGCCACCGCTGCCGGCGGACATCGAGCAGCGTCTGCGCCACATCTTCCGGGGCGTATCGTCCACGAGTGGCCAGGATGTCACCCCGGTCGGCTGACACTTCCGCTGCTGATCCTGCCGTCGCTGTATCGGTGGTTCGGGGCGGAGAAATCTGAGGTCAGGAGCGCTCGGCACGACTGAGCGCCCGCAGGGTCTTGCCGGGATCGTTGGTCAGCACCGCATCACACCCGAGCAGCCGGTAGTACCAGAGCCGTCGATCGGGTGCCAGATCGAGAGGACACACCAGCATGCCCTTGCGGTGGGCCCACCAGACATAGAACGGATTGAGCAACAACAGGGGCCAGACAGGGCCCTGGAGTTCAAAGCCGTCTTCTGGCCACGGCCGTCTGTACGTGATCGATCCGGAGGGGATGTCGAACCCGGCGTCCCGGGCCTGCTGCCGCACAGCCTGCACGCGGCCGGATACAAAGCTCAACAGCACGGTGAGCTCGCGCCGGCTGGCGGCCTCTATCTCCTTGACCAGCTTCTGACCCGTCGCCGGCTCGAGGAAGTCATCCGTCTTCAGCTCCAGGGCGATAGCCATGTTCTCGGGTACGGTATCGAACAACTCCTTCAGCGTGGGCACACACTCGCCGCTGAATTCGGCTCGTCCACAACTGGCCCTGAGCTTTCTGATCTCGGAGAGGGCCATGTCGCGCACAGCGCCGCTGCCGTCGGTCGTGCGATCCACCTTCGGGTCATGGATACAGACGAAATGGCCGTCGGACGTGACGTGCAGATCCGTCTCGATCAGATCCGTTCCCTCATCGATGGCCCGGCGGAATGCCGCCAGGGTGTTTTCCGGGCAATGCGCGGAGTTGCCGCGGTGGGCCATCACGTAGGGCCGGGGTCTGTCGGGGATGTCCAATCTCACGGGCTACTCGTCCCCGGCCTCGGCGATGTCGGCACGATGAAAAGCCATCAGGGCGAGCCAGAGAGCGGCGAGAGCCTCGGCGAGGAGGATGACCATGGGCGCGCGCGCCCCGGACAGACTCTCGCCGACGGTCAGCTTGTCTTCGACGAAGCGGGGGATCTGCCGGTGGTCGAGGGGTGCCTGCGACATGTACTGGCCGAACAGGTGAATGTGTGGTGACTCCGGGTCGGCTTCGTCGCGATCGATGAGGAACCGGCGCAGTGTCTTGAGGTATCCCCAGGCCTGGGGCTCGAAGTGCTCGAATCGCTGGATGCCATTGGCGGTGATGCCCTCCACAGAGTACTGAAAGGCGAACCCCGGTGAGATGCTGTTGACGAGCCGGGCGCGCCGGTACCGCTCGACGCGTCCACGCATGGACTGACGATGAATCTCGTTGGTGGCATCGTCCAACTGCCGATAGCGCCGAGCGTACCGCTTCTCCAGATCGAAGCCGTCATCACGTGCCCATTCCAAGGGCCGTAGCGCCACACCGGCACGCTTGAGTTCGGCATCGGTCTGATCCACGAGTTCTCCCGCTTCATCCCAGCCGTTGCCGACGGTGTCCACGGTGGCCACAGCAATCAGCCGTGAGGTCTGCGGAATGACGACGATGAGAAAAGCCCAGACGAGGATCAGCGTCACCAGCGACGTGGCCGAGCGGCCCGCTGCCACCGATATCGCCAGGCCGAGAAGGAGAAAAACAGAGGCATAGACGGCAGTGGCGACCAGGAAGAGGACGAAGGTGACGGCCACGCGGCCGTCGAGGGCGATCGTGCCGCTCAACCCCAGCATCAACAGACTTACGAGGCCCCCCACAGTGACGGCTGCGACCAGGCACATCAAGTGGGCGAGATACTTGGCGACGAGCACGTGGGCGCGGGGCAACGGGTTGGCCAGCAGCAGGCGCAGCGTGCCGCTCTCCCGTTCGCCGGAGATGGCGTTGTACGTCAGGGCGATGGCCAGGAAGGAGATCACGTAGCGGACGATGAAGGCCCAGTCGACGATCTCGAACCGACGCAGCCAGCCGTTGGTTCCACGGGAAGAACCGAACCACTGCCAGCCCTGGGTCGCAGGCATCAGGTTGAGGGCGTAGTCGAACCAGTCAGATCCGGCCTCGGCCACGAACTCGGTTCCGGTGTGGTAGCTGAGGATGCGATAGCGCTTGCCGACGGCATCGCTCACACTCTGAACTGACTCGTAGACCTTCTCACCAGCGTTGGCGACCTGTTCGTTTTCGATGGCGATCCGTTCGCCCTTCCAGGTATAGACCAGGCCGTTGCCGACGAAGAAGCATAGCAGGACGACGAGGCTCAGCTGGAAGCGGAGGGAGCGCAGGTTGTCTGCCAGTGTGAGCCAGAGAATGGGGAACATCAGTACGGCTCGTCACGGTTGAAGCGGGTGAAGGTGATGATGACGGCGGTGCCGAAGCTGAGCAAGAGGACGAGCAGACCCGGAAGCATGGTGGCGAGAGTCCCGCCCAGATCGCGCTGTGCATCGGTTGCGGTGAATGGTGGCATGTCGGACAGGTCGAGGCTGCGGTTGTTGGCGTCGATGCGCTGCAGTTGCTCGTCCGCCCAGGCGTGGCGCGCCTGCATGAAGGGTGAGTCGGCATCGAGCATCCCAGGTGTTACGCCCGCCGGATCCGGAATCAAGGGCTGCTGACCCACAGGATCGTCGGTGAACCAGCGGCGATCGCTGAAGGCGCCACGACTCCGCAGGTACTCGATCCAAGTGAGTCGGTAGTGGCGTGTTGCGGCGCCGATCTTCCAGGCATCTCCGAAGGTCGTGCGGGCCAGCATGTAGCTGAGGATCTGGTAGTTGGTCACCGGTGACAGGATGGCCCAGCGGTCGATGAGCCGCGCTTCCTCAGCCAACGCCTCAGGCCACCACTTGTACTCCGCATCAGCAAACTCGAGCAGCTTGTCGATCTCGAATTCATGGCGGTCTCGTCGCCATGTCAAAGCTTCGGGATGCATGAAATGGCGCACGCCATCGCGGCTCACATCGGCGAGCCAGGCTGCTGCCGGGGCCGGATGTCGAGCATCCCAGCCGTCCATGTGTCCGTCGAAGATCTCGCGGTTGCGTGCGTGCCCGTCACGGAACTCCTGAGACGGGCGTTCGTGCACGCCGTACCGGCTAAGCGAAGGCAGCAGGTTCATGTAGCCCACCGAACCGACAAGCCAGGCGAAGAGGCAGATCACGAGAGACGTGGAGGATTCGCGTACGAAAGCCGACACCATCAGGCTGAGGGCCAGTACCTGCGCCAGGAACAGACAGGAGAGAAGGAACATGCCGGACAGGCGGATCCAGTCGTCCACTTCGAGGACGACATCCGGATTGTTCAGCAGAGCTACCAGCGCCACCAGGTAGGAGAGTGCCAGCGGTATCCACAGCGATGTGACACCCCCTGTCAGCTTGGCGAGTACGACGTGAGACCGCGGCACGGAGTTGGCCAGCAGTAGCTTCAGCGTGCCACGTTCACGCTCGCCTGAAATGCCATCGAAACCGAGAATGACAGCAAGAAAGCTGAGCACCACGGCGATCACCATCGTCGCGTCGATCTCGCTGATGACCTTGAGGAACCTGTTGTAGTCCTGATCGTCGATCCAGACCATTGTGGGAATTCGGCCCACGCCGAAACCGGCCCCCTGGACGGCGGTGCCGGGCAGTCCTCGCCCGAGGACCCCAAGAGGCTGGGGCGGGATAATGACTCGCGCCGTGGCTCTCTGCACCTGACTCCAGGTCGTGACCTCCTGCCGGCGTTCGGAGAGCTCACGTTGACGTGACTCGTAGTACGTGTAGTTACGCGAGAACTCCATGCTGCCCATGCCGACGGCCAGCCCCGTGAGGGCCACGGTCAGCACAGCGACCAGTCCGAGGCGGGCGGTGCGCAGGTTGGCGAGCAGTTCCTTGCGGATCAGTACACGGATCATGTGGTCAGGATAGGAGTTGTGGGCGACAGAGCAAAGTCTGACGTACTCTTGCCTGCCGGATCTTCAACAGGAGGAAATGGAACGATGGCGCGACTACGAATCGCCACGGCGCAGTTCCCGGTGGGCAGGGGCATTGAGCGCAACCTGAAGTACATGGTCGAGCTGACGGGGGAGGCCAAGAGGAAGAAGGGGGATGTGGTGCATTTCTCCGAGACCTGCCTGGGAGGATACGCCGGGTCGGAGTTCAGAAGCTGGGAGGGGTACGACTGGAAACTGCTGGCAGATGCAGAGCAGAGCCTGCTGCAGCTGTCGAAGAAGCTGCGGATCGGCATCGTCTACGGGACCAACCGAAAGGTATCCGGCACAGACGTGCGCAACAGCCTGGTCTACATCAATGCAGGCAAACGTGTCGCCCACTACGACAAGCGCTTCTGCACCGGTGGCGATCTGAAGTTCTACAACTCCGGCAAACGCTTCGTCACCTTCGAGCTGAAGGGTTTCAAGTGTGGCCTGCTCATCTGCTACGACGTGCGGTTTCCGGAGCTGTACCGGGAGTACAAGAAGCGCAAGACCCAGGTGGTCTTTCAGTCCTTCTACAACGCCCGGGCGAAGAAGGCGAACATCCACACAACCATCATGCGCCCCTCGCTGCAGACGCGTGCGGCGACGAACTATCTCTACATCAGCGCCAACAACTCCTCGGGGTACTACCAGTCGTGGCCCAGTATCTTCGTCCTGCCCGACGGCACCATCGCCCAGTCCTGCCGGCAGCACCGGACCGGACTGATCCTGAATGAGATCAGGTCGAAGGCGAAGTTCTACGACGCCTCGGGCTCGAATCGTGACCGGGCCATGGCGGGCGTGCTATACAGCGAGTAGGAGTCATACCTTCGATGCTGAAAAGAGGCCGGAGTCCTTCTGTATGTGGATCGGTCCGCTGGTACTCAGTTGGTGCTCGAATATGTCTCGCAGACGGCCGAGCTGGCTCTCGTCAAGACGCTCCGTGGAGCGTGCGTAGTCCACCAGAGGCTCGGCTTCAGGCACGACGAGACCATCTGGGAAGCGCGCCAGTGTGACATCCTGGAAGAACTCCGCCAACTGACCCGCGCCGTTCTCAAGGCCGAAATTGTGCCAGGAGGACACCTTCGGCGGCGCGCCGATGACACCTGCGATGCTCCCCCACAACTCGAGCAGATGACGGTTGCCGTTCGTTGCCACCATCAGTCTGCCACCCGGTCGCAGAACACGCCGGAACTCGGCGATTGCGCGGGGACGATCGGGAACATGGTAGAGCATGTGACAGGACAGCAGTCCGTCGAAGGTTTCGTCGGGGAAGGGCAGCCGCTGCGAGTCGGCTGAGAGAAAGCGGAAACAGGCTCGTGAGCCAAGGGTGGACCGGGCTTCGGCGACCATCCCCGCTGAGAGGTCGTAAAGGGTTGGCGACCAGCCGAGAGTCTCTGGTCTGTCCGTCGACGACCACAGCCACCCAGCTCCACAACCGACCTCGAGGATACGCGCCCCCTGCGGGTAGTCGAGATGATCGAACAACCAGGCTCCCCAACCCCTGGACCCCGTGCTGTAGTCGCGGTGCAGATTCGCCCGCTTTGCCAGGTTCGAGGCGTCCCTGTAGTGCTCGAGCAGCTCAGTTCTGTCGGTGCGGCAGTCCATGGTCAGGAAGAAAGACAGGTGGGTGACACCCGGGCAACCGGCACTCCGGGTTGCTTTGGAGGGGCGTATTGGTATACGGTACCAGCAGGCGACTATCCGGAGAGAGGGAGACATGATCATCGAAGGACTGCAGGTCCCACCGTTCAACACGACGCTGATGGGTGTTGTCCGTGGCGTCACCGATCTCTACGGCTACTCGTACAGCGATGCTATGCTGTACGGCGGCACAGGCCATGCCTTTGCCATGAACATCCACGAAGGCCTGTGTCCAAGTGGACCGTATTGCTGGAAATCCGAGCGCTTTGACGCGCTGCTGCGCAACCTGGGTGTGGTGAGAACCGATCTCGGGTTCTTCTCATCCGAGAGCTCAGCTTCTGAGCGCGTGGCGGTGGAGGCCACCATCAAGGAACATCTCGACCGGGGGCAGCCCTGCGCTCTGGCGAACATGGAGAACCAGCTGATCACGGGCTATGACGACACGGGGTTCCTGACCAGTCAGCCCTGGTTGCCACATGCGGATTTTCCCCCGGGGCACCTGACCTGGGGCAGCTGGGCTGAACTGGGGGAGGAGATCCACATCAACTTCTTCACCTTCGAGCGCGTTCCCCCGGCCGGAGCGCCGGACATCGTTCTCGAAAGCATAGAGTGTGCGGTCGATATGTCCCGTCATCCCGAGAGCTACACCGACGAGCCCTACGGCTTCGGGCCACTGGCCTACGAAAAGTGGATCGGGGCCGTGGAGAAGGGCCACGGATCAGAGCACGGGAACTGGTGGAACGGCACCGTGTGGGCAGAATGCCGGGCGCGGGCGTCGGACTACCTGCGGGAACTAGGACAGCTGCACCCCGAACTCGGCCAGTCCATGACGGGCCTGGCTGAGTCCTACGCAGCGATTGCCGACCACCTCGCGAAGGCGAGCGACAAGGAACTGGATGACGCCGAAAAGATCAGACTTCTGCGCGAGTCGGCAGCTATCGAAAGGGACTGCGTGGAGGGTCTCGGGAATCTCACGGCCGAACTGAGTGGCCGACTCGCTGCCGCGGCGGCAAGCACCTAGACCGGGCTTCAGGCTTCCAGGTCGACGGCCGGCTAGACCCCCGCCAGGGCCACCTCGTGCATGGCCAGCAGGTTCTCGAGCTTGCAACTGTTGTCGGATTCCGTGGTCGATCCCATCAGGTAGCCGGGATAGGCGTCGGCGATCGCCTGCTCACAGACGGCGCGCACCTCGTCGGGGGTGCCGTTGGCCATCAGTTGGCTCATGTCGATGCCGCCGGCCAGGAACAGCTTCTGGCCGCACTTCTCACGCACCTCCTTGAGATCCATGCCGGCCACCGTCTCGATCGGGTTCAGACCGTCGCAGCCGATCTCGATCAGATCATCGAGCACTTCCATCAGGTACCCGTCCGAGTGGAAGAGGCACTTGAAGCCGTGTTCGTGCCAGGCGGCGTTCAGCCGCTTTATCCGCGGAAAGATCTCGGCGCGCAGATAGGCCGGGGAGTGCAGCAGCCGGTCTTTGTAGGCGATGTCACTGAAGGTCAACACCGCCGGGGAGAGCTCGGTGTCGGCGATGGCGTGACATTCGGCGATGTTGTGACACGTCATCGCTTCCAGCGCCTCTGAGATCAGCCCCGGCTGATCGACCTGAACGAAGGTGAACAGCTCGAACCCCAGCAGGTGGCGCACGCTGTCCAGTCCGACGCCGTGCTGCGTCAGCAGATTCACCGTATCGCCGATCTGGCCCTGCGTGACCAGGAAGCTTGCGTGGAAACGTTCGCGATGAGCGGCTGGATTGGACTCGATCTGCCTCGTCTTCTCCTGCCGATCCAGTATCCAGGCCTTCAGGAACTGCGCCGCACCGGCCTCGTCATCGAAAGGCCGGCGTACGATCCATGTCGTCTTCTCCCGCGGTGAGTGATGGTGGACGAACCCGAACTCATCGGTCGTGTCCGTCTCTTCCACAGGCCCGAAGCCGACGCTGCGCGTCATGTCCAGAAAAGCCCCGGTTGCCTTACCAGAGATCCGCAGGAGCTCGCCGACGGTGTTTTCGTCGGCTGACAGCGCCGGCAGGGATTGTCCGCCGAAATGGGCGAAAGCTGCATCGTTGCGCAGCAGATCATAGAGCGGCACACGAGCGGTCTCCTGGAACGCCATCGTACGCTCCACCCGTTCCCGCTTCGTCATCATCCTCACGCCTCCTGGTTGGTTCGCTGAATCACGTGGTCCTGCATGTCTGCCGACAACTCGACGAAACGGGCCGAGAATCCCCATACACGGACGATCAGGTCCTGGTGACCTTCCGGGTTCATCTGCGCTTCCTTGAGTGCCGCCACATCGTAAATCGCCGTGTTCATAACCGCCACGCCCTGGTCCATGGCGCCGCCGATGAGCCCGCGCAGCAGCTGTCTGCCTTCGTCGTTGCGGGGCACCATGGTGCGTGACAGGGAGATGTGAAAGACGGCCGAGCCACAGGCGTCAGCCAGCGGGCCGCGAGCGGCGGAGCGGATGACGGCGGTGGGCCCACTCCGCGCCTGGCCGGGAGTGGGGGAGTAGTGCTCGGCGATGGGATCGTTCCACCGGCGCCCGTCGGGCGTGGCGCCGATCACCTTGGCAAAGTCATTGAAGAGGTGGTTGTAGAGGGCCGGCCAGTAGGGCTTGCCCGTGGGGGTCGGCCACCCCTTCACGCGCTCACAGAAGTGCCTGGCGATATCGGCGGCCAGTTCATCGACGCGTTCATCGTCATTGCCGAACTTCGGGGCCTTGCGGCAGAGATGCCGCAGTGACTCATATCCCTCGAAGTTGGCGCGAAGGGCGTCAAGCATGGTGGCCGAGGAACACTGCTGCTGTTCGAAGACCACCTGCCTGACGGCAGCCAGGCCGTCGGCGACGGTGGGAATCGAACCGGAGAACAGCATGTGGCAGGGCACAGTGAAGCCGCCGCGGAAGGGATCGCGGCCGGTTTGCAGGCATTCGGGGAAGGTGCCGGCCTGAAAAGGGGAGGAGCAACCGTGTTCCATGCTGTGCTCGACGCCGCGGGTCAGCTCTTCCAGTTTCCTGTCCACCTGGTAGAGGTACTGGTCGAGGAACGCCTCGTAGAGCTGGGCGAAATCGGTCATGGCAGTGAAGTCGCCCGACCGGTAGCCAGTCACAAGACCGGTGCGCAGAGCGCGGGGTTCCTGCAGGCGGGTAACGTAGCGGCCGACAGGATTGCCGTGGAGGACGTTCTGCTCACCGTTGAACAAGGTCAGTTCCAGAGCCTTGACCGCCTCCAGCTGCAGGAAGCTGATGCCGCTTTCGCCGTCGATCGTCACCTCTGTACAGCCGTCATTGCTGTAGTTGCGCGCCGATTCCGGAGGGACTCCTTTCTCGATCAGCGAGGGAATCAACGCGTCGTCGTGGTAGATGGTTCCCTGGCCGTGACCGAGAAGCTGCAGATCGGCCACTCTGTCCAGAAAGGTGGCCGGTGAACTGCCGTGGACCCGCGCACACAGGTGCGGCTCGGGTTTACACACCGTCAGGGCGGCGTCGATCATGAGATAGGTGAGGTCGTTGGTGGCGTCGTGTCCCTGCCGGTCCAGCCCACCCAGCATGAGATTCCTCAACGTGTCTCCCGTGTCGCCTCGATTGAAGCCCTCCCACAGCTCGACGAGGATCCGCAGGGCCTCTTGCCGATCGATGCGATCCGTATCGAGATCGGCCTTGTAGAAGGGATACAGGTGCTGGTCGAGGCGTCCGATCGTCCCCCTGCCTCGCAGACACCAGGCAAACCAGAACAGTTGCACGGCCTGGCGAAACGAGGCCGGGGCCTGGGATGCAACCGCCTGGCACGTGGTGGAGATCTGTTCCAGGCGCTGAGCTTCTTCGCCCTGAGATGAGTCGGCCTGATCGGCGGCGATCCGGGCGTGCTTCCCGGCGAAATCGGCGGCCGCTCTGTGACACCTGGCGATGGCCTCGAGAAACACTGCCGCCTCGCCCTGGCAATCGCGCGTTCTTGCTGTCGCCTTCTCCGCGATGTCGCTGAATCCGCGGCCCAGGAGTGTCTCGACATTCAGCGCGAAGTGGAGATTGTCGTCACCACGATCAAGGGTGTGGTCCAGGCGTTCCCGTGCGGCATCCCAATCGAAGGTATGGGGACCTGCCAGAAACCCCTGAGCAGGGATCTCCGGCACAGCACAGGACACCATGGCTTCAAAGGCTGCCGCCGCGCGCGTGGCCCGGCGCTGACGCGCGTCACAGGCCGTGGTCTGTTGATTCGACTGGATCGCAGTGGACATGATCGGCCAATAATACACCAGGACTGGCCGCGGGGGGGATTGTTTCGTCCTGTCACCGTTGTTCTGCGGCAGTCAGGCTACCGGATGGGTGGACACCGAGCACTACATGACGGGTCACAAGGGGTACGGCGGCCGGGGCATGACCCTGGCCACGGCCATGGCGATCTCGGGAGCGGCGGCCAACCCGAACACGGGCGTGGCCGGCGGCGGCCTGATGCGGAACCGGCTCGTGTCGCTGTTGATGTCGCTGTTGAACGTGCGGCTGGGGTACTGGGGATCCAACCCCAGGCTGAAGATGCGGGGGCGGCCCAACTACATCGTGCCCGGACTGCGCGGTGTGCTCGGCCTGGGCCTCAACGAAGAGAAGCGGGCGGTGGAGCTGACTGACGGCGGTCACTTCGAAAACCTGGGGATCTACGAACTGGTGCGGCGTCAGGCAAAGCTGATCATCGTCTCGGACGGGGCCTGTGACTTCGAGTTCGGGTTCGGAGACCTGGCCAACGCCACCGAGCGGGTGCGGGCGGACTTCGGTGCCGAGATCCGGTTTGACAACGACCGGTACGGGCTGGAGGGGCTGATCCCCGGCAGCGCCGGGGAGGGCACCCAGGCCGAGAAGTACAAGCTGGCACAGAGAGGTTTTGCGGTGGGCACCATCACCTACCGCGATGCCGATCCCGGCACGCTGCTGTACATCAAGTCGACGCTGACACCCGGTCTGTCACCGGACCTCTACGGGTACCGCAGCGCCAATCCCACGTTTCCCGACCAGACCACGGCGGACCAGTGGTTTGATGAAGCCCAGTTCGAGGCCTACCGCGAACTGGGGGAGCAGCTGGGCGAGCAGTTGCTGGCGGAGAATGAGAAGTTCGGGGGGGCGTGGGTGTAGGGGGGATGTGGGATGACATGCCCCCACTCATGTATCCACACCCAGAGTTAGGATGTGGCCGTAAGCTTCGGTGTGACGACGGCCGGTGCAGGTGGCCGATAACCCAATG
>DASCMS010000120.1:0-40990 GCA_036011085.1 Candidatus Latescibacterota bacterium
GCTCGTCCGACGGATTGAGCGCTACACCGAACATTGGAACGCCCACGCGGTGCCATTCACCTGGACCGCCACTGCAGATTCGATCCTCGCCAAGGTTAAGAGACTTTGTGAGCGAATCTCTGAGACACGACACTAGCGCCAGCGAAGCCCGGACGGCCAGTTCGTCGCCCGGCTCCTCGCCAGTCTTATGGCGGGCATTCGGGTATGCTCCGAGTCTTCACGGTTGTGGATCGAGGGAGTGCCAGGCGGATTGTCGCCGACCCCGGTAGCGCCCATGATTCGCTGAGGCTATCATCTCGGCCATGCAGATAATCTGTGAGGGAAGCCTGCGGGTGGGCGGTGTCTCCGATGGGGCTCGCTTCGTGCAACATCGGCCCAATTTCCACGACGAGCCGGTGCTCACCGGGGACAGCTTCGTCGACGCCTACGGCTGCTCGATCTACGGCTCCGTCCTGCAGGAGGCGGGGGGCTTCCGCATGTGGTATCAGGCGTGGCCCCGCGACTTCGATGGCACTGATTCGCTCCTGGTTGGCTGCGTCGAGAGCGATGACGGGATCCACTGGCGTCGGCCCGAATATGGTCTGATCGAGCGCGGCGGCAGCCGGGACAACCACCTGACCAGCCTGCCCTTTCACGCACCTTCCGTCTGCATCGATCCGCACGCCGACAGTGATCGACGCTACCGAGCCTTCGGCTACCTGCGTCCCGACCGCGCCGTCGGCTTCGACGTGGCCGACGGTGAACCTGGCTACTACACCGCACACTCCGCCGATGGCCTGCGCTGGCAGGTGGAGCGGGGACCTGTCTGGCAGGGCGCCGACGTCATCATCGCCGCCTGGAATTCTTCGCATGGTGATGGGGGCGCGGCACGGATCGCCCTCAAGAGAAACGGCCCGGCAGCGGGACAGTTCCGCCGGCGCTTCTACACCTGCGAGTGGTCCGAGGGCAAAGCGACGTCGCCCGTTTCGGCCTTCGTGCCCGACGAGAGCGACGACCTGGCCGCCCGGGCCCACGGCTGCGTCAGTGCCGACTACTACGGTCTGAGTTGGATCCCGACGCCCGGCCCCACGGTGGCTGTGGTCTGGACGTTCCGCCACGTACATCCGCTGGGTCGTTCAGTCGATCGGCTCTGGAACTACGGCAGTCTCGGTCAGGTGGATCTCGAGCTGCGCTACCAGACCGAGGCAGGTGGCCGATGGCTGGCGCTGCCCGGTCGTCCTGATTGGGTTGCCGCCGCGTCTGGTCCCGAGTGGGCGCGGGGGTGTCTCTACGGCGCGTCCCAGACGATCGACGTGGGCCACGAGACCTGGCTGTATGTGACGGGAACCCGTGAACTGCACGGCTGGTCCGGGGCAGGCGTCGACGGCGATGCCTTCAGGAAGCAATGCGCCGCATCGGGTGGCTTCGCCCACATCGGCAGGCTGACATGGCCCCGGAATCGTCTGCTCGGGTACCGGGCCTCGCTCCGGGAGTATGTGGATCTGCTGTCCGGACCGATCAGCGCCGACGAGCCTGAGGGACTGTGTCTCAACGTGACGACGGGGGCACGAGGTCGTGTACGGGTTGCCCTGCTGGGCGCGCAGCATCAGGCCATCGAGGGATACGGCGTCGATGATAGTGATGGTCTTGCCGGCGACCATCTGTCGGGCTGCATCACGTGGAATGGTTCCACCCGGTTGCCCGAGGGGTCGAGTGGCCTGATCGCTCGCGTCGAACTCGAGGATGCTTCGCTCTGGGCGTTCTCCTTCGGCGCTTCCTGATCCGCTATGCCGACCCTCGACGACAAGGTTCGTCGCATGCGTCAGGCCTTCAGGCTCCAGCGCCCCGACCGACTGCCCGTTTCCGGCGACTGGCGCTTCTGCGAGTATCGGCCCGATGTCTACCATCTTGGCGAAGCCGAGTCCGTGGCCGAGGGAGAGGTCCGGTATTCGGATGACGGCAAACGGGCCTTCACTCACGACGGGGGTGTCTGGGCGGTGGGCGACCGCGAACTGTACCGCGGCCCCGAAGACGTTCTGCAACTGGATCTCGAACGCTTTGAAGTCGAGATCGTGGGGCCGGACATGCTGGACGAGATGGGTCGCCTGCACAAGGCGGTGGCTGCAACCGCCTATCCATGCGCCTGGCACTATGGCACCCTCGTCACCCGCGCTACACTGGAGTTTGGCTGGGAGCCCTTTCTGCAGGCGGCGGCCCTCGACGCCGAGGGTTTTGGACGGATCTGCGATCGTTTTGGCGAGGCGTCACTGGCCGTGGCCACAGGCTGGGCCAACACCGAGGGTGTGGAGGCCGTCTTCATCCACGATGACCTGGCCGCCACCCGCGGTCCCATCCTGAGTCCGGACTGGTACCGACGCTACGTCTTTCCCTGGCACGGTCGCATCTACGACCGCATTCACGAATGCGGCAGGAAGGCTGTGTATGTGTGCGACGGCAACTATCTGTCTCTGCTGGATGACATTCTCGAACTGGGGCCGGATGGCCTCTATATCGAGAGCGCCTCCATGGACCCGGCCGAACTGATGGGTCGTGCCGGGCACGACAAGATCTACCTGCTCAAGAGCAATGCCTGGAATCTGGATCATGGCACGCCCGAAGACGTGTGGGAGGAGCTGGGCCGCATCCGCCAGCTTCACTCCGAGTACCCCGGTATGATCATGTACCGGGGCGGCAACCGTAAGCCCGAGTGTGTCAGCGCTTTTGATGAGGCCTACAACGAGCTGCTCGTGTACGACTGAGACCACGTACGGTCAGTGCGTGTCGATCACGTTTCCTGGACTGCCCGGATCATGGCGATGATGTAGCCGAACTGGAAGGCCCATCCCTGGCGCACGCGGCCGGAGACCCCAGATGGGTTCACATCATCGGGGTGCAGGGGGGAGTGGTCGGGCATGAGCATGTACGGATACCCGGTGGCGTGGAAGATCTTGGCCAGCGTGTACATGTCGACGTCCCCCTCGTCGGGCCAGACCTCGACGAAATCGTTGATTCCACCACGGATGTTCCGGAAGTGGGCGTTGAAGATCTTCTTCCTTGCGGAGAAGTACTCAACGATCGGCGGCAGTTCGGAGCCCGGGTCGTCCAGTCCCTCGGCGGCTACACCACAGCAGAAGTTGAAGCCATGGAAGGGGCTGTCGACGAGTTCGCTGAAGCGCTTGAGCCCCTCGAAGACGGGGTAGTTCCAGCGCTCCTCGCCGCGCAGAACGGGAGCCGGTGGATCCGGCAGGTGGCTGGCCATCTGCACGTTGTGCTGCTCGGCGACGGGGATGACCCGTTCGAGGAAGTAGTGGATGCGATCGAACATCTCGTCGCGCCCGACGGGCGCGGCCTCGTGTGGTTCGTCATTGTCATACCTGGAGAATTCGAAGGAGCTATAGGCTGAATCGCCACGCCCGTAGCGCGTCGGCGTCCGCTGGTAGCTGACGGTGGAGAAGTTGTAATTCAACCCGCGCAGACCGGCCTTGCCGGCGTTCTCGATCCAGCGGCAAATCTCATCGATGTCCCCGTCCCGCTGCGGATCCAGCCCGCGCACGATGCTGTCGGCGATGGCGATGTGGATCATCTCCAGGTCCACCCCTTCGGCGGCGGCTTCTTCGCGTCGACGATTAAGGTCGGCCAGGTCGCCCGGGTCGGCATTGCTGTCCATGTGGGTGACGCCATGGCGTGTGAGAAACTGCAGCTCGTGCTTTGACGTGCCGATGCCCTGTACTCCTACGTACATGGTTCCTCCTGTATGCAGCGGGTCGTTTCTGCGCAACACCAACGCAACACTGCGCAGCGTCGTGCAACAGCGAA
Organism: Candidatus Latescibacterota bacterium; assembly: GCA_036011085.1. Lineage (GTDB taxonomy): Bacteria > Latescibacterota > UBA2968 > UBA8231 > UBA8231 > UBA8231. The sequence continues at coordinate 3,796 of DASCMS010000120.1, forward strand.
CATATATCCATCTTTGCGGCCGTTCCATGGTACCAATCTTGCAAGTCATGCAATCATGGGCCCAACGGCATCACATGGCGCCACCGGCGTCGCAAGGAGGCTTCGATTGCTGGCCAGAATCCTAACCCTCATCGCCTGCACCACTGGACTGTCACAAGCCAGCCCAGCGATTTCGGGCACGTCTGCAGCTGCGCCGTTCACATTCGAGCAATACGAGGTCGTCACCGGCTCCGCGAAGAGCCAGACCATTCTGACGGGATTCCTTCTCGGCGGCGCGGTCGCTGAACTCGCCGTAGTGAGCGTCGATGAGGGCGGCGACCGCCGTCTGCAGATCTACGCATTCGGCGACAGCGCCTGGGTGTCGATACTGGAGACCACGCTGCGTGCAGACGTGCTGTCTGTCGATGTGGCCAACATCGGTGGACGCGACCGACTGGTCATGTATCAGCGTGGACACCTGAGCTGGTTTGATCCCGAATCGGGTGCCGAACAGGAGCTGGCGGCGGTGACCTCCAGCTTTGACCCGCCTCGCAGAGGAGAGATCCCTCACGTAGACGTCACTCGTGATGTGAATGGCGACGACCGTGACGATCTGGTCGTGCCGGACGTCGACGGCTTCCGGGTTTTCATCCAGGAGAGCGACGGTGCGTTTTCCAATCCGGTGAAGATCGGGCCGCCCCCCGAGATGGGCAGGATCCTGGGATCAGATGGCTATCGATACGACCCCTGGTCGCAGAGCCGGATCCACGAGATAGACTACAACCACGATGGCCGCGCCGACCTGGTGTACTGGAACGAGGACCACTTCGAGGTTCACACCCAGGACGAGCGTGGGGAGTTCGCCCCGAGAGCCGAGATCTTCTCGACCGATGTCTCCTTTGACTCGGACGATCTCTCTTCGCTCGCCGTCGGCCACATGCGGGGGAGAGTGCTGCACTCGCTGGCTGACCTGAACGGTGACGGTGTCGCCGACCTGGTGGTGTACTCACTGGAAGGCACGCAGCTCTCCAGGAAACGTTCCAGCTATGAGGTGCATTTCGGCGCGCCGGCACCCGATGGCGGCACCGTTTTCTCGCCAGAAGTTGGGGTGGCCTTCAGGGCGGAGGACCGCATTCAGATCGGCATGGACCGGCACGACTTCGATGGCGACGGTCAGGTCGATCTGATGTTCACTACCATCGCTGTCGGCTACGTCGAGAGCAGCTTCTTCAAGAGAATCGGCCGATGGCTGAGCGGCCGGGCGATGAGCTTCGGGATGATGGGCGATGATATCTGGCTGAATCTCGAGTTCTACCACATGGAAGGAGACCGCTACGCCGACACACCCGACGCCATCCGCAAAATCGCGCTGGATGGTGTGCCCAGCAATACCGAGCCGGGGTGGGTACCCCTGGACCTCGTGCTTCGCGGGGGGACGCACGAGAGCCGAGGAACTCAGAGCGACTGGCCGCGCGCGTTCAACATGCTCCGGCTCGTCGGGGATGTGACCGGCGATCGCCGCGCCGACCTGTTCATCGGCAAGAACACCCCAAACGGGGTGGACATCAATGTCGGCGTACCGGGTCCGGACTTGTTTGCCCGGCCACAGGATGTGCCGGTCGTCCTGCCCAACGACGAGGAGTACGTCTGGCTGGTGGACCTGAACAAGGACGGCAAGCAGGACGTCCTCATGCACCACCCCTTCACTCTACGAGATGCTCACGGGGCTTCGAAACTGCCGCCGGGCAGCGAACCCCATCGAGTGACGATGCTCATTTCCCGGTAGGGGCTTGCCTCGAACCGTCGCGGATCAGACGACCTGTTGGGTTACACGTCCGGTCGCGGGGTCGTGCAGCAGGCGCTTCGTCCTGCCGTCAGGCATGACCTCCTCCTTGATCAGCTCGAGGCCGTCGATCTGCTGCCGGGGGATCGAGTCCTTGATCGGCGGTGTCTCGCCGCCACGCCAGCCATCGATGGCGATGGGTTCCCAACGCTTGCTCCTGGCCGAGGCGTAGCAGGCGTCGGTGACGGCGTTGACGACATAACCATCCCAGAACGTTTCTCGCGGTGCCCGTTCCTCGTCCATGGCAGCGAACATGTCAGCGAACATGTCGGTGTAGCCGAGCTCGCCCGCTTCGTCGCCTACGGGAAACAGCCAGCCTGTGTCCTGTTCGGCCTTCTCGGCGACATAACCTCCCTTGCCCGCGGCGGTAAACATCTCAAATCCGGTGCGCAGCCAGTGATTGAGCCAGATGGTGCCCTCGGTTCCGGAGACTTCGTCGCGCAGATCCATGCCGCCGCGAAAGGCCCAGCTCACCTCGATCTGGCCGATGGCACCCGACTCGAAACGAATCAGGGCGATGGCGTGGTCCTCGGCGGTCACGGGGTGAACCAGTGTGTCACTCCAGCACATGGCTTCCACCGGTCGGTTCTGTTTGCCAACGAAGTTGCGGATGATCTCGACACAGTGGCACCCCATATCGATCATGGCCCCGCCACCGGCACGCTCCACGTCCCAGAACCAGTCCGAGTGCGGGCCCGGATGGGTCTCACGTGAACGCACCCAGAGGACCTGCCCGAGGGCGCCGGCCTCTACAGAAGCGATGGCTTTCAGCGTCTTGGGCGGGTAGACGAGATCCTCCAGGTACCCGGCGAATACTCCCGCCGACTCGACAGCGGCCAGCATCTGCTGTGCTTCCTCGGCAGTGCGCCCAAGAGGCTTGGTGCACAGGACCGCTTTCCCCGCCGCCGCCGCGAGGGACACGGCCTCCACATGCAGGTCGTTGGGCAGGCCGATGACGATGACATCGGTCTCGGGGTCCTCGACGGCCTGCTTCATGTCCGTCGTCGCGCGTGGCAGACCGAAGTCCCGGGCGAGACCTCCAGCGCTTTCCTGAGAACGCGAAAACACCGTGTGCACGCGATCGGCCCCGCGCCCCTGGTGCAGGGTGGTCGTGTAGAAGCGGCTGATGAAGCCGGCGCCAAGAAGGCTGATCCGATGGGGTGTCATAGCGTGTGGCTCCGTCAATGGGAAGGGTCGCAGTTCAGATGAGTTCGGTCGGGCCCCGGTACTGATAGTTGTCCGCGATCCCCACCGGCAGTCCGTCCTCGAAGTGCACGCGCTCGCCGGTCTCGATGGCGCGGTAGAGCGCCAGACCGAGGCCGATGTTCCGCATGCCGTTGACGCCGCTGTTCTCGGGTGATCCGTCGCCCCTGATCGCATCGAGCAGGTCCGCCAGCTCGCGATCGTAGGCGGCATCGCCGGCGCCCAAGTCCGCACAGAGTTCCACCCGGGAGGCGTCGCGTTCCGGGCCGTTCACTTCGATGGGGCCTTCCCACTCGTCGAAGTGCATCGTGCCCTGCGTGCCGGAGACCCAGGATCCACCGCCGGCGTAGCCGACAAAACCGCCCATGCGCACCGTGGCGTGCCGGCGACCGGAGAATTCGAGATCTGCCTGCATGACGATGGGGGAGCGATGCCCTTCCTCGACGAGTTTACCCGAGGCCGTGCAGGTGGCGCTCATGACCTCGCCGAAGATGGCGCGGGTGAAGTCGAGCTCGTGGACGACGCCCTCGAGGATGTTTCCCCCGGCATACCTTGTGTCATAGCGCCAGGGGCGCCGCTGACGGCCGCCGTCGGCAGCGTCTACGGGGACCGGGCTGGCGGCACCCCCGCGGTGAACCTGGGCGAACCAGGGCGTGCCGATGACCCCCGCCTCGACGAGCTGGCGGGTGCGCAGGAAAGCCCCCCAGAAACGCAGGGTCTGCCCCACGGCGAGCTTGACTCCCGCCTGCGAACAGGCGTTGATCATGCGCCGGCAGTCGCCGAGGGTCAGAGCCATGGGTTTTTCCACCAGCACGTGCTTGCCCGCCGCAGCCGCGGCGACGACGAGGTCCGTGTGGGTGAAGGTGGGTGTACAGATGACAACAGCGTCGATGCGATCGTCGGCGAACAGGGAATCCGGGGCGTCGGCGATGGTGGCTGCAGTGCCCGCCACGCGCTCCTCGGCGGCGTCCCTGTTGGTGTCGAAGGCCGACAGGAATGTGCAGTCCTGCTGGCGCTCGGACCGTCGTTCGATGGCGCCGCGCCAGACGCCACCCATGCCGCCACAACCGATGAGTCCCATGCCGAAGGTCATGGCTCACAATGACGCGCCCCATCACGCCTCCGTCAAAGTGCGACCATGACTGACTGGCGCACGGGGGTCTATCTCGATGCTGGGACTCTGCGTCGTGATCCCGGGTATCCGGCGAGACTGCGTGACGAGATCGGCCTGACCACGGCCGTGCTGTCGTTCTCCGGCACGTTGCCCGCAGAGGTGGCCAGCCTGACTCCCTTTCCGCAGGTACCACCCACTGAAGAAGACATCGCCGGTCTTGTACTGAAGCACATGGACGGCGCCCCGGTCGATCCCCGGGAATATGACCGCGCCCTGGCTTCGGTGGGCCCTGGTGTGCGCGCCGGGGGCGATGACGAGGGATTCCAGCGTGTTGTCGATTCGCTGAAGGCCCAGGGACTCGATGTCTGGCTGTGCGGCAGCTCCTGGACTGAGCGCCGGCTCATGTACTGCCCCTCCCGCGAGGCGGTTACGGTCTGGTTCGAGGCCGTCTGCGCCCACTGGGCCAGTTCTTACGGCGCGGACGGGATCGATCTGACCCACGCGCGCTTTCCCATGGGCAGCTTTCCCCTGGGGCTCTTCGGCTGCACCTGTGCGCACTGTGCCTCAGCTGCTGCAGAGATGGGCTACGACATGGCGGAGATGACCGCCGCGCTGCGATCCACACGGGTCCGGCTGCAGCAGCTAGATGGCCGACAGCTGGGTGAAGTGGCGCGCCTTGGGATTGGATTCTTCGATGTGATCCAGGCCCTCGACATACAGCCGGGTCTCATCGCCTGGCTGCGTTTCCGGACACAGCTGCTGACGCGGGCTCTGTGTCGTTTTCGTGCCGCCGCCAAGGCCGCCCACCCCGCGATTTTCTTCGGCAGCGACACGTTCCCGGCATCGATGTCGCTCACTGTCGGCCACGATCTGGTCCGCTGGGGTGAGTTTGCCGACTTCGCCAGCCCGCTGGTATCGCACATCTCGGCCTTCACCTGCGATACGCTGATCGAGTGGGCCCGTTTCCTGCAGGCCGAGGTGGGGGATGATCTGTCGGAGGCGGACGCGCTGGCGACGATCTATCGTTTCACCGGCTATGATGGAATCGGCCTGCCCGAGGCGTACGACGACTTCGGCGAGGCCGACGATCTGGCGCATACCGTGCCGGTGGCCGACCTGGTGTTGCGCGACCTGACGAAGACAAGACTCTTTCTGCCCGAGAGCCTGCCCAGTTTCCCGATCATTCACGGCAGCGGCTGGCCGCGTGCGGCCATCGACCGCATCGTGTCCGAGGCCAGCCGACTGGGGCACGATGGCATCATCTGGCAGGGCACCGATGAACTCACTCAACCAAACTCTGGGAGACCGTAACATGGCAGCCAAGTATCGAGTCGGAGTGATCGCCTCGGGGCGCATCGCCCGCGAACACGGCCGTGGCTGGGCCGAGTGTGAACACACCGAGATCGTGGCCTGTGCCGATTCACATCCCGAGGCGCTGGCCAGCTACGCGAAGGACTTCGATGTGAAGTCGACCTATCTCGATCTGCGGGAGATGATGGAAAAGGAGGAGCTCGACATCGTCTCCGTCTGTTCGTGGGACCCACAGCACGCCGAGATGACCGTGGCCGCAGCCGCGTACAGACCGAAGGTGGTGTTGTCTGAAAAGCCGATGGCCTGTTCGCTGGCCGAAGGCGAAGCCATGATCATCGCCTGCCAGCGCAACGACGTGAAACTCGCCATCGGCCACCAGCGCCGATTCTACTCAGCCTGGACCGAAGCCCGGCGGCTGATCGCCGACGGCGCCATCGGGGCACCGGTGCGTCTGTGGACCGGCGTGCGGGCGGGCATGATGAACACCGGAACCCACGGTATCGATTGCCAGGGGTACATCATGGGGGATATGCCGGCCGAATGGGTGATGGGAAGTGTGGAGCGCAAGACCGACCATCACATCTTTGGCCACCGAGTCGAGGACAGGTGCAGTGGTCTCATCGGCTACCAGAATGGCGCCACCGGCGTCATCGAGAACGAGCTGTCGGGCAAGTACATGGTGGGCTGTGAGGTCTACGGTGAGGAAGGCATGATGGAGGTCAACGACAACTCGCTGAAGTACATGAACAAGGACACCGCCGGCTGGCACGTCTTCGATCCCCCCGACAAGAACCAGCGCGGATACGGCGATGCCTTCGTCAATCAGGCCTACGGTATCGTCGACTGGATCGAAGGCAAAGTCGAGGATTACCGGGGCTCGGGCGAAAAGGGCAAGATGGCGTTGGAGATCATGATGGGTGTCTACGAGTCGGCCCGGGTCCACGCCCGCGTGCCCCTGCCACTGCAGACGCGGGCAAACCCTCTGGACGTGGCCGTCGAGGAAGGACGAATCCCCGTGGAGAATCCCGGCTGGTGGGACGAGCGCTCCTTCCTGGTGCGTGGCGAAAGCATGAGCTGGATGTCCGCGAGGCAATGATGAAGACGGCTCTCATCGGTTGTGGCGGCATCGCCGGGGCACACGTCAAGGCTCTGGCCGATCTACATGAAAGAGGCGTGTCAGAGGCCCCCCAGGTTGTCGCCGTGTGTGACATCGATGAAGAACGGGCCCGGGAACGGGCCGCAGAGCTGGGAGCCTTTGGCCCCGTACCCCGAGTTTATGATGACATGGAAGAGCTGCTCGCCGCCGAAGACGAGGTGGAGGCCGTCGATATCTGCGCCCTGCACTCCGAGCACCACAGTCTTGCCGAGGCGGCGCTGGCCTCCGGGCGGCATGTCATCATCGAAAAGCCCATTGGTATCACCGTGCGCGCAGCGCGGCGGATCGTCGAGACGGCGGTGGCGACACGCCGTGTTCTGGCCGTGGCTGAGAACTACCGTCGCTCGCCGGTGGAGCGGGCCGTCAACTGGGCGATCCGCAGCGGCCGGATCGGCTCTCCACGGCTGTTCCTCTGGCAGGACGTGGGGGAGGGCCTGGGCAAGTGGGGTTGGCGCAACTTTCGTTACCACGCCGGCGGCGGCTGGGTGCTGGACGGCGGCGTGCACTTCACGGACCTGTTCCGTTACCACCTCGGGCAGCCGGCCCGATCCGTGTATGCCGTGACCCGCCAGTTCGAACCGTACCGCTACGACAATCCGGAGGAGCGCACCGGTGCCTGGGCCGTCGATGTGGAGGATCTCTCGGCGGCCACGATCGAGTTCGACGGCGGTGCCGTGGTGCAGTGGACGTGGTCAGGATCGTCGCCCGGGGAGCGCTTCAACCGCCGCACGCTCTACGGCAGCGAGGGCTGTTTCGACTGGGAGTCGGGTCTGTGGACCCGCGACGGGGCCAATGTCTCCCGTGATGACCTGACGGCAGAGTACCGGGCCTCGTTGAGCGCGGAGGAATCGGAACGTTGGTTTCCCGGCGGCACGGAGAATACGATCGCCATCGAACTGGTCGACTTCGCCAGGGCGGTCAGCATCGGCACGGTGCCTGAAGTGGATGGCATGGAAGGGCTGCGGGCGCAGGCCATCTGCATGGCCATCTTCGAGTCGGCGCGCGCGGGTCAACCGATGCCGGTGGAGGCCATCGAAGCCGGGCACAGCGAGGGGTATCAGGATGAGATCGACCACGTGCTGGGCATCGGCGACGATCATGATCACCACCAGCATCACTGAGAGTCCATAAGCCATGCGCATCCAGGACCAGCTCAACCACGCCCACGTCAATGACGACAATCTGGCGTTCTACCGGGCCATCGGCGTCGATGACCTGACGGTGTACCCGCCACCCTTCGGCAGTCCCGAGGGGCTGAGCACGCGGGCGGAGATGGCCGAGTATCTGAAGGCCGTACGCAAGCAGGCCGAATCCCACGGTCTCCGGTTCACCAACATCGCCCTCGGCGGTCCCGACGAGATCACTCTGGGCCGAGCAGAGCGGGACGCGAAGATCGAGGAGTGGTGTGACGTGCTGCGGGCCATGGGAGATGCCGGCGTGCCGACGCTGGGTTACAACTTCAAGCCCATCGGCAATTTCCGCACGACCTCAGCGATCGGCCGTGGCGGCGCCCGCTACAGCACCTTCGACTACGAGGAGTGGGAGCGGACGAAGGGGGCGTGGCCAGACAAGCAGATCGATGAGGAGGGCATGTGGGCGAACATCACCTATTTCCTCGAACGTGTGATTCCCGTCGCTGAGGAATGTGGCGTGCGCATGGCGCTGCACCCCGACGATCCGCCCATCGCCGAGGCCATGGGAGGCGCCGCCCGCATCGTGTCGACTCTGGAGCAGTACGAGAGGATCTTCAGTTTGCAGCCGAGCGATGCCCATGCCATGCTGTTCTGCCAGGGCTGTGTCACCGAGATGGGCGTCGACGTTCTTGCTGCCATCCGCCGCATGGCGGCGCAGAACAAGATCGTCTACGTGCACTTCCGCAACGTGAAGGGGGCGCGGAAGTACTTTGAAGAGGTATTCGTCGACGAGGGTGACGTGGACATGCTGCAAGCCATGCAGACATACAAAGACGCCGGCTTCAACGGTCCCTTCATGATGGACCACACGCCGCAGATCCCGGGAGACGTGGAAGGCGCTCGTGCCGGACACGCGCTGGCCACGGGGTATATCCGTGCCATGATCCAAGTTGTCTACGGTGATCATTCCTGACGGTGCATCATGAATACTGACAACGGCAGCGGGCAGTTGGCGGGGCCTCGGTTCGACAAGCCGAATGTGGTGGTCGTCATGTGCGACCAGCTGCGTGCGTTCGAGGTGGGCTGCTACGGCAATCCGGTGATCCGTACGCCCAACATCGACCGGCTGGCGGCAGAGGGAGTGCGCTTCACTCACGCGGTGAGCAACAACCCGGTGTGTATGCCGGCCCGTTCCTGCCTGCTGTCGGGCCAGTACAGTCGCACCTGTCAGGGCTTTCTCGGCAACTACTCGGAGACGGATGCCGACGGCAACGTGAGCCTGCCCGAGTACCCCGAGCAGGAGCGTCGCTTTCTGCTCGATCCATCCCTGCCGGAACAGCTGAAGGCCATCGGCTATGAGACGACGCTCATCGGCAAGTGGCACGTACAGCCGGCCCCGCCACAGGTCGGCTTCGACTACAGTCTGTACCCCAGAGTCCACCATCGGCACTCGGGGCAGACCTTCATCGAGAACCACGGTGAGGGCGAGGTCGTGGAAGGATTCAGCGTCGACTATGAGGCCCGGGCGGTACGCGACTACCTCGACAGTGTCGCCGGCGACGGCAAGCCGTTTTTCCTCTACTACAGTATCTCGCCGCCGCACATGCCGCTGGACGATGCCCCCGAAGAGTACCTGCACATGTACTCACCTGACGAGGTGCCGATCCGCGACAACGTCAGGCAGGCAGATGGTCAACTGCCATTCGATGAGAACTGGTTCAAGATCTACCTGTGGGATTTCCTCTACTACCAGGAGCACCTGGAACATACCGAGCATCTGCCGGAGGGATTCACCCTGCGCCACCTGATCGCACGCTACTACGGTCTGACGAGTTGGGTGGATGATCAGATCGGGAAGCTGCTGCAGGGGCTGAGCGCCAATGGTCTGGCTCAGGATACGATCGTCCTGTTTCTCTCCGACCACGGCGACAACCTGGGCAGTCACGGCCTGTTCAACAAAGGGCGGCTGATCGAAGAGTCGATCCGGATCCCCATGGTCTGGTGGGGACCGTCGCGGCTGGCGCCGCAGGTCCGCGACGGCGAGGTGGCTTCCATCATCGATGTCATGCCGACCATCCTCGACCTGGCAGGGGGACACACGCCAGCCACCGTACAGGGCCGGAGTCTGTCAGCGGCTCTGCACGATGAAGGCGACGGCCCCGATCATGCCTTCATCGAAACGACCGGCGGCGAGATCGGCCTGCGGACACCGGGACATCTGTGCGGGTTGCAGCTCGATGAGGACCGGCGAACCATCCGGAAACGTGGGGGTTGTCTCTATGACCTGGAGACAGATCCCTGCGAGATGACAAACCTGATGGCAACGGGGGAGGAACCCGATGTGGCCGCCGTCCTCGGGAATCGGTTGCGCGACTGGCACGAAACCACTCCTATCCGCGACGCACCGAAGATGGGTGAACGACGGTGACTTGGCGTACAACGACTGACCATCCTGGTTGACCACTGTATGTTCGGCCGCAACCTCTAGCGGGGCAAGGCGTTAGGTCGATGGATCCGATGGCCCGCAGGCGGCCTGGTCGATCTCCGAGCACGCAGCTGCAGCTCTAAACGTCGCCATCGGTGATACGTAACAGGCTGTTTCAAAAGAAGTAACGCGAAGTTGCCTGCAACCGCCTCCGTGGTGGCACGGCCCGTGCTGATACTCATGATGTCATCCCCTCCACCCGCCTTCCGCGCCACCGATACAGCGGGAGCTCACAAGGGAGAATCATCATGAGCACAACCCTCAAGACGCTACTGGTCACCGGCCTCTTCGCGGTGGCTTGCGGCGATGGTAACAATGAGGCTGATCGCGGTCTCAACTCCTCGGCACCCGGAAGTGACGAAATCGTTGTGGATGTGTCGCGCGATGTCCGCGACAACCTGGCGATTCACTTTCGCGGTGCCGCCGGCAAGCCGCCGGCAGGGACGACGGACATCCGCTTCGATTTCAACGAGATCTCTCGTGAGGTCAGCAATGGCACAGGCGTGGTCACTGGAGACTTCCTGTTTGCCGTGTTCGGTGAGCAGAAACGCCAGGGCTCGATCACGATCTACTACACGCCCGGTGGTGACAGCTGGCTGCGGACCGGCCACTTTGACGTGGCCGAGAATGCAGACGTCGCATCCCATCTGTTTGCCCTCACCGTACGTGATGCCTCTACGGACATACCCATGGCGGGGGCGCTGGCAGAAGCCCGCAGGGTCGATGCCGGCCGGGTCACCAATGCGACGTTCACCGACGTCCTTGGACAGATGCAGATGCAGGTGCTGCCCGGAGCGTTCGATATCGAGGTGCGGCAGGACAACTACGAACCCGTCATCCTGCGCAACGTGACGACTCTCGATGCGGTGCAGCAACTCGGAGTAATCCATCTCGTGCCCCTGACGAGCAAGGTGACGATTTTCTGATCAGGTGACCCACAGCAGAGATTGAGCAAGGCCCCGGGGACCTGTGTCTTCGGGGCCGTTCGTCTGTCTCGGTCTCCGTGCTCTCTCAGTCCCGCATATTGATGAACTGCAGTGGAATCCCGTACTCCTCCGACTTCAGGAAGGCGATCACCGCCTGCAGATCGTCGCGCTTCTTTCCCGTCACGCGCAACTCGTCTCCCTGGATGGCGACCTGCACCTTCATCTTTCTTGCCTTCACGTCCTTGACGATCTTCTGGGCGACCTCGCGGTCGATCCCCTGGTGGATCGCCACTTCCTGACGCAGGGTCTTGCCGCCCGCCGGCTGGGGCTCGCCAAACTCGAGACAACCGGCGTCCACCTTGCGACGAACCGCATGGGACACGATCACGTCCCTCACGGCTTCGATCTTCATCTCGTCTTCGCAGCGGACAACGATCTGCTGAGCGTCGTCGTCGAGTTCGATCGTCGTATTCGAGCCACGGAAATCGTAGCGTTGCACAACCTCCTTGCTGGCGTTGCTTACCGTATTGCTGATTTCCTGCATGTCTACCTTGTTGACTACATCAAAAGAGGGCATGGTTGGCTTCCCTGAGAACTGGTTCGAGCGTAGTGGACTTTCAGGCAGATAAGGTACACCGAGGGGCGGATGGATACACCATTCCCGGTTTCTTGAGGACTCGACGAGCATGAAACCGTGGGAAGTGCTGGGGGAGGCATCGACGCCGGATGGCGGAGCCATGCGACTGACCGTGCGCGACGGGGAGTACGTGATACTAATGGACGGCAAAACCCTCATGTCGAGCCGGCTGCACGGGTCGGAGGAGGCGCTGGCTACGGCCGCTTGCAGTCAGGCGGGCAGCGCGTCGCAGCCAGAGGTGCTCGTAGGGGGACTCGGCATGGGATTCACCCTGCGGGCCACGTTGGATGCGTTGCCATCGGCGGCGGTCGTGACGGTGGCGGAGCTCGTCCCCGCGGTGGTCGAGTGGAATCGCAGCCATCTTGCGGCATTGGCGGGAATGCCGTTGGCGGACCCCCGGGTGCGGATCAAGAACGAAGACGTGGCCCACACGCTGCGATCGAACCCGGGGCGGTTCGACGCCATCCTGCTGGATGTGGACAACGGCCCCGCGGCGTTTACCGCCACCGACAATCACGGGCTGTACGACAACGAGGGAGTCGCCGCCGCCCACGCGGCGCTCAAGGCCGACGGCACGCTGGCGGTGTGGTCCGCCTGGGACGACCGGAAGTTCGAACATCGGCTCCGTTTCCAGGGCTTTGAGGTGCAGGTAGACCGTGTACGGGCGCGGCTCAAGAAGGGTGGCGCCCGGCATACGATCTTCCTTGGGGTCAAGCCGACGTCGGCGTAGCGTTCGCTTCGGGCCGCAAGCGTATGGCCTTCGGGCCGCAAGCGGTTGGCCTTCGCGCCGTCCGCCGGCATCGGCTATCTTGCTGCACCGATGAAAACCCACTTTGCCGAGATGATCTGGCACGAGATCCGTGACGCCGCCCAGGCGTCGAGGGTGGCCGTGCTGCCTGTTGCCACATACGAAGACCACGGACCGCACCTGCCCGTGGACACCGACGTGGTGCTGTGCAGCGGCATCTGCGACCGGGCCGTGGAGCGCATGCCAGACGATGCTGTCCTCGTCCCGCCTGTCACACACGGGTACAGTCCGCATCACATGGACTTCCATGGCACTCTGACCATCACCTGGGACACCTTCATCCGCTATGTGAAGGACATCTGCTGCAGCCTGGCCCATCACGGATTCGAGCGAATCCTGATCGTCAACGGCCACGGCAGCAACGCCTCGCCCCTGGATCTTGCCGCACGACTGAGCGTGCTGGAGTTCGAAGGGAAGATTCACTGCGCCAGCGTCAGTCACTGGGATCTGCGCCGGGCCAGGGACGAGGGCGCCAGGTTGCGTGATTCGGACTATGGTGGCACGTCTCACGGCGGTGAGTACGAGACCTCGCTGTACCTGGCGCTAAAGCCGGAGCTGGTGGAGATGGACAAGGCCGTCGACGAGCGCTCGCCCATGTCGCCCAGCTTCCGCACCGATCTGCTGGCGGGAACCCATCCCGAGGGGTCGTCGGCGAGACTTGTGCCCTACTGGAGCTCACAGACGGCCAGTGGTGTCATGGGAGACGCGAAGTCGGCCACAAGAGAGAAGGGAGAGGCATGGCTCGAGGCTGCGGTCAGTGGTCTCGTCGATCTGGTGCGTGAACTGCGGGCGCAGCCCATCCTGCCGCGACGGGATCAGCACTGATGCCACTCTCGCCTGGCATCCTGGATCGCTTTTCACTCGAGGGGCGAGTGGCCGTCGTCAGCGGCGGCTCGGGCCCGTTGTTCGGTTCGAGCATCTCTGAAGCCCTGGCTGAGGCCGGCGCAACCGTGGTCTCGGCGTCGCGCTCGGAGGAACGCAACGAGGCGCTTGCAGCCGGCCTGAGAGAGCGTGGGTGGAGAGCTCACGCGGCCCAGTTGGACATCGCCGATGCAGACTCGATCGCGGCACTCGCCACCCATGTTGACGAGCGGTTCGGCGGCGCTGACATCCTGGTGAACAGCGCCGTCGTCGGCCGCGACGCCGGTTTCGACGAGCAGACACCCGACCACTGGGAGCACAGTGCTCAGGGCAACATGGTGGGCCTTTTTGCCATGTGCAAGGCTTTCCTCCCGGTCATGGTCGAGCGGGGTCGAGGCTCGATCATCAACATCTCGAGCATCTATGGCGTCGTCGCCAACGATCCAAGCCTCTACGAGGGCACGGATATGAAGCAGCCCCCCGACTACACCTTCGTGAAGGCTGGCATGATCAACTTCACCCGCTACCTGGCCAATTACTTCGGCAGGCAGGGAGTACGGGCCAACTGCATCTGCCCCGGCGGCTACGCCGACGATCAGCCGGAGCCATTCGTTGATCAGTACACGAAACGGGTCCCCGTGGGGCGGATGCTGGAAAACGACGACATCAAGGGCGCTGTTGTCTTTCTTGCCTCGGATGCCTCCGAGTACGTCACCGGTACATCCCTGATGGTCGACGGGGGCTTTACGTCTCTGTGATTGCGGCCATCGATTTTTCCCGGTCTTTTCTGTGGTGGCGGATCGACACGGACAAGGTGCCACCCGGAACGATCACCGTACCGCCGCCCTATGCACTGAACAATGCCCGCATGCCCCTCGACTGCCTGTGCACGATCGAGGGGGCGGGTGCGGTGCGATCCTTCGCTCTGGGTGCCAGCTGCAAGACCGAGGCGGTCGGTGCCGAGAGGGACATCTGGCCGCAGCCGAATGCCGACTTCATCCAGGTGCTCTCCGACGACGGCGAGGCCCTCGGAATCAAGACCTACGAGGTGGCGGATCGTCAGATTCCTCTGCACCTGCCGGAGTTGGGCCTGCAACCCGAACACCAGGTCTGCCGTGTCGCCGATGTCTTCGAGAGTGCCCGCACCGACGTCACCCGCGTCGACGCAGAGCCGCTGACGACGGCACCCGCGGCCGTTGAGGCCATTCTGACGAACCGGCGCCTCGTGGCGCGCACCAGCTGGCGGGAGGCGGAGCACGATGTCGTGCTCGACTATCCGGTGAAGACGGTGAACGCCAACGAGCGTGACACCGTATTCCAGCCCGACACTGGGCCGGTGCTCGTCCCGGATCCGGCGCTACCACCTGCCGGCTGGATCCAGGGGCTGCAGCTGGCCTTCATCGCTTTCAACCGGTTCGACTGGGCCGAGCTGTTGATCCGCGAGCCGGTGTCCGTCGCCGAGGCAGTGTCCACCTGGCACTACACCCGCCCTCGACGCGTCGAGTGTACCAATGAACTGTTTGCCCTGATCGCCTGAAGGAGGAATTCACACCGTGCTGTCCATCGCTCAAAAATGCCGGTTCCGTGACGAGGGTTATCTCGTCCTGCCGGGAGCCGTGTCCCGGGCGCAGGTGACCGCGGCTCGACACGCCATCAATCATTCCCTCGGCGAAGAGGGGATGAACAAGGACGAACTGCCCAGGATGCGCTCCCAGACCTACTGTCGCGAGATCCGGGAAGATGCCGCCATCAGCGACCTGGCGAATCGCTCCTCCGTCATCCCCGCAGTCGAAAGCCTGGTCGGGGCCGGCAACGTGCAAACGCCCGGGGGCGGGCAGATCGCACTTCGGTTTCCCCGGGCACCCGGTGAGGATCCTGGTGCGCCAAGAGGCCACCTCGATGGCCTCGGCAGCGGTGCCAACGGCATCGACAGGGGAGTCTACAACCGAGGCTTTACGAGCCTTGCCGTGGTCTACCTGTGTGACGTGCCGGAGCCCAACATGGGCAATTTCACCGTGTGGCCTGGTTCGCACCTTTTCTTTGCGGAGCACCTCCGCCAGAATGGCCACGAGATTCTGGCCGAGGGCATGCCGCAGGTAGAACTGCCACAGGGACCCCTGCAGATCACGGGACAACGCGGGGATCTCGTCATCGCCCACCATCTGCTCGTACACACGGCGGCGCCGAATACATCCTCCGAGACCAGGTATGCAGCCATCTTCCGCCTGCGCCACAAAGAGGTTGAGAGCGTCGGTCTGGAGGCCTTCACCGACCTGTGGCGCGAATGGCCGGGCGTGGCCGAACTCGACGGTGCCCCAGCGCAGTGATCTGGCAGACCTCACCGTTCCTGCCGGCGCTGCTGCTGACGGCGCTGGCGTGCGCCATCCTCGGCGTCCATGTGTGGCGACATCGACCGGCGCCAGGCGTCGGCCCGGCGGTGGGCAGCTTCATTGCCACGGCAGGTTGGAACGCCTGCTACGCGATGGAGCTGTCGAGCGCCAACTATTCGGCCCAGCTGTTCTGGGCTAACGTCCAGTACATCTTCATCTCTGCCACACCGGCACTGATGATCACCTTTGCCCTGATCTACACCGGCCGTGGAGCATTGTTGTCGCGGGGAGTTGTGCTGGCGCTGCTCATCGAGCCGGCGATCACGGTCCTCCTCGCCTTTTCCAGCGAAGCGCTTCCCTGGCTCCGCACCGGCGGCGAGCAGCTGCTCGTGGATGGCGTGGTGATGGTATCCTGGAGCTACGGCACCTACTTCTGGCTGCACACGATCTACTCGTATCTGCTGATGGCGACGTCGACGGTGATCCTCGTCCCCGTCATCATGCGGTCGCCTCATCTCTACCGCTTGCAGGCAGGTGCCGTCGTGTTGGGGGTTATGGCGCCGTGGCTCGCCAACGCGCTCTATGTGCTGAGGTACAGTCCCTTTCCAAATCTCGATCTCACACCGTTCTCCTTTTTCTTCTACGCCGTGTCTGTGGGCTGGGCTCTGACGCGTCTGCAGTTCCTGGATGTGGTGCCCATCGCCCGGGACAGCGTCATCGAAGATCTGCAGGATGCCGTACTCGTCATCGGCCTGAACGGACGTGTGGCCGACGCGAATCCAGCGGCTGAGCGCCTGCTGGGACTTTCAGGCAGCGAACTGATCGGACTCAGGACAGCAGATCTGGCCACCCAGCTGGCCACCGCACTCGACCCATCCGTGCCGTTGCCGACAGAACACGAGGTCGCTTTCGGCGAGGCGCCAGACCAGCACGTCTTCGAGTTGAGACTCGATGAAGTTCATGACCATCGGGGTGCCCCCAGAGGTCGGGTCGCGGTGTTCCATGATCTCACGGAACGCAAACTGGCCGAAGAAGAGCGGGTCCGATCACAGCGCCTGCTGGCCGCCGGTGAGCTGGCGGCGGGCATCGCCCACAACCTGAACAACATTCTCGTCGGCATTCTGGCGCCGGCGCGGCGGCTGCAGGACGGCGAGACGGGCGAACTGGCGCGGGATACGGGCACCATTGTGGCGGCAGCAGAACGGGCTCGTGATCTGGTACAGCGGCTGAATCGCGGCGGTGACGCCGAGTCCGCAATCGCTCTCGAGGGAGTCGACGTGGCAGCCGTTACCGGTGAGGCCGTCGAAGCGGCACGACCTCGCTGGGAGGATGCCGCAGGCAAGCGAGGCGTCGCGATCGATCTGACACTGGAGATCGAGCAGGTCCCCCCGCAAGATGCGACCGCACCGGCCTCCACGATGCGCTGCTCAATCTCATACTCAATGCCGCCGACGCCATGCCCGAGGGAGGAAATCTGACCATCGGCACCTGTCCGCAGGATGACTGCATTGCCGTGAGGGTCATGGACACCGGGACAGGGATGGACGCCGAAACCGTCAGCCGGGTCTTCGAGCCCTTCTTCACAACAAAGGTCGATGTCGGTACCGGACTCGGTCTGAGCACGGTCTACCGCTCGGTGATGCGTTGGGGTGGAGACATCACGATCGACAGCACCCCGGGAGAAGGCACGACATTCTGCCTGCTGCTGCCGGTGTCGGAGGGCGATCCAGTCACCCCAGAGAAGCCAGACACAGGTCCCATCACCCCGACCGGATCGGCCCGTATCCTGGTCGCCGAAGACGAGGCGATCGTCGCCATGGTCCTGTCCGACACGGCGCAGAGCCTTGGGTACGAGGTAGAGGTCTTTGGAGACGGTGCCGAAGCTCTGAAGCGTCTGTCCCGCGGCGATGTGGACGTTGCCGTCCTCGACCTCGGTATACCGGGACTGTCAGGAGATGAGGTGGCACGGCAGGCTCGAGAGCATAATTCGAGACTGACGACGGTGCTCATGACAGGCTGGTCGATCGAACCTGAAGACGAGCGCATGCGTCCTTTCGATTTTCTGTTACAGAAACCATTCGACGGTCAGCAGTCCCGCACCGTCGTCGAACGGGCGGTGGCCATGAGCCGTCTCCGCCGTCCCGAAAGAATGGAGCCGTCATGACGGAAGCCGCGATTCGGTTACGTCCACGTTACCACCGCTGGCACGTGGACCCCGGCGTGGACTGGATCGAGTCGAACACGACCTACGCTCACCTCGACTGGACGATTCCTCGCGATCAGTGCGCCCTCGTATTGCTCGACGTGTGGAACCAGCACTATCTGAAGGACACCGAGGCTCGCGCTGAGGCCATCATCCAGCAGCGTCTTCGGCCGCTGCTGCAGTCGTGTAGAACCGCCGGACTGCCCATCGTCCACGCCCCATCACCACCTCAGGCAAAGGAACATCCGCAGTGGCTGCAGCTGCAGGGCTGGGACGAACCATCCTGGCCCCAGGATGACAGCTGGCCACCGCGGCGATTCCGCCGCAGTGAGGGGGAGTACGCCGCCTATCGTCAACCGGATGAGCCGCGGGACCCGGAGCGGGAGGCCCATCGCGCCGGTCTGCGGATTCACCCCGACATGCAGCCAGAACCCGGTGAACCCGTCGTGGCCACCGGGCAGGAGCTGCACCTGTGGTGCCGGGAGAAGGGCGTGCTGTTTCTGTTGTTCGCCGGGTTCAACACGAATGCCTGTATCCTGCACCGCGATTACGGTACGATCGATATGAACCGTCGGGGATACACGGTGGTCATCGTCCGTGACTGCACCACGGGCATGGAGTCCGCGCAGACCCACGAAGCCCTCGGGCAGACAATCAACGCCATCCTGCTGTCGGAGATGTTCGGCCGTTACTCGGTCAGCTCCGAAGAGATGATCTCGGGGCTCTGATCATGGTGGAGGAAAGTGTGTTCGACTCTCCCTATCTAGACCAGGAGGGCACGACGCGTTGGCTGCGTGGCAATCACCATGGCCATTCGACTCTGTCCGACGGCCACGAATCGCCCGGGCAGCTGCTGAGGGCGTACGAAGAGGCCGGCTACGACTATCTGGCGCTGAGCGAGCATGACCTGTTTGCCGATCCTGCAGACTATCAGACCGCTACGTCCATGTGCCTGCTGCCGGCGGTGGAAGTCACATCGGCGCAGGGGCAGTCGCTGATGCACCTCGGTGCGGCCCATGAGCTGCCGCCACGGCAGCTGTCGGCACCGGAGATCATGGCAGCAGTCCACGATGCAGGTGGACTGTTCATCTTCGACCATCCGAACTGGAAACCCGTGCCTGAGTATGCCACCGACGAACTGCTCGACTCGATGGCAGACCTGCGGGGTATGGAGATCTACTGCGGGGTCATCGAAAGACTGCCGGGCGAAGCGAAGGCGACCGATCGCTGGGATCGCCAGCTGAGCCGGGGCCGCCGACTGTGGG
Source organism: Candidatus Latescibacterota bacterium (assembly GCA_036011085.1). Taxonomy (GTDB): domain Bacteria; phylum Latescibacterota; class UBA2968; order UBA8231; family UBA8231; genus UBA8231. The sequence goes on from DASCMS010000120.1 coordinate 23,050, forward strand.
GGCACGGTACCGACGATCAGCACGAGGCGACAGACCGGTTCATCGCCTGGAACTGCGTGCAGTGGCCGAAGGAGATTCCCGTAGACGCGGCCGGTGTCATCGAGGCCCTTGGCAACGGCAGGTTCTATGCAACGACAGGTGTGACAATCGCCAGAGTCGGCACGACCAGGACGGGGGCCGCTGCTTCGTCGAGTCGGATGCGGACGAGATCCGCTGGGTCACCAACGGCGGGGTGATCGTCAAGAAGGAGATCGGTGGCGTCGGCAGCCTGACGGTGGAAGAACTTCGACAGGCAGCTTCGCCGGAGGGCGATCTCTACGCCCGGGGAGAGTGTCTGGGGCGCGGCTCCGCCACAGCCTGGACGCAGCCCTTTTGGGTCGCCTCATGAGCGCCATCGTCAAAGGGCCGTATCTGCAGTGGCCCACGGTGTCGTCGGTGACGGTCATGTGGGAAACAGCAGCAGAAGAGAAGGGTTCGGTGGCATGGTATGAGACGGAACAACTGCACAGCGGACTGTCCGGCCGCGCCCGCACACTGACCGCCACGCGGCGCACCGCCACCGAGGAAGGTGTGGGGCGCATCCATCGCGTGGAACTCACCGGGTTGAGTCCTGAGACGGAGTACCACTACCAGGTCGAGGGGGAGACGGGCGATCCGCATACATTCTATGCCGCGCCACCGCCGGAGAGGCCGTTCTGTTTCTGCGTAACCAGTGAAACCGGGGGCTACGGTGACGACGACATCAATCGGCGCCTGTTCGCAGAGATGTCACGCTGGCGCCCGGACATGCTTCTCGTCGTCGGTGACGCGGTGCGCGACGGCAGGCAGTACGACGACTGGGAGCGCTTCTTCTTCGGACCCGCAAGGGAGTTGCTGCACTCGACACCGTTCTACCTGTGTCCGGGAAACCACGAGGAAAATGCCGACTGGTTCTATCGATTCACGGCATTCTCCGACCCGGGGAATTTCTACGGCTTCGATTTCGGCAACACGCACTTCACCGGTCTCGACAGCACACGCCTCGTCGAATACGTCGACGGTGCACCACAGCCGACGGCGGAGTTGGAGCCCGAGTCCACCCAGCGGCGCTTTCTGCGCCAGGATCTGTCGACGCCTGCGGCGGTCGAGGCGCGCTGGCGCATCGCCTTCTTCCACTATCCGCCATACGTTTCTGGCGACTTCGAGGTCGGGCAGATGCGTGAGCTGGTTCCAGACCTGGAGTCGGGGGGCGTCGACGTGGTCTTCAATTCGCACACGATCGTCTATGAACGAAGTCACCCGTTGCAGGGTGGTCGCTTTGATGAGGATGGGGGCATCGTCTATGTCGTGGCCGGAGGGGCGGGGGCCAAACCAGACTGGTTCCACGTGAAGAAGCCGGCGCATACGGCGCAGGCCCTGGCGGTGCCGCACTTCGTACTGGTTACCGTGGCGGGACGGACGCTGGAGGCGCGGGCCGTCGACGTGGACGGTCACGTATTCGATTCGTTTGTGCTGCGGAAGTAACTTCTACCGAAAGGTGGGACAGTCGACGAGAGTCGGCTTTTGGCCTTTGGGCAGGGGCACCTGGAAGGCATTCAGGGTCATGGCCGTCATCGAGTAATAGCCGATGAGTCCGGTGAGCTCAACCATGCCAGCCTCCCCGAGAAGATCCCGGGCCGTGGCGAAGGTTCGTTCCTGGATGAAGCGGTTGTAGACGAGCTCGGCCGTGTAATCGTAGACCGTCTGTTCGTCGTCACGGTCGAACTCCGGATACTGTCCCAGGCGGATGGCCTCGATCAGTTCCGGAGACAGGCCGGCTTCGGTGGCGAAGGGTTCGTGCAGCGTCCATTCCAGCTGGCAGTCCCAGGCACGGGCCGTGACGAGGATGGCCAGTTCGCTGAGTCGCGATTCAAGACGGGTTTCGTAGCGCACGAGGGCGCCGAGCTTCTGCGCTCGATCGGCGAATTCGGGGCTGTGCAGCCAGGTGCCGAAAGGGCCGGCCACGTCGCCACGGGACTCGGCGATGGCATCATACACGGGCTTGTGCTCGTCGGCCAGGTCGGAACGACCCAGTTGGCGCAGGCGGCTCGAACTCAACGGGATTCTCCCTTACTCCCAATCGATCAGAATGGATGACATGGACAACACAGGGTTCATCGGGCTCGGTTCCATGGGGCGTGGAATGGTGGCGAACCTCGTCGGCAATGGCGTCTCCGTGCTGGCTTTCGACATAGATGCAGAGACCAGGAAAGACGCGTCCGGGCCGGGAGTGATTCTGGCGGAGAATGTGGCGACTGTAGGCCGGGACTGCAAACGGATCATCCTCTCCCTGCCCGATGGGGCCGTGGTGGAAGAGGTCCTCTTCGGCGATGGCGGGATGGCACCGTGTCTGGCGGACGGTACGATCCTGATCGATACGAGTACCACACCCGCACAGACGTCGCAGGAAATCGCCCGGCGGCTGCAGGCGCAGGGCGTGTGGTTTCTCGACGCGCCCGTGACCGGCATGGAGACTCGTGCCGCGGACGGAACGTTGACGGTCATGGTGGGCGGCGAGCGGTCCGCCTTCGACGCAGTGGAATCACTGTTGGAACACATCGGCTCCACCGTCGTGTATATGGGTCCCTCAGGGAGTGGTCAGCTGACCAAGATGGTGAACAACGTCCTGTATAATGTGTCCGTGGCGGCCATGGCGGAGATGTTGCCCCTGGCAGCTCGTCTCGGCCTCGAGCCACAGTCTGTACGCCGTGTTGTCTCCACTGGCTCCGGACAGAGCTTCGGCTTCGACTACTTTTCGGAGCGGGTGCTTGAGGGGCGCTTCGAAGAGGGCTACCCGATGGGCAAGGCCTTCAAAGACATGCTGGCGATCAGTGCCCACGCCAATGAGCAGAAGGCGCCGATGCCGGTGGTCTCGGGAGCGCTGCAGACCTACCGCCAGGCTCTGGCCGAAGGGCATGGCGATAAAGCAAAGGGGGCGATGATCAAGGTGTGGGAACGCGTCCTCGACATCGACCTTACGGGAGGCAGCTGATGGCTTTGCCCAGCATGCGCCTGGATGGGCTTCGCGCCGCTGTCACCGGTGCCGGCTCCGGGATCGGCGAATGTACAGCCGAGGCGCTGGCGGAGGCTGGCGCCGACGTGGCGCTGAGTGAGGTGCCGGAACGGATGGCGGCGCTCGCAGCGGTCTGCCAGCGAATTGAAGGCCATGGTCGGACCGCCGTGCCCCTGCCACTGGAGCTTCCCCACATGGGCAGCATCGATAGCTTTGTCGCCGCGGCACACGAGAAGCTGGGTGGCATGGACATTCTGGTGAATAATGCTGGCGTCAACATCCCCGTCGAGGCGCTGGATCTTACCGAGCAGGACTGGGACCGTGTTCAGGACGTGAACCTGAAAGGACTGTTCTTCCTGTCCCAGGCAGTGGCGCGGCAGATGAAGGCGGACGGAAGCGGCGGGCGCATCATCAATGTGGCGTCGATCAACGGTGTCGTCGGCTACTACAAGAGGGCGGCCTACTGTTCGAGCAAGGCCGGTGTAGTTAATCTCACGCGTGTTCTGGCTCTCGAATGGGCCCAGTACGGGATCAACGTCAACGCCGTGGGCCCCACCTTCATTCTGACGCCGTTGACCCAGTCGACCTTTGACGACCCGGCGCAGCGAGAGGACCTGCTGGGGCGGATTCCGCTGGGGCGTGTGGGGCAGCCTGAGGACGTGGTAGGAGCTGTGGTGTTTTTGGCGAGTGCGGCAGCGGCGATGGTGACGGGACATACTTTGATGGTGGATGGTGGATGGACTGCTATCTAGGTTTCGTCGTCCCGGCGTGGGCGGACCGGTGCAGGGCCTACAGGAGGCTCGCTTCGGGCTCGGAGCTTCGCTCCGAACGGCCCTGGGCACCGGGCCGGCTGAGGCCGCGTCCCTGCGGCCACAGCCGGTCTGCGGCGTCCTGCCGCAGACCCCTTCGGGGCCTGATCGGCACCCGGGGCCTCCCCTGCGCGGGCCTCCCTACGGCCCTGCACCGGCCCGCCCCGACAGGCCGTACAAGATGGCAGTTCGTAGTACAAGAGCATGTACTATCAAGCAACTGACAGGAGCAAGGGAAGAGGATGGCACGGATATACTGGACGTATGACGAATTGCTGGAGGACGTGAGGCGGCGGGCTCGGTCGGTGGAGGTTCTGGGGCATACCGTCGATGGGTCGGCGATTGTGGCGGCTCGTGGGGGTGGGGACAAGCTGCCGGCGATCTTTATTACGGCGGGGGCGCATTCGACGGAACAGGCGGGGGTGAGTGCGGCGGTGGAGCTGATCGATGAGCTGGACACGGAGCATCAGGTGCATGTGATCCCGACGCGGGATCCGGTGGGCATGAAGGGGTTTGCCCATGCGTTGTCCCTGGGACTTGGGGAGACGCCCGTCATCGAGACCTTTGCGCAAGCCGAGGCGATTCTGCGGGAGCGGGGAGAGATCCTGTTCGAGGAAGACGATCTGCTGCTGGCTCTGATCGGCGACTACGGGTATACGAGCGCCCGGCCGACGCCGGATCGCAGGTGTCCGCAGAACACCTTCTACAAGCGTCTGCAGCGGCTGCACGCCGAGGAGCCCGACCGGTTGGCGCCGCTGCTGGGGCGTCGGGTCTACATGACACCCGGGCAGACCGGCGTGGAGGGTACTGGTGATTTCGGGCGGGCGTATACGCTGATTATCTCTCTGGAGGGAGAGATCCTGCACATCAATCGGTTCCATGACACGCCGTGGGCGCCGGTGGAACCGCGGGTCACACGGGATCTGCTGGCACGAATCCGGCCCGGCCTCAGCTTCGATCTGCACGAGTCACAGCTGATGGAGGATCGTTACTGGCTGTCGGCTCGGCGTCAGCCGGATGTCGAGAATGAGGAATGGGAGCAGAAGGCAGCCAGAGCGACGATTCAGGCCATCGCTGACTCGGGCGCGAAGCTGGCCAACGACGAGGATGCTCCGTCGAAGTGGTTCGACACGTCCGAACGGGCCGTCTTCTGGCTTGATGCGACACGGCGGGGGGAAGGCTTCAATCTGATGGACTTTGCCTCCCGCACCTACGGTCTGGCCTTCGGCACGGAGATGGGGATGTACGGGACTTTCGACGGCCGCGTCGAACTGGCGAAGATCACGGTGCGCACCGCCGTGGGTGTGTTCGAAGAGCGCTATCGCTGACAGAATGAAACCAGGATAACTGCCGGGAGAATCCATGGCTGACATGATCGTCTACCACAATCCCACTTGAAGCAAGTCCAGAGGCGTGCTCGAGATTCTGCGCGCCCGCGACGTCGAGTTCGACGTCATCGAGTACATCGAATACCCGCCGGGTGAAGCCGTTCTGCGGCGTCTCCTGCAGCAGGTGGGGTGTGCACCGGCAGAGTTCCTGCATCCCGGATCCGTTGACAAGCTGGGCCTGAAGCTCGAGGACTACGACACGCCTGACGCTCTCGTCGGACTGTTGCTCGAACATCCCGGTGTGATGAACCGGCCCGTCTGCGTGCGCGGCGAGCGGGCCGTCATCGCCCGACCCTCTGAGAAGGTGCTCGAGATCCTGGACTGAACTTCGGGCGCAACGGGGCACTAGCTGCCATTCTCGAGCCGCACGTCCCGGAAATAGGTGTGACCTTCAGTCTGCACCAGGGCGATGGCGCCGGCCGGGAGGGCGTCGTCCTCGACGGTGAAGATCTCCCGGTCGTCGACAGCGCCAATGAGCCGGCTGCCCCGAGCCTCGAGGGAGAGCGAGGTGAACCGGTTCGGCTCCCAGGCGAACTTCTGCTCGGCCAGGATCTCATCCCCATCACAACAGCGCAGCAGTCGCACGGTCTGATCCTTACAGAGCAGCAGTGCGTAGAAGCGTGAGACGCCACCGACGCGCGTGGCGATGCCGGCTTCGGCCGCCATGTGCGGCGCAACCCTGGCGCTGAGGCGGTAGTCGGTCCAGTCGCTGGTCCCGTTGATGAGCAGGCCACGTCCCTCGTTGTGGATCAGGTGGAACTGTACGCCGCTGTCGGCCGGTGACAGATGGATGCTGTCGATCCCGTCGGTCCAGCCGATGGGGCGATGATGTCCGCCCAGCGCGGCGCCGCTGAACAGACAGGAGGGAGCACCCGCCCAGTGCATGCTGTCGAGATGGAGGGTGCCGGAGGTCCCCTGGTCGGCCCTGCATTCGACGCCGATACGGACGATGGGCAGCCCCTCTGTTTCGGGCAGCGTCCATGTGAGTGTGGTGCTCGTACCCGGTGCGAGCTCCTGGAAGGGGGAAGTACTCGTCGTCAGGGGTTGTCCCGGCCGGTCCGGGTAGATCCGGGCGAAGAGGCCGACGGCGACCGGTCCTGAGGTCTGCTCGTCCAGAGTGATTTGGGCGGTTACGGTCTGTCCCGGATAGAGGGAAGGGGACATGACCATGCTGTAGCCGCCATGCTCGAAGTCGGCCGGTTCGCCGAAGGTCTGCACGCCGACGCGAGACGGACGACCGGGGGCCAACTGCCGGAACTGGACGGCGAGGCTGTGGCTGCCCTCCCGGCTATGGCCGACGGTGTTGTAGATCGAGGTTGTCCCACAGCTGTCGGGGGTCTCATCAGCGACAAAGCCCTGCTGCGAGCCCGGCAACTCGAAGTGGTAGCGCGTCGTCGGTGGAGGTCGGGCGGAGGCGCCGAGCAGTTCGCGGCCGACACGGCAGAGACGGTAGGTCTCGCGTACGGCGTCTGTGAGCGCGTCGCCGCCGTCGGCGGAGATCTTGAACATCCGGTCGGCCACGGGGCCGCGCCAGTCGGGGCCGGCGTCGATCCCGGCCAACCCGTTCTTGATGCCCATGAGGCAACCGACGTTAGCGGCGTTGCAGTCGGTGTCCCAGCCGGCGGTGTTGGCGATCATCTGCGATTTCTGGAAGTCGTCGTCGCCGTAGAGCAGCGCCAGAATGATAATGGCGTGGTTGGGAATCATGTGGCAGTTGCCGGCGTATCTGTCATAGCCGTAGCGCTCCTGGATGCGGCCGAAAGTCTGGCGCCAGTCGCCGTCGGCGGCATGCCACTGGCGCAGGTCGTCGATCAGACGGCGAATGACGCAGTCGTCAGGGATGAGGCCGAGACCGATATCGAGGAGCTTGCCGAGGTCGTTCTCGTAGAAAGCGGCCGATTCCATGGCGGCCACCACCTGGGCACCGTAGATAGCCTCGCCGTCGTGAGAGACACTGCCCGCCTCGCGGGCGAGCCTGGCGGCCAGTTCGGGTTCACCGGGGGCCACCATGGCCCAGCTGTCGATGAAGATCTGGGCCCCGATCTGTTCGGCCACCTCCTGCGTGTTGAGTTCGATCGAGCCGGAGCGCGGCGCCGGGATGCCATGCTTGAGACGCAGGAAGGCAGTGTGCTCAGTGGAGTTGCCCATGCCGCCCCACCAGAGGATGGTGCGCTCCTCGATCAGGTAGTTGAGCCAGGTCTTGCCGATCTGTTCGGCTGTGAGCTCAGCCGAGATACCGTGGTCTTCGAGGGCGCGGATAAAAGTGAACGTACCGGAGATGTCGTCATCGGCAACGACCAGGGGATACCCCAGCCGCTCGTGAACGTAGTAGTTGATCTCACCCAGTTCGGCTTCGATGCGGTCGTTCGTCCAGCCTTCGAAGGGCCGGCCGAGGTAGACCCCGATGATCTTGCCGAGGATGCCGGCGTAGACGCGCTCTTCATAGTCGACGGGAATGGGCACTGGGATTCAAGCTCCTGTCAGGCGATGGTTGACGTTGACCTTCTCTGCTGCCGCGTCGATGAGGCGGCAGGTTTCGGCCGGCAGAGGGATGCCCTCGCGCCGGCGTCTGTCCAGCAGGCGAAACTCGCGCTCTCCGGGCAGGACGACCTCGTCATGATCCGGCGCTGGTGGGACTCCGGTAATGTACGATTTCAGTTCTTCGGTCAGGGCGGAGAAACGGTTCGCCTCGCCGGTGATCGTCGCCGGATTGATCGCCAGCAGCGAGAAGCCATTGATGTAGGGGATGTCATGACCGTCACCGAGCTCGACTCCGGCAATGCTGGCGCCGAGGATCTCGACGAGCAGGCCGAGACCGAAACCCCGGTAGCCGAGATCGCCTCCGAAGGGCAGGATGGCGCCTGCAGGCGGACCGTCGTCGTCGCCATAGAAGGCGGCGGGATCCGTCGTGGGGTGGCCGTCCGCGTCGAGGACGCGACCTGCCGGCAGAGTCTGACCCGCGTGCAAGGCGGTGCGCACCTTGCCTTCGGGAGTCATGCTCGTGGACATGTCCAGCAGGATGGGGCGGTCCCTCGTCAACGTCGGTGCAGACCAGGCCAGGGGGTTGGTCGCCAGGCGGCCCTCCCGTCCACCCCAGGGTACGACGAAGTGGCCATGCCGCTGACTGTTGGCCACGGCAAAACCGAACAGACCCGCCTCGGCCAGCGCCTGCGGATAGGCTCCCAATCGGCCCACGTGATGGCAGTGCCGGCTCACGGCAAAGGCGATGCCGCCTTCGAGCGCCCGGTCCCGGACCCACTCGACCATCCGGCGGGCGCCGACCTGACCGAAGTTCATGCCGCAATCGACGAGAGCCAGCTGGCCGTTGTCGCGCACGACCTCCACCGGGGCGCCAGGGCGGATACCACCCTCCAGGCATTGCTTCACATACCATATGTAGCGCACGACGCCGTGGGAGTCGATGCCCATGAGACTGGCTTCGACGAGGTGGGCGGCCACGGTCTCGGCTTCCTCGTCGGGCGCGCCACAGGCGACGAAGAGCTCGACGCCCAGCTCGTGCAGGCGTGACGCGGGAAAGGTGTTCACGGAGGAGAGGTCAGGCGGAGTCAGTCGGACAGACGTGAGCGCACCGTGGCCACAGCGTCGTCGACGGCAGCCATCATGAAGCTGATGTCGCCGCCCATCTGCAGCCACTGTACACCGCGCGACGCCTGCAACCGGGCGAACTCTGGGTCCACCGGCATGCCGGACCCCACCGGGAGGCCGTGTGTTCGGGCGGCGGCGATAACCCGTTCCATGGCGGTGACCACGTCGGGATGGTGCACCTGACCGAGAACGCCGAGAGAGCCCGACAGGTCGTAGGGGCCGAGGACGACGGAGTCGAGTCCGGGGAGGGCGACGATCTCGTCGATGGCCTCGACGGCCTCCACGCACTCGATCATGACCGTCACGAAGAGGCTGGCATTCGCCCGGTCCACATAGTCGTCGCCCATACGCCCGTAGTCTGAGGCCACGAGAGGGCCGAAGCCTCGGCGGCCCACCGGTGGGTACCGGCAGTCGTCGATGACGCCACGCACCTGCTCGACCGAAGTCACCTGGGGCACGACGATCCCCGGCGCCCCGGCGTCGAGGACCGGCTTGATGAAGGCTGTGTCAGACCCGGGTACGCGTACGACGGCGGCCCGCTTCCTGCCTCGTGCCGCCATCAGGTGGCCGCGCATGGCTTCGGGGCTCATCGTCGTGTGCTCGAGGTCGATCCAGAGGAAGTCGACGGAGTCCGCCAGTGCCTCGCTGACCTGGGCATCGATGGTATTGATGCCGCTGCCAATGAGAATCTCACCGTCGGCCAGCCGCTGACGGAACGTGTCCATCCCTGTGAAGATCATGGCTGCCGAATGTAGCGGGCGTGACGTCACCCGCCAACACGGCTATACTGAGCGCCATGCGGATCGTCATCGGCGCCTTCAGCCACGAGAGCAGTACGTTCACGCCCGTTGCCACGGATCGGGCCGCCTACGAGTCGCGCTTCGGTTACCTCCGTGGCGACGAGCTGTGGACCACGTTCCGGGCCACCAACACACCGATCGGCGGCTTCATCGAGGGGGCTGAGGCGCATGACTTCGAGCTGATCCCGACGATCTTCGCCGAGCCCCATCCCAGTGGACCCACGGATCGTGACCTGTTCGAAGAGATTCTTGGCGAGCTGCTCGATGGCATCAGCGCCGCCGGGGTGATCGACGGGGTCCTTCTCGAGTTGCACGGGTCCATGGTGGCCGAGGGGATCGCCGACGCCGACGGTCACATCCTGCGCGCCGTCCGCGATGTGGTGGGCGCCCATGTCCCGGTGGTGGCGCAACTCGACATCCACACGAACATGTCGCCGGAAATGATCGAGTGCGCCGACGTGCTCGTGGGGCGAGAAACCTATCCCGAAGTCGACCAGGCCGAGCGTGGGAGGGAGTGCGCCGACATCCTGGTGCGAATCATCCGGGACGGTGTGCATCCGACCATGTGCGCCTGCTTTCTGCCCATGATGTGGGGCATGAACCAGGTCACGGCACACGCACCGATGAAGGAGACGATCGATTGCCTGCACGAGATCGAAGCCAGACCCGGGGTCATCTGTGCCTCCGTGGCCACCTGCTTCCCATTGAGTGACGTGTCCTGCATGGGGGCCTCCGTGACGGTGGTCACTGACGACGATGCCGAGCTGGCCCAGACCTGCGCTGACGAGCTGGGTGCCTGGATCTACGAGAGGCGGGTGCAGTGGCACCTGCCGCGGCGGTCGACGCAACAAGTGCTGGAGCAGGTGCACGAGGATGCCGTCTTTCCCGTGATTCTTGCGGACCGCGATGACAACACCGGTGGCGGCTCGCCAGGCGACAGCACGGGGATGCTGCGCGCTTTCATGGAGGCGGGACTGCGCGATGCCTGCGTGCTCTACATGGTCGACCCGGAATCGGTGGCCGCCTGCCATGCCGCCGGCGTGGGGGCCACCGTCGATCTGCAGGTAGGGGGAAAGTCCTCTCCCGTGCAGGGCGAGCCCGTGCCGATGCAGGCTGCCGTCGTCTCTGTCAGCGACGGACTCTTTCGGTATGATGGCCCCATGTACGCCGGCCTCGAGGCCAGCATGGGGCCATCGGCGCACATCGAGCAGGATGGCCTGCATGTCCTGCTGGTCACCATTCGCGAGCAGCCCTTCGATACGGCATTCTGCCGCACCCTCGATCTCGATCCTCAAAAGATGCGCTACGTCGGCGTCAAATCAGCCGCTCACTTCCGGTCTGGCTTCGAGTCCTGGGCTGGCGCCGTCCACCTGGTCGCCGAACCCTCCGTACACAGTCCCTGGGCGGTGACCTTTCACAACCTCGGACGACGCGTCTTTCCGCTGGATGAAGATGGACGCTTCGACCTCTCACAGATTGACGGCAAGGCATGACAACTCCGGCTCAGCACGCCTCTGTGACCCGTTCCCTCGAGATCTATCAGCGTGCCCGACAGCTGATCCCGGGCACGACGCAGCTGATCAGCCGCCGACCGACGCGGGCCGCTCTCGGCTTCAGTCCGATCTATGCCGAAAGCGCCAGCGGCTGCCGCATCACCGACGTGGATGGCAACGAGTTCATCGACTGGTCGAGTGCCGTGGGGCCGATCATTCTCGGCTACGCCAACCCCGTCGTCGACGAGGCCGTGAAGGCGCAGATCGACAAGGGTTCGGTGTATTCGATCGTGCACGAGTCCTCGGTGGAGTTGGCGGAGCTGCTGGTACGTCTGGTACCGTCGGCGGAGATGGTGCGCTACGCCAAAGGAGGCGGCGAGGCTTGTACGGTGGCCGTGCGGATCGCCCGTGGTGTCACGGGCCGTGACAAGGTCCTGTTCAGCGGCTACCACGGCTGGCACGACTGGTACCTGGCGGCCAATCTCGGGGAGGAGCGTCTTGCAGGGCATCTGTTCAACGGCATCGATCCCATCGGCGTGCCCCAGGGCCTGGAGGGGACGGCCATGCCCTTCGAGTATGGTGACCTCGACCAGCTCGAAGATCTGCTGCGGGCCAATGACAGCGAAGTGGCGGCTATCATCATGGAGCCCATGCGCACGGAGTTGCCTCCCGAGGGGTACCTGGAAGGAGTGCGAGCCCTGGCCGACCGCTACGGTGTGGTGCTGATCTTCGACGAGGTCTCCTGCGGTTGGCGGATCTCACTGGGAGGCGTCCAGCAGGTAGCGGGAGTGACGCCCGATCTCACCGTCTTTGCCAAGGCCATGTCCAACGGGTATCCCATGGCTGCCGTCGTCGGCCGACGTGCCGTGATGGAGCCGGTGTCACGCATGTTCATCTCCAGCGCCTACTGGGATGATAACGTCGGCATTACGGCAGCCCTGGCGACGATCCGCGAACTCGAGCGGATCGACGCGCCAGCCCTGTTTGAGGGGCTGGGGGCGTCGTTCCGTGAACGAGTCGACGCCGCCGCGAGGCAGACGGGCTGTCCGGCCCGGTGTGTCGGCGTGGCCGCCCATCCACGCATACAATTTGACTGTACTGCCAGTCAGGCCTCGAAGGTGGCTACCTTGTTCGTGCAGGAGAATGCGCGCAACGGGGTGATTCTGTCCGGGGGGTTCTTCTTCAACGCCGCCCATGAGGACGCCGAAGCACTGGATCGGACCGAAGCCGCTGTACGGAAGAGTTTCGCCGTCATCGCCGACGGGTTGCAGCGGGACTGCCTCGACGATCTCATCGAATGTGAGCTGGTGGAAGAATCCTTCCGTCGGCTGGTCCAATAGGGGGCACACGATGACAGACACGATCACCCGCAACTGGCTGGCAGATGAGCTTGCGGCCTGCCCGAGACGCAGCGTCGTATGGCGGGACGATGCTCTGCGTCTGCGGCGCGGCGTCACCCTGACCGATGAGGCGGGGCGCTGCAACACCCGCGACGGTGAGCGGCTCAGCGCCCTGCGTCAGGCGCGCAAGATGCTGCTGCTCGAAGCACCCGTGACGGCGCGCCGGGCGAAGCTGTGTGTCTACCTGCGCTGCGACACCGACGGCGGCCAGCTGACTGTGACGGTGAACGGCCACGAGACCGTCGTCACCTGGGCGTCGACGCGGGAATACTGGGAAGATGCCTGGCACGCCATCGAGATCGACCCCACGTGGCTGTGTCAGGGGGTGAACGAGGTCCGGTTTGCCGCTGTCGGGGAAGCGGGCTGGACGCTGCTGATCGAAGAGAGCCGGCATCCGGACCGCAGCGAGGTGAGCGACGACGGCGGACAGACGTGGCGCTCGCAGGAGATGGGAGTCAACGATCGCGCCGACGGCGAATACCTCGTGAGACTTTGGCTCGATCAGCACGTGGGCAGTGGCGAGGTCATCTCTTCGGTTGCCGACCTGCTCGACCTGACTGGTGAAGGCGTCGCCTGCTCCGGCCGCGTGGAAAGAGTGCAGATCAGGGCCGAGGGTGAGTTTCCTGCCGGAACGGCAGTTCAGGTAGAGTGGCGGGCGGGCCCAACGCCGGCCTACGCGCCGCAGACGTGGAGTGCCTGGACTTCACTGGAGACGGCTGGTGCTCAACCGGCTGTCGATGCTCGCTTCTTTCAGTGGCGGGTGCTGCTCTCCTGCACCGACCCCGCCGTCAGTCCTGTTCTGCGGGGCGTCAGGCTGACTGCCGACGTCGACCCAGTGTCGAAGTCGGCCACTCGGATCACCGAGGCGGACAATCGTCCCCTCGTGTATGGCTCGTATCGATTCTCCCACCTGCAAGCCGACGACGAGCGCGGCCGCATCCTGCGTGAGCGCTGGAAACTCGACCAGGTGGTGGGGCCGGCCAAGACCGAGTTCGAGGCCATGGTCCTGCTCAGCCAATGGGTGCGCGAACAGTGGGAGGATGGTTGGAATCGAGGCGAGCTGCAGTTCTGTCCGCCGTGGGACGCGCTGTTGATTCTGGAGCTGGCCAGCAAGAAGCTGTCGCTGGGCATGTGCACCCATTACGCCACCGTCTTTACCCAGTGCTGTGCCGTCCTGGGGTTCATGGCCCGGACTCTCGTGATCCACGCTCACTGTGTCAGCGAGGTCTGGTCGAACGACTACGGCAAGTGGGTGACCATGGACACGGGCGGCGACAGCACCGATGCCACCAAATACACCTACCACTTCGAACGGGACGGCGTGCCCCTCAGCGCCCGGGAAGTGCACAGCGCCTGGGTCGAGAAGGACCTCGCGGGTGTCAGTATGAACCCGCCGGCGCCACCGATGCTGACAAACCACACGGTGGAACAGCGGTCCCAGCTTTGGGAACGCCTCATGGTGAACCCGCGCAACGACGAGCCGTCGACACTGGGACCGGGAGAGCCGGAGAACGGTCAGGGGGCCTACCACTTCGACGGCTACCTCTTCTGGGAGGATGAGGGCACGGTGCCGCTGCCCTGGTACAGCCGGCATTCGGACCGGGTGGGTGACTTCGAGTGGGACGTGGATCGAGTGCGGATTCATCTGCAGGCGGCGGCTGGCGTCCTGCATGTCGATCTGGAGGGTGTTTGCGCCGATCTCGATCGGTACGAGATCCGGGTTGATGGCGGCGGCTGGGAGGAACGGCCGCCCGCCTTCGACTGGCCTGTGCCCGCCGGCGAACACCGGCTCGAGGCGCGTGTCGTCAACGCCCACGGTCTCGCCGGCAGCACCAGCTCTGTCACCGTACAGGTATAGGTAGTGCCTGAGACCTTCGATGTCATCATCGTCGGTGGCGGCGGCAGCGGACTCGCCGCCGCGGTGAGCGCCGCCGAAAACGGCGCCCAGGTTCTCGTCCTGGAAAAAGAGCCCGAACCCGGCGGTACCACGGGGCTCGCCGTGGGCTCCTTCACGGCAAATCGGACACCACAGCAGCAGCAGGCAGGTATCGTCGATCGTGTCGATGACCACGCCGAGGACGCCGGCTGCTTTGCTCCCCGCAAGATCGAGGCACGCAACAACGAGGAGCTGAGACGCTGGTTTCTAGGCCACGGCGCCGATACGCTGGCCTGGCTGCAGGACATGGGATTGAGTTTTCAGGGTCCGAATCCGGAGCCACCGAATCGAGTGCCACGGATGCACAACGTCATCCCCGGGGCCAGGGCCTACATAGCGACACTGCAGGATCGTCTGCAAGGATGTGGCGGGCGTCTCCTCTGTCAGGCTCAGGCGGTGGCGCTGACACGTGCCGACGGGGGTGGGGTGACGGGAGTGATCGCCGAAGTCGGTGTCCAGGGCGAACGGCAGGTGTTCTCGGCGCGACGGGGCGTCGTACTGGCCGCTGGCGACTATACCAATTCAAAGGAGCTGATTGGCCGCCATCTCGGAGAGACCTTCAGGGCAGTGGAAGGTATCAACCAGAAATCAACGGGAGACGGGCACCTGCTGGCAGAGCGTGAGGGAGCGCGGCTGATCAACATGGATGTCGCCTACGGTCCCGAGTTGCGCTTCGTGCCGCCGCCGCGTCGCACACTTCAGCAATGGTTGCCGGCAAGGGGGCCGATCCCGCGGCTGATGTCGTGGCTGCTGCCCTGGATCCCGCCCTTCATCATGGCGGCCATGACGCGGCGGCTGCTCGTCACCTGGCAACACCCCGAGAACGCGCTGTTCGATGACGGTGCCATTCTTGTCAACGAGCGGGGAGACCGGTTCTGCGACGAGCGCTGCTGGCCCGATCGCGAGATCGCTGTCGCGCAGCAGCCGGGCAAGATCTGCTACCTGCTGCTGGATGAAGGACTGATCGAACGCTACAGCGCGTGGCCGCATTTTATCTCGACGGCACCAAAGATCGCCTACGCCTACGTGGCCGACTATTTGAAGCTGCGGAAGGATGTGGCCGTGGCAGGCGATTCAGTTGAAGCTGTGGCGACCGCCAGGGGACTGCCGCCATCAGGGCTGGTCGAAGCGGTGCGTTCGGCGAACGAGGAGAGAGCCACCGACTCGTGTCCCGAACTGACCGGCCGCCGGTGGGTGTTGCTGGGGCCGGCAAAGGCCTACTTCACCACGACGGAGGGGGGCGTGGCCATCGACCAGAAGTTCCGGGCGCTGGACTCACTCAGTGAACCGATCCCGGGACTCTTCGCCATCGGCCAGAACGGCCTGGGCGGTCAGGTCCTGTGGGGCCACGGTCTGCACATCGCCTGGGCGATGACGAGCGGCCGCCTCGTCGGTCGCCAACTGGCGAAGGAGGCCGTGTGAGCGAGGCATCCTCTCTGGTGCGTGCTGTCACCTTCCGTGCCGTGCTGGCCGGAGCGTTTCTGGTGGCCGTCATCAGCGTCGTCAGTCCGTGGGCGGTGCTGGTGGTCAAAGGCTCGCAGCTGACGAGCAATGCGATTCCCATCATCGCCGTTTTTCTGCTGTTCGCCGTGGTCGCCGTGGCTCAGCCCGTGCTGCGGATGCTGTCGAGACGGTTCGCCTTCCGCCGCACCGAGTTGATCACGGTGTACGTGATGATGCTCGTCGGCTCGGTGGTGGTGACCACGGGTTTTACCGGGACCTTCCTGTCGGTGATCTCGGGTGTTCTCTATTACGCCACGCCCGAGAACAACTGGGACGCCCTGTTCGTCCCCAATCTGAGTCACTGGCTGTCGCCTACAGACACGCGGGCAGTGCGCCTGTTTTACGAGGGACTGCCCCGGGGTATGAGCATCCCGTGGGAGGCATGGGCGACACCATTGGCGACGTGGATCACCTTCATCCTCGTGTTCTACGGCGTCCTGTTCTGTCTTGGTGTGCTGCTGCGCGGCCAGTGGGTGGAAAACGAGCGGCTCGTCTTTCCCCTGACGCGGCTGCCGCTGGCCATGATCGAGGACGAGGATGACGAACAGACCGTGCTCGGCAAGCTGTTCAGCAACCGCATCATGTGGCTCGGATTTGCCATCCCATTGCTGCTGCACACGTGGAACTCGATGGGGAACTACACCGACGCCTTCCAGAAGATCCCGCTGGTGGGCAACCTCACCGTCATGACGGGCGTGCCCGTGGTGCCCTTCCGCCTGAACCTTCCCGTGCTGGGCCTCGCCTACCTGATGCCGCTCAACGTGGCCTTCAGCATGTGGTTCTTCTTTCTCGTCGGCCAGGTGCAGCGCATGGTGCTGACACGGGTGGGCATCCAGATCGGCACGGGGGACATCTGGACCTCCGGCGGCGCCGGACCCATTATCTCCTACCAGCAGTCCGGAGCGATGATGGTGTTCGTCGCGTTCCTTCTATGGACGGCGACACCACACATCCGCGGCCTCTGGCGACAGGCCGTCTCCGGAGAGCGTGGCGTCGGTGAAGTGATGTCGCCCCGACTGGCCTTCGGCGGACTGTTGTCCGGTGTGTTGTTCATGATCGCCTGGCTGACGCTGACAGGACTGTCGTTCTACGTGGCTGTGCTGCTCGTTTTCGGCTCACTGGGGGCGTTCATCGGATTGTCCCGGATCGTGGCCGAGGCCGGCCTGCCCGGGGCCCAGACACCGATGGTGCCGCAGGCCTTCATCACCCGCGGCTTCGGTCCCGAGGTGCTGGGCCTGAAGAACATGACGGGCCTGGGGCTGAGTACAGTGTGGATCGGCGAGACCGCGGCGAACATGATGAACGCCGTCATCCACTCGCTGAAACTGGTCACCGACGACGGTGACCGGCGTCGGTTTCGGGGCATGCCCATCGCCATGGCCGTCGCCGTCGTCGTCGGTCTGGCTGGCTCCATCTGGTTCACCATGACGATGGCCTACGCCCACGGCGGCATCAATCTGCACAGCTGGTACTACGTGGGCGCGCCGAAGTGGCCCTTCGACTACATGACCTCGGTCTACAACGCGCCGGATCCCTTCCTGCCGCGCCTCGGATTTACCGGCCTCGGCGCCGGCGTGATGACGGTGCTGCTGTTCCTGAGACATCGATTCATCTGGTGGCCCCTGCATCCCATCGGATTCCCGATCGCCAACACGTACACGATCATGTCCTACGGCTGGTTCGCCATCTTCCTGGCGTGGCTGGCCAAGAGCGTGGTGCTGCGGTATGGGGGGATCGGCACCTACCGGGCGCTGCAGCCCTTTTTTTTGGGGCTGATTCTCGGTGAGTTCACCACGGCGTGTATGTGGGTCTTCATCGACGGGGCGTATGGGTTTGAAGGGAACATGATCTTCAACTTCTAAGGAGACGGAACGGGGTGGAACTGAACGGATTTGAAGAGATAAACCGCATCAGTACCCGCCCGTGCCCGTCTGTGAAACCTCTCTCGGCGTTACGTCGCCGTTACTCCCGAAGC
>DASCMS010000121.1:0-9989 GCA_036011085.1 Candidatus Latescibacterota bacterium
GCATCTGGGCCCTCTACTTCCAAGAACTCTTGCTGGCCAAAATAGACGAACGAACCATGAAACTCAGCTTCTGATCTTACACCTCAAGTGTTACCCATCAACCCGGACCAAGCTGTTACCCATCAGCCCGGTTGCTTCACACCTGAGAGAGTTGTACTGGCGCCGCTCCTCCGACGGTGCCGATCTCTTCGTCGGCGTGCGCAAGGTGTTCTGGGGGGTTACCGAGTCCGTCCACCTGGTGGATGTGATCAACCAGACGGACCTGGTGGAGAATGCCGACACCGAGGACAAGCTCGGTCAGCCCATGGTGCAGCTCACCCTTCTTCGCGACTGGGGAATGGTGGATCTGTACCTGATGACCGGATTCCGCAAGCGGACCTTTGGCGGTGGCGAAGGACGGCTCCGTCCCCCCCTGCCGGTGGCCGACAACGCCCGGTACGAAGCCGATCTCAATCGCTGGTATCCGGAGGTCGCCGTACGCTGGAGCCAGATCCTCGGAGACTTCGATGTCGGCGTGGCGCACTTTTCCGGGGTCTCACGGGAGCCTCGCCTGACGGCCGAAGTAGGAACGAGCGGACCACGGTTGGTCCCACACTACGATCTGCTGCAGCAGACAAGCCTTGATGTTCAGCTCACGCGTGGCGATTGGCTCGCCAAGCTGGAGGCGGTGCATCGAGACGGTGTCGACGGTCGTTCCAGCGCCGCCGTGGCGGGTCTGGAGTATACCCTCTTCGGCATTCTCTCCACCATCGCTGACCTCGGGATCGTCGCCGAAGCTCAGTTCGACAGTCGAGAGGCCCCCTTCTCCCCACTGGCCGACAACGACGTCGCCCTGGGTGGCCGCCTGACCCTCAACGATGTCCAGGGCACAGCCGTGCTGGCCTTCACCGCCATCGACACCGACAATGGCTCACGCTTCACCTCCGTAGAGGCGGATCGTCGGCTGCGATCCTCGGGAGAGATTCGCCTCGAAGCCCGGTTCTTTAGTAACGTGGATGCAGAGGATCCGCTGTTCCTGCTGCGTCGAGACGACTACCTGCAGGTCGAATACGTCCACTTCTTCTGAGGTATTTTCCGGTGCCCCGACCACGTGAATTCGATATGGACGACGCCCTGGACGCCGCCATCGGCACGTTCTGGACGCAGGGCTACGAGGCCACGTCGATGACGGATCTCGTCGCCGCCACCGGTCTGCACAAGGGCAGCATCTACAAGGCGTTCGACGACAAGCATGACCTGTTCATGAAGTCCCTGACCCGCTATCTCGACATGGCCCATCGGCAGACGAGCCGAACGTTTGCTGAAGCACCGACCCCGATGGACGGTCTGCGTGCCTGGCTGCAGGGCGTTGTCTGCCTGTGCAGCGACCAACCCGTGAAGCGGGGCTGCCTGGCGATGAACGCCGCCGTGGAGCTTGGCCCCCACGATCCACAGGTTCGCACACTGCTGGAGAACCACCATGCACGCACCTCCCGGATGCTCACCGAAACCATCGAGGCGGGACAACAGTCAGGTCAGATCCGCAAGGATCTGACAGCTGACCAGCTGGCCAAGTCTCTCTTCGTCTTTGGCGCCGGATTGCTGGGAACATCGAAAGTATTGTGCGAAGCCATCGACGCCGGGGAGATGGTGGAGTCCGCCCTGGCCATGGTCTGCACCGGGCGGCAAGTCTCCTGATGGGCACCGAGGTCAATGGGCACAGGACCTCTGTTGCGGGTCCCCTTCTTTCTCGTTGATGATCTCGAGGATGCTGCGCTGGCTCCCCGTCCTGTTGCTGATGTGTCCTGCCGTTGCCACCTCTGCAGGTCTCGTCACCGGGAAAGTGCTGAACGCCGAAACCGACGAGCCTCTGCCGGCGGCAAATATCCGGGTCTCCCCATCGCTGGGGACAACCAGCGATGGGTCGGGACGCTTTCGTCTGCTCACCGGCCCCGGCACACATACCTTCCACGTGAGCATGGTGGGTCATACGACTGTCGAAAGACAGATCCGGATTCCCACCGCAGGCCTGAGTGATGTCATCTTTCACCTGAAGCCGTCGCCGCTGCCGATGCCGGAGACCATCGTCGAAGGGCAGCGTCCGATCCTGCCACACTTCACCGATGTGACAGCGCCTGCGGGGATCCTCTTCGAACACGTATACGGTGAGGGGCATCTGCGGAATATCCGGGAGGCGACCGGCGCGGGGGCCTGTTTCTTCGATCATGACAGCGACGGTGATGCCGACCTGTACCTCGTCAACGGCGCCAGGGCCAACGCGCTCTATGGCAACCACGGTGATGGCACCTTCATCGACCTGAGTTCCTCGGCCGGTGTGGCCGATACCGCGTACGGCATGGGTTGCGCCGCCGCCGACTATGACAATGACGGCGATGTGGACCTCTATGTGACCAACCATGGTGCCAACGTGCTCTACCGGAATGATGGCGACGGTTCCTTCGCCGATGTCGGCCAGCAGGCCGGCGTGGCGGACACCCGCTGGGGAGTCGGGGCGGCCTGGGCAGACTACGACAATGACGGCCTCGTCGATCTGTACGTCGCCAACTACCTCGACTATGACCCGACAAAGCAGGCGCTGCGCAGTCTGGTGTCGCTGCACGAGGGGTTTCGTGCGTATCCGGGACCACGTGACTACGAAGGCCAGGCAGATGCGCTCTTCGCCAACAACGGGGATGGCAGTTTCACTGATGTCAGCGCCGAGGCCGGCATCAACAGTCCGCAGATCGCCAAGGGTATGGGTTGCGTATTCGGCGATTACGATGGTGACGGTGACATGGATCTCTTCGTCGCCAACGATCGCACCCCCAACCAGCTCTATCGCAACGATGACGGCGTGTTCGCCGATGTAGCCCTTTGGGCAGGAGTTGCCTTTGATGAAGCCGGACATGAATCCGGGGCCATGGGGGTGGACTTCGGCGACTATGACGGCGACGGGCTGCTGGATCTGTTCGTCACCAATTTCGACTTCGAGTACAATGCCCTCTACCGCAACGCTGGGGATGGCAGCTTCCTCGACGTCACCGCCGAGGCGGGTCTGGCTCAGCCCGGCTACCGCTTTGTCGGTTGGGGCACGGGCTTCTTCGACTATGACAACGACGGCCATCTGGACATCTTCGTCGCCAACGGGCATGTGCACGAGGACATGGATGTCCTCAGCGAGAACGTCACCTTCGCCCAGCCCAATCAGTTGTTTCATAACGAGACAGATGGCACCTTCACCGAGGTTTCTGCCACGTCTGGCCCGCACTTCATCGAGCCCCGTGTCAGTCGGGGGGTTGCCTTTGCCGACTACGACAATGACGGCGACACCGATCTTGTCGTGCTGAATACCGGTGGCCCGGTGAACCTGCTGCGCAACGACGGCGGCAGTCGGGAGAACTGGCTCGCGCTCCGCCTGGTGGGATCATCTGCCAACCGCGATGCGATCGGCGCCCGCGTTCAGGTCCGGACGGGATCTCTCAACATTGTACGCGAGGTCCACGCCGGCTCCAGCTACCTGTCGCAGAATGAGCTGGAGCTGATGTTCGGTCTGGGGGGGCACAGCCGCGTGGAGCACATCCACATTCGCTGGCCGAGCGGCAGGACGGCGACAATAGAGGACACCCCGATCAACCGGCTGATGATCATCGCGGAAGGACGAGAGGACGAGGGGTCTGCCGGAGCCATCGGGGTTGCGGACTGAGCCCCCGCTCGCGACCCTATATTCCCTCCATGCCCGCATCCTTCACCCGACCCGCCATCCTGATTCTCTTCCTGTGCGCTGCAGGCCTCGCACAGGTCGAGTCTGCCGTTGCATCTCCGTCTCGACTGCTCGGCGTCGCCTGGACATCTGAGGCCGATCTGCAGGACTTGGTCAACGTTGGTGGCAAGCTCAGGTACGTGGCTCCAGGTGTCGCCATCATCGGTGTCGATGGCGTCGACGCCCCGATTTCACTGAACTCGGATCTGCCCATCCTGTTCGACGATGCGGCCGATGCGGGAGAGGGTTGGTACCTCGCCGATCATCTGCACGGGGAATCCAGGCCCGCCAGCCTGCAACGGGTGTACGAAGATCGTGCCGGCTGGGCCCTGGTACGGCTGAAGACGGCACGACTGTCCGACCTTATCGACGACGGACACTTCCTCTATCCATTGCCGGAGAGTTACGTGCCGCCGTCGGCCCCACCGGCGTTGCGTGCCGCGTCTCGTGAGCCCTCCGCCGAGGTGGCGGCACTTCTCGAACAGGTCGATGCGATCCGACTTCGCAGTATCGTCAATCGACTGTCCTTCATCGACCCTGCTGCCGGTGCTGTCAGCGGCAATGTTCGCACGCGCCACGCCCGGCGGCCGGAGACCTTTGCCAGTACGGCCTATCTGCGCGATGAACTGGCCGGTCTGCTCGGCCCGGAAGCGGTGCATCTGGACAGCTTCCGTATCGCCCCCGGCGATACACTGATGTACAATGTCGTGGGCGAGCTTGCCGGCACCGATCCTGACGCCGGCACCTACATCATCTGTGCTCACTACGACGCCATCGGCACAAGGAGCAGCCAGGCGGATCTGTCACGTGTCGGTGAGGCGCCCGGGCGTTGGGACTGGCTCACCCACCCTGCTCCCGGTGCTGATGACAACGGCTCCGGCGTTGCCGTCGTCGTCGAGAGCGCCCGCGTGCTGGCCTCAGCCCGGCCTTTCCCCTGGTCGATCCGTTTCATCGCCTGGTCGGGCGAGGAGCTCGGCCTGTGGGGCAGCCGCCACTACGCCGGTGCCGCACGCGATCGTGGTGATCGAATCCTCGGTGTGCTCAACTTCGATATGGTCGGCTTCAATGATCTGGCCGATCGCCTCGAACTGGTGAGCAATCCTGCCTCCATCTGGCTGGTCGATCTGATGCGTGCCACCAATGAACGCTACGCCTTGGGCCTGCAGCTGGATGTGCTCGAGGACCGTTTTGCCGGCCTCAGTGATCACCAGCCCTTCTGGGCCAACGGCTATGACGCCATTCTCGGCATCGAGAACTATCTGCCTACCGATGCCGACTCGCCGGCGGTAGAGGCGGGTGACTACCGGCTCAACACGCAGTACCACAGCGTCGCCGATCTGCCCGACAGCATCAACTGGGAACTGGTGGCCCGCGTCGCCCGTCTCACCGTGGCAACGCTGGCCCAGTTCAACAGGGAGCAGGGCCTGCCGAACCTTGCCGTCTTCGGTGGCGACCTGCGTGGCGACGACGACGATGACCTGGAGGTGCGGGTGGCCAACCTGGGACCGGTGGCCCTGTCTGCACCATTCGATGTGCGCGTGTCGAGCTGCGCCGCCGACTCGACGGATTGTTCGGTCTTCTTCCGGGATACACACACAGGTGGGATCGAAGCCGGTGGTGTCGCCACCCTCCGGGTGCCCTGGCAGCGCTACGGTGATTCGGTATTCCTCATCGAAGTCGATCCCGATGATCGCATCGTCGAAGAGATCGAGACCGACGATAACCGCACCTTCCAGGGAATTCGTCTCATCCCGAGCACGGGCGTCGTCATCTTCCCCAATCCCTTCCGACCCGGGCGGGACGCCTCCCTGCGTTTCAGTGGCGTGCCGCTGTTTTCACGGCTCCGCATCTACCAGTCCGGTGGCGAGATGGTGTGGCGCGGCTTCGAGGAGGACCAGGGACAGACCAGCCGTGAGATTCACTGGACGGGTGTCAACAGCGCCGGATTCACCGTCAGCGCCGGCATCTACATCTATGACCTGCGCAGCTTCGAGGGCGATTTGCTCGAGCGTGGCAAGGTGGCCCTAGTACGATGAACGTGATGAACGTGATCGGCAGACTTACACTCCTGGCTCTCGGCGGCTTGTTCCTGTCCGGTCCCGCGGCTCAGGCGAAGGTCACAACGGCGCAGGGCGTAGAGGCGGCTCGTCAACTCCTCGAGCTCGCATCACCGACGGAGCCGCTCTTCTGTGGCACGGCCCTGGCGGTCGCTGCCGCCGAGGCCCGGCAGGGAGCGGACCCGCTGGTTTCCCGTCTTCTCGCCCGGGCGCTGCAGCGGCCGTCCCTCGACTTCGAGTTCGTCTCTCCTTCGGGCCACTTCCGGTTGCATTATGCCACAACGGGCCGCGAGGCTGTGGCGACGACAGACGACGACGGCAACGGGATTCCCGACTACGTCGATCTGACAGCAGCCGTCGCCGACAGCATCTGGGAGCTGCAGATCGACATTCTCGGCTACCGGCTCCCACCCACCGATGGCGGCGCTGGCGGCGGCGATGAGATCGACATCTACATCCTCGACCTCGGCCGGCAACAGAATTACGGCATCACCTATCCCATTTCGAGTGGTGCCTCTGGTCCCGCCTTCCTCAAGGTCGACAACAATTTCACCGATGCCATTTTCGGCAACACCTTCATCTGTCCCGGTTATTCCGGAACGCGGGGAGATGATGCCTTGCGCGTCACCCTGGCCCACGAACTCTTCCACGTCGTCCAGTTCGGCTACTACCAGGGCAGCGACGGCAGCTGGTGGCAGGAGTCCTCAGCCACCTGGATGGAGGATGTCGCCTACCCGCAGATCAACGACTATCTGCAGTATGTCTGCTCCTTCCTGCTGGTGCCCGGGCGAGCCCTCGACAGCGGTATCCCCGCTGCCGACTTCCACTCGTACGGTTCGGCCGTGTGGGCTCATTTCCTCGATCAGAGGTATGGCCGGGACGTCATCCGCTGGATCTGGGAGGAGCACAGCCGCCGTCGCAGCGCCGCCCTCGACAACATTGACAGCGCCCTGCGCAACTACAACGGCACCGTCCTTGGCGTCGAGAACGTGAGCGACGCCGGCATCGAGGCCGCTTTCAGCCAGATGGGTGTGTGGGCCTGGTTCGTCGGCGACCGCTTCCGTGAGGGCTTCTTTGCCGAGGGTGACCGCTACGCCTCCGAGTTCGTCCCCACCTTCCCGGTGACAGCGAAGGTAGCCGTCAGTGATTCCGGTCGGCTGGACCACATGTCGCGAACCTACGTCCGTCTCGAACCCCGACTCCTGCCCGGCGGGGCCACGATCGATACCGAACTGTCACGGGGTCGCTGGCGTCGTCATCTGCTGCTGGTTTCACCCGACAGCATCGAGGTGCAGGACCTGGGGGACAGCGGCGGTATCTCGCTGACGGGATGGGATGCCTGGGACGACGTCGTCCTCGTGATCAGCAACGTCGACGTCGTCGGCATCGGTCACGAATACGAGGTGATCGTCACCTACGATCCCGAGCTCATCGACGAGCCAGCGCCGAGTTCGCTGGCTCTGGAGGCGACCGTGCCCAATCCGTTCCGCCCTGGGCGGCACAGTCAGATGTTCATCAATTACGAGCTCGACCGCTCCAGTACCGTCACCCGTCTGACCCTGTTCGCGGCCGACGGTTCGCTGGTGCGGCAGTTCAACCTGGGTGCACGCTCGGCACGACGCCACTCCGTGCGCTGGGATGGTACGAATGATGGGGGCTCGCTGGTGAGTTCGGGAATCTACTATGCTGTGTTGCGCGCCGACGGTGTGGAGCGTCGCAAGCCGCTGGCGGTGATCCGCGACTGAGCCGACGCCTCGGCGTTTCTGCGATACGTCAACTCACGCGGCCTCGTCGCCCTGCTCGCGGCGCAGTTGCCGCAGCAGACTGTCCGGCTCTGGCAACTCCACATCAGCGTAGCCTACCGCGTCGCCTCGAGCCACGTCCGCCGTCAGCCTCGCCCCGGTGGACAACCCCAGCGGCAGCAGGCCCTCCTGCAGTGACACGCTGGCCTTCTCGATGATACCGTTCACCGTGTAGCCACCGCCCCCGTCGATCGACTCACCCGCCCGCAGGTCGCGCTTGGCCACGGCGATGGTATCCGCCGTCGGCTCCGGCAGCGGCGCCCCGGTAGGCCGGCCATACAGTGCTGCCGCGGCGATCGACAGCGGCGCCTCCACGGCAACCAGATGGTAGGGCCGCCAGAGAAGCATGTTGTGCCCATCGCCGCCCACGTGGCACCCGTAGGCAGCCAGATCTTCCTTGATGAATGGATGTTCAGCGCGGATCACACAGAACACACCCATCTTGATGGGATCGGGCAGCATCGTCTCGCCGTCAGTGGCGATGCTGTTGGCCAGCTCCACCACCCCCGATCGTGACAGCAGACCACCCTCCTCTTTCAAGCTGAATTGCCTCGGCATGTCCTCGAGATCGACGGATGGCTCGTGCATACCGCGCACGTCGGGTGGCAGTCCTGCCATGTTCGCCAGGGCTGTCATCTCCACCTGCGCTTTCGTGCCGTCGCGGAAGGAGTTGTACATCTTCGTGTTGATCGTACGCCGGCTCATGACTTCGTCGCTGAAACCGAAGCGCTCCTGTACCGAATCAGGCGTGCCGTCCCTGTCGTCGGAGTAGTAGATCGTGCCACGACCGGCGGCGACGATCTCGAAGCCGAGGGTCTTCGCCCACTCGACCATGTGCATCGTACATCCCGGCTGATCGCCGTCGACGAGCGTGTAGACCACACCCGCCTTGTCGGCCCGTCGACGCAGCGCCGCGCCCACGGTGACATCCGCTTCGACGTTGACCATGACGATGTGGCGCCCGACCTCGATGGCCGTCACAGCGTGACGCGCGCCGGCCTCAGGGACGCCGGTGGCGTCGACGACGACATCGATGACCTCACAACGTGCCGCCAACATCGGATCAGAGGTGATGGCCAGCTTCCCGGCGCGGACGGTATCGGCGATGGCTGACTGACTCTCCGCGACGACGACTCGTGTCTCCAGGCCGCAGGAGGCGAATACCGCTCGGGCCCGATCCGGGTCGAGATCGGCCACGACGGCCGCATCCATCCCCGGGCACTGTGCCAGCTGTACGATGAGGCCGCCACCGAATTTCCCGGCGCCGATAACGGCGGTGCGTACTGGATTGCCGGCCTGTTGGCGTTCGGCCAGCAGATGGGAGAACAGTTGCACGGGCCGGCCCCTCTATTCCGCCCGGCGGAAGGTGCCGGACCCTGCGAAGCTGTTCTGATCGCGCCAGTCCGGCTGCCACCACAGCTGAGCCAGGGGACCGGTCTCCTCGTCGTAGTCGTCCACGGCGATGTTGATCCGGATCTTGTCCCAGTCCTTGCCCTGACGCTCCTCGATGTAATTCAGTGGGATCGAGATCTCGTACGCATGCCCCGTGGGTGTGGGCACACCCATCGCCTGCACTCCCTCCTGCCCCAGGACTTCCGGCTGGTAGAGGCCCATCTTGTCGGGGTCGCGATCGGGGCTGATGCCGACCATCAGGATCGAGCTCTCGTCGCGGTTCTGTGAGCGCGCAGGGTCGGAGCGGCCATCGATGCGGAACTCCAGCCCGTCCTGGGTCCAGGCGCTGGACTGCTTGTACACCTGACGCTCGTCGGTGACGTCCACGGCGACGTACAGATGCGTATCGTCCATCTCCAGAGAAAAACGCCACGAACAATCGCCTGCATTCAGCCAGGAGGAAGCATCGCCCTCGACGTCGCCGGGACTCTTGATGTCGAACGCCAGATCAGACCACTCGTCCAGACGGCCGTCGACGATGACGGGAGACGTTCGCCTCTGGATATCGAACTCACGCGTGACCACGAGCCGGGTGGCACCATCGATGGCCGGAACGACCGGCTCGCTGTCCACATATTCTGCCGTCCACTGCAACACGAAGGGTCCCATCGTGCTGACCATCGTCTCGCCGTGGGTCATGATCTCCAGGTCGATCAGTTCGACGGAGTTGGGTGGCAACTCGATGTCGAAAGACGCAGGTGTGACCGACGCCTGGGAATGCTCGTCGAACCGGGCATGGATTCGCAAAGGGATGTCGGCGTCGTTCGCCAGGCGCAGCTCCGATGACGCGCCGGCGAAACGCTCACTCTCCGAGAACACCGGCTGAAGAGCGATGGCACGTCCCGACGCGAGTGCCCCCAGCAGTGCCGCCGTCTCCTCGGTGCGCACATTCTCGTCCCAGATACCCTCGAGCATCAGGTTGGCGATGCGCGGGCCGTC
>DASCMS010000122.1:0-11333 GCA_036011085.1 Candidatus Latescibacterota bacterium
TGGACCGGTTCTACTACCTGTTCGCCGATTCTTTCGACGCCTTGCTCGATCTGGCCCGGCGGATTGAACCCTTGTACGAAGCCTGCCTCGAGGCGGTGATCGAGTGCGATGCCGAGGTCGTGTTCTGGGGGGCCAACTATGACCGGGATCTCACGTGGCCGCCCTTCTTCGAGGCCCATATCGCGCCGTGGCTGACGCGGGTCGCCGAGGGGCTGCACGGCGCTGGCAAGTTGCTGCTGACGCATGCCGACGGTGAGAACGACGGACTCATGCCGTTCTTTGCCGAGTGCGGCGTCGACGTCGTCGAATCAGTCTGTCCGGCGCCGATGACGAAGCTGTCTCTGGCAGAGCTGCGGCAGGGCTTCGGTGAGCGTGTCGCCGTGTGGGGCGGCGTACCATCCGTGGCGCTGTTGGCCGAGTCGATGGATGACGGCGAGTTCGAGCGCTACATGGACGAGCTGTTCGCCGGGGCTGTGGACAGGGACAGGTTGATTCTCGGTGTCTCAGACAATGTCCCGCCCGATGCCGATCTGGACCGGCTGGCCAGCATCGGTCAGCGTGTCTCGACGGGGGGATGACGGCACCGGGTGCAGGCCGTCCCGGCGGCTGGCGCCGACAGCCAGCCGGAGTGCATCCTCCATGGACGCGTCGCTGGCGAACGTCGATTCCTTGGGGAGCACCACGATTCCCCCAAGTGATACGGCGGCATCGGCGGGCAATTCGACGTGACTGTCCACACGAAGTCCGGCCGGGATGGTGACCCGCTTGTCGAGTATGGCACGCTCCACCCGGGCGCCTGCTCCCACGTGGACCTCGTCGAACAGTACCGAATCAACCACCTCCGCGCCGGGATCGACTCGCACCCCTCCAGGTACAGTCCCGTGCCGCCCACGGCGACGGGCAGGCGGTCGCGTGAGGTGATGTCGGCGAAGGCCCGGTCGAAATCCTCGAGGTAATTCCACAGGCTGTACACCTGCTGCGGGTCGACGATGTCGATGAGGTGGTATGGCACCGCGCCGTCAGGGGTCTCGTACTCGTCGAGGTCCTTGCCGCTGCCGATGTCGAGCCCCCGGTACACCTGGCGCGAATCGACGGAGATGATCTCGCCGTCGTATCGACGGGCCATCTCCACCCCCAGGCGTGTCTTGCCCGAGGCCGTGGCGCCACAGACGACGAGCAGGTTGATAGCGGAGGACTCGGTCATGAGCGCGCGGCGGGCCGAGGCGGCGCCACCAGAACGGCCGACTCTCCTGTGGGTACCTGCAACCGCAGTACGCGACCTGTAACCCGTCGTTCGGTACCATCGGCCCGGCGCAGCCGCGGCGCTTCGCCCGGCCACGGGTTGGCCAGCCGCAGGGCGCCGCCGGCGAGACTGCGAATGCGGACCGCGCCGACCCGGCCCCGCGCACGTCTGGCGCTGAGCAGGAAGGCGCCACCGGTGCGCACCTTGCGAAAGCCCACTTCCTGCCACTCGGCAGGGGCGCCGGAGAACAGATAGGTGACACCGCGGCGCTCGTGCACGAGCAGTTCGTGCAGGGCGGCGACGCAGGACATGCCGGCGTCCATCTGCATGATCTCGTGGCTCTTGTCGAGTGGTCCCATGGACCGGCCGCCCATGAGCGAGACACCGGGGAAGTCGATGTTGTGCAGGGTGCCGTGGCCGACGTTGGTGAACACGCGCCGCCAGATCTCCAGCCAGAGCACGGCGGCATCGGCGCTGCCGACGCGGGTCTGGATCATGCTGGCCCAGGGTACACACCAGCCACTCCACAAGCCGGGTCCTTCTGCCAGCCAGCGCCGCAGGCTACGTTCCACCAGGCCGCTGGTGTCGGCGTCGTCGAGGTCGAGCACGTCGAAGGGGGCGATGGCTGCCAGATGGGAGTGATGGCGGTGGCTCTCCTCCAATGGCGTATCCTCCCACAGGGCGATCTCCTCGGAGCCTTCCGGACCCCTGAGGCAGGCCTTCGGCAAGTGGGTGAGGATGCGGGACCAGACGGGGCGGGGAGATTCCTCGAGCGCCGACGCTGCTTCCACCAGGTCCTCGCACAGGCGATGGATGCAGGCCAGCTGAAAGCTGGCGTTGCGGCCCCAGGCGTCCATGCCGGCGCCACGATACTCGGGTGATACGGACACGGGCAGCGCCAGGTTGTCGCCGTCCTGCTCCAGCATTTCCTCATACACCCGCATGGCGCCCTGCATGAAGGGGAAGGCGATCTCGCGAAGGAACTGGAGGTCGGCGGTGTAGCGGTAGTAGCGGTACATCATCTGGGCCACCCAGGCGGTGCAGCCGTGATCGACACTCCCGGTCCAGAAGCCGCCCATGCACGTGCAACGGTCGTCGACGGCGTGAGGCAGCATGAGGCCGTCATCGATACCGAGAAAGACGCGGGCGTTGTGGCGCAGAACGGGAATCCACCCCTGGATCATGTCGAACAGGGGGCGCAGGTGCTCGAGGCGGTTGCCGTGGTAGGCCGGCCAGTAGCACATCTGTACGTTGATGTTGAAGTGGTAATCGCTGGACCAGGGAGGCATCTGGTACTCTTCGATCCATGGCCCCTGCAAGGTGGCGGCCACACCCTCGGGCTGGGTCAAGCCGACAAACTTGTACATGCCGTAGTCGTAAAGGAACCCCAGGTTGGCGTCCGGCAGATCCAGCTGCGCGGCGTTCCGCCAGTACGCCTTCCACCAGCGGCTGATGCGGCGTCCGAATTTCGCAACGCTTCCCGGCCACCCGTCGTCGAGTACGGCAGCAACGGCCGCCCGGGCTGCCGCCTTGCTGTCGCCGCGGCTGACGCCGATGAGCAATGACCGTCCCCGCCATCGATGTTCGACGCAGACACCAGGGTCGTCGGGCAGCATCTGGAACCAGCCCGCCCCTGCACTGGTGGTGTACCGTTGCGGCGGTTGGAAGGAGATGGCCTTCAGCTCATCGCCCACCCACTTCCACGCCGGCAGCCGCTTGACGTCGGGGACCGGCAATCCCGGCGGCACGGTGACACAGGCAAGGCAGGCAGCCATGTCCAGCAGCAGGCGTACACTGTGTTGCCGTCGACCACGACGCAGCCGTACGGTGACGGTGCCGTCGGCCGTATCCAAAGACCCAGTGGTGAGCTCGGCACCCCGGCCGAAGTCCAGCTCGAGGCGGCCCACGGGGATGACACTCGGCCGGCGGGGTACTCCCTCCGGCCGCTGCGTGTCCTCGAAGAGCTGGCGCAGGCGGGTCTCATCGCGCCTCTCCAGGCAGTCACGGATGTTGGCGTAGGACTGCTTCTCCGTCCACGGCAGACCGCCGCGATGGTCCCACAGGTCGGCACGACCCAGGGTCAGGCGGAGGACGCTGCCCTTACCCCAGATCATCAGTCCCAGGGTGCCGTTGCCCTGCAGCATACCCGTGTGCGTGCGGGGCAGGGGGAACTCCCACTCATACGTATCTGGCATCACAACTCTCTCTCTGATTCGCGGCGCTGACAGAAGTGTGTCCAGAAGCCCAACAGGGTGCAAGCTGCAGGATGGGTTGCCCGTGTTCGATCCGGTTCTTTGGTTGATGCTGTGGCTACGATCATCAGCGCTTCCCGGCGTACAGACATTCCCCGGTACTACGCCCGTTTCTTCGCGGCGCGACGGGCGGCAGGGCACGTGGAGTTCCGCAACGCCTTTGGTGGCAGGGGGGCGGTGTCGCTGCGGGACGAAGACGTTCTCGGCTACCTGTTCTGGACGCGCCTGGCGCAGCCCTTCGCCGACAACCTGAGCGCCCTGCGTGATGACGGTGTGCCGTACGCTGTCCAGTACACGATCACCAACTACGGCGCCGATCTCGAGCCCCATACCCCGGGCCTGGCGACGGCCGTCGACGACTTTCAGCGGCTGAGCGAGGATCTGCCGGATCCGGCGTGCATCCAGTGGCGCTACGACCCCATCGTGCTGTCCGGGGTCTACGACAGCGCCTGGCACGTAGCGAGCTTCCGCCAGATCGCCAGGCAGCTGGCGGGCGCGACGCGCGTCGTCAACGTGTCGGTGGTAGAACCATATCTCAAGACAATCCGGCGGGTGGCAGACGATACGGTGCGGTTCCGGCGGCTGGATCCCGACCGGCACAAGGCGGCGGCGAAGCGGTACCCCTGTCTGCCTCAGGTGGAGTCGGAGTCGACAGCGGCGATGATGGCAGAGCTGCGGGCGATGGCGGGGGACCACGGGTTGGAGCTGCGCTCGTGCTGCAACCCGGAAATGTGCCTGCCCGCATCGCAATGCTGCGGCCTGGAGCTGTTTGCTCCCTACGGAGACAGACTGCAGACCCGCGTCGCCGGGCTCGACCCGGCACCGTCACGGCAGAGCTGTCAGTGTCTGCGCTCCGTCGACATCGGCATGGACAATTCCTGTGTGGCCGGGTGCAGGTACTGCTATGTGGTCACATCTCACGAAGCGGCGGTGAAAAACTTCCAGCGACACGACCCGGAGGGGCCGATGTTGCGGCCAGAGCCCGATCGGAAGTAATTGACGCGCAGGTCTGAGGGCCGCCCATGACGATCACCTCACACGAACGCGTCCTGCGCGCCTGCCGCTTCGAGCGGCCGGATCGAATCCCCCGGGTCGACAGTTTCTGGGACCTGCCCCCGGCGTGGGAACAGCGGCTGGGGCGGCGGCAGAGCCTCAGCGATGTCGCCATCTGATGCCCGCGGGAGGGGGCTTTCCCGACGCGGGCGAGGCAGCTCGAGCGACGGGGAGTCTGGACGACGCGTGTCGATGACTGGGGGCGCACCGTACGGGGACGGGAGGGCGCCTACTTCGATGAGGTCCTCGAAGTGCCGATCCTACCGGGCTGCGATCCGGAGCACGTCATCTTCGACGCACCAGATCTCGATCTGCGCTACGCCACCCATTGGGGTGACCTCGAGATGACAGCGTCGCAACTGGCAGCGGACAAGGCGGACTACTGCGTCTTCGGCAAGACCGGTGGCCCCTATCTGCGTACCACCTTCGTGCGCGGTACGGAGCAGTTCCTCGTGGACATGGCCGGCGACCCGCCGCTGGCACGGGCACTGGCCGACAAGATGGCCGATCATCTGATCGCGATGGCCACCGAGCTCTTGCGACGCTGGGATCTGACCGACACTGGCGTCTGGATCTACGATGATATGGCCCACAACGGCGGGCCCATGTTCTCGCCCGATTCCTTTGAACAGGTGCTGCTGCCGGCGTACCGCCGCATGATCCATGCCTACAAGGCAGCGGGAGCGCGTTATGTGATCCTGCACTCCGATGGCAACATCCTGCCGATTCTCGACATGCTCGTCGACGCCGGCATCGACGGTCTGAATCCCCTGGAACGCCGGGCCAGTATGGTCGCCGAGGTGCTGCGAGTGCGCTATCCACAGCTCATTCTCACCGGCGGCATGTGCAACACGCGGACGTTGCCTCTCGGCACGTCGGTCGAGATCGAAAACGAGGCCAGGACCCTCATCGAGCTGGGGCGGGACGGAGGGTTCGTCATCGGCACGCATTCGGTGAGCCCCGAAATCCCCCTGGAGTCATTCGCCACCTACCAGCGTGCGTGTGAGACACATGGCGATTTCTCCGCGATGGACTGAGTGACCGGACAGAAAGGAAGAATCATGAACGACGATGGACTGCAGGATCTACTGGTGCGTCACGAGGCGTTCTGGCAGCGCCAGGGAGACACGGCGCTGATGTCGGTGTCGGCGCATAGGCCGCTGGAGGAGCGAGGCGGCATCCCCCTGGCCGACGGCACGCGGTCGGCAGATGGACGTCTCATCACGCCCGAGCTGCTGGACCCGTCCAGGTTCTACGGCGACAGCTCGATCGGCGACGTGGTCAACGGCGACTTCATGGCCGGCCAGAGTCCACCCGGGATGTGCTGGACGGAGGCCGCCTTCGGCTGTCCGGTGCGCATCGTCACCGGTGGGCCGTGGGCGGAGCCGTGTGTCGAGGACTGGCGCGACGGCCGTGCCCTCGAACCGGACCGTGCCTGGATCGACAAACTGGGGGCCTTCGTCGAATACCTCGTCGAGCGTGCCGACGGGCACCACGCGATCACGCAACCCCTGTTCCGCGGACCGGTGGACATGATGTTCGCCGGCCTCGGCCACGAAGAGGCGTGTATGGCGGTGAAGACGGAGCCGGACATCTCGGACCGGATCCTGGACGGCTGTGCGGAGCTGTTCAATCACATGGCGACCATGCGACTGGCGCGAACGCCCGAATTCGAGTCCGGGTATCTCTCCGGCTACGGCATCTGGGCCCCGGGCACCGTCGTGCGTACCCAGGTCGACAACGCCTCGATGCTGTCTCCCGAGACCTATCGGGAGCGCATCCTGCCCTTTGACCGCAAGGTCTTCGCCGCCTTCGACTTCGCCCTCATCCACCTGCACTCCTGCTGCCTGCATATCATCGATGATCTCGTGCAGGAGAAGGACCTGGACTGTATCCAGGTATCCATCGACTACCCGGGCGGACCGCTGGCGGCAGATGTCATGCCGCAACTGCAGCGCATCCTCGAGCACAAGCCGTTGATCGTAACCGGGCCGGTCTACCAGGCTGAACTGGATGAACTGAAAAAGCTGCGTCCGGCAGGTGGTCTATGTCTGAATGTGCAGGTCGTGCCCGACGATGAGAGAATTATATAGATCTGCCGTCGGCGCCGGCGCAGATCACGCCTGATCAGGGAACCAGACGCGCAGAGGCGTGACCGAGAGGGTCGCCTCGCGTTCGCCGTCGCTGCCGCAGATGTCGTCGCGCATCACGGCCAGATGGTCGGCCCAGGTCAACTCGGGATGCCACTTCTCGGCGGGGAAGTTGCCCCCCCACATACACCGATCCGGGCCGAAGTCGGCCAGCAGCCGCCGGCCGATGGCGATGTAGGCCTCGTCCCGAATCGCCCAGAATGACATCTTCAGATGCAGGTTGTCGAAACCGGTCAGTTCCAGTACAGCACTCTCGATTTCGGGGCGGTCCGGCGCCTGGTAGCCGCAAT
This sequence comes from Candidatus Latescibacterota bacterium, assembly GCA_036011085.1. Taxonomy (GTDB): domain Bacteria; phylum Latescibacterota; class UBA2968; order UBA8231; family UBA8231; genus UBA8231. The sequence continues at coordinate 6,989 of DASCMS010000122.1, forward strand.
GGTCGAGACAGAAGGTCAACTCGGGGAACTCGGCCAGCAGCCGGACGGCGTCGGCGTAGAAGTCGGTGCCGTTGGCGTGAATGTTGACCACCAGTCCCAGATCGCGGGCGCGGGCACACAGGGCAACGGATCCGGGATGGTGGAAGGGGCCGCCACCCTCTGGGTACTCCAGCCGCAGGCCGCGTACGCCTCCGTCGGCGAGCCGCGCCAGCTCGTCTGGCGAGGTCGGCGCCTCAGAGGGCAGGTTGCACACCCCCACCATCCAGCTGCGGTGGTCGGCCACCGCGTCGACCAGCAGACGGTTGTCGTGACCGTACTGGCTGAAGGTCTGCACCGCCACGACATGAGAGATCCCTGCCTCCTGCCGACTGCGCTCCAGGTGCTCCACCGTTCCGGCGCCCGCCGGCGGGCGGCTGGGATTCGGTGTGGTGGGGTAGCGGTTGTCATCCTCGGAGGAGAGATGGGCATGGGTCTCGACGATCGTCATGGTGGCACAGCCTTCAATAGGAGTAAGCCCTTGCCGTCTCGTACAGAGCCAGGATGTTCTCCACCGGCACGTCGGCCTGGATGTTGTGAATCGGGTTGACGACGCAGCCGCCTCCCGGGGCGAAGATGTCCAGACACTCCTGTGCCTCGCGGCGTACATCGGCGGCCGAACCGGTGCTGCACGCACTGCAACCGGAAGTGATCGCCGCCGCCAACCGTCGGTCGGTGGCGCGACAGAACGCCCTCGACGCACACTGCATACGACCGGGCGCCGCCGGCGTGCTGATGGAACAGGACACGGCCGGCTCCAACGGACCGCTGGTGTCACCGGACATGTTCCGCGAGCTGAGCTATCCGTATCTGAAGGCACGTATGCACCATGTCAGGGAGTCCGGTGTGGAGCAGATCATCTTTCATAACTGTGGCAACAACATGCCCCTCATGGAGATGTTCATCGACTGCGGCGTCGACTGCTACCAGTCGCTGCAGACGACGGCCGGCATGGAGGTGGGGTTGCTCAAACAGAACTACGGCCAGCACCTGTGTTTCTGGGGTGGCGCGTCCGTGGAGCTGCTCATCGACGGCACGCCGGACGAGGTGCGCGCCGATGTACGCAGGGCCATGGAACGAGGTGCCCCCGGAGGCGGTTTCATACTGGGTCCCTCACACTCGGTCGCCTTCGGTACGAAGTAAGACAACTTCCTCGCCTTCCTGGACGAGTTCGACCGCTGGCGCGACCACTACTGCTGAACCCGGCGGGCTACGCGGCTTGCCATCACCCGACGACAGGGTCTTCTTAGGGCCATCCTCTCGTCACGGGCCGTCGTCCGGCAGCAAGACCAGGAGAAGTGCACATGAGCACGACCTCACGCGAACGCATCCGTTGCGCCCTGACGGGGCAGCCCCACGACAGAGTACCGTACCAGGACGTTTTCTGGCGCTCCACGGAGATTCGCTGGCGTCGGGAAGGGCTTCCTGCGGATGTCGATCTCAGCGAGCACTTCGGCTGTGAGATGGCCCGCATCGGCGGCGACTACACCCTGCAGTTTCCCGAACGGACCCTGGAGGAAACGGACAGGTACAGGGTGTATGTCGACGGCGATGGTGCCACCCGCAAGGTGATCGCCATCGGCGACGACTGGACACCCCACTGGCTGGAATTCACCGTCAACTCTTCAGACTCCTGGCAGCAGCACCGCGGACGGTTGACGTACAACCCGTCCCGCGTGCCCTCGCTGGACGGCTACCGGCGGGCCCGGCAGAAGGACCAGTTCGTTGCCTTTTCCGCCCATGCCTCATTCCACCCCACATGGCACAAGATCGGCCTCGAGACAATGCTGATGGCCATGCTGGAAGAGCCCGACTGGCCGGCGGATATGATGGCCATGCATGCACAGTTGATCATCGATATCTACGAGGGTATGAAGACGGCGGGCTTCGAGTTCGACGGCGTCTTCCTGGCCGACGACCTGGGCTATCGCACGGCGCCGTTGATCTCGCCTGCCATGTACCGCGAGCAGGTCATGCCCCATCATCGCCGGGTCTGCGAGCACTTCGCCGCCGACGGTCTGCCCATCGTGCTGCATTCGGATGGTGATGTACGGCCTCTGATCCCCTCTTTCCTGGAGGCCGGGTTCACCGGTCTGCACCCGCTGGAAGCCAAGGCGGGCCTGGATGTGGGGGCCCTACGCGCCGAGCACGGTGACCGCCTGGCGCTGTTCGGCGGCATCGATGCGACCAAACTGGCCGGCACCGAAGACCAGGTCGTGGAAGAGGTGCGCACCAAGGTGGCAGCCGGCAAGGAGGGCGCCGCCGGTTACCTGTTCCACACCGATCATTCGGTGCCCAGTGACGTGTCGCTGAGCAACTACCAGCTGGCATTACGCACGCTCGCGGAGTGCGGCGCGTACGACTGAGACGGGGCGCATGATCGATCCGAGCGACCGCCCTGCCTTCAGTCCCTGGACCGATCCGGTCACCGGTGTCACCAGCTATCACCTGAGCCAGCGGGTGGCGCCGCTGCAGCAGTCGTTCTACTTCACCAACCGCTCGTTGTCGGAGGATGGCCGCTGGCTCTGGTTCTACGCCGCCCACCCACCGGGTGGCAATGCCTACGAGGGCCGTTGCCTCGGGGTGTGTGACATGGTGGATGGCGATGTCCGCTGGTTTCCCGAAACGCAGTTCCGCGATGCCTCACCGATGGTGGCTGGTGACAGCGGCGAGGTCTACTGGTGCTGGGAATACAGTGTCTACCGGCGCGGTCCCGCAGCCGACGCCGAGACCATTCTCGTCAACAGCGTGCCTGAGGATCTGCACCGCGGGCGGGCCGGAGAACGCCTGGCAACGCACCTGACACGCTCGGCCGATGGCCGCAATAAGGGCGTTTCTGGATCCTCTGTCAAGCCACGAATAGCGACCATCGACCTGGAGAAAGGGGAAGTTACCGTCGCAACGAAGGCTGATCTGGATTGACCTGCCGACCGGACGTGGGCAGTGGACGTTGCCACGGAGCGGGCGGTTGGGGCATATGAGACCTAATACTATAGAATCTCCTATGCAATCAAATACAGTCCTCGTGGGCGGACGCCACCTCAAACAGTTCAATCAGTAAGGCAGCCCATCCGTCTGTTTCTCGGCACGTAGTGCGTGGAGGTACCCTTCTGTAGTCCTGATTTCCGAATGCCCGGCGATCTCTTGAAGGGTGCGTACGTCAACCCCAGCGCGGGCAAGTTCTGTAAGAAATGTGTGTCGGAAGCTGTACAGCGTGATCTTCGGATTCAGCCCTTCAGCGATTACCATCTTCCTGAATGCCGACTGGATGGCGTTCTCCGACAGATGTCGGTTCTTGAATCCAGATCGACGAGCACCGCCACCGGGGAGCATGAATGGTCCGAAAAAATCCTTTCGTTTCAGCCATTCTTTCTGTGCTGCTACAAATTCGACGAGTGCAGCCTTCACGCCAATTACCCGCATTTCCCAATCCTTCGGAATCCACCGTTTGCCGGTCTCCTCGCAGACGGTCTCTTGAATATCGAGTCGGTGACGGGTCGCGCTTAGCCATCCCCACTGGCACCATGCCATCTCTTCAGGTCTGAGACCCGCATATAGCCCCAGACGGCACGCAGTGGGCAGTCCCCCGTTGATCCATTGTCTATAGTGAAGGGATCGCTCCAGCAGGTGCACTGCCTCATCTGGTTCGATGATGACACGAGGCGCTACGCGCTTCGGCTGTCGAAGCCTAATGCTTCGACTGGGATTTTCCTCGATCATCCCCAGCTTTACGGCGCAGTCGATCAAGATCCGAGTCTTCGTCAGCCAGTGCATCACAGTCCACGGGCTGTAGTTGCTGCTTTCCAGTTGCCGCAGTTTCCCACGAACGTGGTCTTCGGTCAGGTCTCTCAGGTCAGGATGTTCCATTGACAACCACTCGACGATCTGGCGAGTTTGTCCCATGTTGTTGCGATGTGACTTTCGACCAGCATCGTGAGCCTTGCTTTCATCGAGTGCGCGTTGCTCGTAGAGATCGAGGATCTCTTTGAAGTTCGCATCGTCCGTGCGTCTGCGACGAGCCCCGGTGTCCTTCCAACCGGGAAAGGCAACCATGGCCTCATCTGTGCTGAGCCAGCCACGTTCGATCCAATCAAGGATCTCGGATTGTTGTGCAATTCCAGACCTTGAGGCATCCTCAAGTAGAATGACTCTGGCCAGCAGGCGATCAGCATCCGCCTCGGTTTTTTTGTAGGCTTGGTGAACCTTGCCGCGGATACGCCACTTGATCCGCCAACAAAACCGAGCCTTGAACGGATGTTTCGATGCCAAGCGGTAACCCTCTTTGTAACCCTCTTGAAACGTCAAGAAC
>DASCMS010000123.1:0-31110 GCA_036011085.1 Candidatus Latescibacterota bacterium
GCCGAACAACATCAACACGACGCGCGATGACGATGGCGTCTCTCGCGATACGACCTACTACTACCGTGTGCGTGCGGTGGACGGGGATGCCCGGGAGAGCGACTGGACCGATCTGAGGTCAGTCAAGGTCAAGAACTAACAACTCGGTCACGTCAACTCGAGGACAAGGCAGGGGAGTGGTCGGTGAGGTGAGCTGATCATTCCCCTGTGTCGTTCTGGATCAGCTCGGCGTGCCACTTAAGGACCGAATCGAGGATCTCTTCCAGTTCCCTGGCCTCGACGGCGTCGACCCGTCCGATTCCGGGGTATTCGACACTTCCATCGTCGTGGACGGCGGAAGGAGTTTCCGTTGCAGCGGCAAGTTGGGCCGCAAGCTGCGCCATGTTGGCGGCAATGGTGTCTACCGCCTGCTGCAGCCGGCCTCTCGCCTCCTGCGGCATGCCTATCTTGTTGGCCCCCTCCAGTTCACGGCGCAGGAGGGAGTAGATCTCCAGCATACGCGCCGTCTGGACGCGGATTCCGTCGAGATTGTAGGAGGTGGACATCAGACGCTCCTGAGCTTGGGTTCATTCTCTGTAAGAGTCTCCATATTCAACTGCAACACACAGCAATCCCTATTCCAGCGAGATCGAGCCTCATGTCAACTTCCCATCCGACAGCTGACGGACTGCCGGATCACGTCGAGGAGAGACTCGGAGCTGCCCAGGTCCGGCCTGGGGACGGCATCGTTGTCGCCGTCTCTGGTGGGGTGGATTCTGTCGTCCTGCTCGATATTCTGAGCCGACTGGCAGAGGCCATGGAGTTGTCCCTGCATGTGGTCCATCTGGATCACGGCCTGCGACAGGATTCGCCGGAGGACGCGGCCTTCGTCAAGGCTCTCGCCGGGGCACTGGGTTTACCGGTCACAGTCGAGGTGGTGAACGTGGCCGAGGTGGGGCGAAGCCAGGGCCTGTCTGTAGAGATGGCCGGCCGCCGTTGTCGACGAGATCTGTGGGAACGGGTACGGGCCCGTGTACGGGCCCGCTGTGTCGCCGTCGGACACCATGCAGACGATCAGGCCGAGACCGTTCTTCTCCGGTTGTTGCGTGGCGCCGGTGCTACCGGTCTGGGCGCCATGCGTCCGGTCGCCGACGGTGGCATCGTGCGTCCCCTGCTGGCGGTACGCCGCTCGGTGATCGAAGCCTATGCCAGGAAGCGCGGCCTCGTCGTGCGGGAAGATTCCACGAATCGGGATCTGGGGTTCCCCCGAAACCGGGTGCGCCACGAACTGATCCCTCACCTCGAGGCGAGGCACAACCCGAATCTGGTCGAAGGACTGAACCGTACCGCCTCGTTGTTGCAGGCCGACGATGACTTTCTCGAGGACTTCTCTCGTGACGTGGCTGGCAAGCTTCTGAAGGAGCGCAGACGAGCCTGTCTGACGCTTGATACACCGCTGTTGTGCGGTTATCATATAGCCGTTCAGCGACGTGTCTTACGTCAGTATATTCAAGAGCTTGCACCACAAGACGCGCCGTCTTTCGCGGCGGTGGAAGGCATCGTCGGGCGCCTTGCCACCGGCAGGGTCGGAATGCACCAGGTGACCGGCGACATCCGGGCTGAGAACACGGGTACCGTTCTCATTCTCCGAAGTGGCCAGGTAAGGCAAGTGCAGTCCCGTGTTACTGCGCCGGGGCAGACGCCTGTCCCCGAGCGCGCCACGACACTGCATGCAACCTTCGTCCCCCCGCAGGCCTTCAAAGATCTGCGATCCGGCCTGAGTGCATGGCGTGCCGCCTTCGACGCAAAAGCCGTAAACGGTCGTCTGCGATTGCGGACGCCACGGCCGGGGGACCGACTGCAGCCTTTGGGGATGGGGGGGCGGCACAAGAAACTGAGCGACTGCTTCATCGATGCGAAGTGGCCGCAAATCCTGCGCGCCGATGCTCTGCTGCTCACCCGTGATACCGATGGCGGGGAAGAAGAGGTGCTGTGGGTTGCCGGCCTGACCCGGAGCGAGGCCTTTCGGGTAACCTGTGACACAGACAGAATCCTTTACCTTGAGTTCGTCGATGTCGACTCTTCTGAGTCTGATGGATCGAACGTCCACCCCATGGACCGATGAGTGAGAAGAATGGATGAGCAACCCAGACAGCGGCAGGATGGTTCGGGCGACGACCGGCCACGTATGCCCTGGCGCTGGCCCTCGCGCAGTCGCGCCTTCTGGATTTTCCTCATCCTCGTGCTCATCATCGCTGCCAAGTTCTATGGCAGCACGCCGTCGGATACTCGCGAGGTCTCCTTCGTCAGCTACCAGGAGTACCTGGACTCAGGACGCATCGCCGGCGCCAAGATCATTGGTGATCAGGAGTTCCACGGCATCTTGCGCGATGGCACGCGCTTCGTCGTCAACCTGGGGCCCATCGACGCCGAAACGAAGCGGGCCTGGCTGGACGCCGGAATCGAGGACTTCTCGTTCGAGGACAAACCCTTCCAGTGGTACTCGGTCCTCATCTCCTTTCTGCCGTGGCTGTTGTTCATCGGCTTCTGGATTTTCATGCTGCGGCAGATGCAGGGCGGCCCCAGGGGGTTGTTCTCCTTCGGCAAGAGTCGCGCCAAGGTGCTCACCGAAGACCGGCGGAAGACGACGTTCCAGGACGTGGCCGGCGTCGACGAGGCGAAAGAGGAACTCAACGAGATCATCGAGTTTCTCAAGGACCCGAAGAAGTTCCAACGCCTCGGTGGACGCACTCCAAAGGGCGTGCTTCTGGTGGGCCCCCCGGGTACGGGCAAGACGCATCTGGCCCGTGCGGTAGCCGGTGAGGCAGGTGTCCCCTTCTTCTCGATCAGCGGCTCTGATTTCGTCGAGATGTTCGTCGGCGTGGGCGCTTCGCGGGTGCGCGATCTGTTTGAACAGGGCAAGACGAACGCGCCCTGCATCATCTTCATCGACGAGATCGACGCCGTCGGCCGTCACCGCGGTGCCGGCATCGGCGGCGGGCACGATGAGCGCGAGCAGACGCTCAATCAGCTCCTCGTCGAGATGGACGGTTTCGAGTCGAATGATGGGGTCATCCTCATCGCCGCGACAAACCGTCCCGACGTGCTCGACCCGGCATTGCTGCGGCCCGGTCGATTCGATCGCCGGGTCGTCGTCAACCTGCCCGATGTGCGCGGTCGTAGAGGGATTCTCGAGGTACACTCCCGCAACGTCCCTCTGGGTGAGGACGTCGATCTGGAACGTCTCGCCAAGGGGACGCCAGGCCTGTCGGGCGCCGACCTGGAGAATCTGGTCAACGAGGCGGCCCTGCTGGCGTCGCGTCGGGATCGTGAGCATGTGGCCCACACCGATTTCGAGGAGGCCAAGGACAAGGTCATGCTCGGTGCCGAACGCAAGAGTGTGATCATGACCGAGGAGGACAAGAGGCTGGCTGCGGTACATGAGGCCGGACACGCCCTGGCGGCCAAGATGACGCCGGGCGCGCCGCCGATCAACAAGGCGGTCATCGTACCTCGAGGCCAGACCATGGGTATGGTCTCTTTCCTGGCCGAAGAGCGACACTCGATCACCGAGTCCCGGCTCAAGGCACACCTGGTCACCGGACTCGGCGGCTGCTGCGCTGAATCCATCGTCTTCGGCGAGCGGTCCACGGGGGCCCAGGCTGACTACAAGCAGGTCACGGGTCTGGCGCGCTCCATGGTCTGCGACTGGGGAATGAACAAGGACCTCGGGCCGCTGGCCCTCGGTGGCGATGAGGAGGAGGTCTTTCTCGGCAAGGACTTCGGCCGCACCCGGATGTATTCGGAACAGACGGCACAGGCGGTGGACGGTGAAATCCGTGACCTCGTCATCGAGGCGGAGGGCCGTGCCCGCGACCTGCTGGAAGCACGCCGCAAGCAGCTGGATGACCTGACCGATGCACTGTTGGAGTTCGAGGTCCTTGACGACGGCGAGATCGACCGCGTTCTCGAGGGACTGCCGATCGAGCGTGAGCCCGATTCCCCGGTTTCTGTCGCCGCCGACAGGGCAGATACTGAGCAATTGGCGTCTTCACCGGAGCCGCCCGCCCAGGACGCAGCTGAGGGGTGATCTGGCGACTGCACGGCGACCGACGGGTAGAGTTCGGTCAACGGACGCAGATCCTGGGGGTGCTCAATGTCACACCCGATTCGTTCTACGACGGTGGTCGGTACGTCGAGCCGCTGCTGGCGGCCGAACAGGCACTGCGTCTGGAGGCAGAGGGCGCGGACATCATCGACATTGGCGGGGAGTCGTCCCGTCCCCCGGTCTATGGTGAGGTGGCGCCTGTCTGCGCCGAGGAAGAGTGTCACCGGGTGGTCCCCGTAGTAGAGGCGATTCGCCGGCAGAGCGACGTCCCTCTTTCCGTCGACACCGTGAAGGCCGAGGTCGCGCGCCGGGCGCTGTCGGCGGGGGCCGACATCATCAACGACATCAGCGCCTTCGAGTATGAATCGGGGGCCATGGCGGACGTCGCCTCACAGGCGGCGGCACCCGTCATCCTCATGCACCGCCGTGGGACGCCCGCCGACATGCAGCAGAACACGCACTACGACGATCTGACAGGCGAGATTCGCACCTACCTGACGGCTCGCCTACAATTCGCCCACGAGCGTGGCATTCGGGCCGACCGCGTTGCCGTCGATCCGGGCATCGGCTTCGGGAAGTCGGTCGAGGGGAACCGTGAACTCATCCGGCGGGCGGCAGAATTCGGTGTCGGTGGCTGCCCGGTCGTGGTAGGTGCCTCGCGCAAATCCTTCATCTGGAAACCCATGGGTATCTCTCCCGAAGGGGCACTCGAAGGCAGTCTGGCGGCGGCGGTGCTCGCCGTCGTCCACGGCGCCCAGGCCCTGCGAGTGCATGACGTAGAAGCCACCGTCCGCGCCGTGCGGGCGGCCGAAGCCATCGAATCTGCGTCCGACTCGGACGACTGAAGCGTCAATGGACGATCTCGTTCTTTTTCAACTTTTCGGTTTTCTGCCGGTCAGCGTCGTCGCCGTTCTCGACATCCTCGTCGTCGCCCTTGTCGTCTATCGACTGCTCAACCTCATCCGCGGCATGCGTGCCGCACAGATGCTCGTGGGTCTCTTCCTGCTGGCCTCCGTCGCCCTGGCGGCCCAGTGGCTGCAGATGAGAGCCCTGGCCTACCTGCTCGAGCAGGTGCAGTCTATCCTGCTCATTCTGCTCGTTATCCTTTTCCAGCCCGAGTTGCGACGGATGCTCGCGGCGCTGGGGCAAAGCCCCGTGCTGAGCTGGTTCTACAAGACGGAGCCATCACGGGTCATCGATGAGGTCGTCAACGGCGCAGTGCAGTTGGCCGACCGGGGTTACGGGGCCCTCATCGTCATCTCTCGAGAGGCTGGACTCGAAGCGGTCATCGAATCCGGTGTGCCGCTCAACGCCAGTGTCTCCGCCGACCTGCTGACGACAATCTTCACGCCCCGGTCGCCCCTCCACGATCAGGCGGTGGTCATTCAGGGAGAAGCCCTCGTAGCGGCGCGCTGTACGTTGCCTCTGGCAGAGGAAGTAGAGGATCAGCGCCTCGGCACACGCCATCGGGCTGCCCTCGGCGTGTCACAGGAGACGGACGCGGTGACCATCGTTGTGTCGGAGGAGACGCAGACGGTTTCCATCACGGTGGGGGGTGGGCTGGTGCGCGGTCTGGATGCGCGGGAACTCAAGCAGAGACTGTCCGAACTGCTCTCTCCCCGCGAGGCGGTCGCCGGTCTCCCCGCCCTCTCAGATGACGATTGACAGGGAGTTAGCAGGCCTCTATATTGAATACTTATTCACAAAAACAGAATAAGTATTATAAAAATGTCCACACCGAAACAGAATCGTCACAGGTTGATCCAGCAGCTTCTGCGGGAAGAGCGGATCGACACGCACGAGCGCATGGCACAGTCCCTCGGCCGGCACGGCATCGACGTCAGTCAGTCAACCCTGTCGAAGGATCTGCGCGAGCTTGGCGTGGTCCGCATTCCGCAGGCCGGGGGGGGGTTCCGTTACTCCCTGTCGGACAACGGCAGCCACCATCCCGATCGCAATGTACTCGAGCGCGAGCTGCGCGACTATGTCACCGAGGTGGACCGCGCGGCCAATATCATCGTGATCAAGACCACGCCCGGCCATGCACAGGCCGTGTGCGAGGCCGTGGATCGGATGGCATGGTCAGAGGTGATGGGCACGCTGGCGGGAGAGAACACGATCTTTGCTCTCTCCCGTACGCCGGCCGAGTCACAGGCCGTGTGCGGGCGGTTGGCGACCCTGACAGGCTTGACGATCGCAGACGGCTGAGCGAACAGACCCATGAATCCGGACCTGCAGCAGTATATCGACAAAGCGGCCATTCTCGTCGAGGCTCTGCCATACATCCAGTCCTTCCGTGGCAAGACGGTGGTCGTAAAATACGGTGGCAGCACCCTGACGGGTGCCGAAGCCGTTGACACCGTGCTGAAGGACCTCGTGTTCATGGAGCTGGTCGGTATCAACCCGGTCATCGTGCACGGTGGTGGTCCCGCCATCGACCGGCAACTGCGGAAGCAGAATATCGAGACGAAGCGCGTGAACGGGTTGCGGATCACCGACCAGGACACGATGCAGATCGTCGAAGGTGTGCTGTTCGGTGAGGTGAACGCTGGTCTGGTGGCAGCCATCGAGGCCCTCGGCGGCAATGCCGTGGGTGTGTCGGCCAAGGATGCAGGCATTCTGTTGGTTCGGCCCCACGTGGCACAGACGGAGGACGGGCCGGTGGAACTGGGTTTTGTCGGTGATGTGGAGTCAGTCGATGCCGAGCCTCTGCACAAGATGATCGCCCGCGAGGAGATTCCCGTGGTGGCGCCCATCGGTCGTGGCGCGGACGGCGCGGCCTACAATGTCAATGCCGACACCGCCGCCGGTGAGATCGCCGCCGCCGTGCACGCAGAGAAGCTGGTGTTTCTGACCAATGTAACCGGCATCATGGAGGATCCCGCCGATGAGAGCACGCTGATGTCGACGGTGCGTCTCGGCCAGGTCGACGGTCTGATTGCCGAGGGTGTCCTGCAAGGTGGCATGATCCCGAAGGTGCTCGCCGGTGTTCACTCGGTGAAGGCTGGCGTACGCAAGACTCACATCATCGATGGCCGGATCCCGCACTCCATCTTGCTGGAGTTCTTCACGGATGAAGGTGTCGGTACACAGGTCGTGCAATAATCGAAGAGAACTGATATGAGAACTGACAAGGTAATCGAGCAGGAACAGCAGTACATCCTGCAGACCTACGGACGTCCTGAATTCGTCCTTGAACGGGGCAATGGAGTCTACCTGTTCGACCTCGACGGCAACCGCTATCTCGACTTCGTCAGCGGCCTCGCCGTCAACGCCTTTGGCTACGGTGACTACGATATTCTCAAGGCGATCGAGGAGCAGGCGGGCCAGTTGATGCACGTGTCAAACCTGTACCACACGGTCCCGTCGACGAGTCTGTCGCAATCGTTGGTTGAGAATTCCTTCGCTGACCGCGTCTTCTTCTGCAATTCGGGCACCGAGGCCTGGGAGGCGGCACTGAAGTTCACGCGCAAGTGGGGGAATACCGTTGCCGGCGGCAAGTTCCGCTTCCTGGCCTTCAACGAATCTTTCCACGGTCGCACCCTGGGTTCCATCTCGACGACGGGTCAACCCAAGTATCATCAGGGATTCGAGCCCCTGTTGCCCGGTGTCGATTTTGCCGACTTCAACGACCTGGGCTCCGTAGAGAAGGCGCTGACGGATGAGACCTGTGCGATCCTTGTGGAGCCGATCCAGGCTGAGGGTGGAATTCACGTGGCCAGCGAGGAGTTTCTTCAGGGTCTGAGGACGTTGTGCGATGAACGGGATGTCCTGCTCGTGTTCGACGAGATCCAGGTCGGCATGGGACGCACCGGGTCGTTGTGGGCATACCAGCAGTTTGGTGTCGAGCCGGACGTGATGACTCTGGCCAAGGCGTTGGGAGGCGGTCTGCCCATCGGCGCCACGCTGATGAAGCAGCGGGTAGCTGATGCGGTGAAACCGGGGGATCACGCCGCCACCTTCGGCGCCAATCCCGTGGTGGCCAACGTGGCGCTCACGGCGCTGACGAAGCTGATGGCCGACGGGTTTCTCGAAGGCGTCCAGGAGAAGGGTGAGGTTCTGCGCTCCGGGCTGGAGAAGCTGCAACAGCGATACCCGGACAAGATCAGCGAGATCCGGGGCCGCGGACTCATCCAGGGCGCCGTCATGACCGACAAGGCACCCGCAGAATATCTGGCCGCTTTCCGTGAACGCGAGATCCTTGTTGCCCCTTGCGGCACCGACGTGGTCCGCTTCCTGCCGCCCCTCGTCGTCGAAAAGGAGCAGATCGACGAAGTCGTCGACGTCTTCGACGAGATCCTTCGGCAGGGATGATGGCGTCGTCCGGCAAGCCGTGGGGTGGACGGTTCGCCGGTGCCACCGCCGAACTGATGGAGCGGTTCAACGCTTCTATCAGCTTCGATCACAGGCTGCTCGAGGTCGACGTAGCCGGCAGCAAGGTCTACGCACGCGCATTGGTGCGGGCAGATTTGCTCACCGCGGAGGAGGGTGAGCAACTCGTCGCCGGTCTCGATCGTGTGCGGGACGAGTTCGCCCGGGACGGTCACGTGTTCGAGCCCAGTCTCGAGGATATCCACATGGCGGTGGAGGGCAGGCTCACCGAACTGATCGGCCCCCTTGGCGGCAAGCTGCACACGGGACGCAGCCGCAACGACCAGGTCAACCTCGACACGCGGCTCTATCTGCGCGTGGCGGTTGCTGCCACCCTCGGTCGCGTCCGCCACCTGCAGCAGGTCCTCGTCCACAGTGCCTCTCAGCATCTCGACACCGTCATGCCCGGCTACACCCATCTGCAGCAGGCACAACCCATCCTGTTCGCGCACTACGCCCTGTCCCTGTTCTGGGCGCTGGAGCGGGACGCCAGTCGGCTCCAGGACGCGCAACGAAGGGCCGATCGCATGCCCCTGGGCTCCGGCGCCCTGGCCGGATCCGCCTTCGCCCTGGACCGTGAATTCATGGCGCAGGAGCTGGGTTTCTCGGCGGTGACCCCGAACAGTCTGGACGCCGTCAGCGATCGCGATTTTCTGCTGGAAGCTCTGGCGGGGCTGTCAATCCTGATGACACACCTGAGTCGCTACTGCGAGGATCTCATCCTCTGGTCGTCGGCCGAATTCGCTTTCGTCGAGCTCGACGACGCCTACGCCACCGGGTCCAGCATGATGCCGCAGAAGAAGAACCCCGATTCCCTCGAACTGGTGCGCGGCAAGACGGGGCGTGTCTATGGAGACCTGATCACGCTGTTGACGGCGATGAAGGGACTGGGGTTGACCTACGGCAAGGATCTGCAGGAGGACAAGGAACCGGTCTTCGACGCCTTCGCCACCACCGACGACTGTCTCGACGTGTTCGCCTCGGTGTGGGAGACGATGGCGGTGAAGACGCAACGTATGGCGGAGGCCGTCGACGATGGCACGCTGGCCACGGAACTGGCCGACTTCCTCGTGGAGCGCGGTGTACCATTTCGTGAAGGCCATCACATCGTCGGTGCCGTCGTACGGTCGGCGGCGTCGGCTGGTATACGGCTCACCGAGCTGTCGCTGGCCGATCTGCGCCAGCACCACGACGCCTTCGATGAGGAAGCGGTCCGCCGGCTGGATCCGCGGGCCAGTCTCCAACGCCGCAATCTGGCTGGCGGCACCGGCCCCCAGGCCGTGGCACAGCAACTGGAACAGGCCAGAGACATCCTCGAGGCGGCTGCGTCGACGTGACCGGTCCCGGGGAGGCTCCGACCCTGAGCATCCGTGAAGCGCGGTTCGGCATTCGCCACATCCCCATGCGGATGCCTTTCCGGTTCGGCATGGTCACGCTGACATCGTCAGCCCAGCTTCATCTCTTTCTTGAGGTGGAAACCGCCGACGGCCGGCGGGCAACGGGGCTCGCTGCCGACATGCTGGCGCCGAAGTGGTATGACAAGGACCCCGACAAGAGCTACGCCGACAATCTGAACGACCTCGTGGCTGGCGCCCGCCAGGCTGTGGACACGGCCATGGCCGTCGTCGGCGACCAGACCGCCTACCGGGTCTGGCGCGAGACCTACGACGCCTGCCAGGCAGCGGGTCCGGCGGCGGGGAGGAATCCGCTGGTGGCCGGCAACGGCCCGTCTCTGGTGGAGCGAGCCCTTCTCGACGGACTTGGTGTGGCCCTGGCAGTGCCGTACCACCGTCTGCTGCGAGACAATCTTGCTGGGATCGACCTGGGAGACATTCACCCCGAACTCTCAGATGTGGCGATTTCGGAGGTGATTCCCGAGCGTCCCCTCGAAGAGATACACGTCCGTCATACCGTCGGACTCGCCGACCCGATTCGCACCGCGGACATTCCCCCCGGCGCCCGACTACAGGACGGGTTGCCACAATCTCTCGAGCAGTACATCGAGGGCCAGACAATCCGTCACTTCAAGATCAAGGTGGCCGGAGGCGTCGACGAGGACGCGATACGCCTGGACGAGATCGCTGGCGTGCTTCCCTCCGGCGATCTGATCGTCAGTCTCGATGGCAACGAGCAGTACGACGACCCCGAGAGGCTGGCTGCACTGCTGGATCGCCTGCAGGGTGGCAATGCCTCGACCCGTCGTCTCTACGACGCCATTCTGTATCTCGAGCAGCCCCTGGACCGCCGTGTTGCTCTTGACGGGAAGTCCGCGGAAGCCATCAGGAAGCTGTCGGCACGCAAGCCGATGGTGATCGATGAGTCAGATGAAGCACTGACAACCTTCAAGGAGTCGGTGGCGCTGGGATATCGAGGTGTGTCGTCGAAGGCGTGTAAAGGCATGACGAAAGCATTGGCAAACCTGGCCCTGTGCCACCGGCTGAACGACGACTACGGCAAGCCCGGCCACTTCTCAGTCACCGGTGAAGACCTGACGAATGTGCCCGTGGTGGCGCTGCATCAGGACCTGGCACATCTGGCCGCCCTGGGAATCACCCACGCCGAGCGCAACGGCCATCACTACGTTCGGGGTCTCGATCACCTGCCGGCGTCCGAACGAGAAGCCTGCGTCGAGTGCCATGCGGCCCTCTATCGGCGGATCGATGAGGATCTGGTCGCCCTCGATGTGCGGGACGGGTGTATCCAGGTATCCTCGCTGCAGACCCCCGGGCTCGGCGTCGGTGTTGACATCGATCCGGAGACGACGATCGACCTCGACGGCTGGCGCCCCGAGGATCTGGAAGAGGATCTCGAAGAGGACCTGGAGCAGGAAACACATGACTGAGAGACTGGCGGTGCGTGACGTGCGGTTCTACATGCGCAACGTGCGCACCCGTATGCCCTTTCGTTATGGCGTGGCCACCCTGACGTCCGTGCCGATCCTGCATGTCCTGGTCGATGTCGAGATGGAGGACGGCACGCTGGCCGTCGGGGCCGCCGCCGACATCCTGCCGCCGAAGTGGTTCGACAAGGATCCGGCCAAGAGTTACGCCGACAACGTCGATGATCTCGTCTTCGTCGCCCGGGCCGCTGCCGCCGGCTATGCGGGGGCCCCCGGGTCTCCGGCGAGCGTGTTCGATATCTGGCAGGAGGGATACGCCGCGACGCTTGCTGCTGGCGACGGACGTTCTCTCAATCACCTGACGTCGAGCCACGGCAGTACGCTGATGGAGCGGGCCCTCATCGATGCGGTCGGTCGTGCCCGGAACCGTACTTACCATGAGATGCTCGTGGCACCCGACAACCCGCTGGGTATCGACCTTGGCGCCGTCCTGCCCGAACTGGCCGGCGTGTCACACCTCGAGGCGGTGGCCCGCACACCACAGGCCTCGATCGCCATCCGCCACACCGTCGGCCTCGCTGACCCGCTCAGGGACGCCGACATCCCCGCA
The DNA here is from genome assembly GCA_036011085.1 of Candidatus Latescibacterota bacterium. Classification (GTDB taxonomy): domain Bacteria; phylum Latescibacterota; class UBA2968; order UBA8231; family UBA8231; genus UBA8231. The sequence continues at coordinate 11,908 of DASCMS010000123.1, forward strand.
GCGGACCGACTTGATGACGGCTTGCCGCAGTCGCTGGAGGCCTACCTGCGAGTTCAGGGACTGCGCTGGCTGAAGGTGAAAGTGAACGGTGATCTCGAGGCCGATATGGATCGCCTGCGCGGCATCGCCGCTGTCGTTGATCTCGACGGAGCAGGAGCCGTGTCCATCTCTCTCGACGGCAATGAGCAGTACGACGAACTGGCCAGCTTCGCAGAGCTTCTCTCCCGCATCGAAGCGGAACTGCCCGCCTTCTACGAGGCAGTCCACTACATCGAACAGCCGTTGGAGCGCAGCGTGGCGCTGGATCCCGCGCAGTCGGCCGGCATCGCCACTGTGAACAGCCGCAAGCCCATGGTGATCGACGAGAGCGATGGCGACCTCGACGCCTTTGCGCGGGCAGTGGATCTGGGATATCGCGGGGTTTCCACGAAGAACTGCAAGGGACTGTTCAAGGCCCTGGCCAATGCGGCGCTGGCTCGCCGGCTTACCGCCGAGGGCGAGGGACGGATGTTCTTTCTGACCGGTGAGGATCTGATGAACCTGCCGGTGGTGCCCGTGCACCAGGATCTCACGCACGTGGCAGCTCTGGGTATCACTCATGTCGAGCGCAACGGCCATCACTACGTGCGTGGCATCGACCACCTGTCCCCAGGCGAGCGACGCACGCTGCTGGTGGAACATGCAGGCATGTATCGCGCCGACGGTGACTCGGGTTTTCTCAACGTCGAGCAGGGCGCCATCGACATCCGTTCCCTGCAGCGACCGGGTCTGGGGTCCGGCGACAACGTCGATACCGGGGCGATGACTCCCCTGGACGACTGGACCTTCGACAGCCTGACCTGAGCGCGAAGGAAGGAAAGATGACCGATCACGACGAAGCGGTGCGGCGGTTGCAGGAGATGCTGCGCTTCGATACGACGAACCCACCTGGCAACGAGCTGGCCCTCGTCAGGCATCTGGCGGGGCAGTTGCAGAGGGAAGGGCTCGACGCTCAGGTGCTGGAGTCGGCGCCGGAGCGGGCGAACCTCGCGGTGCGCCTGCGGGGTGATGGCTCGCAGCGACCTCTGTTGCTGATGTCGCATCTCGACGTGGTCCCCGCCGAGCCGGCCCAATGGAGTCATCCACCCTTCGCCGGTCAGGTCACCGACGGGATCCTCTATGGCAGGGGGGCCATCGATTCGAAGCTGACTGCCGCCGTCCACCTGCAAGTGCTCCTGATGGCCCATCGACAAGAACTGCCGCTGAAGCGAGATCTGGTACTGATCGCCGCAGCCGACGAGGAGGTGGGGGGGACGTACGGCATGTCCTGGTTGGCTCGGGAGCATCAGGACTGGCTCGATGCCGAGTTCGGTATCAACGAGGCGGGGGGGTTTGCCGTCCTCGTCGACGGTCAACCGATCTACACCTGTCAGGTGGCCGAAAAGGGGGGCGCCGACATCGACCTGGTCAGTACCGGGCGTCCCGGTCACAGCTCAGTGCCACACGACGACAATAGTATCGTCCACCTGGGAGACGTGCTGACGGCCCTGGGCGGCAGGTTGCCCCACCGGGTGACTCCGGCGGTGGGGGCTTTCTTCGAGGCCTCGGCACAGGCGGCCCGTCCTGAGGTGGCCGGCCTGCTGCGGGATCTGTCGGATCCACAATGTTGCGCCGCCGCCCTGGCGGCCCTGCCGGCGGAACCGCCGGTGAAAGCCATGTTCGACGCCATGCTGCGCAACACGTGTGCGCCGACCATGCTGGAGGCGGGGATCAAGCGCAACGTCATCCCCTCCCAGGCGACAGTGCGTCTCAGCGGCAGGCCCTTGCCTGGCGTCACGGAGACAGCCTTCCTGGAGGAGGTGTCAGGACTGTTGGGTGCGGCCGGAGATCGCGTCGACGTGCAGCTTGGCACGTTCCGGCCGGGAGTGGCCTTCGACCACGAGACGCCGCTGCTGACGGCCATGACCGATGCCTTGCGCTGCCACGAACCCCGAGCCGTGCTGGCGCCGTACATGCAGACGGGCGGAACCGACGCCCGGTATCTCACCGACCTCGACATCACCGTGTACGGCTTCGTACCGATGCGCCACGAGCCCGGATGTGATTTCTTCGAGCTCTGTCACGGCCACGATGAACGCGTGTCCCTCGACAACATCGCTTTTGCCGTGGACGTAACCTACGATGTCGTGCGTCAGTTGAACGGCTGCGAGCACTCCTCGGCGCGTTAGGCTCCAGCCTTCTGCAGTTCTCTCAGGAACTCTTCCTCCAGTAGAACCCGCACGCCCAGTGCTGCCGCCTTCGTGAGTTTTGATCCGGCCTTTTCGCCGGCGATGAGAAGGTCCGTCCTGGCGCTCACGCTGGTGGACACCTTGCCGCCAAAGCGCTCGACGAGAGCACCTGCCTCCTGCCGCGAATAGTGTTCCATCGTGCCGGTGAGCACGACGGTCCTGCCGGTGAAGAATGTGTCCTGTCCTGAACCCTCCGGCGGCGCTGCACCTGCCAGCTGCAGACCGGCAGCCCGGAGCTTGTCGATCAGAACCTGTGTGGCTGGCTCGGCGAAGAAGTCACAGACCGATTTCGAGATCGTTGGCCCGATCTCATCGACCTGGGCCAACTCCTCTTCGGTCGTCTGTGCCAGGATCTCGATCGTCGAAAAGTGCCGGGCGAGATTGCGGGCTACCGTGGCCCCCACGTGGAGGATGCCGATCCCGAAGAGCACGCGGTCGAAAGGGCGCTGACGGCTGGCGTCGAGGGCCCCGACGAGATTGTTGGCCGACCGTTCTCCGAGACGCTCGAGATCGGCGAAGGTATCCGCGTCGAGGCTGTACAGATCGCCCACATCCCGCACCAGGCCCCGGTCGACGATCTGCTCCACCACCGCCGTGCCCAGGCCTTCGATGTCCATGGCGTTGCGTCCACAGAAGTGTTCGACGCGCCGCTTCAGCTGTCCCTGACAGGCCGGATTCACGCATCGGCGCGCCACTTCGCCCTCGTAGGTGACCAGAGCCGCCGAGCACACGGGGCAGGCATCGGGGAAGGCGAAGGCTTCGGTGCCCTCAGGGCGTTCCTCCATCACGACGCCGACCACCTTGGGGATTACGTCGCCACCCTTTTCCAGCAGCACCAGATCACCGACGCGGATGTCTTTGCGCTCGATCTCATCGGCGTTGTGTAGTGTGGCGCGCTGTACTGTCGTGCCAGCGACGCGCACCGGCTCGAGTACGGCAACGGGAGAGATCGTACCGGTGCGACCCACCTGCAGGCGGATGTCGAGCAGGCGGGAGCGCACACGTTCGGCGCGGAACTTGTAGGCCATGGCGCTGCGAGGGCTCTTGGCGGTGAATCCCAGTCGCTGCTGCTGTTCAAGCGAATCCACCTTGATGACGACCCCATCCACTTCATAGTCGAGGTCTTCACGGGCCGCCTCGCAGCGGTCGTAGAAGTCGAAGATCGCCTGCAGGGAGGGGCCGTGAGCCCGTTCGGCATTCACCGAGAAACCAAGCTCCTGCAGCGATTCAAGTCCCCCGGCATGGGTGTCATACGTGTGGCCGGCGCGATCGATCCAGTAGGCGAAGTATCGCAGCCGCCTCCGGGCCACGGCTTTCGGGTTCTGCAGCTTCAGTGTACCCGCCGTCGAATTCCTCGGATTGGCGAAGGCTGCCTGGCCGGCCTCCTGCTGGCGTCGATTGAGAGCGGTGAAATCGGCGCGGGCCATGAAGACCTCGCCGCGTACTTCGCAGGTGACCCCCGTCCGGCGCAGGCGCAGCGGCACGGCGCCGATGGTCCGGGCGTTGTTCGTCACCTCATCTCCCTGTACGCCGTCGCCACGAGTTACGGCCCGCACCAGGTGACTGTCCTCGTAAACCAGGCTGAGGGCGACGCCGTCGATCTTCAGCTCCGCCACGTATTCCACGGCCTCGTCCTGTGCCAGACCATTCCGCACACGCGTGTCGAAGGCGATGACGTCTTCGCGGGAATAGCTGTTGTCGAGGCTGAGCATGGGAGTGGCATGGGCCACGGTGGGGAAGTCGGAGGTGGGGGTCCCGCCGACGCGCTGGGCGGGAGAGCCCTGCTGAGCCAGATCAGGCCACTCTGACTCGAGTGCCACCAGCTCTGCCAGCAGGCGGTCGAACTCCTCGTCGGAGATGGAGGGTGAGGCCAGCACATGGTAGCTGTGATTGTGCTCTTCAAGCTGCGCTGTGAGCGCGTCGATTCGTTTCCTGGCCTGATTCAGGTTCATGGGGCGCCGAAGCTATGAGGAGCGTGGTACAGGGTCAACGATTTCGTTGCCGTTGCCGGTCGAGGGCAGTACTTTTGCCTCTGTGATGAATCTGACCGGCAACCTGACGCCATACTTCGAACTGACGAAGCCCCGTATCGTGACCATGGTTCTGGTGACGACGGCGCTGGGTTTCTTCGTCGGCGGTCGCGGCGTCGACGCCCCCCTGAGACTGGCTCTGACGCTGTTGGGTACAGCCCTGTCAGCGGGCGGCTCCGGTGTGCTGAATCACTACCTGGAGCGGGATGTCGATGCCATCATGCGGCGCACGCGGAGCCGACCCCTGCCGATGGGACAGGTGACACCTGCCGCCGCCCTGTCTCTGGGGTTTGCGCTGATCCTCGCCGGCCAGGTCGTGCTCGTGCTGGGGGCAAACCTGATGACGGCCTGGTTGGCGCTGCTGACGGCTTTTCTCTACGTCGTCATATACACGCCGCTGAAACGGTCCACGTGGCTCAACACGTCTCTCGGCAGTATCCCCGGGGCGCTTCCCCCTGTGGGCGGCTGGGCGGCAGCCACCGGTCAACTCGACATGGGGGCCTGGGTGCTGTTCGCCATTCTCTTTGCCTGGCAACACCCGCACTTCTACGCCATCGCCTGGATTTTCCGGGAGGACTATCGTCGGGGGGGATTCAAGATGCTCCCTGTCCTGGAGGAGGACGGGCGACGCACCTGCCGTCACATACTCGCCTTTTCCGTACTGCTGATCACCGTCTCCATCCTGCCTTCATTGACGGGTACTGCCGGCACGCTCTATCTGGTGGGAACTCTCATTCTGGGCGCCGGGATGCTCGCCGCCGGTGTGTCGCTGACACTTACCCGCACCATACCTGATGCCCGTCGTCTGCTACGGGCATCCGTTATCTATCTGCCGCTGCTGCTCATCCTTACCGTGATTGACACCATCTGACTTCACGACAATCTGACTGCACACTGACGTGTGCTGGGGCACCCCCCTGACGCGTCCATACTGATTCAGTCCGGGCTCTCTTCGTCGGCCAGCCACCGTTTCGCCGCGTCGTAGTCGGCGGACTCGTTGAGATTCGTCAACAGGTGACCGTCGGGATCCAGTTCGGCCCATGCCGCTGGCGGCAACTGGCGGGCCCCGATGGCCCGCACGAAATCCTGGAGTCGCAGCCGACCTTCATCGAGGGCCTGCTTCAGGTGTGCCCCGCAGCTCTTCTGGTAGACAGCGCACAATGTGTGCAGGCGTCCTTTCCCGTCGAGGGGAACGACGCTGTGGCTCTGTCCCCCCTGCTCGAGAAGCCAGGTGAGGAAGGCGGGTGTCAGAAAGGGCAGGTCACAGGCCAGCAACAGAACCCGCTCTGGCGCCAGCGTAGCGAAGACGGCTTCGAGTCCGCCCAGAGGGCCTGAGTCCGGCCTGCCATCACGGATCAGCGGCAGTCCTGTGCGGGTGAACAGTCCGGTCAACGCGGGGTCCTCGGCAAGCGTTGCGTGGGCCCCCACCAGGACCCGGGGGAGGCCGAGATCACCCGCCGTCGTCAACATGCGCTCGAGGACCGTCGTGCCTGCCAGGGGCAGGGCCGCCTTGCTGCGCCCTGCCATGCGCCGGCTGTGGCCTCCTGAGAGGACGGCGACGACGGTGCCTCCGGTGCCGTCGCCCCGCTGCACGACTCAGGTCTCGTCGACGGCGTCGACGCTCCGATTATTGATCACGGCGGCGGCATACCCGGCGCCGTAGCCATTGTCGATGTTGACGACGACGACGCCGGAAGCGCAGCTGTTGAGCATCGTCAGCAGCGCCGACACCCCGCCAAAGCTCGCGCCGTAGCCCACCGAGGTCGGCACGGCGATGACGGGAGCCTCCACGAGCCCGCCGACAACGCTGGCCAGCGCCCCCTCCATGCCCGCGGCGACAATAACAACACGGGCTTCCTGAAGACGTTCGCGGTAAGCGAGCAGTCGGTGGATGCCGGCGACGCCGACATCGAAGATCCCCTCCGCCCGCGCCCCCATGGTGCGGGCCGTGACGATGGCTTCCTGAGCGATCGGCAGATCCGACGTGCCGGCGGACAGCACGAGGACGAGTCCCTTCTCCTGCTGTGGCGGGGCTCCGGGGGGATGTACGACAACCGTCCTGGCCACATCGTCGTGCTCTGCCTCCGGGAAGCGGGCGGTCAGGGCCGCCGCTGTCGCCTCGTCCGCCCTGGTGGCCAGCACCAGCGCCCCGGCCTCGACGAGACGCTCGGCGATCGCCACGGTCTGCGCCGGCGTCTTTCCCTGGCTGAAGATCGTCTCAGGATAGCCCTGCCGCAGACTGCGGTGATGGTCGACGTGGGCGAAGCCGAGGTCGGCGAAGGGCAGGTCAGCAAGGCGACCAAAGGCCTCGTCGGCCGTCGCCGACCCCGTGGCGACCTGTTCGAGCAGGGCTTTGAGAGAGGCGGCATCCAAGGCAGCTGCTCCGGAAAAAGTGGACGGCGTTGGCGGTACCCGGCGGCAGACCTTTCCACCGACGGCTGATAGAGCGCCCGGTCTGCTGTAGGAAAGTGTAGTGACTACAGTGGGTTAGGTCTATGCCCGTGACCCGGCACAGCCCTTGCCTGAAAGACCTTCAGACAAAGACAGACCCGCAGAAGTCACCGAAAGGTCCGGATACCGTATGAGTGCCGAGCACGTTCTTCTCGCCGCACTGTTTCTGGCTGTGCCCATCACGGCGAAATACGTCACCAGCTTCCAGATCCGTACGCTGATGGACGGCCTCAAACGCCGTGATCGCGAGATCGACCTGATGTATGCCCGGCTCGACGGTCTCGAGCAGGAGCGTGAGGTGATCGAGGGCGCCGTGCTGCAGGTCTTTGAACAGCGTAGATGGTCAACGACTCGCCGAGATCTGATGGCTGAGGAACTGCAGCGTACCCAGCGTCGGCGCCCCCGTCCTCGGAGAGCACCTGCTGTCGAGGAGCGTTTCGAGCCGGAGATGCCGCCAGTCTGGGAGCCGGAGACGGGGGAGCTGTCAGCGGCAGCAGCGGAAGCCGCTCCGTTCGCCCGGTTCTGAGAAGTAGTTCTGGTATACAGCAGATGTGCGCGCCGAGTCGGCGAAGGCCGGATCGGCCGGCGCCCACAGCATACTGTCGATGAAGGCCCGGGGGACGGGTCGCGGTAGATCGCCCTCGAGTTGGATCGCTCCGAACGTAAGGTTGAACGCGCACGACGCCCTGACAAAGGCAGTGCCGCTAGCCGACTGCCCTCCTGCGCGCCCCACACCCTCTGTTGTTGTGGCACCAGCTGCTGGACCGATCCATTCCTGCATCCATTCACGGGCATTTCCGGTCTGGTCGTAGACACCGCTCCCTGACGTACAGTTGGGGAAGCTGCCGCTGGGGGCCACCGTCTCAGGATCGACCAGATCTCCACCAGACAGATCCGATCCGATCTCATTGCAGTACCGCAAGCCGAATTGCTCCGGCAGGTCGTCGCGATCATCGACGGATGAGAAAGGCAGACTCTCCGGCCCCCGGCAGGCGTTTACCCACTCATCCTGCGCACACAGCCGCATGTCTCTTTCCCGACACAGGGCCTCGGCCTCGAACCAGCTCTCCACGAGCAGAGGCGCCACACCTCTCTGGTTGGGGTACTCGTAGACATCGATCTCGTAGTTGCGTGTGCCCCCGTCGACGGATGGCAGGGACAGTGTCACCGTGCCTCCTTCCGGCAGATCCGGTGCCAGGACTGACACGGTGAACTCGGCCTTGACTGTGTCGGCGCCGTCCCCGGCTGATACCTCAAGGACCACGTCTCCCGGCACCAGCGCCAGCAGCCGCAACGTCGACATACTGTCGGCGTTCTGTGTCCGGGGGCGGACCTGGTTGGCAGCCAAGCCGTCCTCCTCCAACACCTCCCAGGCGAAGGACAACGCGTCATTGTCTTCATCGCTGGCTCTGGCCACCAGCACCACTTCCGGATCGCGGAAGGAGATCACCGTGTCGCGCGGTGCGATCAGTACCGGAACTCGCTGTACGACCTCGATGAGGAAACTTTCCACCGGGTCTTCGGTTTCGGGCCGACTGTCGATGATCGTCACCGAAACCAGGAAGAACTCGGAGCTTCCGACGATCTGCGTCGGCGCGATCCAGCGCGTCCTGCTGGCCAGTGAGTCGGAGAAGCGGCCGGCGCCGAGGGCAGTCCACTCGTAGCGTAGCGGGTCGTCGTCCTCGTCGGAGGCAGAGACGGTGAACGACACATGACCGCCCCGGGCGACGACGAGGGTATCGACGTCACGAACCTGAACGACAGGGGGCTGGTTCGGTAGCTCCTGGTTCACCAGGGAGCAGGAGGTCCACAGTACAGCGGCGAGGCCGGTGACAGCCAGCCCCAGACTGCGGGCGGCGTCTCGTGGGCAACGTATGTGGCGGGTGGCGGACACAGGACTACAGACGCGCGAATCGAATGATCGGATCCGGCAGGATGATCAATCCAGCAACAGTTCGAGGATACGCTCCAGATCGTCATCGTCGTAGTACTCGATCTCGATACGTCCCTTCTTGCCTCCGTGATGGATGGCAACGGCTGTGGCGTAGCGGTGACGTAGTTTGTCTTCGATATCGATGAGGGCCGGATCTCTGCCGGCGCCGCTGCCGCCAGAACGTCCACCACCCGTCTTGCCGCGCTTCTGACCCTCTCCCTTGCTCCGGGCGCGGACGGCCTGCTCCAGGTCGCGTACTGTCAGACCTTCCGCTATGCAGCGCCGTCCCAGCGCCAGGGCGTCCTTTTCCTTGAGGCTGACAAGTGCCCGGGCATGCCCCATCTGCAACTCGCCCGCGCGCAGACTGATCTGCAGTTCCCTGGGCAGCTTCAACAGACGGATCGAATTGGCCACGGTGGAGCGCTCTTTGCCGACGCGCTGGGCGATCTCTTCCTGGGTCAGCAGGTAGCGGCTCATCAGCTCCTGGTACCCTTCGGCTTCCTCGATGGCATTGAGGTCTTCACGCTGGATGTTTTCGACCAACGCCAGTTCCATCAGCTCCTGAGGCGAGTCGATCTCGCGGACGACGGCAGGCACAGCCTCCAGACCCGCACGTTGCGCCGCTCGCCAGCGCCGCTCGCCGGCGATCAGGTGGTAGGTATTCGGCGCCGTGCGGTTGAGGACGACCGGCTGCAGGATGCCCTTTTCGCGGATCGAAACCTCGAGATCGGCCAGCGACTCTTCGTCGAATTCACGGCGCGGCTGGTAGGGGTTGGGCTCGATGTCAGCCACCGGGATCTCGAGCAGCTGGGTGCCCGAGTCCGCCACGCCCTGTGGGTATTCGGCGATGAGGGCGTGAATTCCCTTGCCGAGGACCTCGCGGCCACGCTTAGCCACGGGGGCTATCCATGTTTGATGATCTCGCCGGCAAGACTCATGTAGTTCTGCGCCCCAGGGGAGACGATGTCGTAGAGCACGATGGGCTGGCCGTGTCCGGGCGCCTCGGCAAGGCGCACATTCCGGCTGATCGCGGTCTTGTACACCTTGTTGCCGAAGTAGGATCGCACCTCGTCGGCGACCTGCCGCGACAGGTTGAGACGGCCATCGTACATGGTGAGCAGGACGCCGGCGATCTGCAGGTTCTTGTTCAGATGTCGCTGGATGAGGCGGATTGTGTTGAGCAGCTTGCCCAGCCCTTCCAGGGCGTAGTACTCACACTGGATCGGGATCAGGACGGAATCGGCCGCCGTCAGCGCATTCAGCGTCAACAGCCCCAGCGATGGCGGACAGTCGAGGATGACATATTCATACTCCTCACCGACCTCTGCCAGGATGTTCTGCAGCTTCTGCTCCCTGGCGATCATGTTCACCATCTCCACCTCGGCACCCGTCAGGTTGATGTGCGACGGTACGAGGGACAGATGGGGAATCTTGGTCAGGTGAACGACGTCGCGGATCGGAAGATGGCCCAGCAGGGCGTGATAGATGTTTCCCTCGGCCACCTCCACGGCCTCGATACCGCAGCCGCTGGTAGCGTTGGCCTGCGGATCCATGTCGACCAGCAGCGTGCGCTTCTCGGCCACGGCGAGACACGCCGCCAGATTCACCGCCGTCGTTGTCTTACCTACACCGCCCTTCTGGTTGGCCACGGCGATGATCGCCGGCCGGCGGCTGGACGGTTTCTTTCCGGCGTCCTTTTTCGCGGCGGCAGGAGCCGCCTCGGTCGTGGGGGTCATGAAGCGGTGCCTTTACGATAGCGCTGCCTGAGCCGCCGCAAGTCGTGCGATCGGTACACGATAGGGTGAACAGGAAACGTAGTCGAGGCCGACGCCGTGGCAAAACGTCACCGATGCCGGGTCACCGCCATGTTCGCCGCAGATTCCCACCTTCAGGCCCTTGCGGGTCTTGCGACCGCGCTTCGTGCCGATCTCGAGCAACTGCCCGGTACCTTCGATGTCGAGGGACTGGAAAGGATCGGCAGGAAGAATGCCACTGTCGACGTATACGGGCAGGAACTTGCCGGCATCGTCACGGCTGTAGCCGAAGGCCAGCTGCGTCAGGTCATTGGTGCCGAAGCTGAAGAACTCGGCCTCCTTGGCGATCTGATCAGCCACCAGAGCGGCGCGGGGGATCTCGATCATCGTTCCCACCATGTAGCTGACTTTCGCCTTCTTCTTCCTCATCACTTCGGCGGCGGTGCGGTCCGTCATGGCCTTCAGATCGGACAGTTCTCTCACCGTACCGACCAGGGGGATCATGATCTCCGGCAGGGCTTTCACCTTGCGCTTCTTGACGTTGAGAGCCGCCTCGATGATAGCCTCCACCTGCATCTGATAGATCTCGGGGTAGGTGATGCCGAGACGACAGCCACGATGGCCGAGCATGGGGTTGAACTCATGCAGGGAATCGACCTTCGCCTTTACCTGCGCCAGCGGGATGCCGAGCTGCCTGGCCATCTCCTTCTGCTGGGCGGTCTCATGCGGCAGGAACTCATGCAGCGGCGGATCGAGCAGGCGGATCGTCACGGGCAGGCCGTTCATGGCCTTGAAGATGCCCTCGAAGTCCTTGCGCTGAATCGGCTTGAGCTTGGCCAGGGCCTTGCGACGTCCGGCTTCGTCGTCGGCGAGGATCATCTCGCGCACCGCATCGATCCGGTCGCCCTCAAAGAACATGTGCTCGGTGCGGCACAGGCCGATGCCTTCGGCGCCGAATTTCCGGGCCACCACAGAGTCGTGCGGCGTGTCGGCGTTGGTGCGCACCTTGAGCTTGCGCTCGCGGTCGGCCCATTTCATCAGATCGCCGAAGTCCTTCGACAGAGTCGTCTCCTTGGTCGGCACCTGTCCGAGCATGACTTCGCCAGACGAACCGTCGATAGAGATCCAGTCACCCTTCTTCACCGTCTTGCCGCCGGCGGTGAACAGGTCCTTGGCATAGTCGATGCCCAGCGCGCCACAGCCGGCCACGCAGCACTTGCCCATGCCTCGGGCCACCACGGCGGCATGTGAGGTCATCCCACCCCGTGCGGTCAGAATGCCCTGGGCGGCGTGCATGCCACCGATGTCTTCGGGGGACGTTTCGAGGCGCACGAGAATGACTCTCTCACCATCAGCAGCCAACTCTTCGGCCTCTTCGGCATGGAAAACCACCTGACCGGTAGCCGCGCCGGGAGAGGCCGGCAGACCCTCGCCGATGACGTCACGTCGGGCGGCCGGGTCAAAGGACGGGTGCAACAGCTGGTCGAGATCGCCGGGCTTGACGCGCATGAGCGCCTCCTTCTGCCCGATCAGCCTCTCTTTCGCCATGTCCACGGCGATCTTCACGGCCGCCGCCGCGGTGCGCTTGCCACTGCGAGTCTGCAGCATCCACAGATGGCCGTTCTGGATGGTAAACTCGAGGTCCTGCATGTCCTTGTAATGCTTCTCGAGTCTGCCGCAGACGGTCTCGAACTCCTTGAATGCCTTGGGCATCACCTTCTTGAGCTTGCTCACCGGCTCCGGTGTGCGGATGCCGGCGACCACGTCTTCGCCCTGGGCGTTGATGAGGAACTCGCCGTAGAGCTTGTTCTGCCCGGTCGAAGGGTCGCGGGTGAAGGCCACCCCCGTGGCGCAATCGTCACCCATGTTGCCGTAGACCATGGCCTGCACATTCACCGCCGTGCCCCAGTTGTGCGGGATCCCCTCCAACTCGCGATAGCGGATGGCGCGCGCCCCCTGCCAGGAACCGAAGACGGCACCGACAGAGCCCCACAACTGCTCTTCCGGGTCTTCGGGGAACTCACGCTTCAGGCGCTTCTTGATGACGGCCTTGAACTCGGCCACCAATTCCTTGAGATCGTCGGCGGTGAGCTGGTTGTCGAGCTCGACGCCTCGCTTTTCTTTCTTCTTTTCCAGCAGGACCTCGAAGGGATCGTGTTCCTTGCCTTCCGGGCGCAGGCCCATCACGACATCTCCGTACATCTGTACGAAGCGGCGATACACGTCGTAGGTGAATCGGGCATCGCCCGATTTTTCCGCCAGCCCGGCGGCGATCTCGTCGTTGAGACCCAGGTTGAGGACGGTCTCCATCATTCCCGGCATGGAGACGCGGGCACCGGAGCGGACCGACAGCAGCAGAGGATTCTTGGGATCGCCGAAGGTGGCTCCCATGGTCTTCTCTACGGCCTTGATACAGCTGCGCACCTGCTCGGCCAGAGCCTTTGGGTACTTCTGGCCATGGTCGTAGTAGTAGGTGCACACTTCGGTGCTGATGGTGAATCCCGCCGGCACGGGTAGCTTGAGACGCGACATCTCGGCAAGGTTTGAGCCTTTTCCGCCGAGAAGCTCACGGTAGCTGGCGTCGCCTTCGGTGCGCGCCGTGCCGAACTGGTATGCGTATTTCCTGGTAGATGCCTTCTTAGCCATTCGTCGATTCAACACAAGGTTGGGGTCCGAAGGCGAGGCTCCCGGACCGAAGGTGGCAGAATGTCTGGAGGGACGACGAGATCAGAAAAAAGGAGCGCCAGCGCAAGGCGCGGCAGGCCCTGATCGAGACACAAATATACCGACAACCAAAAGGGGCGGCAAGACGGCGGTCCGTGTTCTCGCGTCGTGACGCCTTCTGCCCGACTGCCTCGCGCAGTGGATTCGACGCAGCCCACCTCGGGGTCTTTATATTATATTGGGCGTGGCTAAAGAGCACTAGCGACCTACCGAAGGAAACTTCAACCGTGGAACAGGGAGAACGACGATGATCCGGATGGCACGCAGGACGCTTGTCGGGGCCTGGCTGGCGACAGCAGGAATCGCCAGCGCCGCCGAGTTGACGGGGAATATCACGGACTCTGACGGAGGGGCGCTCCCCGGAGCCAATATCACGGTGACCGGAGCAGGTCTGGATCGCGCTGCCGGCGCCGTCTCGGGGGCCTCCGGCGAGTATGTCGTGCGCGGGCTTGCTGCCGGCGATTACAAGGTCCGCATCACCCACATCGGCTTCCAGACGACCTCACGCGGTGGTGTGAGTGTCGGGGCCAGCGGTGCCAGCCTCGACATCACGCTCGAACCTGTGCTGCTCGATCTGGAGCTGAGCGTGGTTACGGCTTCTCGAACGCAGGAAAGAGCCCTCGATGCACCCGCATCGATCTCCGTCGTCGAAGCCGACGACATCGCCACGCGTTCGGTCCTCACCGTCTCCGGGCATGTGCGGGACCAGCCGGGCATCGACTTCGCCCAGACCGGGCTCGTGCAGGGCAACATCGTGGCCCGCGGCTTCAACAACATCTTCAGTGGCGCCCTGCTGACCCTGACGGACAACCGCATCGCCAACGTCCCTTCCCTGCGGGTCAACGTGCACAACTTCATCCCCGTCACCAACGAGGATATCGAACGAATCGAGGTCGTTCTCGGTCCCGGGTCTGCCCTGTACGGCCCGAACAGCGCCAACGGCGTCCTGCACATCATTTCACGTTCCCCTTTTGAGTCGGCGGGATCGTCGGTGACCTTCGGCGGCGGCGAGCGTGGACTTGTCAAGGGGAGCTTCCGTCACGCAGGTGTGGTGAACCCCTATCTGGCGTACAAGATCTCGGCACAGTACTACACCGGTGAAGATTGGAACTACACGGATCCCATCGAGACCGCCCTGCGCCAGTCGGCGTTGGCCACCGGCGCCTCCGAGGAGGATCTGCTGATCGGGGCTCGTGATTTCGACGTCCAGCGTCGGAGCCTCGAGGCCAGGGTCGATTTTCAGCCGACTGAGGATCTGACTGCCATCGTCAGCTACGGTTACAACCAGGGGGACCACATCGAACTGACCGGACTCGGCGCCGGCCAGGGACAGGACTGGGCCTCCAACTACGTGCAGACCCGCTTCCTCTACCAGGACTGGTTCGCCCAATACTACCACAACTGGAGCGACGCGCAGGACACCTACCTGCTGCGCTCGGGTGAACCGATCATCGACAAATCGACGATGGACGTGTTTCAACTGCAGCATACCGCCGGGCTCGGTGATCGCCACAGCTTCACCTACGGTGTCGACGCCCTGTTTACGCGCCCGGCCACCAAGGGCACGATCACCGGCGGCAACGAAGACGACGACGACATAGACGAATATGGCGCCTACCTGCAGGGAGAGACCGCACTGCGCCGTGATCTGGATCTCGTTCTCGCCCTGCGCTACGATACGCAAAACCGTCTCGATGATCCCGAGTACTCGCCGCGGGCGGCGCTGGTCTACAAGCTGGACGACAGTCAGTCCCTCCGCTTCACCTACAACCGCGCCTTCTCGACGCCGACGACGAACAATCTCTATCTCGATCTCCTCGCCCAGGAGGGAGCCTTTGCGCCCCTTGAGGCGTTTGCTCCCGTGCTCGGGTTCAGCCCGAATGTCGACGTCCGGGCACAGGGGACCTACCGGAAAGGCTTTGACGAAGGTTTCACCTTCCGTCGCAGTGCCGATGGCCGCCCCATGTACCGCACGTCCTTCCAGCCTGTCCTGTCGAGTGTCGGCATGGTTCCGGGCGGCGCCGGTTCTCCCGTCGACGCCGACGGCTACATCGCCCTGGACGATCCGTTTGTCACCAACGTGCAGTGGGGGATCGGTCGCAATGCCGTGCTGGCACAGTTTGGACCGGCCCTCGAGGCGCTGGCCCCCGGGCTGATCGCCCAGCAGTTGATCGCTGCCGGTATGGACGCCGCGGACGCCCAGGCAGCCGGGCAGGCCCAGGCGGCGGTGGTGGCGGCGGCGCTGCCGTCGCTGGTGCCGGAACAGCTCCCGGGCCTGACCAACGCTTTTGCCAAGCTGAACCTCGAGACCCTGGGCTTCGACCCGGTGGCGGATGCTTTTGATGTGCCGAGGTCACGCTCGACGATCACTCAGACCCTCGAACTGGGGTATAAGGGAATCGTCGGCAAGAAGCTCGTCGTTTCAGCTGATCTGTACCGAACGGATGTAGAGGACTTCGTCGGGCCGCTGGCAGTGGAGACGCCGAACGTGTTCCTCGATCCCACGGTGCTGGGCGGGGTCCTTGGTACGGCCTTCGGTCAGGCATTGGCAGATCCCGCCAACGGGCAGATCGCTCCGGTCCTAGCGGCCCTGGATCAGGTGTCGATTCCCGGCGTCAGTGCGGCCAACAACAACGGCACTGCCGCCGACGAACTGGCGACGATCTTTGCTGCCGGTGCGGCGCAGATCCCCTACGGCACGATGTCGCCCGTGCAGGCGTACGATCCGACGGCGGTGATCCTCACCTACCGGAATTTCGGTGACGTGACGCTGTACGGCCTCGATCTCGCTCTCGGTTACTACGCCACGGAGAATCTCAGCTTCAACGGCAGTTATTCCTTCGTCAACGACGATCTGTTCGAGAATCTCGGCGGCGTCAGTGACGTCGCTCTCAACGCACCGAAGCACAAAGTGAAGGTTGGCACGAAGTACAGTCTGCCGCAGTACGATCTGCGTCTGGGCGCCCGCCTGAGATACAACGGCGAGTTCCCGATGGATTCGGGGGTCTACGTAGGCGCTGTGGACTCGTACACCACGCTTGATCTGAGCGCCCGCTACGAACTGCCCGTCGGGGATGGGCTCTACCTGCTGGCCAATATCGACAACACACTCGATGAACGGTACCGTGCCTTCATCGGGGCGCCGGAAGTGGGACGGATGGCCTACGTGCAGGTGGGGGCTGACTTTTGAACCGGCGCTAACTGCTGCGCCGGTTCTTGAGAGTTTGGCAGGCGCAAACAGCGCTCCGTGAAACTCTATACGGGGTCCAGCTATCTGTCGGTGTTGACGGAGCTTGCCGGGTAGCGCGAATGAGAAGGGGAGAGCACTGGCCACGTGCTCTCCCCTTTGTCTGAACCGGCGCCAACAGCCGCGCCGGTTCTTGAGAGTTTCGCTCCGCAAACTGCGCTTCGCGAAACTCTATACGGGGTCCAGCTCTCTGTCGGTTGACTGGGCTTGCCGCGGGAGCGTGAATGAGAAGGGGAGAGCACTGTCCACGTGCTCTCCCCTTTCTCCGTTACGAACCCTTTTGAGCCGCAATAGTCGGCGCGGTCGTCGTCGGTTGATCAGGTAACGTCAGTTCCCCGGGCCATCGACAGGCGCAAACTGCCGCGCCTGTTTGCGAGTTCGCTTCGCGAACTCTGACGGGTGGTTCAGGTAACGTCGGTACCCCGGGCCATTACCACTTTTCCTGTACGTACCATCTCCCGCAGGTCGAACTTGGCCAGCATTTTTTCCAGGGCGTCCATCTTTTCGGTGGTGCCTGTGGCCTCGACGGTGATCGTTTCGTCGGTGATGTCGATCGTCTTGCCGCGGAAGACTTCGGTGATCTGTAGAATCTCGGTGCGGTCCTCTACGGAGCAGGCGACTTTGAACAGGGCCAGCTCACGGGTGACGGCGTCATCGTCGGTGTGGTCGTGAGCGTGGATGACGTCTACCAGTTTGTCCAGCTGCAGGATGATCTGGTGCAGGACGTCGGCCGGACCCGAACAGGTGATCGTCATTCTTGACGTGCCGGCGATCACGTGCGCTGGCGAGACCACGAGAGACTCGATGTTGTAGCCCCGGCGGCTGAAGACCTGGCTGGTGCGTACCAGAACGCCGGGCTGGTCGTTGACGAGGAGGCCGATCGTCGTTCGTCGAACCTGCTGGCCGGCGCCGATATTGCGGCGGTAGGCAGCTTCAGCAGCGGCGGTATCGGCAGCGCGGGGGACGTTGGTACGGGCCGCCTGCGTGGGATCGGTGGTGGTCTGTGTCATGTCGATCACGTGCTCCCAGTCGGCTTGGCAAGTTTGTGCTTCGGCGCCTCGAGCAGCATCTCGTGCAGTGGAGCGCCGGCGGGTATCATGGGATAGACGTTGTCTTCCTTCTCACAGTGACAGTGGACGAGACTCGGACCCTCGTTGTAGGTGAGCATTTTCGTCAGGATCTTGTCGATGTCCGCGGTCCGCTTCAGATGCCAGCCTTCGATTCCGTAGGCCGATCCCAGTTTCACGAAGTCGGGGTTGCCCTCGAGGTCGACACCGGACAGACGGTTGTCGTGGAACAGGTGCTGCCACTGGCGAACCATACCGAGAAAGGCGTTGTCCATGACCAGGATCTTCACCGGGAGCTTGTGGATCGCTGCCGTCGCCAGTTCCGACATCGTCATCTGAAAGCCTCCGTCTCCGGAGATGGAGATGACCGTGTCGTCGGGCCGACCGAACTGGGCGCCGATGGCGGCAGGGAACCCGTAACCCATCGTCCCCGCACCCCCGGACGACAGCCATTGCCGGTTGTGCGCCGTTCTGTAGAACTGCGCCGCCCACATCTGGTGTTGACCCACGTCGGTGGCCACGATCGCCCGCCCGGCGGTCAGTTCGTACACCCGGTCGAACACGGCCTGCATCTTCAGACCGCCCTTCTTCCCGTACTTGAGTGGGAATCGCTCTTTCCATTCGTCGATCTGTGTCAGCCAGTCGGCTGTCTCGAGGGGGGGGACCATCTCGATCAGTTCCTCGAGCACGTGGCGGGCGTCGCCCTGCAGGAAGACATCAGGCATGACGATCTTGCCGAATTCCGCCGGGTCGATGTCGACGTGGATCTTTGCCGCGTCGGGGCAGAACATCTCGAGCTTGCCGGTGATGCGGTCATCCCAGCGTCCACCCACACACATGATCAGGTCGCAGCCGACGACGGCCTTGTTGGCGTAGGCGGTGCCGTGCATGCCCAGCATGCCCACGGACAGCCGGTGCTGTTCGGGGAAGGCGCCCTTGCCGAGAAGGGTATTGGTCACCGGCATCTGCAAGGTCTCGGCAAACGCCTTGGCCGCCGTATGTGCTCCCGAGGCGACAGCGCCGCCGCCGAGATACAGCAGTGGGCGTTTGCTGCCGCACAGGAGACGGGCGGCTTCTTCGAGGGCGGCCGGATCGGCCTTCGTGCGCACGTTGTACCCGGGCAGGTAGACACGTTCCGGGATGTCATTGCCGCATTCGGCAGAGGTCACGTCCTTGGGCAGGTCGACGAGGACCGGTCCCTTGCGGCCACTGTCAGCGATATGAAAGGCCTCCATCATCACGCGCGGGATGTCGTCGGCATCCTTGACCAGGTAGGAGTGCTTGACCACCGGCATGGAGATGCCGAACACATCCGCTTCCTGGAAAGCATCCTTGCCGAGCATGGGCGAGATCGTCTGTCCCGTCAGTACGACGATGGGGACCGAGTCCATCTGCGCCGTGAGCAGACCGGTGATGGTGTTCGTCGCCCCGGGGCCGGAGGTGACGAGGACGACACCCGGCTTGCCGGTGGCCCGGGCATACCCGTCGGCCATGTGCGTGGCGCCCTGTTCGTGCCGCGTCAGGACAAACTTGAGTCTGTCCGAGTCCAGCAACGCATCGAAGATGGGCATGGCAGCACCACCAGGGTGGCCGAAGATGTATTCGACACCCTGGCGTTCGAGGGCTTCGATAACCGCGTCGGCGCCTCTCAT
Source organism: Candidatus Latescibacterota bacterium (assembly GCA_036011085.1). Taxonomy (GTDB): domain Bacteria; phylum Latescibacterota; class UBA2968; order UBA8231; family UBA8231; genus UBA8231. The sequence continues at coordinate 31,033 of DASCMS010000123.1, forward strand.
ATGGAAGTAGACCTCCAGTTAGGCCACAATGGGCCATTTCCGTACGCATTACGTAACGTTCATAGACAACAATACTCA